>NKIQ01000036.1 GCA_002256005.1 Alphaproteobacteria bacterium PA4 | reverse complement strand
CGCCGGCGCGGGAGCGGCCGCTGCCGGAGTCGGTGCCGGGGCGGGCGCGGGTGCCGGCGTTTCCACCACAGGCGCGGCCGGGGCGGGATCGCCCGGACGATGCAGCACGCGGGCGCGCTTCACCTCCACCACGACCTGCTTGGTGCGGCCATGGCTGAAGCTCTGTTTGACCTTGCCCACTTCCACCGCCTTGTTCAGGCCGAGGGGAGCACGCATGCCAAGCTTGGGTTTGTTGTCGTCACTCATGAAGTCGCGCCTAATGCCTTTCCGGGGGCGCTACGGCAATGGCCGTTTCGCCCGAGTCTTCGTACCCGTCATCCATGATGACATCGTCGTTCATGTCATCACCGATGACGGTCTCGTTCGTATCGTCGACGGCCGTGCCACCATAGGCCGCCCAGCGTTCCAGCGTCTCGATCACCCGCGCGGCGCTGGCTGCGTCGGAGATCGCGGCATGTACTACATTTTCGCGGCCAAGGGCCATCGACAATTGGTCTCGCCCGGCCGGCAACACGATGGATCGCGTCTCCGGCGAGGCGCCGCGGCGCCTGGCCTCCAGCTTGCCCATGCCATCGGGGCGGGCGTCGGCGGCGTGCAGCAACAGGTGCAATTTGCCCTTCAGCAGCGCGTCGCCGATGCGCTCATGCCCCCAGATGAGGTTGCCGGCGCGATTTTCCAAGCCCAGCCGATCGAGCGCACGGCGTTCGAGGCCGGCGGCGATCTGCGCGGGCAAGTCATCGGGCACATGCAGATTGTTCGCCTTGAAGGCGCGGGCCAGCGCGCCCTTCAACTTGCCCTTGGCGATAGCGGCTTCCAGCAGGGCGCGATCGGCGCTGATCCAGGCGCCGCGCCCCTGCAGCTTGCCGGCGAAATCCGCGGCAATCTGGTTGTCGGGGCCGACGGCCAGGCGGATCAGCCGGGCGCTGGGGCCGGAGGCATGCGTCAGGATGCAGCGGCGTTCCGGGGACGCCGCATCGTTCGTCGCAACGCTGTCTGCGTTCAGAGGCTCATCGTGTTCCATCCGCGGGTGCGTCCTCCCCGGCGGATTCGTCTTCGAACCAGTGCGCACGTGCGGCCATGATGATGCGATTGCCATCATCTTCCGAAATGCCGAAATCCTTCAGGATGCCGGAACCCTTCGACACCAGTTCGTCGGTGGCGAGGTCACCCAGATCGTCGAGCGTCTTGACGCCCTTCTTGCCGAGCACGACCAGCATGGCTTCGGTCAGCCCCTCGATGGCGGCGACATCATCCTCGACACCCAGGGCGCGGCGTTCCTCGCGGGCAGCGGCTTCGCGGCGGTCGAGCGCTTCGACGGCGCGGTTCTGCAGTTCGGCGGCGAGATCGTCGTCGAAGCCTTCGATGCTGGCGAGTTCGCTGATCTCGACATAGGCGACTTCTTCCAGTTCGGAAAAGCCTTCGGCGACCAGCAGCTGGGCCAGGGTTTCATCGACATCGAGTTCCGATTCGAACATCGCCGACTTTTCGGTGAATTCCTTCTGGCGGCGCTCGCTCTCGTCCGCTTCGGTCATGATGTCGATCTGGCGGCCGGTCAGCTGGCTGGCGAGACGGACATTCTGGCCGCGACGGCCGATGGCGAGGCTGAGCTGGTCATCGGGGACGACGACATCGATGCGATTGTCTTCCTCGTCCATCACCACCTTGGCGACTTCGGCCGGCTGGAGGGCGTTGACGACGAAGGTCGCGACATCGGGCGACCAGGGGATGATGTCGATCTTTTCGCCCTGCAGTTCCTGCACCACCGCCTGCACGCGGCTGCCCTTCATGCCGACGCAGGCGCCGACCGGGTCGATCGACGAATCGCGGCTGATGACGCCGATCTTGGCGCGGCTGCCCGGATCGCGGGCGACGGCCATGATGGTGATGATGCCGTCATAGATTTCCGGCACTTCCTGGGCGAACAGCTTCTTCATGAAATCGCCGGCGGCGCGCGACAGGAAGATCTGCGGGCCACGGGGCTCGCGGCGGACGCTGGCGATAAGGGCGCGGACGCGGTCGCCGGGCTTCAGCACTTCGCGCGGGATCTGCTGGTCGCGGCGGATGACGCCCTCGGCCTTGCCCAGATCGACGACGACATGGCCGAATTCGGCGCGCTTGACGACACCGGTGATGATCTCGCCGGCGCGGTCCTTGAACTCGTCATACTGGCGGTCGCGCTCGGCATCGCGGACCTTCTGGACGATGACCTGCTTGGCGGCCTGGGCAGCGATGCGGCCGAATTCCACCGGCGGCAGCGGATCGACGATGAAGTCGCCCAGCTTGGCATTCTTGTCCTTCTTCAGCGCGCCCTTCAAATCGACCTGCTTGAAGAAATCTTCCGGCTCCTCGACCACTTCGAGCACGCGCCACAGCCGGGTTTCGCCGCCCTTGGGGTCGATCTTGGCGCGGATGTCGTTCTCGGCGCCATAGCGGGCGCGGGCGGCGCGCTGGATGGCGTCTTCCATCGCCTCGATGACGATGGCGCGGTCGATCGATTTCTCGCGCGCCACCGCATCGGCGATGGCGATCAGTTCGGCGCGATTGGCGGTGATGGCAGTGGCCATAGTCTCAGTCCTCGGTCGGATCGTTAAGGTCGGTGTTGTCGTTGTCGAACTCGCCCGCTTCCGGCGCTTCGATCAGTTCGTCGGCGTCGCTGGCATCGAGCGGTTGCGACGCCTTGATGAGTTTCGGCGTCAGCACCAGCTTGGCCGACTGGATGGCGGCGAGCGGCAGCAGGATAGCGCCGACGCTCTTCACGTCGAGCGTCACCACATCATCGGCGAGGCCGAGGATGCTGCCATGGGCACGCACCCGGCCGTCGATGGCCGGCTCCAGCTTCAGCCGCACTTCATGGCCCTGCCACTTGATCCAGTCGCCGGGCCGGGTCAGCGGCCGGTCGATGCCGGGTGACGACACTTCCAGCGCATATTCGCCAGGGATCGGATCGGCTTCGTCGAGCGGCAGGTCGAGCGCCCGGCTGATCGCCGCGCACTGGTCGAGCGTCAGCTGGCCGGTCGCCCGGTCCTCCGCCATGATCTGCAGGGTCTGGTCGCCCGGCTTGCCCGACAGCTGGATGCGCACCAGGTCGAACCCCAGGTCGGCGACCACGGGGGCGATGATGGCGTGCAGCGCGGTATCGATGGCGGTGGCGGTCAAACGGCTCTCGAATTGCAAGCGGGTCTGGCGGCGGGCGGGGCAATTCCCGACCGACCTCCATGCGGTTACCCATGTGAAGATGCGCTGCTTATACCGCCGCCGCGCCGCAACGGCAAGCCCGATGGCAGCGCAACCTTGTAAAGCGATCGGCGTTCCGGGATGATATCGCCGAACAACAGGGAGAGAGAGATGCCGAAGACCATGTGGCTGGCCGGAACGATGCTGGCGCTGGCGCTCACCCAGGCGCTGCCGGTGGCGGCGCAGGCGCCCGCGCCAAAGGCGGCAACGCCCGACAAGAAGAGCGACATGGACCGGGTTGGCGACACCGCCGAGAATATCGTCGAAAAGCCGCTGAAGGACCTCAACCTGATGAAGGACAAGGTGCCGCAACAGCTGCTGGACGTGATGGAGCGGCCCTATGCGCTCGATGGCATCAAGACCTGCAAGGACTTCAAGGCGAAGATCACCCGCCTCACCGAATTGCTCGGCCCCGATGTCGATTCGGCGGAAGCGCAGCAGAAAGGCGGCCCCACCGCATCGGAACAGGTGCTCGGCGGCGTCGAATCGGTGGCCGGCAGCCTGATTCCGTTCACCGGCCTGATCCGGAAAGTCTCCGGCGCCGAAGCCGCGCAGAAGCGCGCCCAGGCCGCGGTGTTCGCCGGCTCCGTCCGCCGCGCCTATCTGAAGGGCACGGCGCGGGCGAAGGGCTGCAAGGTTTAGGGCGTATCGACATCCAAGTTTTGAGACGCCTCCGGCGGCTGGGGCCGCAGGCCCCAGACCCCATTTCGCTTTGTTTCGGCCTGGAAAGCTGCCTGCGGTGCCGCGCGGCAGTCAGTTAATGGGGTCTGGGGCCTGCGGCCCCAGCCGCCGGAGGCTCTGCTCCTATCGCAATCAGCGTTCAGGATTGCTGAAATTCTGAACGTCGATACGGCCTAGACCACCCGCTGCTCGATCGCCCCGAAGATCGAATGGTGGCGCTCATCCAGCATTTCGATGCGCACCACGTCGCCGGGGGCGAGGAAGGGCGTGGCCGGCGCGCCGGCGCCGATGGTTTCGACCATGCGCACTTCGGCGATGCAGCTGTAGCCGCGGCCGCCGGCGGCGACCGGCTGGCCCGGCCCGCCATCGGCGCCGCGGTTGGACACGGTGCCGGACCCGATGATCGATCCGGCGCCGATGCTGCGCGTCTTGGCCAGATGCGCGATCAGCGTGCCGAAATCGAAGGTCATGTCGTCCCCCGCATCGGCGCGGCCGAACGGCTGGCCGTTGAGATCGACCGACAGCACGCCGTGCAGCTTGCCATCGCGCCAGCGTTCGCCCAGCGCATCGGGGGTGACCAGCACCGGCGACAGCGCCGACGCCGGCTTCGACTGCACGAAGCCGAAGCCCTTGGCCAGTTCATCGGGGATGAGGCCGCGCAGCGAGACATCATTGACGAGGCCGATGAGGCGGATGGCGGCAATCGCCTGTTCGCGCGTCGCGCCCTGCGGCACATCGCCGGTGACGACGACGACTTCGGCTTCCAGGTCGAGGCCCCAGCTGGCGTCGTGGAACGGAATCGGGTCGCGGGGGGCGAGGAACGCGTCGCTGCCGCCCTGGTACATCAGCGGATCGGTCCAGAAGCTCGCCGGCAGCTCGGCACCGCGCGCCCGCCGCACCAGCTCGACATGGTTCACATAGGCGCTGCCATCGGCCCATTGATAGGCGCGGGGTAGGGGCGCGGCGGCCTCGCGCTCGTGAAAGCGGCTGTGCGGCACCGCGTCATGCGCCAGGCTCTCGGCAACGCCGCGCAGGATGGGCTCGGCATGCGCCCAGTCATCGAGCGCCGCCTGCAGGGTCGGCCACATCGGCGGCGGCGCCGCACACCAGGCAAGATCTTCGGAAACAACGACAAGTCGGCCGTCACGGCCATGGCGAAGCGAGGCAAGTTTCATGGCGCCATGGTGGGGCGGAATGTCGCACAGGGCAAGGACGAAATCACGTGCGGGTCAGCTTTGCACGGCGCACCAGTCCGGCCGGCGCGCGGCGAAATCGAACACGGCGAGCTGGCGGCGCAGCGGCGAGACGCGCACGCCTTCGGCGGCCAGATAGTCCGCCTGCAGGTCCGGGGCGCCGGGGAATTTTGGATTGAGGAAACCGCCCTTCTTCAGCGTGCGCCACCAGGGTGTCAGCGCTTCGGCCGGCACCCCCATGGCGCGCCGTTCCTCGGCGGCGCGGGCGCACATGTTGAGGAAGATCGCCGTGGAGACCGGACAGGCGACGGCGACGTCGTGATGGCGGGCGATGGCGGCGCGCAGGTCATCGAGCGTCGCGACCTCGCCGGGTTGCAGCCGGCGCACCAGCGCATCGACTTCCGCCGGACTGGACACGACCATCGCGCCGCCATTGGCTTCGCGATAGCCGGGGGCGCCCTTGGGAATCATGTGGACGATATGCGGCACCCGACCGCTTTCGACATGGGCGATGGCAGATTTGCGCTGGGGCATGATGTGTCTCCGGTGCTGACCGAAGCGTGTCATATGGCCTTGCCGCGATGCGGGGAATAAGGCGGGTTTGTTCATGGAATGTGCCAGATTGGTGGTGCAGGATCGGGCATTTTTGATACCGGCTGCCCGGTTGTGGAAACTGTCTCGATATGAAAAAATTGATCGATGCCGACCTGTTCTCCTGCTGTTTTCAGAGCCACGGCAGCCCTGCTCTCGTTGGCATGTGTCGGAAGCTGCAGCAGCCTGCCCAAGCATTTGAACGTTGCGGAGCGCCGGAACTGTGTTGCTCAAGGTGGTTATGAAACTCGCAGCGCTTTCGGCTTTCCGATCTGTCAGTTCCGCTACCCCGACGCTGGAAAAACGTGCGCCGGCAAAGCCGATTGCCAGGGTGCGTGCCGCGTGAGCGCCGATGGACCGCACGACCGACCAATTCCGCAGCCGGGCGAAGCAGCGGCAGGTATTTGTCAGGATCTGCGTTACAGTCCCGGCTGCTTTGCGCTCGTCGAAGGCGGTAAAGTTACGGCGGAAGGTGCATTTTGCGAGGAATGAGGACTATGTCCGATTCCTGCCGCTCGCGGCGTATCGGCACTTACCGTGACGAAAAGATAAAACCGGTTGTAGAAATTCGATTGCCCGCGATAACATGGGAATGATGGGCAAGTTCGATTATCAGTGCTGCTATTGCAATGCGGGTATCGCCCAAGATGACAGCGGCGCTGTCCGCATTATTCTGTCCGGCTTGTGGGCGGATGCTGGAAGAGCGACGCAGGAAATATTCGCGCACGGGCGTTGTGCGGCTGACAACTTTGGTGGTGCGCTCAGTCCATCGGTCCCATTCGACATCGGGGCATTCGCGCCAGACTGAACGGCCGCGCTCCACCATAAGGAGACGCCTGAGCGGACCGACACCCCCGGCCACTAACCTCAACCCCCAACCGCCCCTTACGCCGCCAGATCATCCTCCGAAATCGCATACAGCCCGGCCGCGCCGCGCGTCACCGGGCCGGACAGCGCGCCCACCTGCGGCAAAATCTGCTCCGCATAGAAGCGCGCCGTGCTGATCTTGGCGCGCAGGAACGCCGGATCGCCGTCGCCGCTGCGCAGGCGGGTGGCGGCGACCAGCGCCTGTTTCGCCAGCAGCCAGCCGCCCAGCGTCAGCCCCATCATGCGCAGATAGGGCGTCGCGCCGGCGGCGATATCGTCGGGGTTGTTGGCGCCGGTCATCCACACCGTCGCGGCGCGGGTGGCGGCGAGGGCATCGTCGAGCCAGGGGGCGAGGCCCTGCACATCCATGTCGCGGCCCAGCTCGGCGAGCGTGTCGCCCACTTGCGCGAACACCTCCTGCCAATGCGCGCCGCCGTCCATGCCGAGCTTGCGGCCGACCAGATCGAGCGCCTGGATGCCGTTGGTGCCTTCATAGATCGGCGCAATGCGGGCGTCGCGGAGGAACTGGGCGGCGCCGGTTTCCTCGACATAGCCCATGCCGCCGAACACCTGCAGCGCCAGGCTTGCCACCTCGACGCCGACATCCGTCGCCCAGCCCTTGGAAATGGGGGTAAGCAGATCGGCGAGGCCCTGGCCCGCGGCGTCGCCGGCATGGGCGCGGTCGACGGCGGCGGCGTTGAGATAGACCAGCGCCCGCGTCGCCTCGGTCAGCGCCCGGCAGGTCATCAGCGTGCGGCGAACATCGGCATGCTCGATGATGCGGACAGGTTCGCGGCCACCGCCGAACTTTGCCGACTGCACCCGCGTCCGCGCCCAGCCGAGTGCATGCTGCGTCGCCGCCTCCGCCACCGCGACGCCCTGCAGGCCGACCTGGACACGGGCATTGTTCATCATGGTGAACATGGCGCGCATGCCGGCGCCCTCCGCCCCGACCAGATAGCCGACGCAGTTATCATTATCGCCAAAGCTCATTGTGCAGGTGGGGGAGGCATGGATGCCGAGCTTGTGCTCGACCCCGACGCACTTCAGATCGTTGCGGCTGCCATCCGGCAGATATTTCGGGCAGAGGAACAGGCTGATCCCCTTGGTGCCGGCCGGCGCATCGGGCAGGCGGGCGAGGACGAGATGGACGATGTTGTCTGCCGCGTCATGCTCGCCCCAGGTGATGAAGATCTTGGTGCCCTTGATGCGATAGCTGCCGTCCGCGTGCGGCTCGGCGCGGGATTTCAGCGCACCGACGTCCGAGCCGGCGGAAGGCTCGGTCAGGTTCATCGTGCCGGTCCATTCGCCGCTGACCAGCTTCGAAAGGTAGCGCGCCTGCAGTTCCGGTGAGGCGTGCGCCGCCAGCGCCTCGATGGCGCCCTGGCTCAGCATCATGCACAGCGCAAAGGCCATGTTGGCGCTGGTCAATTGTTCCTGCACGGCGGCGGCGACGACGAAGGGCAGGCCCTGGCCGCCATGCGCTTCCGCCACGCCCAGCCCGGCCCAGCCGCCGTCGATGTAGAGCTTGTAGGCTTCGGCAAAGCCCGGCGGCAGCGTGACGACGCCATCGGCAAGCTTCGCATGCGCCTTGTCGCCCACCGTGTTCAGCGGCGCGAACACCTCCGCCGCCAGCCGGCCGGATTCGGCCAGAATGGCATCGACCATGTCCGGGCTGGCATTGGCATAGGCGGGCAGGGCGGCGAGGCCCGGCACATCGGCGATGCAATCGAGCACGAAACGCTGTTCGGCGGTGGGGGCGGTATAGGGCATCGGTTCGGCCTTGGGCTTGGTGAAGCAATCGCTATAGACGGGGGCGATGACCGACAAAAGCCGCATCCTCGCCGCCGATGCCGCCGGCATTGCCGCAGCCGCGGCGCTGCTGAATGGCGGCGGCATCGTCGCGGTGCCGACGGAGACCGTCTATGGCCTTGCCGCGCGGGCGGCGGATGGCGAAGCGGTGGCGCGCATCTATGCGGCCAAGGGCCGGCCGAGCTTCAACCCGCTGATCGTGCATGTGGCGGATGCGGCGGCTGCGGCGCGGCTTGCAGTGGTGGACACGCTGGCGGCGCGGCTGATGGCGGCGTTCTGGCCGGGGCCGCTGACATTGGTGCTGCCGCGCCGGGCCGATGCGGCGGTGGCGGCGCTGGTGACGGCAGGGCTCGACACGATCGCGCTGCGCTGCCCGGCGCATCCGGTGATACAGGCGCTGATCGCCGCGTGCGGGCCATTGGCGGCGCCATCGGCCAATGCCTCGGGGCGGATATCCTCGACCAGTGCCGCTCATGTGGCGGGGTCGCTGGGGGACAAGGTGCCGTTGATCCTCGATGGCGGCGTATCGGCGGCGGGGGTGGAATCGACAATCGTGCAGCTGGTGGACGGCGGCTGGCGGCTGCTGCGGCCAGGGGCGGTGGCAGTGGAGGACATCATTGCCGTGGCGGGCCTACCTCCCCCCGGCGGGGGGAGGTATTGTGGCGCCCGGCATGATGGCGTCGCACTATGCCCCGCGCCAGCCGGTGCGGTTGAACGCCGTCACCGCTCATGCGTCCGAATTCCACATCGGCTTCGGCGCCATCGCCGGTGACGCCAGCCTCTCCGCCAGCGGCGATCTCGTCGAAGCCGCCGCCCGGCTGTTCGACCTGCTCCACATTGCCGAAGCCAGCGGCCGCGCCGCCATCGCCGTCGCGCCGGTGCCCGACCACGGCCTCGGGCTGGCAATCAACGACCGCCTGCAGCGCGCCGCGGCACCGCGCCCGGCCTGACGCAACCCACAACGCCCGAAAAATATATCTTCAATGGCTCTTGCGTATCTCAGTATAAGATATATCTTAGAAACATCGAAACCAATCAGGAGCACAAATATGCATTTCCGACGTCATCGCCACGGCCCCCGCTGGGAGGCCTTTGCCGAAAAAATCCGCGAACAGATCAATGAAGGCGGCTGGAGCGCCAGCTGGGGCGGCGAACGCCCCGGCGGTCGCGGTCGCCCCGGCGGCGGCCCGCGCGGCCGGGTGCTCGACAGTGCCGAGCTGCGGCTGGTGCTGCTGAAACTGATCTGGGAGGAACCGCGCCACGGCTATGAACTGATCAAGGCCATCGAGGCGCTGTCGGGCGGCGTTTATGCGCCCAGCCCCGGCATGGTCTATCCGACGCTGACCCTGCTCGCCGACCAGGGCCTGGTCGAAGAAAGCGCCGATGGCAGCCGCAAGCGCTTCGCCATCAACGATGCGGGCGCGCAGCTGCTCGGCGATGAAGCCGCGGCGGTCGCGGCGGCCATCGCCCGGCTGGAGGATCTGGCCAAGCTCGCCACGCGGCCGGAAAGCGGCCCGGTGCGCCGCGCCATGCGCAACCTGCACACCGCGCTGCACACCCGTATATCGCAGCAGGATGGCGATGACGCCGTGCGGCGCGCCCTGCAGCTCGATATCGCCGCCATCCTTGACGAGGCGGCGGCGCGCATCGAGCGGCTGTAGCCGGACGCGTCCGGGCGAATTGGCCTCCCCGCCAGAAACGGGGAGGCTTTTTCATCCGCGCTTCGGGAAATGGCTGGGCGCGGGAAAATGTCCGGCGTCAGGTGATTGGTCCTGTCATCCCGGGTCAAGCCCGGGATGACACGAAAGCTAGCCCGCCAATTCTGCCAACGCCGCCAGCAGCGCCGTCACCTCATCGGCGCTGTTGTAATGCGACAGCCCCACCCGTACCGCGCCCGGCCCATCGCGCAGGCCGAGCACGCCGGCCGGTTCCCAGGCGTAATAATAGCCGGCCCAGGCGAAGATGTTGCGGTCGGCAAGGCCCTGTACGATCGCTGGCGCGTCCCGGCCGGCCATGGTGAAGGTAAATGTCGGCACGCGCGACGCCAGCCGGTTGGCATTGCCGATGCCGTGCAGCGTCACGCCGGGAATGGCGGCGAGGCCGGAGAGGAACTGCCGCATCAGATCGGTTTCATAAGTGGTGATGGCGTCGAAGCCGGCGGTGATGCGTTGGCGCAGGGGTGCGTCCACTGCCGCGCCGCCGAAGCGGCTGCCGATCCAGGCGAAATGTTCGATGGCGGCGAGCGTGCCGGCCTGGGCCTCGAAGCTCGGCGTGCCGGGTGAAAAGCGCGTCGGCATGGCCTCGACGGAGGGGCGCACCTTCCACGGCCGCAGCCGCGCCTGCATCGCCCGCGACAGGTAGAGAATGGCGGCGTGCGGCCCGAAGAATTTATAGGCCGAGGCGCAGAGCAGGTCGCAGCCGATGGCCTGCACGTCGATGGCGATATGCGGCGTCGATTGCACGGCATCGACCACCGAGATGGCGCCCACCGCCCGCGCTGCGGCGCACACCCGCGCCACATCGTTGATGGTGCCGAGGTAATTGCTCGCCTGGCCGACCGCGACCAGCCGGGTGCGCGGGCCGAGCAGTGCATCGAGCCTGTCATAGCGGAATTCGAACGTCTCCTTGTCCCATTCCAGCCATTTCACCGTGACTTGCCTGTCGGCCGCGGCCTGCAACCAGGGCGAGACATTGGCGTCATGGTCCATCCGCGTCAGCACGATCTCGTCGCCCGGCGCCCAGTCGCGCGAAATCATCGCGGCGAAGGCGTAGAACAATGAAGTGGTGTTGAGGCCGTAGACGATCTCGTCGGCGGCGCAGTTGAACAGCGCCGCAGCGCCCGCATGCGCCGCATCGACGATGGCGCTGGCCGCCTGGCTGGTGCGGAACGCGCCGCCATCATTGGCGCAGGCGTGGAGCATGGCGTCGCGCATCGCATCCATCACCCGCCCCGCCACCTGCGTACCCGCCGGCGCATCGAAATAGCGGCGCGGTTGGCCGGCGTCGGTGAGAGCCAGCGCCGGAAAGGCGGCGCGGACGGCGGTGATGTCGAATGTCTGGGTCATGGCGATTCCTTAGAGCAGGAGGGCGTGGAAAGGCAAAACACCATGCGTCTTGCAATGCGCGCGCGCCGGGCCTCCCCTTGCCCCGTTCTCGCCCGCCGCCTATCCCCGGCGCACAGCCCCAGGAGCCAACTCATGCGCGCCCTCCTCGCTCTCGCCCTGCTCCTCGCCGCACCGGCGCCCGCCGCCACCGAACGCGCCGGCAGCATGGCCGGCGTCACGATCATCGACCGGCTGGACGTGGCCGACCTGCCCGCCGGCCAGCGCCAGGATTTCTGGTTCCGCGCCGGCGAGACGCAGCTGGCGCAGAGCTGGCTGGTGCCGGTCATCGTGGTGAAGGGTGCCCGCCCCGGCCCGCGCCTGTTGCTGACCGCGGCCATCCATGGTGACGAGCTCAACGGCATCGATGTCATCCACCAACTGCTGGCCCGGATCGATCCGGCGACGCTCAGCGGCAGCATCGTCGCTGTGCCGGGGCTGAACACACCAGGGCTGATGCTGAGCCAGCGCGAATGGACGACCGATGATGGCCGCGCCCAGCCCAATCTCAACCGGGTGATGCCGGGCATGGAGGGCGGCCGCGACATCGATGATTATGCCGGCCGGCTGTGGTCGCGGCTGCTGCGCCCCAATGCCGATCGCGCCGTCGACCTGCACACCCAGTCGCGCGGCACCCGCTATGTGCTCTATGCCTTTGCCTCGACGCCCGAAACGCGGACGATGGCGGAACTGGTGGCGCCCGACATCATCAAGCTCGACACCGGCGAAAAGGGCACGGTGGAGAATGAACTGACCCGCGATGGCGTGCCGGCGATCACGCTGGAGCTGGGCGGGCCGGAAGTGTTCGATGCGACGATGGTGACGCGCGGGGTCGCTGGCCTGACCAATCTGTTGCGATCGATGGGCATGATCGCCGGCACGGCGCGCCCAAGCGACCCGGCGACGTTCGTCGCCAACAGCATCACCGTGGTCCGCGCGCCGCGCGCCGGCTACGCCCGTCTGCTGGTGCCGCTCGGCGCCAGCGTCACCGCGGGCCAGCCGGTGGCGACGCTCAGCGATGCCTTTGGCCATGTCACCGACACCGTCACCGCGCCGGTCGCCGGCCGCGTCAACACCATCGTCACCGATCCGCGCCGCCCGCGCGGCGGCATGCTGCTGCGCATCGTCTGGTGGTCGACGGACCCCAAATGCGCGATGGGGTGTTGAAGCGGGCGCCGGAACGCGATAGCGGGATTGGCGTCGTTGCGGCCTGCCAGCAATAACGCCGGATTAGCTCAGCGGTAGAGCAGCGGTTTTGTAAACCGAAGGTCGGGGGTTCAATCCCCTCATCCGGCACCACGCCCCCTGATGCGGTGATGGCGTCAGACCATTTGGGTGGCGGTTCCGGCGACGACATACCAGGTCACCAGCAGGCCGCACAGCAGGCCGCCGGACGCGGCATCGCCGGTGCGGGCGCGGGTGAAGCTGCCGATGGCGGCGATGGCGGCGAGCAGCGGCACGAACTGGATGGCGATGACCGTCGTCAGCGGATCGAACGCCGTCGGCAGCTGGCCGGTGACGAAGAACATGCCGTAATCGACGGCCAGCAACAGCAGGAAGCCGGCGGCCAGCGCCAGCATGGCCGCGCCATAGCGGCGGAAGCGGCCATCCGTCGCCACCGCCAGCCGGCCGAGCGCGTCGAGCGTCACGATCTGCGCGAAGGTGATCGGCAGCAGATAGACCAGCGCGATGCGGACCTGGTCGGGGCCGAGCGGCTTCAGCGCCACCACCCAGAAGCGGAAATCGACGCTGAACCAGGTCGCCATCGCCAACAGCACCAGATAGGCGATGGCAGCGGTCGCCAGCGCCAGCATGGCGGCCAGCAGCCACTGTGGCGCCGCACGCGCCGGCGCCGGCGGCCCGAACCGCGCCAGCAGCAGCGTCAGCCCGGCGCCGATCAGGCCCCACAGCGTCACCTGCGTCGTCACCGTCTGCGGCAGCACCGCCGATGGCGGCAACAGCAACGTCACCGCGATGAACGCGGGGAAGAAGAGCAGGGCCGGCAGCAGCGCCGACAGTGCAAACCCTTGCCACCAGCGGCGGTCGCGGCGCGGCAGCCCCGGCGGCGGCGCGCGACGCAGCGTGGCAAACACCGGCAGCGCCAGCAGCAGGTCGAAACTGCCGGCGAGCAGGCCGAGACAGCCGATAAGCGCCAGGCCCGTCGCGACCTCCTTGCCGAACCAGATCTGGTCATCGGCGGGCCGGGGCGTGCCCCCCTCGAGCGTGCGGCCGAACCAGTCCAGCGCATCGCCGATCGCGGCATGGCTGATATGGTCGCCGGGGTGGGTGGCGAGCGGCTGCGTCAGCAGCCGGGCGGTGCCGGCGGCGATGCTGCCATAGATCCGACCGGGCGCGATGCTGGTGGTGTCGAACAGCGCCTGCAATTTGGCGCTCTGCGCGACATCCTGGGCGCGGTCGACATCCCACATCAGCTTCGAAAACTCGTCATAGCGGCTGAACACCAGCGCCAGGTTGCGCGGCCATGCCGGTGTGCCATCGGCGGCGAACGGCTTGCCAGTCGATGACCCTTCCAGCACGATGGCGCGATAGGCATCGGGCATGGCGGCGGCGGCGGCGAGGACGGTCCAGCCGCCCATGCTATGCCCTTCCAGGCCGATATTGGCCTTGTCGACCATCGGCAGGCCGCGCAGCCAGGCCAGCCCGGCCGGGCCGCCGAAGCCTTCCGAAAAGGCGCCGCCGCCCGAATAGCCATGGCCGGTCTGGTCGAGCGCCAGCACGACATAACCGCGACGGGCGAATTCGATGGCGAACCCGTCCTGCGTTTCGCGGCTGTTGATATACCCATGAACGGCGAGGATGCCCGGCGCCGGCGTCGCTGCCGTTGCGCCGGGCGGGATATAGAGCAGCCCGCTCATCCGGGTGCCGGCCGGCGATTGAAAGCGCACGTCGCGCACGCTGATGCCGCCCGCGGTCTGGATGCGGCTGGCCTGCCACGACCCGAAGAGGATCAGGGCCAGCCCGACCAGACACAACCACCAGCCCTTGCGCATCGTCCCTGTCCCCCGTTCGATGCCAGTCCTAGCCGCTTTTGCGCGCATCCCAAATGCCGACCTTCGCGGGTCATGATCCGCAGGCATGGGTTCAGGATAAACG
Source organism: Alphaproteobacteria bacterium PA4 (assembly GCA_002256005.1). Lineage (GTDB taxonomy): Bacteria > Pseudomonadota > Alphaproteobacteria > Sphingomonadales > Sphingomonadaceae > Sandarakinorhabdus. The sequence continues at coordinate 8,902 of NKIQ01000036.1, read as the reverse complement.
CCCGACAGCATCGGCCCGCCCGCCGGTGTTTTGTTCTGCCGGGATTTGCCGCTATTGCTGGCCGGCGCAAACAACAGGCACGTCAGGCAGACGCATGGCACGCAGACATTCGAAACATGATCCTTACGGCGACATGGATCGCGCGGCGGAGGCGCCGGCGCCGGTGATCTGCTGGCTGTGCAGCCGGCCGACCGGCAAGACGGTGATTGCGCACCATCCGGTGCCGAAAAGCCGTGGCGGCCGCGACACCGTGCCCATGCACCCTATCTGCCAGCAGATGCTGATCGCCAATTTCACCAATTCCGAACTGCAACGCTTCGGAATGGATGTGGACGGCCTGCTGGCCGACCCCGGCGTGCGCAAGTTCGTCGACTGGGTGGCGAACAAGGACCCGGATTTCACCGCGACCATGACGAAGAAACAGCGCTAGGCGGATCGACATTCAACCTTTCAGCCGTGGTGAACGCTGATTGCGAAGACAGTGGAGCCTCCGGCGGCTGGGGCCGCAGGCCCCAGACCCCATTAACTGGCTGCCGCACGACACCACAGACGGTTTTTCAGGCAAGATCAAAGCGAAATGGGGTCTGGGGCCTAAGGCCCCAGCCGCCGGAGGCCTTTTGAAACTTGAATCTCGATACGGCCTACACCTTCGCCGGCAGCCGGATCGGCAGGTCGCGCACGCGCACCCCCGTCGCCGCGAAGATCGCGTTGGCGATGGCCGGCGCGACGACGGTGGTGGCGGGTTCGCCGAGGCCGACGGGCGGCTCGCGGCTCGGCAGCAGCTCGATGACCAGCTCCGGCACCTCGTCGATGCGCAGCGGGGTGTAGGTGTCGAGGTTGGTGTCGGCGACCTGGCCCTTTTCGAAGCGGGTCGATTCGTGCAGCGCGAGGCTGAGACCCCAGAGCGCGGCGCCCTCCATCTGCGCCCGGGCGCTGTCGGGGTCGATGATGCTGCCGGCGTCGACGACGAGCGTCAGCCGCTCCACTTTCACCGCGCCGTCCGCCACCTTGACCCGCGCCACACAGGCGACCCAGGTCGGCATGTCGCGTTCCTGGCCAAAGCTGGTGGCGATGCCGAGCCCGGTGCCGGCGGGCAGGGTGCGGCCCCAGCCGGCCAGTGCCGCCGCGCGGCGTACCACCGCCGCCTGGCGCAGTGCGCCGCCGACCGCGGTCGGACCGCTGCCAGCGTTGCGGCCGGCACCGTCGAGATGGGCGAGGCGGAAGGCGACCGGATCGGCCTTGGCGGCATGCGCCGCCTCGTCGATCATGCTTTCGACCGCCCAATTGGTGAAGCCCGGCCCTACCGAGCGCAGCCAGCCGGGGCGGAAGCTCGCGTTGGCGACATCATTGGCGATGGCGCGCACCCGGGCGGTGCCGACGCTGTACCAATGGTCGGCGCCGGCGATGGCGAAGGGATCATAGGCGACGCCGTTCGTCCCCTTGGGCATGAAGCCGGGCGCCAGGATCTGCGTTGGCCAGCCGGCGGCGCAGGCATGGTCCATGGCGATGATCTTGCCGGCACTGTCCAGCCCCACCCGCAGCGCCTGGACGGAGGGCGAGCGGAAACTGTCGAAGCGGGCATCGTCGGCGCGGGTCAGGATCAGCTTAACCGGCTTGCCCAGCGCCTTGGCGGCCAGCGCCGCCGGCACGGCATAATCGCCATTGAGCCGCCGGCCGAAGCCGCCGCCGACGCGATAGGTGCGCATGACGATGCTGCTTTCCGGCCGGCCCAGCGCCTTGGCCAGTGTCGGCAGGATGAGGCTCTGCCACTGGTTGCCGGTGTGGATTTCGAACACGCCATCCTTTTCAAAGGCGAGGGCGTTGACCGGCTCCAGCTGGAAATGCAGCACGCTGGCGGTGGTATAGGTCGCGGCGATGCGCGTCGCGGCCCCGGCCAGCGCCGCCTCGATATCGCCGCCGCCGGTATCGAGCACGCCGCCGGCCTTGGCATCGGCGACCAGCACACGGCCGCGATCCTGGATCGTGTCTTCCGACACATCGGCGCCATCGCCGCCGGCCCAGCGCACCTTGACCAGATCGGCGGCGCGGATGGCGGCGGCGGTCCCCGTCGCGATGACCAGCACCCAGCCCGGCACGGTGCCGGAAGGATCGTCGAGCACCAGCGACTGGAGATAGCCCTTCACGCGTTTCGCGGCGCTGTCGTCGACGGACACCACCTTGGCGCCATAGCGCGTCGGCGGCAGCACCGGCCGGGCGTGGACCATGCCGGGCACCGCCGCGTCGATACCGTAGCGCGCCGTGCCATTGGTCTTTTCAGCGACGTCGAGCGCCGTCACCGGCTTGCCGATCAGCCGGCGTTCGGCAACGGGCTTCAGTGGCAGTGCATCGATTTCGGCGGGCGCGAAGCGGCGGTCGACGCCCGCCTTGACGATCTCGCCATAGCTGACCGACCGGTCACCGGCGCTGACCCGACCGTTGCGCGCCGTGCAGGCCGCAGGCGTGGTGCCGAGCAGCTTGGCCCCCGCCTCGATGAGCGCGATGCGCCCGGCGGCGCCGGCGCGGCTGTAGAGCGGGAAGCTCTGCCACACCGACCAGCTGCCGCCGGTGACCATCAGGCCCCATTTCGCATCGCTGTCGACATGGGCGATGCGCACGCTCGCCCAATCGGCCTCCAGCTCGTCGGCGAGGATGCGCGCCAGTGCGGTGCCGACATGCTGGCCCATTTCGGCGCGGATGATGTTGACGGTGATGATGCCGTCCGGCGCGATGCTGTACCAGAGCGTCGGTGCATAGCCGGCGGCATCGGCGGCGCGGGCCACGCCGGCAAAGCTGAAGGCGAGGCCGGTGGCGCCGGCGGCGACGAGGAAGCCGCGACGGCTGAGGGCCGCGGCGGGCAGGGCGGGCGCGTCAAGCATGGGCCTTGCCCTTGTGGCTGGCGGCAGCCGCCGCCTTGATCGCGGCGCGGATGCGCACATAGGTCATGCAGCGGCACAAATTGCCGGCCATGACATTGTCGATATCGGCGTCGCTGGGCTGCGGATATTCCTTCAGCAGCGCCACCGCCTGCATGATCTGGCCGGACTGGCAATAGCCGCATTGCGGCACTTGCAATGTCGCCCAGGCCTGTTGCACCGGGTGCTGGCCGGCGGGGTCCAGCCCCTCGATCGTCGTCACCGCGGCGCCGGCGACATCGGCGACGCGGATGCTGCACGATCGCACCGCCTGGCCATTCAGATGCACGGTGCAGGCGCCGCACTGGCCGATGCCACAGCCGAACTTGGTGCCGGTCATGCCCAGATCCTCGCGGATCACCCAGAGCAAAGGCGTATCGCCATCGGCGGTGCTGATCACCGCCTTGCCATTGACGCGGAACCTGATCATCCGACCTCCCCTGCACGCGGTGCCATGCCGCCTGTCATGGCGATCATTCTATGCCGCTTGATGACATTGGCAATCGCTGGTTCGTTCAGGCCGCGCCGCCGGTGTCGACGAAGCTGCGCAGCCGGGTCAGGAACGCCGTTTCCGGCGGCGGCGGCAGGCGCGGTGCCGGGGTTTCGGCCAGGGCGCGGGCCAGGGCGATGGCGGCGTCGGCATCGGCCTGTTTCAGCGCGACGCGGCCGGTGGGCAGCCAGCGCAGCAGCGCCGCGCGCTCCAGCGGATCGAGCGTCGGCTGGTCGAGCAGCCGTTGCCAGCTGCGGACCCGGAAATTGTCGGCGAGCGCGGTGGCGCGCAACGTGCGGGCGGTGGCGATGGGCACCACCCGGTCGCGCACCGCGGCCACCAGCGTCGCCCTGATATCGACCATCGGCTCGGTCAATGGCCGCCAGCCCAGTTCGGCGGGGGCGTGCAAGACCGCCACCTCGTCATCGGCGACCAGCCGGCCGTGGCGATAGGCGGCAAAGATATGGCCGACGCCGAGCATGCCGAGCGGTGCCAGCTCCGCTGCGCGCAGCGCCCCCATGCTGGCGGCGCCGATGATGCGGAACCCCTCCGCCAGCACGCCCAAGATTTCCTTGTGCAGCGGTGGCATGCGGGTTTCCATCAGTCCGTCGATCAGCACCATGGTGCAGGGCGTGCGCCGGGCGGCGGCCAGCATGTCGCCGGCGGCGGCGGGGGGCAGCCACACCAGCCCCGGCGTGGCGGCGGTCACCGGCCGGGTCGGCCCGGCAAAGGCCAGGATATCGGGGCTCCAGCTGTCGGTCATCGCGCACGCGATGCGGTAAGCGCGGGCAGTTCGGGGTCACTGGCGATCATCTTGTAACACTCCCCAGGGTCGGTTGGCCGTGCCGCATCGGCGGCGTTGCCGATGTGTCGCCCGATTCGATGGGAAGCACAGTCCCCGCGCGGGCAATTTCACGCAATTTTGACGCTGGCGGTGAAATTTGGCGCCCGGCTTGCAATTCCGCCCGGCGCGACCTGAATGATGTCTATCGAAAGGTTTACAAAGCGGAGGAGCAAGACATGACGGTGTTTTTGAGCACGACAGACCCGGGCGGTGGAGAGGCGCTGTGGGACGATCCGGAATTCCTGATCAAGGGGCCGCCGACGGCGGATGGCCTTGAGGTCTATTACCGGACGCGCGCGATGGAGAAATATGTCGTTCCGGCAACGGCACCGGCTGCCGGCCTGCAAAGTGCGACGGCATTCTTCAACAAGCAGTCGGCTGGCAACGTCTATCTTGCCGTTCTGGTCACCGATACCGAGAAAGCGGCCGAGGACCCGCTGGCGCAGACGATCCCGCCGGGTTGATCGGATGACAGCGCCCTTCCGGGCCGGCCCCGCCGGGCCGCCCGGTCTTGCCCCGCCGGATGTCACACGGTTGGCCGATGTCACTGGTCTCGACCAGCTCGGTATCCCGGTCTGGCAGGCGGTGCGGCCGCTGGGGCGATCGCTGTCCTGCCATATGGGCAAGGGGCTGACGGTGGCGGCGGCCATCGCCTCGGCGCTGGGCGAGGCGCGCGAATATGCCGATTGCGAGGCGTATCGCCCGGACCGTCACAATGACTGCTGGGCCGATCTGCCCGCCGATGAGCGCAGCGCCGCCCCCGATGATTTCGCGGTGCGGCGCGGCGCCATCGACGCGCAGACAAGGCTCGACTGGACGCGGGTCGCGACGCTCGCCGGGCCGCCGCTCTGGGTGCCGTCCGATGCCATCGCCATGGATTTCACGCAAGGCAGCCACCCCGGCGTCGCCATGGGCAGCACCGGCCAGGCCACCGCCGACACGCTGGAACAGGCGCTGCGGCGGGCGCTGCTCGAATGTGTTGAGCGCGATGCCGTTGCCCGTTACCGCTGGCTGGGGTCGGGGGTGCGCCGGGCGCGCGCGATTGCGCCCGACAGCGTGCCCTATGACTGGTTCCAGGCGTTCCGGCAGCGGGCGGACACGCTGGGTTTCAGCCTCGCGCTCGACTGCCTGCCGGCGCTCGGTCCGCTCTGGGCCTTCCAATTGACCATCACCGAGGCCGGGCGGCCAGGGGCGGCCTGCCGGAAGACCGGCGGCTGGGGCGCCGGCTTCACCACCGCCGCCGCGGTCAGGGCCGCCATGCTGGAGGCGGCGCAGTCGCGCGTCGGCTATATCGCCGGGGCGCGTGACGACCTCCCCCTCCATGCCATGCCGCCGGCCGAACCGCCCGGCTGGCTGACGCAGAATCCCAATCGGCGCTATTATGCCAGCGGCACGGAACCGCTGGATGACGCAGCGGCGGTGCAGCAGTTGCAGGCCGCGTTGGCGGCAGCCGGTTTTGCCCGCATCGGCTATGTGATGACCAGCGCTGCCGATGCGGCGCACACCACGGTCAAATGTTTCGTGCCGGGCCTGGCGCTGGGGGAGCGCACGGCCGTACCGCGCTAGCGCCGCTGCCCCAGCCCGATGCGGATGCCATCGAGCACGACATTGAGTTGTGCCGTGTGGCGGAACGGCATGCCGGAGCGGCGCATCCAGAAGGCGAGATCGTCGAACGACGGCAATTGGCCATTGGGGAAGATCATGCCGACCCGCGCCCGGAACAGCTGGGCGGGGGCGCGGCAATCCAGCCCGGCATGGGCATGGGCCGCCAATGAATAGATGCTCGACCACAGATAATCGCTGCCGGCATTGGCGGCGGCGCGCACCGCAGCGCCGGGATCGCCGTTCAGCAGTTCGAGCAGGGTGCGGTCGTTCCAATAGATATGGCTGGGCGCGATCATCAGCGCTTTCGAGCGTTCGAGCAGCTCGGCAGCGCGGTCGAGCCGGCCGAGGTGCATATAGGCAAAGGCGATCTCGTCGAGCCGGTCGGCGCTGTAGGGGTTGAGCTTCAGCGCCTCCTCCAGACAGGTTTCCGCCGCGTGCCATTCGCCGCGCCACAGATGACACCAGGCCAGCAGCGAGTGGCCATGGCCATGGCCATTGTCGAGCTCTATCACCCGGCGCGCCAGCCAATGGGCGCGATCGCGCTCGGTGACGCCGGAGCTGCCGGCGCGGGTATAGACGAAATCGGTGTTGTAGAGCCGGGCCAGCGGCAGATAGGCGAGGACGAACGAGGGGTCCTGCGCGATGATCGCTTCGAACTCATCGGCAATGGCGCGCGCGGCGGCAAAGTTTTCGGGTTGCCGGGCGGCGTGGCGGGCATGCAGATAGCGCACATAGAGGCTGCCGCTCGCGGCATGGCCGCCCAGTCTGACGCCGCGTTCCATTTCGGGCAGGATCTTGCCCACCACTTCGCCCACCACCCTGTCCACCGCCTGCTGATCGATGGCGAGGGCGAAGGGCGTCGAGGTCGACCACAGGATCTGCTGGTCAGGCCAGCTGAACAATTGCAGGCTGAGGTGCGGACCATCCGACAGGTTGCGCAGCCGGCTGTGCAGCACGAAGCAGGGGCCGTGGCGATCGGGCGGAATCGCGGCGATCGGCTGGCGTTCGACGATCAGCCGCAGGTCGCGGATGCGGGCAAGGCCGCCGACCACCTCGTCGCGCAGCTGTTCGGCGAGGTCCTGGCCTTCGGCGATGCCGGAAAATTCCACCGGCGGCATGATCAGCAGCGGCGGATCGATGGCGCCGGGCAACCGCCGCGCGGGCGGAGCGGGCGCGGCCGCGGCCGTTGCCGGGCGCGGGCCGGACGCTGGCGCCTCATCGGGCTGAAAGCGCTGCCAGGCGGCGCGCAGCGCGGCGCGGTCGTCGGCCGAGGCCTCGGCATCGGCCAGCCGGGCGCGCACGATCTCGCCCAGCCGTTGCAGCAGCCGGGCCCGTTCGCCGGCCACCCAGGTGTCAAAGGCGGTGCCGATGGCCGGCAGCACCAGCAGATGCTGGGGCAGACGGGCGATGGCGGCGGCGAGCGCGGCGGCGGACGGCAGCCCGGCCAGCCCGGCGAGATCGGTCGTCAGCAGCGCCGGATCGAGGCGCAGGCTGGTGCGGCTGGCCAGCAGCAGGCCGGGAAACTGGCTTTTCAGATCGACCAGGCATTGCCGCAGGCTGGCACGCGCCTGTTCGACGCCGCGGCGTTCCCAGATCAGGCCGGCGAGATAGTCGCGGCGCTGCTCGGCATCGCCGGCCAGCGCCAGATAGGTGACCAGGCACAGGGTGCGCCGCCCCGGCGCGGCGGCAGCCGCGTCAGCGGCCGCCAGCAGTTGCACCGGCCCCAGAATATCCAGCCGATAGGGGGGCGGACCGGCCGCCTTGTCCCCGTGGTTCTGCCCCCCGTCAGCCACTGTGCAACCCCGTTCACGGGCCATGCGCACCCTGCAGCGGGGCGAACCGGCATTTATGCTGCATTGCAAATGACCCGCCATAATCCTTACGGACTGGCAAGGTTAAGGCAAGCGCAATGCAGACGAATTCAGGCCCGATCAGGCCTTGCCGAGCGTGATGTTGACATGGGCGCGGTCCATCATCGCCTGATCATGGCTGACGGCGATGACGGTGGCGCCCGCGGTTTCGGCATGGTCGCGCAGCGTGCGCGCCACGAAATCGGCGTTGTGGCTGTCGAGCGCCGCCGTCGGTTCATCTGCGAGCAGCACCGGCGTTGCCGCCGCCAGCGCCTGCGCCAGCGCCACCCGCGCCTTTTCGCCGCCGGACAGTTGCGCCGGGCGATGGCCCAGCTTGTCGGCAAGGCCGAAGCGGGCGATCCAGTCGCGGCCACGTGCTACGGCGCCGGCATCGCCGCGCACCCGCGCCACCAGTGCCAGATGCTCGGCGACGGTCAATATGTCGATCAGCCGGTTGGTCTGGAAGGCCAGCGCCACGGTGCGGACCCGCCACAGCTGGCGGGCGCGGGCATCGGCGGCGAGCGGCTGGCCGTGGTGGCGGACATGGCCGCTGTCGGGCACGACGATGCCGGCGAGCAGCGACAGCACCGTGGTCTTGCCCGACCCCGAAGGCCCGCCCAGGCAGTGGAAGCCGCCGGCGCCGAAATCCAGCGACAGGCCATGGAGGATCGGCTGGCGCTCGGCGCCGCTGCCGATGGCGAGCGCCACGCCCTCCAGCGCCAGCACCGCTGTCATGTGTTCCTGATCCCGACATTGACGCGCAGGCCGACCAGCGGCGGCGGCGCTGCGCCGGCAAAGCGGATGGTCGCTTCCAATATGTCGCCATCGAAGCGTTCGGCAGCGTCGGTGGAGCGGGCGGTGCGCCGGCCCATCAGCGCGCCGGCGACGGCGATGTGCCCGGTCCAGCGCCGCGCATCGCCATCGATCCACACCGTCACCGGCGCGCCGATGCGCACGGCGAGCGCGTCGCGCTCGACGAATTCGGCGCGCACCATGATGCGGTCGAGCGCGCCGACGACGATCAGTGGCGCGCCCTGGCTGGCGCCGGAAAATTCGCCCTCGCGGCGGTGGATGCGCAGCACGGTGCCGGCGATGGGGCTGCGCAGCGTGCATTTGGCGGCGGCGGCGGCGGCCTCGGCGGCGGCTTCCTGGCGCTGGCGGGCAGTCGCGGCGGCGGCGCGCTGCTCGTCGGGGCGGGCGC
>NKIQ01000002.1:147727-172064 GCA_002256005.1 Alphaproteobacteria bacterium PA4 | reverse complement strand
GTCCCGGTCGGCGGCGGCCCTTTTTCGTTGCGCCGAGCGCTGGGCGATCAGCCTTCTTCCTCGAAGCTGATCGCGACATCGGCATTGGCGCTGAGACGGACGGTATCGCCTTCCACCGTGGCGATCAGGCCGTTCGAGATGATGTGACGATGGCTCTTGTGCGGGCCATCGTGCGGCGCGACCAGCGTGATGTGCTTGTCGCCGGCATCGGCCACGGTGCCGACCGGCACGCCATCGGCGCCGATGACCTTCATGGTCTTGCGAATCTTGCTGTGCATGGCGCGGCGTCCTTTGGTTGCTGATGCCGTTGCAACGCACCGCAGCGCAAATGGCCGCATCCCTGCCGAAATGGCTGTCGCCTCGCCCGGAGTCGAGCGAGGCGACAGGCGATCAGGCGGCGACGGCCTTGAGGATCTTGCCCGGCGTGCGCGGCGGTTCGCCCTTGGGCAGGGCATCGACAAATTCCATGCCGGAGGTGACTTCGCCCCAGACGGTATACTGGCGATCGAGGAAGGTCGCATCGTCGAAGCAGATGAAGAACTGGCTGTTGGCGCTGTTCGGCAGCGACGAGCGCGCCATCGAGCAGACACCGCGGACATGCTTTGCCGCGCTGAACTCGGCCTTCAGATCGGGCAGCTTGCTGCCGCCCATGCCGGTGCCGGTCGGGTCGCCGCCCTGGGCCATGAAGCCGGGGATGACGCGGTGGAAGACGACGCCATCGTAAAAGCCCGAATTGGCGAGGCCGGCGATGCGCTCGACATGGCCGGGGGCGAGGTCGGGGCGCAGCTTGATGACGACATCGCCGCCGGAATCGAGCGTGAAGGTCAGGGTGGTGGGCAGGTCGGTCATTGCAAATCTCCAATCGGGTGGCGCGCTTTAGCCCTTCAGCGGAAAAGCCTCAAGCGCGCTGCGCAGCGCCGGCGGAATCGGCGCCGTCGGGGTCGTCTCGCCGCGATGCACCATCACCGTGTCGCACAGCGCGACGCACTTGCCCTTCTGGAACAGGCCCTTGCCGACGCGAAAGCTGCTGGTGCCGATCGACAGCACGGCATAGCCCATCGTCGCCAGCGTCGGATATTCGCCTTCGGCCAGATAATCGACGCTGGCATGGCCGACGAGGAAGTGCGGATGGCCGATATCGGGATGGCTGGCCCTCAGCTTCCAGTTGAAGCGCACCCTGGTCTCCTCGAACAAGCGCATCACCGCGACATTGTTGAGGTGGCGGTTGGGATCCATGTCCTCGAACCGGGTCGGCACCTCCAGCGTCCAGGCATAATTGGCGAGGTCGCGCCGGCGGGGATCGTTTCTCATGTCATCTCATAGGCGATGGGCAGGGTTTTCAGCCCCGATACGAAATTGGCGATGCTGTTCTTCGGCGTCCCCGTCAACTGCACCGACTGCAGCCGCGGCAGCAGCTCGGCGAACAGCAGACGGATTTCCAGCCGGGCGAGATGCAGCCCCAGGCACATGTGCACGCCATTGCCGAACGCCACCTGCTGGTTGGGATTGCGATCGACCTTGAACTGGAAGGGATCGGCAAAGGCGCGCTCGTCGCGATTGCCCGAGGCGTAGAACAGGCACAGCGCGTCGCCGGCCTTGATCTGGCGGCCGCCCAGTTCGCAGTCTTCCTGCGCGGTGCGCATGAAATGCTTCACCGGCGTGACCCAGCGGATCATTTCCTCCACGGCCGAGGGCAGCAGCGACGGATCGGCCTGCAGCCGCGCCAGCTGATCGGGGTTGCGGATCAGCTGTTCAAAGCCGCCGGCGGCGGTGGAGCTGGTCGTGTCATGCCCGGCAGTGGCGGCGATGACATAATAGCTCATCGCCTCCTTCTCGCCGATCGGCTCGCCATCGACCAGGCCATTGGCGATGATCGTCGACAGATCATCGCGCGGATTGGCGCGGCGATCGGCGGTGATGGCGCCGAAATAGGCGAAATATTCCTGGGCGAGCAGGAACAGATCGACCTGCGGGTTGCCGCTGCCGGCCGCAACGCCGATGCCGCTGGTGATCAGCTTCGACCGCGCCACCACATCGGGGTCCTGCGCGCCGAACATTTCCTGCGTCATGCGCAGCATCATCGGTTCATCCGATTCGGGCACGCCGAGGATGCGCATGATGACGCGCAGCGGATAGAACAATGCCACCTCGTTGACGAAATCGCAGGTGCCACCCAACGCCGCCAGCCGGTCGACATGGTCCTTCGCCACCTGCGAGATCATCGGCTCCAGCTTGCGCAAGTTCGCCGGCAGGAACCAGTCATGCGTCAGCCGCCGCAGCTTCATGTGCAGCGGATCATCGAGGTCGACGAGGCTGCGGAACAGATGCGTGTCACCGACGGTGTCGAGCGTCCATTTCTCGGCTTCCGCCGGCGCGAGATAGGTGCGCTGGCTGTTGGTGAAGCGGGCATTGGCCTTGCTGACGGTCGTTATGTCGGCATGGCGGGTGATCGCCCAGAAGGGGCGAAAACCGGTCGGCTGGCACCAATGCACCGGCTCCTCGTCCCGCAGCCGCGTGTAGACGTCATGCACGCTGCCATCGGCGGTGGCTTCCGGATTGACGAGGATGTCGTCATCGCTGGCGCGGCTGAAGCCCGGGAACGGAATGACGGGATCGGCGAAGGCGGTGGCCATGCGGCGGTTCCTTACTGGCTGCGGCCGCGCGCCTGCACGGCGGCGCGGGCGGTTTCAACGGCATCGGCGGACACGGCGCTGTTGGCGGCGACCGAGCGTTCATTCTCCAGCGCCATGGCGTCGCCGAAGGGCAGCGCATAGCCGTCGCCGATCAGCCGCTTGTAGGCGGCGCTGAAGCGGGGCTCGATGGTCGCCATGTCCGCGGCCAACCGCTGCGCCACCGGCAGCAGCTCGTGCGGCGGCACGACGCGATTGACGAGGCCCCAGCGCTCGGCGGTCGCGGCATCGAGGAAATTGCCGGTCAGCGACAGTTCCCGTGCCCGATACGGCCCGATCAGCCGGCTGAGTTTCTGCGACAGGCCCCAGCCGGGCATGATGCCGACGCGCGCATGGGTATCGGCAAACCGCGCCCGCTCGCTGGCGATCAGCACGTCGCAGGCCAGCGCCACTTCAAAGCCGCCGGTGATGGCGACGCCGTTGATGGCACCGATGCAAGGCTTCGACAGCTGCTCGATGGCCTTGACCGGATTGTCGTCAGGCGTCTCGGCGTTGGCGGCGCCCAAACCCTCCTGGCCCAGTTCCTTCAGATCGAGTCCGGCAGTAAAGGCTCGCTCGCCGGCGCCGGTCAGGATGACCACCCGCACACTCGCATCGGCCTCCAGCGCCCGCATGGTGGCAGCGAGATCACGCCGCATGGTGCGCGACAGGGCATTCATCGCTTCGGGCCGATTGAGCGTCACCGTCGCCACCGGTCCGTCGATCTGCGTCAGCACCATATCAGACATGTCCGTCTCCCTCGCCACTCTCCATAGCGCAATTCGCGTGCCTGTGGCCTGCCGATGCCGCTAGGGTCGATGGCGTTAGGGTGGCAGCGCGAGAATCGACGTCCCGTGACGGCCTTTGGTCGCGGTCGTCACGGATTGCCCGACGATGCTTCGGGAGGTGACACGGCGCCGTCACCGGTCCGGCCATCACGCCAGCAGGGGGTCGACCATGGGATCGAGGATGGCGTGAACACGCCGTGCCGCGCGCCGGGCGAAGTGCAGCGTCTCGGCCTTGCGGCGCGGCGCCGGCATCGGATGCCAGGGGGCCGGCCGGATTTCCTCGGCATCGAAACGGTCGGCAATGATGAGTCCGGTGCGCGCCGGGGCAAAAGCGTCCGTGGCGAACAGATCGAGCGGAAAGCCGGCGGGCACCGCCCAGAAAAAGCGGTCGCAATAGCCAAGATAGTCCGGCCATTTGCGATCGCCACGCAGATCGGCCAGCGACACCTTGATCTCGACGATGGTCAGCCGGCCCTGGGCGTCCAGCCCCATGAGATCGGCGCGGCGGCCATGGCCCAGCGGCACCTCCGCCAACACCGCCACATCGGCGCGCAGCAACAGGCGCGAGACACCGCGCACGACATCTGCCGCCGTGCAGGGCAAAGGCAAGGTTTCAACGGTCATGTCGCCATTGAAACAGAACATTCAGGGAACGGCAAGGCCCGCCGCGGCGGGCGTCACCGCTGATCGCATCAGCGATAGAAAACGTGGCGGCCGATCTGGGCGACCCGGGTGCGGCCCTGCCAATTGGGGCGCACATAGCTGGCGTGGAACGACATGGCGCCCGGGGCGACTTCGCGCCACATGTCCTGCAGGGCGATGGCGGCAATGGCCTTGGCCACCGCCCAGTCATTGCCGGCGCGCGGGCTGCGGCTGCGGTTGTAGCTGAACTGGCCGGGCTGGCTGAGCACGCCGCAGACAGTGTCGGCATAGCGGCCCGATTCGGCCCGATTGACGATGGCCTGGGCCACGGCGAGCTGGCCTTCCAGCGGCTCACCGCGCGATTCGAAATAGACGGCGCTGGCAAGGCAGCGCAGATCGGCGCTGCGCACATCGGCAGCATCATCCATGCTGGCGACAAGCGCGGCGAGCGAAGCGGGGCGCGCCGGGACCGGGGCTGCATCCGCAGCGGCTTCGGCAGGGGCGGCAGGGGTGGTTTCGGCAAGCGCAGCAGCGGCAGCGCGCGCATCGGCCGGGGAAACAGGCGCCAGGACGGCATCAGTGAGATTGGGACCGCCAGCCACTTCGGTGGTGGAGACATCGCCGGCAGCAAGCAACAGGGCGCTGGCGACGGTCAGGGCGATCACGCGGGTGGTAGCAGCGTTGATCCGGGGAAAGGCAAGGAACATTCAACAACAATCGAGCACGGCCTTGTCCGGGTCCGCTTCCGGATGAGGCGACCGGGTTTCACCCCTGTCGTGTCATCCCTGGCTGGGCTGAAGCCCGGTCCGGTCCGCTTCGGTCTCTTTCGCACCGCCCGCCCAAGGGCCGTGCAACCAATGCCCAAGCTGAAGCGTATATGAACGTTGTGCGTCAATCGTCGCCGAAGCTTTCGGCGATGAACCGTGCGGCGTCCGGGATATCCAGTTCGATCACCCACAGGTCGGGGTCCCGCCGCCGGGCCCGCGCGACCCAGCCATCGACGGCGTCGCCCGTCGCCACCTCCCGCCAGTCATAGCCGCCGGCCATGCCCAGCACCGGCTCCAGCAGCCGGGTTTCGCCGCGATCGCGGGTGACAATGGCGATACTGCCGGCGGTATCGTCACCGCGCGCCAGCACCGCCCCGAAACCGCCCCGCCCCTGCACCTGACGCAGCAGCGCTGCCACGCGCACACCGCTGGCCAGGCGCGGTGTCACGCCGGTACGGGACGCAGCGGCAAGCGGACGGCGGCGCCCGGCCCAATGGCCTGCAACAGCGCATCGCTGTCGCCGGCGGCGCGGATGGCATCGAGCACATCCGGATCGCGCAAGCTGCGGCTGATCCGGGCCAGCGCCTTCAGATGATCGGCGCCGGCGCCTTCCGGCGACAGCAGCAGCACGGCGATATCGACCGGGTCGCCGTCAAGGGCGCCATAGTCGATCGGCGCCGCCAGCCGCGCCAAAACCACCACGACCTGATCGAGGCCGGGAATCCGCGCGTGCGGAATCGCGGCGCCGCCGCCAAAGCCGGTCGACCCCAGCGTCTCGCGCTCGCGCACGCGTTCCAGAATCAGGCTGGCGGACAGGCCTGTTTCGGCGGCCGCCATACCGGCCAGCACCTGCAACAACCCTGCCTTGTCGGTCGTGACGAGCGACGGCGCCACGCCGCCGCCCGCCACCAGATCCGCAAAACCACTCACACCCTGCATGACAATCCCACTCTCGATACTGTTGCTCACGCCGTGCTGGCGGCGCGACGCGGTTCGACCCAACCGATGCTGCCATCGTGGCGACGATAGACCATGTTATGGGCGCCGCTCTTGCTGTTGACGAACAACAATGCATTTGTATTGCGCAAATCGAGCATCATCACGGCATCGCCGACGCTCGCTTCCGGAATATCCACCCGGGTTTCGGCGATGACCAGCGGATGTTCGCCCTGGGGCTCCTCTTCCTCCGGCACCGCGGCGAAGATCTTGTAGTCGGCATTCTCGATATCGACGCTGACCGCCCGCTCGGCCGCGCGATCGGCGCCGGGGCCATGCCGGTCCTTCAACCGCCGCATGTAACGTCGTAACTGCTTGTCGATGCGATCGGCGGCGCCATCAAAGGCCGGATTGGCGTCCACGGCACGATTGGACCCCTTCAGGATCAGATCCGCCATCACATGCATGACGATATCGCAGGAAAACTGGCCATGCGGTGCCGGACCCAGCGTGACATGCGCCGAGATGGCCCGGGGGAAATATTTTTCCACCATCGCGGCCAAACGCTCGCGCACATGGGTCGAAAAGGCCGCACCTGTATCAACCTGATGGCCTGAAATCCGGATATCCATGGCGTTCTCCTTCTTGAACGATCCCAGGGACCGGCCGTTCCGTTCCGACCCCATGGGCGGGTGGTTGACCCGGTGCCAATGGGACACCAACCCGGCGTTCAATGCAACCAGATCGGGTCCTTCAACCCGGCCACAAAGGCGGCGTGCCGTTCCAGTTCCTCGGCTGATGCCGCGTGCGCCCGCGATTCGAACGCGACTCGCTCCACCGGCGCGGTTTCGACCACCGCCTGCGACGCCAGGTCAAAGCCGATCTGGCGGCCGCCGCACAGTTCGACATAGACCTGCGCCAGCAGTTCGGCATCGAGCAGCGCGCCATGCTTAGTCCGCGCCGACAGGTCGATATTGTAGCGGGCGCACAGACCATCGAGATTGTTCTTGCCGCCGGGATGCTTCTTCCTGGCCATTTCCAGCGTGTCGATGGCGCGGGCATGCGGGATGACCGGCTTGCCACAGCGCTTCAGCTCCCAGTTCAGAAATTCCATGTCGAACACCGCATTGTGCGCCACCAGCGGATCATCGCCGATAAAAGCGAGGAATTCGTCAATGACCGCCTCGAAAATCGGCTGGCCGGTCAGAAACGCCGTCGACAGCCCGTGCACCGCCTGGGCATCCTTGGGCATCGGCCGCTCCGGATCGATATAGGTGTGAAAACTGCGGCCGGTGACGACCTTGCCGATCATCTCGATGGCCCCGATCTCGACGATGCGGTGGCCATCACCCGGAAAAATGCCGGTGGTTTCGGTGTCAAAGACGATTTCGCGCATGGCGGCGGCTTTAGCGTGAGTTTTGCGCAAAAGGGAGTGAAGATTTGCCGCCGGCGGCTGGGGCCTGAGGCCCCAGACCCCCATTGTTGGGGCTGCACATGCGTATCAGCGTCGGGGCAGGGATGAAATGGGGTCTGGGGCCTCAGGCCCCAGCCGCCGGAGGCTCTACAAACTCGCCACCAACCGCCGCACTTCCGCCCACGTCTCCCGCCGCCCCCGCCCCGTCTCGATGACCACATCGGCCAGCGCGCGCTTTTCGCGATCCGGCATCTGCGCCTTGAGGATCGCCGCGAATTTTTCGGGCGTCATGCCCGGCCGGGCGAGGACGCGGGCGCGCTGGACGCGATAGGGAGCGGAAACAACAACGCTGAGATCGCAGCGTTTCCAGCCGCCCTTTTCGAAAAGCAGCGGCACATCGAGGATGACGGCGGGCTTCAGGCGATGCGCGCCGAGGAAGCGCGACTGGGAATCGGCGACCAGCGGGTGGAGGATGGCTTCCAGCCGGCGCAAGGCCACGGCATTGCCGAAGACATGGGCGCCGAGCCGCTCGCGGTGCAGGCCGCCGGCGTGGGTGGTGCCGGGAAACGCCGCCTCGATCGCCGCCAGCGCGCGGCCGCCGGGCCCCTGCAGCTGGCGCACCGCGGCATCGGCATCGAACACCGGCACGCCCAGCCGCTCGAACATGCCGGCGACGGTGGATTTGCCCATGCCGATGGAGCCGGTGAGGCCGATGATGATCATGAAACCCCCTTCAACAGCCCGGGCAGCCAGGCCAGCGGCCACAGCAGCAGCGCCAGATTGGGCAGCCACCAGCTCAAGTTGAAATCGCCGACCAGCGTCCAGAAGGCAATGGCCATGCCGCCGGCACACATGGTCAGCGTCAGCGAGACGATCGCCGGCCCGCGCCAGCCCAGACCAAGCCGGGCCCGATGCAGCGCCCACAGGCCAAGCAGCGAAAAGGCGATGTCGAGCGGCATGAACGACCAGTTCCATGCCACCAGCAGCGGATCGTCATAGCCCCTGTAGAGATAGTCCGACGGCACGTGCAGCAAGCCAAACGCCACCAGCGCGGTCAACAGCCAGTAGAGCAGCATCAGGCCATCGGTGACGGCCATGGCGCGGCGCAGGCCGGCAGGCATCATGCCGTCAGCAAGGCCCGGAGTTCGGCATCATGATGGCGCGGCGCCGCGGCCTTGAAAAACAATTGAAACGCCAGATCCGCCTGGCCGATCAACATGGTCAGGCCATCGACCGGCTGGCGCCCCAGCGCCCGCGCCGCCGCCAACAGGCCGGTTTCCAGCGGCGCATAGACCATGTCGAACACCAGCGCATCCGCCGCGGTCAGCGCCAGCGCATCCAGCACATCGCGCGGCATCGCCGGCTGCGCCAGCATGCCGAGCGGGCTGGCGTTGATCACCGTATCGGCAAGGCGCAGCGCCACATCGCTGTCGATGAAGCCGAACACCCGCCCCGCCATGCCGAACTCCGCCAGCAGCGCCTCGCCCTTCGCCGGCTGGCGCACAATCAGCCGCAGATCCCGCACCCCGGCACGATCGAGCGCGAACAGCGCCGCTCGCGCCGCACCACCGGCACCGATCAGGCAGGTCACCCCCGGCTCCCGCTCCGGCAGGTCCAGCGCCTCGGCCACCCCCTCGACATCGCTGTTCTCACCGATCAAACCGCCCGGGGCCCGATACAGGCAATTCGCCGCCCCCACCCGCGCCGCCGACCCCAGCACCGCATCGAGCAACGGCAGCGCCGCCTGCTTGTGCGGGATCGTCGCGTTGCAGCCGCGCCAGGCCGGGTCGGCGCGCCGTTCGGCAAGATAGGCCGGCAGCGCATCGGGACTGACCCGTGTTGCACGGTAAGTGCCTGGAATCCCGAGCTTGTCGAGCCAGAATTTGTGAATCAGCGGCGATTTCGATTGGGCGATGGGATCGCCGATGACTTCGGCATAGGGGATCATGATTCAGAACCGACGAAAGATGGCCTCCGGCGGCTGGGGCCGTAGGCCCCAGACCCCATTTCCTTGGTGCGGTTCAAGACCGGCGTTCCGACTGCAAGCGAGACAACATCGATTGGGGTCCGGGGCCTAAGGCCCCGGCCGCCGGAGGCATTCTTTTCATTTGTGCCAGTCCAAACTCGCAAAATCACCGCGCCAAGACCTCCCGCACCCGCAGATAATCCAGCACGGCGAACAGCGGCAGCCCGCGGATGGTGAACTGGTCGCCGTCGACGCGGGTGAACAGCTGTGCGCCCAGCCCTTCGATGCGATAGCAGCCGACGCAGCCGAGCACGGCGTCGCCTTCGCGGTCGAGGTAATCGGTGATGAAGGCGTCGGAGAGCGGCCGCATCGTCAACCGGGCCGCGCCGCCGGACCGCCACACCGGCTGGCCGTTTTCGACGATGACGGCGGCGGAGATGAGACGATGGGTGGTACCGGCGAGCTGGCGCAGCTGGGCTTCGGCGCGCGGGCGGGTTTCGGGCTTGGCGAGCAGCTGGCCGTCGGCGGTGGCGACAACGGAATCGGCGCCGAGCACGAGCACGCCGGGGTGGGCCCGCGATATTTTCACGGCCTTCAGTTCAGCGAGGGCATCGGCGATGCGTTCGGGGCTGGCGGCTTCGGCCTGGAGCGCGGCGGTGACGCCCTCTTCATCGACATGTGCCGGCAGCGCCTGGTGGGCGACGCCGGCGGCGGTCAACATGGCGCGGCGCGCGGCGCTCTGGCTGGCAAGGATGATCATTTGGCTTCGGCCGCGTCGCTGCGCGCCTGGACGAGGTTGATGATGGCCGCGGCGGTTTCCTCGATGGAGCGGCGGGTGACGTCGATCACCGGAATGTCGTTGTCGGCGAACAGTCGCCGCGCATAGGCGATCTCGCTTTCGATGGCGGTCAGCTCGACATAATCGGTGTCGGGCGCCTGGCCGAGCGAGAGCAGCCGGTTGCGGCGGATCATTACCAGCCGGTCGGGTGCCGTGGTCAGCCCGACGACGAGCGGCTGTTTCAGGTGAAACAGCACCGGCGGCGGCGGCGATTGCGGCACGATCGGGATATTGGCGGTCTTGTAGCCGCGGTTGGCGAGATAGATGGACGTTGGCGTCTTCGAGGTGCGCGACACGCCGGCGAGGACGATATCGGCATCCTCCCAATCGTCATGGCCGGCGCCATCATCGTGGACCATCGTGTAGTTGATGGCATCGACGCGGCGGAAATAGGCCGAATCCATCACATGCTGGCGCCCCGGCCGTCGCGTCGCCACCTGGCCAAGCAGTTCCGACAGCGCGCCGATGGTCGGATCGAGCGGCGAGACCAGCAACAGGCCCAGGCTGGCGCAGCGCTGTTCCAGCCGCTCGCGCACCCCGCCATCGACGAGCGTGTAGATGATGAGGCCGGGTTTCCGGGCGATTTCCTCGATGACGCGATCGAGATGGCCTTCGGAGCGTACCATCGGCCAGAAATGCTTGATGGCCTCGACGCCCTCGAATCGCGCGAGGCCGGCCTTGGCGATCATTTCCAGCGTTTCGCCGGTCGAATCGCTGACCAGATGCAGGTGGAGCCGCGACGGATCCATCAGATTCGCCCCTGTTGCCGGCGGCAGCCGCGATTTTCGCTGGGGGAAAGGCTGGGGATAAACATGGGTCTATTGGGTTAAGCGGAGCCGGGTTCGGGCGGCAAGGGGCTTTCTGCCGGATTCCGCCCGCTCTGGCCGACGCCGCCACATGATTCGTGCCGATGGGGAAGACTCCACAGGCAGGGCTGTGGATAACGGGGACAAGTGCCGCGACTCGCCATGAGTCATGACATTGTCACATCAATACGATGTGGACGAATCGCCGGGCCGAATCTTATCCCCCGGACTCACCGGCCCTACAAACATCGTCATTCGAATCAGAAAATTGAACAGCTGTGGTCAGTGATGGCCCGCGGCCTTGGCACTTGACCGGGGCGGCGCGGGCCGTGAAAGAACGGGCATGACCGAAACGCCCATCGATCCGCCCCTGCTCGCCGTGCTGAAGGGCGAACGCCGTGACCCGCCCCCCGTCTGGCTGATGCGCCAGGCCGGGCGTTATCTGCCCGAATATCGCGCCCTTCGCGCCGAAAAGGGCGGATTTCTGGAATTGGTCTATGACAGCGATGCCGCCGCCGAAATCACCCTACAGCCCATCCGCCGCTTCGGCATGGACGGCGCCATCCTGTTTTCCGATATCCTGATCGTGCCACATGCCATGGGCCAGGGCCTGACCTTCGGCCCGGGCGAAGGCCCGCAGCTGACGCCGCCATTGTCTGACGCGCGCTTCGACGCACTGTCGCCCAAGCCCGAATATCTGGCAAAGATCTATGACACCGTCGCCAAGGTGAAGGCCCAGCTCGGCCCCCAGACCACCATGCTCGGCTTTGCCGGCAGCCCCTGGACCGTCGCCACCTATATGGTCGCCGGCCATGGCAGCAAGGATCAGGGCGAAACCCGCCGTCTCGCCTATACCGACCCGCAGGGCTTTCAGGCGCTCATCGACAAGATCGTCGCTGTCACCGTCGATTATCTGTCAGGCCAGATCGAAGCCGGCGCCCAGGCCGTGCAGCTGTTCGACAGCTGGGCCGGCACCCTGTCGCCGGCGCAGTTCGAACGCTGGATCATCGCCCCCACCGCCGATATCGTCGGCCGGCTGATGGTCCGCCATGGCGATGTGCCGATCATCGGCTTTCCCAAGGGCGCCGGTGCCAAGTTGGCCGCCTATGCCGCGGAAACCGGCGTCGATGCCGTTGGCCTCGATGAAACCATCGATCCGGCCTGGGCCGATGCCATGCTGCCGCCGGGCATGCCGGTGCAGGGCAATCTCGATCCGCTGGCCTTGATCGCCGGCGGCGAGGCGCTGGCCAGCGCCGTCACCCGCATCCGCGCCGCCTTCGACAGCCGGCCGCACGTCTTCAACCTGGGTCATGGCATATTGCCCGATGCCCCCATCGCCCATGTCGAGCAGCTGATGGCCATGCTGCGCCAGCCGTTCTGATGGAGTTCGCTATCGGTTGGCTGGCCGACGCTTACCCCTGGGTGAAGGCCGCGCACGTCATCTTCGTCATTTTCTGGATGGCCGGCATGTTCATGCTGCCGCGCTTCCTCGTCTATTGGCACCCGGTGGCCGCCGGCGCCCCGGAAAACGCGCTCTGGGCCGAACGCTGCGCCCGGCTGAAACGCATCATCCTCAACCCCGGCCTCGTCGTCGTCTGGACGCTCGGCATCGCGCTCGGCTTCCACCTCGGCTGGCCGCTGTGGCTGTGGCTGAAACTGCTCTTCGTCCTCGGTCTCTCCGGCTTCCACGGCTGGATGCTCGCCGCTGCAAACAAATTCGCCGCCGGCGAGCGGCCGTACGCGGAAAGGACGCTGCGGTTGGTGAATGAAATTCCGTCGCTGGTGACGATCGCGGTGGTGATTTTGGTGATCGTCAAGCCGTTCTGAAATCTGGAGGTTTTTTGCCTCCGGCGGCTCATCAAACGCCCGCAGTTTCCGCGAATGCAGCCCCGGCCCCGCGTCGCGCAGCAGCTTCACGGCTTCGATCCCGATATGGAGATGTTCGGAGATCGCGCCTTCGTAGAAGCGGTTGGCCTGGCCGGGCAGCTTGATTTCGCCGTGCAGCGGCTTGTCGGAGACGCAGAGCAGCGTGCCATAGGGGACGCGGAAGCGATAGCCCTGGGCGGCGATGGTGGCGGATTCCATGTCGACGGCGACGGCGCGCGACTGGTTGAAGCGCAGGGCGGAGCGCGAGAAGCGCAGTTCCCAGTTGCGATCGTCGGTGGTGACGACGGTACCGGTGCGCAGGCGCGGTTTCAGCGCTTCGCCGGTGGCGCCGGTGACGGCTTCGGCGGCGGATTGCAGGGCGATCTGCACTTCCGACAGCGCCGGCACCGGGATTTCCGGCGGCAGCACATCATCGAGGACATGATCGTCGCGCAAATAGGCATGGGCGAGCACATAGTCGCCGATCGATTGCGACGGACGCAGGCCACCGCAATGGCCGATCATCAGCCAGGCTTCCGGGCGCAGCACGGCGAGATGGTCGCAGATCGTCTTGGCATTGGCCGGGCCGACGCCGATGTTGACCAGCGTGATGCCGACGCGGCCGGGCGCGGTCAAATGCCAGGCTGGCATCTGATGCTTGCGCCAGGCGACATCGGCGGCGGCGCGTTCGGGAGAGGGATCGGCGGCATAGATGTCGAGGCCACCGGGGCAGGCCAGTCGTTCATAGCCGTTCTCGCCCAATTGGCTGCACCCCCAGCGCACGAACTCATCGACATAGCGGTGATAGTTGGTGAGCAGGATATAGTGCTGGAAATCTTCCGGCGCCGTGCCGGTGTAATGCTTCAGCCGGGCCAGCGAGAAATCGGTGCGTGGGCCATCGAACAAGGCCAGCGGCCGGTCGGCGGACAGGCTGTCGTCCCACAGGCCATCGGCGAGTTCGTCACCGATCT
This sequence comes from Alphaproteobacteria bacterium PA4, assembly GCA_002256005.1. Lineage (GTDB taxonomy): Bacteria > Pseudomonadota > Alphaproteobacteria > Sphingomonadales > Sphingomonadaceae > Sandarakinorhabdus. The sequence goes on along the minus strand of NKIQ01000002.1, from coordinate 158,401 downwards.
GCGACAGCTCCGTCGTCGGGAACCAGCGCGCGAGGTCCGACGCCGCGGTGGCATCCAGCCGCAGATCGGCGGCGCCATCGAGCACATAGGGGTAGGGAATTTCGACGTCCGAAACGCCGGCCGAGATGCTGACGTCATAGTCCGCCATCAACAGGCCGATCTGGTCCTCCAGATAGGCACGGTACATGGCCGGGCGGGTGACCGTCGTCACATAGCTGCCGGGGCGATTGAGGCGGGCAAAGGCGCGCACCGGGCGCGACGCGCCACCGCCGGTGAACACCAGCCGCAGCTCCGGATAGGCCCAGGCGCCACTGCTGCGCAGTGCCGCATCGGGCGTGGTGCCATGATCGATGAAGGCCCGCAGCGCATCGCGCAGGGCGGTGGTGGCATTGGTGTGGATGGCAACCAGCTGGTCGACGAGCTGGGCGGGGGAGAGCTGTGCAGACATGGCCAGCCTATGCCCGAAACCCCGCCGCCTGACCAGAGTGTGCGGTTTGGCGCGGCCCGAAAACCCGCTATGGGGGGCCATGCACACCCGCCGGACCCCCACCCATGCAATTTGACCTGACCGACGACCAGCGCGCCATCCAGGAGGCGGCGCGCCGCTTCACCGCCGATCGTATCACGCCCTTTGCCGCCGAATGGGACGAAAAACACATCTATCCCAAGGCGACCATCCAGGCCGCTGCCGAGCTGGGCTTTGCCGCGATTTACGTCAGCGAGGCCAATGGCGGCATCGGCCTCGGCCGGCTGGAGGCGGCGCTGATCATGGAGGCGATGGCCTATGGCTGCCCGTCCACCAGCGCCTTCATTTCCATCCACAACATGGCGGCGTGGATGATCGACGCGTTCGGCGATGCGGCGCTGCAGGGCAAATATCTGCCGTCGCTGGTCAGCATGGAACGCATCGCCAGCTATTGCCTGACCGAGCCCGGTTCCGGCAGCGATGCCGCCGCCCTGAAGACGCGGGCGGTGCGCGATGGCGATGACTATGTCGTGACGGGGTCCAAGGCCTTTATCTCCGGGGGCGGCGTCAATGATCTTTATGTGACGATGGTGCGCACCGGCGAGGACGGCCCGCGCGGCATTTCCTGCCTGGTCATCGAAAAGGATATGCCCGGCGTGTCGTTCGGCGCGCCGGAGCGCAAGCTGGGCTGGCATTCGCAGCCGACGGCGCAGGTGAATTTCGATCATGTCCGTGTGCCGGTGTCGAACCGCGTCGGCGCCGAAGGCCAGGGCTTTGCCATCGCCATGCAGGGCCTCGACGGCGGCCGGCTCAACATCGGGGCGTGCAGCCTCGGCGGCGGCCAGCGCGCGCTCGACGAGGCGATTGCCTATACCCGCCAGCGCAGCCAGTTCGGCAAGGCCATCGCCGATTTCCAGGCGACGCAGTTCAAGCTCGCCGACATGGACACCGAACTCGCCGCCGCCCGCGCGCTCCTGTATCAGGCCGCCGCCAAGGTGAGCGCCGGCGCGCCGGACAAGACCCGCTTTGCCGCCATGGCCAAGCGGCTGGCCACCGACACCGGCATGGCGGTCGCCGACCGCGCGCTGCAACTGCACGGTGGCTATGGTTATCTCATGGATTTCCCGGTCGAACGCATCTTCCGCGATCTGCGCGTCCACCAGATCCTCGAAGGCACCAACGAGATCATGCGCGTCATCACGGCGCGCGAGCTGCTGCGGGGGGTGAACTGATGCAACCGCGCTATCTACCGGCCTTTGCTGCCGCCAACGCCGTCATCGCCCTCGCCTTCGGCACCTTTGCCGCGCATGGCATCCGCGACGGTCAGGCCCGCGACTGGATCATGACCGGGGTGATGTTCCAGCTGCCGCACGTCGCCGCGGTGTTCGCCCTGCTCGCCTGGCGCAACACGCCAATGATGCGCAGCGCCATCTGGGCGATCAGCATCGGCAGCTGCATCTTCGCGCTCGATCTCGACCTGCTGGCCCTGGGCGCGCCGCGCTGGGTGGCGGCCTTCGCGCCGCTCGGCGGCACGTCGATGATGATCGGCTGGCTGGCTATCATTTTCCTCGCCTGGGCGGGGAATCGGCTGGATCGGTTTGATATCTAAGGGGAGGTTTTGCCTCCGGCGGCTGGGGCCTTAGGCCCCAGACCCCGATCGACTCGGTGCGAATGTTGCCACAAGTGTACGCAACAAATGGGGTCTGGGGCCAAGGCCCCAGCCGCCGGAGGCAAAAAGACCTCTTTAAGGCACCAGCACCGTCGACCCCGTCGTCTTCCGCGCCTCCAGATCGCGATGGGCCTGGGCGGCGTCGGCGAGGGCATAGCGCTGGTCGATGGCGACCTTCAGCACGCCCTGCCCGACCAGATCGAGCACGCGGCCGGCGTGGCGCTCGATCTCGTCGCGGTTGGTGTAATAATCGAACAGCGTCGGCCGGGTGGTGAACAGCGATCCCTTGCGGCCAAGGATGCCGAAATCGACAGCGCCGACCGGGCCGGAGGCATTGCCATAGCTGATGTGCAGCCCGCGCCGGGCGAGGCTGTCGAGCGAGGCTTCGAACGTCGCCTTGCCGACGCCATCGAAGACGACATCGACGCCGCGGCCGCCGGTCAATTCGCGTACCTGCTTCGCCAGGTCATCGCCCTGGACGATGCCATGATCGGCGCCGTGCGCCAACGCGATCGCCACCTTGTCGGCGGAGCCGGCGACGGCGATGACATAGGCGCCGATGTGGCGCAGCCATTGCACCAGCAGCTGGCCGACACCGCCGGCTGCGGCCTGCACCAGCGCCCATTGGCCGGGCTGCACGCGGGCGCAGCGTTCGACGAGGAATTCGGTGGTGCAGCCCTTCAGCAGCACCGCCGCCGCGACATCGTCACTGACCGAATCGGGCAGCACCACCAGCCGGTCGGCGGCGATGGTGCGGTGCGTCGCATAGGCACCGATCGGGCCCCAGCAATAGCCGACGCGCGTGCCAGGCGTCAGCGCTACCCCGGCGCCCGCCGCCTCGATGACGCCGGCGGCTTCCAGCCCCAGCCCGCTTGGCAACGGCACCGGATAGAGGCCGGTGCGGTGATAGGTATCGATGAAATTGAGCCCGATGGCCGTCTGGCGCAGCAGCACTTCACCGGGGCCGGGCATGGGCGTCGGCACCTCCTGCCATTGCAGCACCTCCGGCCCGCCGGTTGCCGTTATCCGAATTGCCATGGTCATGCCTGTCTCCCCTGTTGCGTCGATGTTGCGCGGTAACACCTTGTATTCCTGCCTTTTTCTGCACAAATTATGTGCAGCAAAGGCCGAGCGGAATCGGACGAACGGCGCGCATCAAAGCCGCCTGCACCACCGCCCGCAACGCCGCTTGCGAAGCCCCTGCCGCCCAAGCTAAGCTGCCCACCCGCGCCTGCCAAGACGGCGACGACATGCAAAAGGTTGGACGTGATGAAAGTCAGCTTTGACATCGAATGCACGCCGGCCGAAGCCCGCGCCTTCTTCGGCCTGCCGGACCTGACATCGGTGCACGACCTCTACCTCGACAAGCTGAAATCGACGATCACCGACGGTGTCACCCCCGCCGATTTCGAACGCATGACCCGCGCCTGGATGCCCGGCATCGCCGATGGTTTCGAACAATGGCAGAAGCTGTTCATGTCGGCGATTCCGAAGCCGCCGGCTTGAGTTGGCGTTAGAGGAAAGAGCCTCCGGCGGCTGGGGCCTTAGGCCCCAGACCCCATTTGTTTTTTTGTTTGTATGGAATGTATCGGCTAGATCGAAGATCAGTCGAACGGGGTCTGGGGCCTGAGGCCCCAGCCGCCGGAGGCTTCTTTCGTCGCAATTCATCGGAACCGACCAAAGCCCATGACAATCGCCACCATCGCCGCGCTGGCCAGTGGCCGGCCGCCCAGCGCCATTGCGGTCATCCGTGTGTCGGGGCCGCAGGCGTTGGCGGCGGTGCGGGCGTTGACGGGGCGCGAGCCGCCGCCGGCGCGGACGATGGCGCTGCGGTCGCTCAGCGATCCGGATGATGGCAGTTTGCTCGATTCGGCGCTGGTCGTGGTGTTTCCGGGACCCAACAGTGCCAGTGGCGAGGATCTGGCGGAGCTGCATCTGCATGGCGGCCCCGCGGTGGTGGGTGGCGTACTGGCGGCGTTGACCGCCCTGCCCGGGGTGCGACTGGCCGAGGCAGGGGAGTTCACGCGCCGCGCCTTTGCCAATGGCCGGATGGATCTGGCGCAGGTGGAGGGGTTGGCCGATCTGGTGGCGGCGGAGACGCGCAGCCAGCGCGACCAGGCGCTGGCGCTGGCGGGCGGGGTGCTGAGTCGGCTGGCCGATGGCTGGCGCAGCCGCTGTATCGCGATTCTGGCTGAGGCGGAGGCCGCGCTGGATTTCGCCGAGGAAGAAGCCGATGTCGCGGCCCGGCTGGAGGACATGGCGGCCGTGCAGCTGCGCGCGTTGGCGGCGGAGCTGGCGGCCTTGCTGGCCGATGCGGGGCGTGGCGCGCGGATTCACGATGGGCTGACGATTGCCGTAACGGGCGCACCGAATGTCGGAAAATCCAGTCTAATCAATGCGTTATCTGGTCGTGATGTGGCGATTGTGACGCCGGTGGCCGGGACGACACGCGATGCCATCGAGGTGCCGATGAACCTGGACGGTGTCGCCGCCATGCTGATCGACACCGCCGGTTTGCGCGACACCGATGACGCGGTGGAGCAGGAAGGCATTCGTCGGGCGCGGGCGCGGGTCGCGGCGGCTGACCTGGTGCTGCACGTGATTGCGGCCGGCGATGCGGAGCCGCCGCGGGATGCGCGGCACTGGCTGATCGTCAACAAGTGCGACCTGACTGGTGTAGCGGTGGCCGATGCGCTGGCGGTTTCGGCGCTGACCGGCGCGGGCATTGCCGATCTGCGTCGGCGCTTGTCGGAGTGGGCGCAGGCGGTGGTGCGGCCCGGCGAGCCGCCACTGTTGTCGCGCGCGCGCCACCGTGCGGCCTTTGCCGACGCGGCGGCGGCAATCGCGGATGCCGCCATGGCGCAGGATGCCGTGCTGCGCGCCGAAAGCCTGCGCGCCGCCGCCCAGGCCTTTGGGCGCATCGCCGGCCGCGTCGATGTCGATGACGTGCTCGATCAGATCTTCTCGCGCTTCTGCATCGGCAAATAGCTAATGTTTCACGTGAAACATTCCCCTTTCCTCTCCCGCTTGCGGGAGAGGCGAGAGGCGCGCCAGCGCCCCGGGTGAGGGTGTCCCTGTGTTTCGAAACGGAAGCACCCCCTCACCCGCTCGCGCGAAGAGCGCCGAGTCGACCTCTCCCCTGAAGGGAGAGGTGGTCGGCCCCTTTGCCATTCAATTTGTCGCCAAAGCAGGCTATGCACGTGCCATGCGTTCCTTTGACGTCATCATCGTCGGCGCCGGCCATGCCGGTTGCGAGGCAGCCGCCGCGGCCGCGCGGCGCGGTGCGCGCGTCGCGCTGGTCACCATGCGTGTTGATGATCCCGGCACATTGTCGTGCAATCCGGCGGTCGGCGGCATCGGCAAGGGGCATCTGGTCTGCGAGATCGATGCGCTGGGCGGCATCATGGGTCGCGTCACCGACCGTGCCAGCCTGCAATCGCGCCTGCTCAACCGCTCCAAGGGGCCGGCGGTGCATGGCCCCCGCGCCCAGGTCGATCGCAAGCGCTATCGCGCCGCGATGGCCGAGACGCTGGCGGAATTCCCCAACATCACACTCGTCGTGGCGCAGGCGGAGGAGTTGCTCGTCGAATCCGGCGCCATCACCGGCCTGCGCACCGCCGTCGGCACGTTGGCCGCCAGTGCCGTGGTGCTCACCACCGGCACCTTCCTGGGCGGCATCCTGCATCGCGGCGACCAGCGCGAAGCCGGCGGCCGCGACGGCGCCGCCGCCTCCGATCTCGGTGCCGCACTGCGCGCCATGGGCCTGCCCGTCGCACGCCTGAAGACCGGTACACCGCCGCGGCTCGATGCCCGCAGCATCGACTGGGGGCGCCTGGAGATGCAGCGCGGCGACGAAGATCGCCCGCATTTCGCCCAAAATCCCCCGCCGATCACCCCGATGCTCCCCTGTGGCATCACCCGGACCAACCCGGAAACGCATCGCATCATCCGTGAAAACCTTGATCAATCAGCGCTTTACGGCGGGCATATCAAGTCCGTCGGCCCGCGTTATTGCCCATCGATCGAGGACAAGGTGGTCCGTTTCGGCGATCGCGATGGTCATCAGATCTTCCTGGAACCGGAAGGTTATGACGACATCACCATCTACCCCAACGGCCTGTCGACCTCGCTGCCACTGGCGGTGCAGGAACGCTTCATCGCCAGCATTGCCGGGCTGGAGCAGGCCCGCATCCTGCGTGCCGGCTATGCCATTGAGTATGATCATGTCGATCCGCGCGCGCTGGCGCCGACGCTGGGCATCAAGACGATCCCCGGTCTCTATCTCGCTGGCCAGATCAACGGCACCACCGGTTATGAGGAAGCTGGGGCGCAGGGCCTCGTCGCTGGCGCCAATGCCGCTGCCCATGCGCTGGATCGCGCCCCGCTGCTGGTCGATCGCGCCAGCGCCTATATCGGCGTGATGATCGACGACCTGATCACCCATGGGGTCAGCGAGCCCTATCGCATGTTCACCTCGCGCGCCGAGTTCCGGTTGCGCCTGCGCACCGACAATGCCCGGGAGCGCCTGACCGGCCTTGCGATTGCGCATGACCTCGTCAGCGGCGAAGCGCAGGCTCGCTTCGAGGCCGATCAGCACGCCCGCCGCAGCGCTCGCACCCTGCTCGATACGTTGACCGCCTCGCCCTCGCAGTTGGCCCGCGCCGGCATCGAGGCACGGCAGGATGGTGTCATCCGCTCTGCCTTTGCCTGGCTGCGCTTCCCCGCCGTTACCCGCGAAGCCGCCCTGCGACTGTGGCCGGAGCTCGCCGCCATCGACCCGCAACTGCTTGATTCGCTTGTCGTTGACGCCAATTACGCCAGCTATCTCGAGCGGCAGGATGAGGATGTCGCCAGCTTCCGTCGTGATGAAGCGCTGCAGCTGGTCAATGGTCTCGACTATGCCAATGTGCCCGGCCTCAGCCATGAAATGGCCGAACGGCTGCGCGCCGCCCAGCCCGTGACGCTGGGCGCGGCGGGCCGCATTCCCGGCATCACGCCGGCGGCGCTGGTCGCCCTGCTGCCCTATACCCGCAAGGCGGCATGAGCGAGCGCGATGCCTTTGCCGCCAGCTTCAATGTTTCACGTGAAACATTGGCGAAGCTCGACCGCTATGCCGAGTTGCTGGGCGAGTGGCAGGAACGAATGAATCTCGTCGGCCCGAGCACGCTGCCCCACATCTGGAGTCGGCATTTTGCCGATTCGGCGCAACTGCTGGCGATTGCCGGCACGGGCCGCAGTTGGCTCGATATCGGCGCCGGCGGTGGTTTTCCGGGGCTGGTGTTGGCGACGCTGGATAGCGATGCGCGCTTCACCCTGGTGGAATCGATCGCCAAAAAATGCGCGTTTCTGACCGAGGTCGTCGACCAGCTCGATCTCGGCGACCGCGTCCGCATCGAAAATCGCCGCATCGAATCGCTGCCGGCGCAGAAATTCGACATCATCACCGCCCGCGCCCTCGCAGCGCTGGCGCAGCTGTTTGCCTGGGCACTGCCCTATGCCGGTTCCGGTACGCGCTGGATTCTGCCCAAGGGCCAGCGCGTGCATGAAGAACTGGCCGCCGCCGCGGAACGATTCCAGTTTGATCACCGGCTGGTCCCGAGTCATACCGATGAACAGGCCCGAATCGTCGTGGCCCATGGGGTGAAGCGCCGATGATCATCGCCGTGGCCAACCAGAAAGGCGGCGTGGGCAAGACCACGACCGCGATCAATCTGGCAACCGCGCTGGCGGCGTCGGGGCAATCCGTGCTGGTCATCGATGCCGATCCGCAGGGCAATGCCTCCACCGGCTTCGGTCTCGATCGCCGCAACCGCCAGGCTTCGGTCTATGAAGTGCTGATCGGCCGCATCGCCGCCGAACAGGCGCTGCTGCCGACGCGGATTCCGGGGCTGAAGGTGATGCCCTCCACCCCCGCCCTGTCCGGTGCCGAAATCGACCTGGTCGACATGGATCAGCGCAGCCATCGCCTCGAAATGGCGCTGGCCTCGCTGCCGGCCTATGATCATGTCATCATCGATTGCCCGCCGTCGCTGGGCCTGCTCACCGTCAATGCGCTGGTCGCCGCCGATGCGGTGCTGGTGCCGCTGCAATGCGAATTCTTCGCGCTGGAGGGCCTCAGCCAGCTGCTCGGCACCATCGAGCGGGTGCGCGCCAGCCTGAACAACCGGCTACACCTGCTTGGCATCGTGCTGACCATGGTCGACCGCCGCAACCAGCTGACCCGCAACGTCACCGACGACGTTCGCGCCGTGATGGGCGACAAGGTGTTCGAAACCACCATTCCGCGCAATATCCGCCTGTCGGAAGCCCCCAGCCATGGCCTGCCGGCGCTGCTCTATGACAGCCGCTGCGCCGGCTCCGAAGCCTATATGGCGCTGGCCATCGAGCTGCTCGATCGCATCAAGCCGGCGCCGGCCCTTGCAGAGATTGTCGACTAAATGGCTGAAAAAAAGCGTGTTTCCGGTCTTGGCCGCGGCCTTTCCGCCCTGCTGGAAGAAGCCGCCATCCCGCTCGATGCCAATGCCCCCGGCGTGGCGCGCCTGGCCATCGCCGATATCGTTGCCAACCCGACCCAGCCGCGCCGGCATTTCCAGCCGGAGGCAATGGAGGAGCTGATCGCCTCGGTGCGCGCGCATGGCGTGCTGCAGCCGATCCTCGTCCGCCCCATCGCCGGCAATCGCTTTGAAATCATCGCCGGCGAACGCCGCTGGCGCGCCGCCCAGGCCAGCGGCCTGCACGAAATGCCGGCTGTGGTGCGCCCGCTCGACGATCGCACCGCCTTCGAAATCGCGCTGATCGAGAATATCCAGCGCAGCGACCTCAATGCCGTGGAAGAAGCCCGCGGCTACAAGCGGCTGATCGAGGATTTCGGCCATACCCAGCAAGTGCTCGCCGGCATCGTCGGCAAATCCCGCAGCCATGTCACCAACCTGCTGCGCCTGCTCGATCTGCCCGAATCGGTGCAGGCCATGGTCGAGGATGGCCGGCTGACCATGGGCCATGCCCGCGCCCTGCTGACGGCACCGAACGCCGAAGCGCTCGCGCAACGCATTGTGAAGGAAGGACTTTCCGTCCGCGCCGTCGAACAGCTCGCCGCCGGCCACAAAGCGCCGAAGCTGCGTCCCGGTGATGCGACCATGCGCGTCGCCAGCAGCGATCCCAATGTCGAATCGCTGGAGATGCAGATGTCGGAAGCCATCGGCATGCCAGTGGCACTGCAGATCGGCGCGGGCAATGCAAGCGGCAGCGTGACGATCCGCTTTGCGAGTCTGGATCAGCTCGATTGGCTGTTCGTTAAGCTGGCGTCGGAGTGAGGTAAGGCAGAATTGCCTCCGGCGGCTGGGGCCGCAGGCCCCAGACCCCGACCGATTCAATCCAAAGCGTTGAAATTATGCGGGAACCCAAACAGGGGTCTGGGGCCAAGGCCCCAGCCGCCGGAGGCCCTCTTTCTACCTTAGCGCCGTCCCGCCGCCGCTCGCCGTGCCAGATCGAGCATCGTCTTGTAGGCCAGCGTTTCGCCGAGGCTGTTGGCCGATTTGATCGCTGATTCCGCGGCGAGAATAGCGCCGAGCGCCGCGACGATGCCCGGCGTCGTCCACAGGCCGAGTTCGGCGACAAAGGCGTCCTTTTCCTTCCAGAAGATCGGCGGGCGGGCGGCCTCGACGGCGTTGCGCGGGCTGGAGCCGGCGTCGACGGCCTGGCGCAGGCCGAGCAGCTGGCTGAAGCGGCGGTCGAGAGCGCGGAGGACGGGGATGGCGACTCCGGATTGCCGGGCGAGCAGCGCGGCGGCCTGGGCGGGGCGGCCGCTGGCGATGGCGGCGACCAGTTCATATTGGTCGGAATCGCCGGCGCCGACGCCGATGGCGGCGACATCGGCGAGCTCTGCGCTCCTGCCGCGGTCACTGTCACTGTCGAGGTAGAGGGACAGCTTCTCGACTTCGCTGCGGATGATGCTGCGGTCGCCGCCGGCCGATTCGAACAGGGCGATGGCGGCGTCACGGCCGATGCGCAGGCCCAGTTCCGCCCCCATATCGCCGACCATGCGCGGCGCGTCGCGCAGCGATGGCTCATAGCTGGCCAGATGCTCGATGGCTTTTTCGCGGTCGGCCAGGGCCTGCAATTTGCTGCCCTTTTTCAACACTCCGGCGACCATCAGCACCGGATTGCCTTCGGGGCTGGCGAGCAGCGCCGTCACGGCATCGACACTGTCGTCATCGGCGCCATCGACGCGCACCAACGTGCGATCACCGAACATCGACAGGGCCCCCGCGGCCGCCACCAACGCCTGCGGATCGGCAGCAATCGCCTTGCCGGTCAGCTCCTCCACCGGCATCGGATTGGCCGGATCGAAAAAGCCACGCGCAATCCGCCCGGCGAGGTCCTGCGAGGCCGAGCTGTCGGCGCCATGCAGCAGCACGACGCGCAGACCCGGCGGCCATTGCCGGGCGATGGCCTGGATGCGGGCGGCGTCAACCTTCAAGAGTCGATGCCTCCGGCGGCTGGGGCCTCAGGCCCCAGCCGCCGGAGGCCCATGTCTTTT
>NKIQ01000002.1:0-147717 GCA_002256005.1 Alphaproteobacteria bacterium PA4 | reverse complement strand
GGGGGCCTCCGGCCCCTGCCGCCGGAGGCCCTTGTCTTTTCAATGCGATGCCGGCTCATCGCCCCGGCGAAGCGTTTGCAAACCGGGCGATCCGCGCCGCGATCTGGCGCGCGATATCGGTGGTCAGGCGGTCCAGTGCCGACGCTTCGGCGGCGACCACGGCATAGTTGGAGCTGACGCGGTCGATGCCGGCATCGGCGCCGGCGGTGGCATCGACGAGCACGGCGCCGCTGGCGACCTCAACGAGGCGATAGCGGGCGCGCAGCGTGCGCCGTTCGCGGGCGGCGGAGTTGTCGCCGCGTACGCCGAAGGCGACGATCTGGTCGTCGAGTTCGACTTCGAGCCGGTAGGGCGCGGCGGCCGGCGGCGTGCCGAAGCGGTCGATGAGGTTCTGGCGGACGAGGAAGCCGGCGCGCTCCGGGATCGGTTGCACGCTGATCTGCTGCATCAGTTTCGCCGGCGCGCTGGTGCTGCCGCCGGCATAGACCGGCGCCAGGTTGCAGGCTGCGAGCAGCAGCAGCGGCGCCAGGGCGAGAACGGCGCTACGCGACAAGATTCACCAGCCGGTCCGGCACCACGATGATCTTTCTGGGCGTGCGGCCTTCCAGTGCGCGCACCACCTTGTCGCGGGCCAGAACCTCGGCCTCGATGGCGGCGCGGTCGGCGCCCTTGGCGACTTCGAAACTGTCCTTCAGCTTGCCGTTGATCTGGATGGCGATGGTGACGACATCGTCGACGAGCAGCGCCGGGTCAGCGACCGGCCAGGGGGCATCGGCGATCAGGCCGGGCTGGCCGAGCTGGGCCCAGGCCTCTTCGGCCAGATGCGGCACCATCGGCGCGATCAGGCGCAGCAGCACCGGGATGGCGTCGCGGCGGGTGGCGGAGCTGGGCGCGCGTTCCAGCGCGCTGACCAGCTCATAGAGCCGCGCCACCGCCTTGTTGAACTGCAATTTGTCGATATCGGCGGTGATGGCGGCGATGGTCTTGGCGAGCGCGCGCGCCAGTTTTTCATCGCGTGCATCGCTGGCTGCACCAGGCTCGCTGGCCAGTCGCCAGACGCGCTGCACGAAGCGCCAGGCGCCGTCGATGCCGGCTTCCGACCACGCAAGGTCACGCTCGGGCGGCGAATCCGACAGCACGAACCAGCGCACCGCGTCGGCGCCATAATCGGCGAGGATGGCATCGGGATCGACGACATTCTTCTTGGATTTCGACATCTTGATAACGCGGCCAACCTCGACCGGCGCGCCATCGGCCTTCAGCGTCGCGCCGTCGGCGCTGCGCTCGATCTCTTCGGGGCTGAAGTACAGCGTGCCCAACCCTTCGCCCTGCGCGCGCGAATAGGTTTCATGGGTGACCATGCCCTGGGTAAACAGGCCGGCGAACGGCTCGGTGACGTTCAGGCGGCCGATATGGGCCAGCGCCCGCGTCCAGAAGCGGGCGTAGAGCAGGTGCAGGATCGCATGCTCGACCCCGCCGATATATTGCCCCACCGGCAGCCATTGTTCGGCAATGGCACGATCGAACGGCTGGTCGGCCGGCGCACTGGCGAAGCGGATGAAATACCAGGAGGAATCGACGAAGGTGTCGAGCGTGTCGGTCTCGCGCCGCGCCGGCTTGCCGCACTGCGGGCAATCGACATGCTTCCATGTGGGATGGCGGTCGAGCGGGTTGCCGGGAATGTCGAAGCTGACATCCTCGGGCAGCACCACCGGCAGCTGCGCCTTGGGCACCGGCACGACGCCGCAGGCCTCGCAATGGATGATCGGGATCGGCGTGCCCCAATAGCGCTGGCGCGACACGCCCCAGTCGCGCAGCCGCCAGACGGTGGTGCCCTGGCCCCAGCCCTCGGCCTCGGCCCGCGCGATCACCGCGGCCTTGGCAGCCGGGACCTCCATGCCGTCGAGGAAGCGCGAATGGACGAGTTTGCCGGGGCCGGTATAGGCCTCGGCCTGGATCGGCGTATCGGCCTCGCCTTCGGGGGCGACGACGCGGGTGACCGGCAGCTGGTACTTGCGGGCGAAATCCAGGTCGCGCTGGTCGTGCGCCGGGCAGCCGAAGATGGCACCGGTGCCATAGTCCATCAGCACGAAATTGGCGACGAACAGCGGCAGGGTGATGGCGGGATCGAGCGGGTGGATCACCGACAGGCCGGTATCATAGCCCTTTTTCTCCTGCCCCTCGATATCGGCGGTGGCGGTGCCGCCGGCCCGGCATTCGGCGATGAAGGCGGCGAGGCCCGGCATGGTTTCGGCCAGCGCCAGGCTGATCGGATGATCGGGGGCGAGCGCTGCAAAGCTGGCGCCGAACATCGTGTCGGGGCGTGTGGTGAAGACGTCGAAATGACTCCCCTCCCCTTCAGGGAAGGGGTTGGGGGTGGGGCCAGGCGCAATCTGAAACGTGAAACGCATGCCCTGCGATTTGCCGATCCAGTTTTCCTGCATCAGCCGGACTTTCTCGGGCCACGCGTCGAGCGTCTCCAGCCCGGCGAGCAGATCCTCGGCGAAATCGGTGATCTTCAGGAACCATTGGCTCAGCCGCCGCCGCTCGACGATTGCGCCGGAACGCCAGCCGCGGCCGTCGATGACCTGTTCATTGGCCAGCACGGTCATATCGACCGGGTCCCAGTTTACCGCCGATTCTTTGCGATAGACGAGGCCGGCGGCGAGCAGATCGAGGAACAGCGCCTGTTCCTGCCCGTAGTAGTCGGGCTCGCAGGTCGCCAGCTCGCGGCTCCAGTCGAGCGCGAAGCCCAGCCGCTTCAGCTGCGCCCGCATCGCGGCGATATTGGCGCGGGTCCAGCCGCCGGGGTGAACGCCGCGCTCCATGGCGGCATTTTCGGCCGGCATGCCGAAGGCGTCCCAACCCATCGGGTGCAGCACTTCAAAACCCTGCGCTCGCCGCGTCCGCGCGATGACATCGCCCATCGTGTAGTTGCGGACATGGCCCATGTGGATGCGCCCCGACGGATAGGGGAACATCTCCAGCACGTAGGCCTTGGGCTTCGGGCTGGCGTCATCGGCGACGAAGCTGCCGGCGGCGTCCCATGCCTGTTGCCAGCGCGCCTCGGCCGCGGCGTGATCGAACTTGTTGCTCATGATGGTCGCGGATCAGCCCTGATACTGGGCGCGGCGCAGGTCGCGGGCGCGGCTGAGGATGGTTTCTTCCAGCTTCTGCACGGTGCCGGCACGCACCGGCGCATCGACCCAGCCGCTGCCGGCCAGGGCCTGGCGGATGGCCGTGACCTTGATGGCGTCCGAGCGCAATTCGGTATCGAGGATGGCGACGGTCTCCTTGACACGCTCATTGGGGCTTTGCGGCGTCGCGTACCAGTCGGTGATGATGACGCCGCCATTGGAATCGACCTGGGCGAGCGGCATGAAACCGATGGTGTCGAGCGCGGCGCGCCACAGATAGGCGTTGACGCCGATGGTGGTCAGCCGGGCGGGGGCTTCGATGGTGCTGGGGCGGGGCTTGTCCTTCTTCCCACAGGCGGCGAGCGGGGCCAGGGCCAGAAGGCCGATCATCACGGTGGCAGCGCGGCGCATGGAAAACCCTTTTGAAAACACCAAAGACCGCCGCTTATAGGCGCGCGACGCGGCCAGCGACAAGTTTTGTGGGGAAACTGTGCACCCCCTGCCACAGTGGGGGAAAAACGCCGTAAATTCGTATGCTTTCGGACCGTAATGGACTGTGCCCGGTAATATTTGGATGTTAGGGCTTGCAATATGACGACGTTGGGCGATTCGCGCCGGGGTGAACCCGCATCGAATCTGGCGGGTAACACCGCCGGCCCGTTTGCCGTGCGTGCACGTTTCCTGCTGGCGATGGCCGCGGCCGGCCTGCTGGCGATGCCGGCACTGGCCGCCCCGACCAGCGGCAAGGCACCGGCGAAGCAGCGTTTTTCCTTCGATACCCCGTTGATGTCGCTGCAGACGCCGAGCACGGACCTGTCGAAGTTCGGTTTCACCGCCTCGGGCGCCACCGGCAGCACGCTGCGCCTGCAGTCGATCGAGCGGGGCTTCCGCTTCACGCCCTCGGGCCAGGCCGACAACCGCAAGGCACTGTCGCTGGGCCTGACGACGCGGGTCGTCGCCGCCAATAATGATCGCAGCCGTGCCGCGGCACCGGCGGAAGCGCTGGCCGCGCTGCCGACGTCGGTCGATTTCGACCTGTCGGTCGGCTGGAAGGGTTTTGCCGTCAACACCGGCCTGCGCCATGTCGAACCCGGCAGCACCGCCCTGCTTGCCAATCGCCGCGACGCCGTCGATCTCGGCTTCAGCTATCGTGGCACCAATTGGAAGACCAGCCTGACCGGCACCGCCGAACAGGCGCAGCGGCTGAACTTCGCCCCGCTGGAACGGCGTTACTCGGTCGAGCTTGGCGGCGCCTATTTCGTCGCGCCGCGCCTGTCGGTCTCCGGTGGCCTGCGCTATCGCCTGGCACCGATCGCCCCGTCGCTGCTCGATACCGATCGCGACGACCAGGCCGTCTATCTCGGCACCAAGATCGCCTTCTGATCCCGGTTTCGCCATTTCCGACGCGATGATCCTGAATGCCAGCGCCGAGCGGCTGGCCGCCGTCCACGCCGGCATCGCCACGGCCGCGCGCAACGCCCGGCGCGACCCCGCCAGCGTCGAACTGATCGCCGTCAGCAAGACCTGGGATGCCGATGCCATCAGGCCACTGATCGCCGCCGGCCAGCGCAGTTTTGGCGAGAATCGCGTCGCCGAGGCGCAAGGCAAATGGCCGGCGCTGATCGCCGCCACGCCGGATATCCGCCTCCACCTCATCGGCCAGCTGCAATCGAACAAGGCGGCGGAGGCCGTGGCCATGTTCGATGTCATCCACTCGGTCGACCGGCCGTCCTTGGTCAGTGCGCTGGGCAAGGCCATGGCCAGCGCCGGCCGCCATCCCGATTGCTATATCCAGGTCAATATCGGGGCGGAGCCGCAAAAGGGCGGCTGCGCAATCGCCGATATCGGACCGCTGCTGGCCAGCGCCCGAGCCGCCGGCCTGCCGATCATCGGCCTGATGGCCGTGCCGCCCGCCGACATCGAGGCCGCGCCCTTCTTCGCCCTGCTCGCCCAGCTGGCACGCGCGCATGGTCTTCCCGGCCTCAGCATGGGCATGTCCGGCGATTATGAAACCGCCGTGATGCTGGGCGCGACCATGGTACGCGTCGGCAGCGCGCTGTTCGGGGCGCGCTAGAGTCGATTGCGTTAAAGTGAAGTCGGCACCGGCCCGCTCCCCCGCCCGGCCACCCATATCGTACAATGACTTGGGTGGCCGGGAGCGGATGCGACCTCCGTCGCGGGCGGGGGAGCGGGCCGGTACCGTCCGACGGCAATCGACTCTAGCGCGTCTTGCTATCGCCGCGGCACCCGATCGCGGATCCGGTCGAACCCGGCCTTGATCGCGGCAAAGCGCATGTCGACCCCGGCTTCGAACATCGCATCGGTGAAGATATAGGGCCAGTCGTTCTCGATGGCTTCGCATACCAGTTCGCCGACATAGAGCGGATCGACGCCCTCCTTGATGGCGGTTTCGACCATGGCGCGGAACGGGTCGTCATCCTTGGCCAGCGGGCGTTCCAGGCCGGCATAGCGATCGGGCACATTGCGTTCCGATTCGAGGATGCGGGTGCGGACCCAGCCGGGGCAGAGCACCGAGACACCGATGCCGCGCGGCGCCAGCGCCATGCGCAGCCCTTCCGACAGGGCCACGACGCCATATTTGGTGGCATTGTAACCCGGCGCCACGGCAGCGACGAGACCGGCCATCGAGGCGGTGTTGACGATCTGGCCGCCTTCCCCATGCGATTCGATCAGCGGCCCGAAGATCTCGATGCCCCAGACCACCGACATCAGATTGACGCCGATCACCCAATCCCAGCTGGCATCGGTCCATTCGCCATAGCCGCCGCCGCCACCGACGCCGGCATTGTTGACGAGGATATGGACCCGGCCATAGCGGGCGATGGTGGCGTCGGCCGCCGCCTGCAACTGCGCCTTCAGCGAGACATCGGCGATAACACCCTCGACATCGGCATTGGATTTCTTCAGCGCCGCCACCGCCGCGTCGAGCGCCTCCTGCTCGATATCGCACAGCATCACCTTGGCGCCGGCCTGGGCCAGCGCGGTGGCAATGCCCAGCCCGATGCCCGATGCGGCGCCGGTCACGAACGCCGTCTTGCCGGCTACATCCATCATGTTGATCGTCCCTTCAGATACCAGAAGCGCTTGCCGGCAAGCGCCATGCCCAACCTTTTACCGCCGCCCGCGCCGTACCCCCGGTGGCACCCGCGATTGCCCGGCGCGGCGGCCCTTGATCACTCGGTCGTTGCGCGGCCGGGTTTGGCCTTCGCCCAAGGGAAGTTCGAAGCGCAGCGCGCCGGTGATCGGATTGGCTTCGGCGAGGCGCAGTTCCAGCCGCATGCCGGCGCTGTAGCGCGTGCCGGTTTCGATGCCTTCCAGCACGCGGGTGCCTTCGTCATAGACGAAGCGTTCGTCGCCCAGCGTCGAGACCGGTACCAGCCCGTCACCGCCCAGCCCGACAACCTGGGCGAAGAAGCCGAATTTGGCGACGCCGGTAATGCGGGTCGGCAGCACCTCGCCGATGCGTTTCGACAGATAGGCGGCGACATAACGGTCGGTGGTGTCGCGCTCCGCTTCCATGGCCCGGCGTTCGGTCATCGACACATGGTCGGCGGTCTTGGCCATCGACGCGGCATCGCCCTCGCCCAGCCCGCCGTCGCCCAGGGCATAGCCGGTGACCAGCGCGCGGTGCACGACCAGATCGGCATAGCGGCGGATCGGCGAGGTGAAATGCGCATAGCTGGCCAGCGCCAGGCCGAAATGCCCCTTGTTGTCCGGGCTGTAATAGGCCTGGGTCTGGGTCCGCAGGATCTGCTCCATCACCTGCTCGGCAAACTCCTCGCCCCTCACCCGTTCGATCAGCCGGTTGAAGGTCGCCGGCTTCATCACCTGGCCCAGCGCGAAATTCTGGCCGAAGCTTTCCATATAATCCTTCAGCGCCACCAGCTTCTCGCGCCCCGGCGCTTCATGGTCGCGGTACATGCAGGGCTGCTTCTTCGCCTCCAGCGCCTTGGCCGCGGCGACATTGGCGGCGATCATGAAGTCCTCGATCAGCCGATGGGCGGCGAGGCTTTCGCGCAGCTCGATGCCGGCGATCTGGCCCGCTTCGTCGAGCCGCACCCGGCGTTCGGGCAGGTCGAGCGCCAGCGGCTCGCGGTCGTCGCGGGCACGTTTGAGCGCCCCCCAGGCCGCCCACAGATCGGCAAGGATGGGCAGGAATTCGCCGCTCTGGCTATCGATGCTGGCCTGCGCCTCTTCATAAGCGATGTTGGTGACGCAGCGGATGACGGCGCGGGTGAAGCGCTGGCTGAGCACCTTGCCGTCGGGCGCAATCTCGAGATGGCAGGCGAGGACGCCGCGATCCTGCCCCTCCACCAGCGAGCAGACATCGGCCGACAGGGTTTCTGGCAGCATCGGCACGACGCGATCGGGGAAATAGACGCTGTTGCCGCGGCTGCGCGCCGAGCGGTCAAGGCTGGTGCCGGGGCGGACATAGAAGCTGACATCGGCGATGGCGACGATGGCGCGGAAATGCCCCTCGCGGTCCGGATCGGGCGCTGCCCACACGGCATCATCATGGTCGCGGGCGTCGGCCGGATCGATGGTCAGGAACGGCAGCGCGCGCAGATCCTCGCGCGGCCCGAGCGGCTGGCGGGCGACGTGGTCCGCCTGTTCCAGCGTCGCCTCGTCGAAGCGGTGCGGAATGCCCTTGGCGTGGATGGCGATCAGCGAAAAGGCGCGCGGCGCAAAGGGGTCGCCAAGCACTTCGACGACACGGGCGTACTGGCGTGGCGGCCGGCCGCCGGGTTCGGCGAGCACCAGATCGCCGACCTGTGCGTCGCCGGTGTCGCTGACCGACAGGTCGCTGCGCGCCCGCTTGTCGACCGGCACCAGCCGATAGCCGAGCGCGTCCTTGCGCAGGATGCCGAGCACGAACTCTTCCGACTTGGCCAGCGCCTTCATCGGAAAGGCGGTCCAGCCGCCGCCGCTTTCCTCGATGCGCGCCAGCAGCCGGTCGCCGATGCCGAGCGCGGCGCGGCGCTTGCCCTCGATCACCCTTATGCGCGGCGGCGGTGATGCATGGTCCCAGCGGTCGGGGGCGGCGATGGGGCCGTCATCGACGGCAACAATGCGGATGACGGTGACCTTGGGCAGGCCGCCGCCCTTGTGCAGCGTGCGGCCGGGGCCGGCTTCCAGTTCGCCGGCGTCCTGCATCTCCTTCAGCAGCCCCTTCAGCGCGATCTTGTCCTGTGCGTGCAGGCCAAAGGCGCGGGCGATCTCGCGCTTGCCGACGCTGGCCGATTGGGTGCGGATGAAATCCAGGATCGCCTGCCGGGTCGGCAGGCCGGGATGAGGAGGCGGAGGGCGGCGCGGCATGGCGCGAACCATGGGCGGGCAGGCCGGGTGATGCAACGATGAAAGCCCAGGCCGACAGCACCCTTGTCAGCAAAAACCCCGGTCCTATATCGCCCGGCATCTTGCAACATGTGTTGCAAACCCCATTTCACCCCTTGATCACCAACAGGACGATGGGCGGCGCGGCTTTTTGGGCGCCACCGGACGGGCCAAGCACAGGACGGAAACAGGCATCATGGCAAAAGTTATCGGTATCGATCTCGGCACCACCAACAGCTGCGTGGCGGTGATGGAAGGTTCGGCGGCCAAGGTCGTCGAGAATGCCGAAGGCGCGCGCACCACGCCGTCGCAGGTCGCGTTCACCAAGGATGGCGAGCGCCTTGTCGGCCAGCCGGCCAAGCGCCAGGCGGTGACCAACCCCGAAAACACCGTGTTTGCCGTGAAGCGCCTCATCGGCCGTGGCTTCAACGATCCGATGACCCAGAAGGACGCCGGTCTCGTCCCCTACAAGATTGCCAAGGGCCCGAATGGCGATGCCTGGGTACATGCCGGCGGCCAGGATTATTCGCCGTCGCAGATCTCCGCCTTCATCCTCCAGAAGATGAAGGAAACCGCCGAGGCCTATCTCGGCGAAACCGTCACCCAGGCCGTCATCACCGTGCCGGCCTATTTCAATGACGCCCAGCGCCAGGCCACCAAGGACGCCGGCAAGATCGCCGGCCTGGAAGTGCTGCGCATCATCAACGAGCCGACCGCCGCCGCGCTGGCCTATGGCCTCGACAAGAAGACCGATGCCAAGACCATCGCCGTCTATGACCTTGGCGGCGGCACCTTCGACGTGTCGGTGCTCGAACTGGGCGACGGCGTGTTCGAAGTGAAGTCGACGAGTGGTGACACCTTCCTCGGCGGCGAGGATTTCGACGCCAAGCTGGTCGAATTCCTCTCGGCCGACTTCAAGAAGGCCGAAGGCATCGACCTGACCAAGGACAAGCTGGCCCTGCAGCGCCTGAAGGAAGCCGCCGAAAAGGCCAAGATCGAGCTGTCGTCCTCGGCCTCGACCGAAGTCAATCTGCCCTTCATCACCGCCGATGCCACCGGGCCGAAGCATCTCGTCAAGGCGATCAGCCGCACCGATCTGGAAAAGCTGGTCCTCGACCTCATCGAGCGCACTCGCAAGCCCTGCCTCGACGCCATCAAGGAAGCCGGCGTCAAGGCCAGCGACATCGACGAGGTCATCCTTGTCGGCGGCATGACCCGCATGCCGCGCGTCCGCCAGTTCGTGAAGGAATTGTTCGGCAAGGAGCCCAACACGTCGGTCAACCCCGATGAAGTCGTCGCCATGGGTGCCGCCATCCAGGCCGGTGTGCTGCAGGGCGACGTCAAGGACGTGCTGCTGCTCGACGTGACGCCGCTGTCGCTGGGCATCGAAACGCTGGGTGGCGTCTTCACCCGCATGATCGACCGCAACACGACGATCCCGACCAAGAAGTCGCAGACCTATTCGACCGCCGATGACAACCAGTCGGCCGTCACCATCCGCGTCTTCCAGGGCGAGCGCGAAATGGCGGCGGACAACAAGCTGCTCGGCCAGTTCGATCTGGTCGGCATTCCGCCGGCGCCGCGCGGCATCCCGCAGATCGAAGTGACCTTCGACATCGATGCCAACGGCCTCGTCAGCGTCAATGCCAAGGACAAGGGCACCGGCAAGGAACAGCAGATCCGCATCCAGCCGTCGGGTGGCCTGTCCAAGGACGATATCGAACAGATGGTCAAGGACGCCGAAAAGTTCGCCGAGGAAGACAAGAAGCGCCGCGCTGTGGCCGAAGCCCGCAACCAGGCCGACAGCCTCGTCCATTCGACCGAGCGCCAGCTCGTCGAACATGGCGACAAGGTTTCGGCCGAGGTGAAGGCCGAGATCGAAGCCGCCGTCGCCGATGTGAAGGCCGTGCTCGATGGTGGCGACGCCGACGCGATCAGCACCAAGACGGCGGCACTGTCGACCGCTGCGATGAAGCTGGGTGAGGCGATCTACAGCGCCGAACAGGCCAAGGCCGCATCGCCCGAGGCCGAAGCGCCGAAGGACGACAATGTCGTCGACGCCGAATTCTCGGACGTCGAGGACGACAAGAAGTAAGCCATGACACTCCCCTCCCGCATGCGGGAGGGGTTGGGGGTGGGTTGTGGGATGAAGGGTGGAGTGAGCCGCTTGCGGCACGCCCCACCCCCGACCCCTCCCGCATGCGGGAGGGGAGAAGAACCGCCCAATGAGCACCGAAATCGACTATTATGAGCTGCTGCAATGTCAGCGTGGCGCCGATGATGCCACGCTGAAATCCAGCTATCGCCGGCTGGCCATGCAATGGCACCCGGACAAAAATCCGGGCGACCAGGCCGCCGAACAGAAGTTCAAGGCGATCAGCGAAGCCTATGAGGTGCTGAAGGATCCACAGAAGCGCGCCGCCTATGATCGCTATGGCCATGCCGCCTTCACGCAAGGCGGTGGTGGCGGTGGCGGGTTCGGCGCTCAGGATTTCGGCGGTTTCTCGGACATTTTCGAGAACATCTTCGGCGAATTCATGGGTGGCGGCCGCCAGCAGCGTGGCCGCGGCGGCGCGCAGCGCGGCCAGGACCTGCGCTACGACCTGGACATGACGCTGGAAGAAGCCTTTGCCGGCAAGGCGGCGACGCTGACCATTGAGGTTGCCGCCGCCTGCGAACCCTGTGGCGGTTCCGGTGCCAAGCCCGGCACCGCGGCGCGCACCTGCGCCACCTGCAATGGCCAGGGCCGTGTCGCCATGCGCCAAGGCCTGTTCGCCGTCGAACGCACCTGCCCCGCCTGCCAGGGCGCCGGCCAGATCATCGCCGACCCTTGCGATTCCTGTCGCGGCGCCGGCCGCGTCGAGAAGGAAAAGACCCTCAACGTCAACATCCCCAAGGGCGTCGACGATGGCACCCGCATTCGTGTGGCCGGCGAAGGCGAAGCCGGGTCACGCGGCGGGCCGGCAGGTGACCTTTACATCTTCGTTGCGCTGAAGCCGCACAAGCTGTTCAAGCGCGACGGCACGACCCTGTTCGCCATGGCGCCGATCTCCTTCACCACCGCCGCGCTCGGTGGCGAGATCGAAGTGCCGGGGCTGGACAAGGAAGTCGCCATCATCCGCGTGCCGCATGGCACCCAGACCGGCAAACAGTTCCGTGTCCGCGGTCGCGGCATGCCGGCGCTCAACGGCGGCCAGGCCGGCGGCGGCTATGGCGATCTCGTCGTTCAGATCGAGGTGGAAACGCCGGTGAAGCTGACCAAGCGCCAGCGCGAACTTCTCGAGGAATTCCAGACTCTTGAAGCGGCAGAGGGCGGCAAGAACAACCCGCGCCAGTCGGGCTTTTTCGACAAGCTGAAGGACGCGTGGAACGAGTTGACCGATTAGATTCGCGCTTCGTCATGAAAAGGAAGGGCCTCCGGTGGCTGGGGCCTTAGGCCCCAGACCCCAATCGTTTGGAAATAAAACCGCAAGCGCAATCGCTGCTGTGGGATGAAACGGGGTCTGGGGCCTACGGCCCCAGCCGCCGGAGGCAGTTTTACCCTATCTTACAATGGCTTGTTGTACCTCACGCCAGCGGCACAAACAGGTCCGTAACCGCCTCACGCTCCGGTACGTCGGGGAAAAAGCTGACGCGCTGGCAGAAGAACGGATAATCGCGCAACTCCTCGCCGCTCGCCGGCAGCCAGACGCCGTAGAGCCAGCTGGCCGCCGGTTCGAGATTGTCGCCTGAACCCGTGATGCGCAGCCGGGCGCAGCGGCCGGCCGGGATGGTGGCTGCGTGCATGCCGGTGCCGGTCAGATCGATGGCGCGATCGGTGGCGACAGCAATGTCGATGCGATAGTCGGCGGCCGCGGTGGTCAGCGGGTCGCTGTGGAAGATGTTGAAGGTGGCGCTGCTGGCCGGGGGCAGCCGCGCGGCGCGACGCCAGGCGATGAAGCGCTGGATGGTGGCGCCGATGGTGGCCGGGTCGCCATGGTGCGGCAGGGCGAGGATGGTGGTTTCGGGGAAATCGACAATGGTGACGTCGGCGATGTCGAACGGGGTCATGTGCTGGGTCCTTGCGTCGGAAAGCGGTTGCAATGCCGTCAACCAGGGCTGCCACGCCGGGTCTGCGCGAAACGCCGATGGCGTCTGGCCCAGTCGCTTGCGAAACGCCCTGGCAAAGGCTTCGGGCGCGTCATAGCCGGCATCCAGCGCGATGGCGGTGATCGGCTGTTGCTCACGAAACGCCAGCTGGAACGAGGCGCGTTTCAGGCGCGCCAGCTGGATGTAACGCTGCACGGGCAGGCCGAAGCAGGCGGTGAATTGCCGGTGAAAGTGAAAGCGCGAAAAGGCGGCAACCCCGGCCAGCGTCGCGACATCGAGATCATCGTCGAGATGCGCGTCGATATGATCGAGCACGCGCAGCAGGCGTTGGCGATAGCGGTCGGTGGCGGTCGTCATTCCGGCTCCCCTGGTGGCACCGTCGGCTTATCGCGGCACTGGTGCGCTCGCCCGACCGATCTTGCGGACTTGCCGGGTGATTGCGCGGGTGACCCGCCGGTTGAACTGTGGCAAAGCCGCGCGCGAAACGCCAATGGAGCCCCTTGAATGATCGACGCCGAATGGTGGGATTATGATTCCGCCGAAGAACTTGCCGAAGCCGTTGCCGGCGATGTGGGGTTCATCATCGAACAGGCGCTGGAAGCGCGCGGCCGCGCCATCGTGGCGTTCCCGGGCGGTGAGACGCCGAAGCCGGCGCTGCAATTGCTCAGCCAGCGCAAGATCGAATGGGCCGATGTGACGATCGTGCCGACAGATGACCGCCTGGTGCCGCCGACCGATCCGCGCTCCAATGTCGGCATGCTGGCGAAGATGTTCCTGCCCAAGCGCGCCCGTGTCGTGCCGCTGTGCGCGGGCGAAACCGATCCCCAGGCCGCCGGTCGCGCCGCCGACGAACGGCTCGCCGATCTGGAATGGCCGCTCGATCTCGCCTGGCTTGGCGTCGGCGCCGATGGCCATGTTGCCTCGATCTTCCCCGGTCCGGATTTCGATGGCGCGCTGAACGGCCCCAAGGTGCGCCGCGCCATGGGCGTGCGCCCCGATCCGCTGCCGGCCAACATGCCGGTCAACCGCGTGACGCTGACCAAGGCCGCGCTGGTGTCGGCGCGGGTGGTGACGCTGGTGCTGACTGGCAAGGACAAGCGCAAGCTGGTCGAAAAGGCGCTGAAGGACGGGGCCGCCAGTCCGCTGCCGATCGGCCGGCTGCTCGCCGACCTCGACATGGATATCGATATCCACTGGTGTGCCTGAGCACGTCTGCCCCCGCTTCGGCAGGGGTGCTGTTCAGGCCTTGACCAGCCCCGCCGCCAGCAGGCTCTCGGCGCAATCGACGATCGATTCGGCGGCGGCGCGGGTCTTCCAGCCCAGCATCGTTTCGGCGTGCGAGGCATCGCACTGGCGGCGGCGGCCGAGTTCGGGGACGACCATGCGCACGGTCGGGTCGAACAGCGCCGACAGCTTGAGCAGGACGTCGGGCAGGCCGCGGTTCGGCACCTTCCTGGCACGTGCGCCGAGGCGGTACTTCAGGATCTCGGCGATGTCCTTCATCCACAGGAACTCGCCGGAGCCGAGAAAGCGCTCGCCGTGCATGTTCGGCGCGGTCAGTGCGCGAATGTGAAGGTCGGCGAGATCGCGGACATCGACGATCGGGAAACCCAGGCGGGGCAGGCCGGGCAGTTCGCCGCCGAGCAGTTTCTTGACGACTTCGAGCGAGGTCGAGAAATCCTTGCCCAGCACCGGCCCAAGCACGGCGCTGGGGTTGATCGTGGCAAATTCCAGCGCGCCGCCTTCGCGGGCGATGAAATCGCGGGCTGCGCGCTCGGCGATGGTCTTCGACTTGATATAGGCATAGCTGTCGGGGCTGTCGGTGTTGCTCCAGTCGGCCTCGGTGAACACCTTGTCGTTGCCGCGCGCGTCGCCATAGCAGATGGCAGCGGTCGAGCTGGTCATCACCACCCGCTTGATGCCGGCGTCGCGTGCCGCCTTGAGAGCGCGCAGCGCGCCGTCGCGGGCCGGCACGATCAGATCGTCGGGGTTCTTCGGCTCGGCGGCGGGAATCGGCGAGGCGATGTGAAGCATCAGGTCTGTACCGCTGGCAGCCTCCGCCCAGCCGGCATCAGTGTTGAGATCGGCAGCGAACAGCTGCAGGTTCGGCGCGTCGAGCGTGCGGCGCACCTCATCGGCGCGGGTCAGGCTGCGGATGGTGCCGCGCACCGTCCAGCCCTCGGCGGTCAACTGCTTGATGGCAAAGCCGGCGATATAGCCCGACGCCCCGGAAACCAGTACAACGCCTTTCGACATGATCATCCTTTCGCTTTGCCGCCGCATGGCGACTGTGCTAACAATCTGACAAATGTCGTCCGAATTGTCAAACAATCCTCAGGATCGGCGCCAGAGCATCGTTACCGCGGCGCTGTCGGCCTTTTCGCGTTTCGGTTATCGCCGGGCCGCCATGGCGGATATCGCCGCGGCCGCCGGCGTTTCGCGACCGCTGCTCTATACGGTGTTCCCCAACAAGGCGGCGGTCTTCCGGGCGCTGGCGGAAGCGCTGCTCGCCGATGCGGTTGCGGGTGCGGAAGCGGCCTGGCCGCCGGGCATGGCGCTGGCCCAAGGGCTGGCCGCGGCCATCCTGGCCAAGGATCTGCCCATTCACCAGCTGTTCGCCGCGTCCTCCCATGCCGACGAAATCCTGGCCGAGGCGGAGACTCTCGCCGGAGACCTGCACGAGGCCGCGGCGACACGCTTTGCCGCGCTGGTGGCAGCGCGCTTTGCGGCCGCCGGCGACCAACAGGCAGAGGCGACGGCGCGGCTCGTCATCCACGCCGCGGATGGCCTGAAGCACGCCGGGTTGGACGAACCCACCTATGTCGCCGATGTGACCCGACTGGCGGCGCTGGTGGCGGCCGGGGTCTGATTTGCGGTCTTCCTGAAATGCTATCGCTTCGGCGTCCCGGCCGATGACTTGGCCTGATCGGCATAATCCGTGGTCCAGGGGCCGACGGCGGTGCCGATGATAATGGTGTCCTCGCTGGCCCCATCGAAATGACGGGCGCCCGCCGGCACGATCAGCACGCTGCCGGTGGGAAAGGCCTGGACCCTGGCCTTGTCGAGCACATTGCCATAGCCGAGGCGCAATGTGCCCCGCGCAACGACGACGCGGGCCGTGGCGCTGTGGGTGTGGGGACCATCCCAGGCACCGGCGGGGATGAAAAAGGCATAGGTGAAGGCGGTGCCGGGCATGTTGCGGACACCCTCCAGCAGCGCGAAGCGGGTGCCATCGGCATTGGGCTTTTCCCAGGGGATGGTGTCGGGCGTCCAGGCTGCAGGGGCCGCAAGAGCGGGCGCGGCGAGCAACAGGCTGAGCAGGAGCGTGCGCATCAAGGACTCCTTCAGGCGCGGGTGACGCTGGCGGCGAAGCAGCCGGGCCGGGCGTTGTGGAGATGGATGAAGGCGACATCGTCACGGGCAAACAGCGCGTCGAGCATGGGAGCGAGAGACCTGCCGTCGACGACATCGGCGTCGAGCATCATGCTGGCGGCGTCATAGGCGCGGACCGACAGCAGCCGGCGAAGCAACACTTCGGGGACGCTGTTCGGGGCGATACGAGCGGGCTCGGCGGCTTCGCGGATATAGATGGCATGGCTGGCGGCATAGGGTGTCGAGCCGCGCAGGTGCTGATGGTTGACCAGAAGCAGCGACTCCCCGACCGCCGCATCCGCCAGTGAGACGCGGCAGGGAAAGCCGGGGTTGCTGGTGGCGATGACACGCCGGGCGTTGTGCACGGCCAGTTGCTGCTCGTTCAGGCCGAACAGCGGCGCATAGGGTGAAGGGTCAAGGGCGTGGATTTGAAAGGCCATGTTCGGCTCCCGGTTTCGAGCCTTCGAAGTACCGATCCTTCAAATCCGGGTCTGGCGGCTTTCGGACCTGTCACCGCTCTGGCACTGAAACGGCAAGGGGCGGGCAAGCCCAAGCCTGCCCGCCCCTGTCGGCGTCGATCCGGGTCCGGCCTTAGGCGGCGGCTTCCACCCGGTGCAGGGCGCACTGGCCCCAGATGTCGCTCAGCGCCTTGACCAGCCGGTCGATGTCGTCGTCGCTGTGCACCGGCCCTGGCGTGATGCGCAGACGCTCGGTGCCCACCGGCACGGTCGGGTAGTTGATCGGCTGTACATAGATGCCGTGATTTTCCATCAGCCAGTCGCTGATCATCTTGGCCTTCTTGGCATCGCCGACCATCACCGGGATGATGTGGCTGGGGTTTTCCATCTGCGGGATGCCGGTGGCGCGCAGCGCGGCGCGCACCTTGGCAACGCGCTCCTGCTGGCGCTTCCGTTCGAAGGGCGATTCCTTCAGGTGGCGGACGCTGGCCAGCGCGCCGGCCGCGATTGCCGGTGGCAGTGCGGTGGTGAAGATGAAGCCCGAGGCAAAGCTGCGGACGAAGTCGCACATCGCCTTGGACCCGGCGATATAGCCGCCGACCACGCCGAACGCCTTGCCCAGCGTGCCTTCGATCACCGTTAATCGGTCCATCAGGCCCTCGCGCTCGGCAACGCCGCCGCCGCGCGGACCATACATGCCAACGGCATGGACTTCGTCGATATAGGTCATCGCGCCATGCTTTTCGCAGACTTCGATGATTTCCTTGATGGGGGCGATGTCGCCATCCATCGAATAGACCGATTCGAAGGCGACCAGCTTGGGCCGCCCCGGTTCGATGCCGGCGAGCAACCGGTCGAGGTCTTCATAGTCATTATGCTTGAACTTCAGGCATTCGGCGCGGCTGTGGCGGATGCCTTCGATCATCGAGGCATGGTTGAGCGCGTCCGACAGCACCACGCAGTTCGGCAGTTTGGCGGCCAGTGTGCCGAGCGCTGCCCAATTGGAAACATAGCCCGAGGTGAACAGCAGGGCGTCTTCCTTGCCGTGCAGGTCGGCCAGTTCCAGCTCGAGCAGGCGATGCGCATGCATGGTGCCGGAAATGTTGCGGGTGCCACCGGCGCCGGCGCCGGAGCGATCCAGCTCTTCATGCATGGCGTCGATCACGGCCGGGTGCTGGCCCATGCCGAGGTAATCGTTGGAGCACCAGACGGTGACTTCCTGGGTGCCATTTTCGAGAATGCGGGTGGCGCGCGGATAATTGCCCTTTTGGCGCTGCAACTCGGCGAAGACGCGGTAGTTGCCGCGCTCCTTCAGGCCGTCAAGGGCGGCCTGGAAATGGGCTTCATAATCCATTCTTATCTCCCCGAATCCCTTATTGCCCTGCGGTTTCAAGGGCTGCAAGCCTATTTGCTTGCGGAATGGTGACAGGCGGATCCGTCCGGTGCCGCTGGTCGAGCCGTTCGCGGCCACGCATCGCCCAGCGGAACATCGCCGTATCCTGCCACGGCACGACCAGAAAGCCATGTTCGATAAAGGCGAGCAGCACCAGCGCAAAGGCGAGGGCGTAGCCGGTGGCAAGGCCATCGCGGGCCTGCAAGGCCGCATTGCCCAGCCAGGCGGCCAGCATGGCGATACCCGAAACGCTCAGCGCAAAGAACAGCCGCGCTGGCCGGATGCGGAAATAGCTCGCCAGATAACGCATATGCTCGGGCATCATCTCGGTGGAAAGGTGCGGCACGCCGGCGAAAATGTTGAACTTCGCCGAAAGGCGCATGACGAAGAGCAGGACAAATGTCAGCGTCGCAGTCTGGTTCGGCTGGTGCCATGTTGCCGCCATGATGACCAGAACGGTCAGGAACATCGCCACCTCATGATGGATCAATGTGGCGGCAGCGAGGCGGAACCGCCGCCAACCGCGGGCATCGGGCGGACAGGGATCGCGATTCGGCCCGGTGACGAAACCCATCAGGAAGCTGAGTTCATGCCAGCCCCACAGCACCAGTGCGCAGGCGAAGGCGGTATAGGCGGCAGCGCTGCCGGTCATCGGTGCTGTCGCGATGACGCCGCCCATGGCAAAGCCGCTGGCGACAGTGGCGCCGACCAGACTCGCCGGCCAGGTACTGCTCGGCAGCCGGTCCAGCCACAGAACGAAGCCGGTGGCGAAGAACCACAGCACGGTCGCAAACAGCAAAGGCAGGGCAAGTGCCGACACGGGTTACCAGACGGGCTGGAGCCGGACGGTGGCGGGCAGCGCGTTCGATTGCGTCGGGTGCAGATACAGGCGGATAAAGGTCACCGCCGCCGCCGCCGACAGGCCGATCCGCTTCAGGCCACCCACGATGCCCCCCCGTTCGCGCGCCGCGTCGATGCCCAGCGAGATGTCGCGCATCTTTTCGAGCAGCGCGCGGAATTGTGGCGCATCGGTATCGAGCATCAGCGGAAACACCTGGCGGGTGATCTCGTTGGTGATGCGATAGACCGTGAAATCATATTCGGTCGGATCGATGCCGAAGGCGTGATAGAGTGCCGGGCGGGTGTGATCGCGCACATACATCGTCGCATAGACTGCGACGAGGAAGAAGCGCACCCACAGCTTGTTGAGGCCGGACAGCAGCTTGGGGTCGGCGCGCATCAGCAGGGCGAAGGCCTCGCCATGGCGAAACTCGTCGTTGCACCAGCTTTCGAACCATTTGAAGATTGGATGGAAGCGCATTTCCGGGTTGCGCTCCAGATGGCGGAAGATGGTGATGTAGCGCGCGTAGCCAATCTTTTCCGACAGATAGGTCGCGTAGAAAATATACTTCGGCTTGAAGAAGGTGTATTTCTTGGCCTTGGTCAGAAACGCCAGATCGATGCCGATGCCGGCATCCTTCAGACTGTCGTTGATAAAGCCGGCATGGCGCGATTCATCGCGGGCCATCAGCTTGAACAGCGCCTTGGCATCGGGATTCTTCACCCGCTTGGCGATCTCGGCATAGAGAATGCAGCCCGAAAACTCCGAGGTCATCGAGGAGACGAGGAAATCGGTGAAATCGCGGCGCAGGCCAGGCTCCAGCGCCTGGATAACGCCATCGAATTCGGGTGTGCGCTTGAAATGCTTCTTGTTGGGATCGGCGGTCATTTCCGCGATCAGCGCATCCCATTCGCTGCGCACGCTCGACACATCGATGCGGTCCATCGCATCGAAATCGGTGGTATAGAAGCGCGGCGACAGGATGGTGTCCTGCGTCGCCATCGCCATCGCATCATCGCGGGTCACCGGGGCGTCGGCGGCGATCTTGGTGTGTGCGTTCATCGCACTTTCTCCGATGTGAAGGTGATCTCGTATAGCTCGGTCAGGTCGAGATTGGCACGCATTTTTGTCCACCAGCGGCTGAACGGCGTGGCCCGCAACACCGTGGCGCGGCGCCGCAGCGTGATGGCTTCGCCGAACGGCAGGCGCACCGGGTCACCATGCACGCGCACCTGGTCGCCGGGACCGATTTCCAGATCGCCGTCAAGCTCGACATGGGCGTGCAGATGTTCGGCGGTATGCTCGACCGCAATCGTGCAGCCGATTTCCAGCGATTCGCGGCGAAACAGGCCCATCAGCGGGCGGCCCCGAAGAATCCGGCATTGGCATTCTTGGGATCGGTCTTGACGATGACCGTCTTGTCGCCGGCCAGCAATGCCGCAAAGGAAGCGCGGTTGGTCGGGCCGAAACTGCCGAGTTCGATGATGCGGCCGGTCGACGGATCGGTCAGCGTCAGTGCACCATCGGCCCATTCGGTGACCTTAACCGGACCATTGTGCGGCTGTTCCTTCAGCATGCGCTCGCGCATCAGGCCGCGCATGACACCGCGGATGAAGCCGCTGTTGGACCCCGGCTCCAGCACCAGCGCTTCGGCGTTGGTATCGGCATCGAAGGCGACGAGCGCGCCATCCTTGCGATCCTCGAAGCGGAAGTTGCGCGACTTGATCGGCGCGACCTTGGCAATTTCACGCGCCTGTGGCGCGGTCGGGCGGTGGGCGATCACGCCGGTCTGCAGCGAGAACACCACCGCCAGTGTGATGGCGATCATGCCGCCGGCGGCATAAAGCACGCCGACCGGAAACTTCTCGTTGCGAAAATCGCTCATGCTGCCACGCCGATGGCGGCGCTGACTGGGGCGCCGGTTGCCATTGCCGGCTTGGCCGACGGGTCGGCGCTGGCCAGGCTGTTGGCGAGCACCGGCAGGAAGGCCTCATCAAGGGCGCGCAACATCGGTTGCGGCTTGGCGACCTGCCAGGGGCGGACATGCGGCCACATTTGCAGCCAGCCGAGCGGGAAGCGCTCTGTCATCCGCAGCACGATATCGACATGGCCGTCGCCGAGCTGGCGGACATCGGCCGCGCCGATTCGCGTCAGCGGCAGGTTCACGCATTTGGGCAGGGCAACGCCGAAGCGCATGACGATGCGGCGGTTGGTGAGCGTGTAGATGGTCGAGCGCGCTTCCAGCCAGGCGAGGCCGGCGAGCACGGCGAGGCCGAGGACGGCGACGGCCATGGTAATGGCAGCGCCCTTCAGCCCGGTGCCACCCGCGACAAAGGCCAGGGCGGCGACGAAGACAAACCAGGCCGTGACCAGCCGGATGTGAAAGACCGCGCGGGCAAAGCTGCGCCAGTTCGGCTTGCCTTGCCAGACGATCTCCTCACCCTTCGGCAAATTCCCGGGCAGGCCGGGAATCGGCTCGATTTCATATTCGGTGGTCACAGAAGCGGTTCCGATCGTTCCGGCGTCGCCCACAGATAGCCGGCGCCGAAATAGGCCGAGACCTTTTCTTCTTCCAGCAGGGTGATCTGGTCGTGCGATTTCAGCTGCGGGCAGCCGGCAAACTGCGCCGCGGTGACGGCGTCGAGATGAACGAGACCGCGCGAGACGCGCACCATCGGCATCGGGACGGTCGCCGTGCCGCCACCGGTCAGCGCCACGTCGAGGTAGCGGATGACATGTTCGGCGCGATCGACCCACAGGTCACGCACGGTGCCGGCGACAGCGCCGTCGAGGCCGGTGATCGGCAGACCGCGCGGATCGATGTCATTGGTATGGACGCTGATGTGATCGTCGAGCTGCATCGGAATGATGCGCGGCCGGCCGAACATGTCGAGATCGGGGCGATCGGCGCGCGGGGCATAGCCGCCCGGGCCAAGGCCGGAGCCGAGCTTCTCCCCAACGACATCGAGCGGGGTGCCGTCATAGGCGCGCGGCAGCACGTTTTCCGGCATCGCGTCGCGCTGGCCATTGGGGGCATAGACGGTGCCGAGGCCATGCGGCAGCTGGAACGACTTCGGCTTGATGTCGCCGATGCGCAGCAGCTCCTCGCCGACGACGCCGGAGACATCATATTCCAGCGGATAGCCTTCGCGGCGGCTTTCCTTGTTCAGGTACCAGACCAGAACGATGAAAAAGCCGAAGAACATGTAGAGGGCCAATTCGGCCACATCGAGACCGCCGACCAGGATTACACTCGACATCTTTCTCTCCCCCTCAGGTTGGGAATTCGGCCAGGCCGAAACGGGCGCGACCGGTAACGTCCAGAGACCGCCGCGCCAGCGGGCCAAGGGCGACAAGGCTTACAAACAACAGTCCGATTTCGATATGCCAGACAATGGAGTATCCCGTCGAGGGGTCTGCGAGACCCGGGCCGAGGGTTCCGGCTGTCGCCATGGCACCGATTCCGTCGCGGATGGCACCGGAAGCAAGGACCCCCAGCCCGGCGGCTGTCGCCTGCACCGACCCCCAGGCGCCGAGCGCGAGACCCGAGCCCAGGCCCTCTCCCAGCGCCATGGCCGCGGTCAATGTGCAAACGGCAAACAGGCCATTGCCGAATCCGATGAGCATCACCCCGGCGCAAAACAGCGGCACCGATTGCAGCGGTGCGGAAAACACCACCATCGCAAAGGCGGCGATGCCGGCCAATGCGCCATAGCCGGCGAGCCGCGCCGGATCGCGGCCGGCAGCCAGCGCCCGCGCGGCAAGCGCAAGGCCGAGCAACGTGCCCATGGATGAAAGTGCGGTCAGCGCCGTGGTCTGGCCGACATTGAGGCCGAGCACCTGGCCGCCATAGGGTTCGAGCAGGATATCCTGCATGCCGAAGCCGGCGGCACCAAGGCCAACGGCGGTCAACAGTCGCCGGGCGCTGGGCTGGCGCATCAGATCGGCCCAGCGATCGGCAAAGCGGCCGTCGTCTTCGGCGGCCTGCGCGCTCGGGCGCGAGCGCGGTTCCTGCTTCCACAGCGCCACCAGATTCAGCAGCATCGTCACGGCCGCGGTGCCCTGGATGACCTGAATGAGATGCGTCGGCGTGAAATCGGTCAGCGTGCGGCCAAGCACCAGCGAGCTGAGCAGCATGCCGACCAGCAGCATGACGTAAAGCAGCGAGACCACCCGTGGCCGCACCGCGGCCGGGGCGAGGTCGTTGGCGAGCGCGAGGCCGGCGGTCTGCGTCATGGCGACACCGGCGCCGACCATCAGAAACGCCACCGCCCCGAAGATTTCGCCCGGCAGCGGCCCGGATGTGCCTTCGCCGGTCATCACCAGCAGCGCGAACGGCATGATCGCGAGCCCGGCGAACTGCAGCAGCGTGCCGAACCACAGATAGGGCACCCGCTTCCAGCCGAGGATCGAACGGTGTGTATCGGATTTGTGGCCGATCAGCGCGCGCAGCGGTGCAAACAGCAGCGGCAGCGCGACCAACAGGCCGACCAGCGTCGCCGAAATCTTCAGCTCGACGATCATGACGCGGTTGAGCGTTGCGTTGAGCAGCACCATGGCCAGTCCGACCGAGACCTGGAACAGCGACAGGCGCAGCAGACGCGACAGCGGCAATTCCGTCGTCGCCGCATCGGCGAACGGCAGGAAATCCTGGCCGATGCGAGTCCACAGGCGCGCCGCGCGGCTCATGCCGTCAGCACCTCCTGCGCATGGCTGGTGTAGAATCCGCGCGACACCCGCTGGTCGCGGCCCAGCCGGGCGCGCGGCACCCGGCTCAGCCGGCTGCGCAGATTGTCATGGCTGACCGGGATGATGCTCGGTGAGCGATCGGATTTCGGGAAGAATTGCCCGATGGCGCGGGCGGTGCGCAACAGCGGCGTGCCGGGGGCGAAGGTGAAGATGAGGCTCTGACGGGCGCGCTCGGCCAGGCCGGCGGTGGCGCTGGCAATCTGGTCGGCTTCATAATGAATCAGCACGTCCATCGACACGATATGATCGAAGTGACCAAGCTTGGGATCGAGCATGTCGCCGGACAGGAAGTGAATCTTGCCCTGTACGTCCTGTGGCGTGCGGTCGACGGCGATGGCGATCAGCTGCGGTGACACATCGATGCCGACGACGTCGGCACCGCGCCGCGCCGCCTCCACGGCCAGCGCGCCAGTGCCGCAGCCGGCATCGAGCACGCGGCGGCCGCTCAGATCCTGCGGCAGCCATGACAGCAGCATGTTGCGCATGTCCTCGCGCCCGGCACGCACCGTTGCGCGGATTTTCGAAACCGGCGCGTCGCTGGTCAGCGCCGCCCAGGCATCAAAGGCGGTGCGGTCGAAATATTCTTCCAACCGTCCGCGTTTGGCATCCCAACCCTTGTGAACGCTGTTGCTCATTCGAACCCGAGAAACTCGAAGATATCGCGATCCTTCATCGGATTGGCATCGAGTGCCGGGGTGCCGGCCCAGAGCGTGGCGGCCAGCCGCTTGTACTCGTTGCACACCGCTTCGATTTCCGGCGTCGAGTCCATTTCAAAGATCGTGCACTTCTTCAGCCGGCTGCGGCGAATGGCGTCGAGATCGGGGAAGTGCGCCAGTGTCTGCAGGCCGGTGGCGCCGCAGAAGCGATCGATCTCGTCGGTGGCGGCCGAGCGGTTGGCGATGACGCCGGCCATGCGCACTTCATAATTCTTCGACTTGGCCTTGATGGCGGCGACGATGCGATTCATCGCGAAAATGCTGTCGAAGTCGTTGGCGGCGACGACCAGCGCGCGCTCGGCATGCTGCAGGGGTGCCGCAAAGCCGCCACAGACCACGTCACCCAGCACGTCGAAAATTACGACATCGGTTTCTTCGAGCAGATGGTGCTGCTTCAACAGCTTGACCGTCTGGCCGACGACATAGCCGCCGCAGCCGGTGCCGGCCGGCGGGCCGCCGGCTTCGACGCACATGACGCCGTTGAAGCCTTCGAACATATAGTCTTCGGGCCGCAACTCTTCATGGTGGAATTCCACCGTTTCGAGCACGTCGATGACCGTCGGCATCAATTTCTTGGTCAGCGTGAAGGTGCTGTCGTGCTTGGGGTCACAGCCGATCTGCAGCACGCGCTTGCCGAGCAGCGAAAACGCCGCCGACAGGTTGGACGAGGTCGTCGATTTGCCGATGCCGCCCTTGCCATAGACGGCAAACACCTTGGCGTTACCGATATGCATGTTGGGGTCCAGCTTGACCTGCTGGCTGCCCTCGCCATCCGGGGGGGCGATCGTGCGATCGAGATCGAGAAGGCCCATGGTCGTTTTCCTTATGCTGCCTGTTGTGCCGCGCCGCCCGATACCCCTTCCAGGATATCCTCCGCCGCGTCGGACGCCGCATAGAGCGCCGCCAGCGTGGCGGCATCCGGCGTCCAATATTTGCGTTCCGACGCTTCGATCAGCCGGTTGGCGACCTTGGCGGCAGCACGCGGGTTCATTTCGGCGATGCGATCGCGCATCGCCTCGTCAAGGACATAGGTTTCGGTGATGCGCTGATAGACCCAGGGGTCGACCTCGCCGGTGGTGGCCGACCA
This sequence comes from Alphaproteobacteria bacterium PA4, assembly GCA_002256005.1. Taxonomy (GTDB): domain Bacteria; phylum Pseudomonadota; class Alphaproteobacteria; order Sphingomonadales; family Sphingomonadaceae; genus Sandarakinorhabdus. The sequence continues at coordinate 122,520 of NKIQ01000002.1, read as the reverse complement.
GCCCATCGTCGTCGTCACCGCCGCTTCGATCTGGCGAACGCCTTCATAGCCATGCTTGAGCAGGCCTTCGGTCCACACCGGGTTGAGGATGCGGGTACGGGTCTCCAGCGCCACCTGTTCCTGCAGGCTGCGGACCTTGCCCGAACCTTGCGTCTGGTCGCCGATATAGACGGGCGCGGTCTCGCCGCCCTTGGCGCGGGTGATCGCGCGGCTGATGCCGCCCAGCGTGTCGACATATTGGTCGATGGTGGTGATGCCCAGCTCGACGCTTTCGAGGTTCTGATAGGCGCAATCGACGGTCTTCAGCGATGAGGCCAGCAGCCCGGCCTGGCGCACCGGCTCGCCCTTGACGCCATAGGCAAAGCCCTTCTGCCGCTCATAGCAGTCGGCGAGCTCATCGGGGTCGGTCCAGCCGCTCGAATCGATCAGCAGATTGACGTTGGCACCATAGGCGCCCTGCTGGTTCGAATAGACGCGCAGAGCGGCGGTTTCGAGGTCGCAGCCATGCTCGGCGGCATGGGCCAGGCTGTGCTTGCGGACGAAATTCAGCGTTGTCGGTTCATCGGCCTGCGATGCCAGCAGCGCCGCTTCGGCCAGCATGCGCGTCTGCAACGGCAGCAGGTCGCGGAACACGCCGGACAATGTGACGACGACATCGACACGCGGCCGGCCCAGCTGTTCCAGCGGGATCAGTTCGGCACCAGCCAGGCGGTTGTAGCTGTCGAAGCGCGGCCGCGCGCCGATCAGCGCCAGGGCCTGCGCCAGCTGGGCGCCTTCAGATTTCAGATTGTCGGTGCCCCACAGCACCATGGCGACGGTTTCCGGCAGCTGGCCCGAATCGGCGATGCTGCGTTCGAGGATGCGCTGCGCCTGGGCGGCGCCATCCTTGACGGCAAAGGCCGAGGGCAGGCGGAACGGGTCGAAGCCGTGGATGTTGCGACCCGTCGGCAGAATCTCCGGCGCGCGCAGGATGTCGCCACCCGACACCGGTCGCACATAGCCACCGCGCAGCGCCTGGACGAGACCGTCCATCTCGTGATTGGTGGCCAGCGCCGTGTTGAGCGCGGCAAGTTCCTTCAGCAATGGCGTATCGATCTTGGCCGTGCCGGCAACGATCCCCTCGATGGTGTCACGCGCCACATGCTCCTCGCGCGCTGCGGCAACCGCAGCCAGCATGTCGATGCGTTCTTCGGCCGTTGCCGCCTGGCCCGCGACATGCAGCCCCTGCGGAATCAGCTCGCGTTCGATTTCATAAAGCTTCGCGGCCAGCGCCGGTACGTCATGACCATCGAGATCGAGCGCGGCGGCCTGTTCGATGATGACTTCGCTGAGCGCACCGATCTCGTCGCTGTCGGGGTCGGAACTGCGCCAGCGCTCGACGGTGGCCTTCAAATCGGCCAGGCCCTTGTAGACGCCGGAATTGGTCAGCGCCGGGGTCAGATAGCTGACCAGCGTTGCCGCCGAGCGTCGCTTGGCAAGCACGCCTTCTGACGGGTTGTTGGCGGCATAGAGATAGATGTTGGGCAGATCGCCGATCAGGCGTTCCGGCCAGCATTTCGCGGTCAGGCCGGTCTGCTTGCCGGGCATGAATTCCAGGCTGCCATGGGTGCCGAAATGCAGCACGGCATGGGCGCCGAAATCGTTCCGCAGCCAGCGGTAAAAGGCCATGAAGGCATGCGTCGGGGCGAAGCGCCCTTCGAACAGCAGCCGCATCGGATCGCCTTCATAGCCGAGCGCAGGCTGGATGCCGATGAAGACATTGCCGAACTGTGCGCCGAGGATGAAGACATTCTGGCCGTCGCTCTGGAACTTGCCGGGGGCCGGGCCCCATTCGGCCTCGATTTCCGCCAGATGCGGCTCGGTGGCGACGATATGTTCGGCGCTGACCTTGGCATGGACATTGGCTTCCATGCCATAGCGTTGGGCATTGCCGTTGATGATGCGCTGGCGCACCGCCTCGCCATCGGCGGGCACTTCGACGTCATAGCCTTCCGCCTTGAGCCGGACGAGAGTCGCGTGCAGCGATTCGAACACGGCGAGGAACTGGGCGGTGCCGGCGGCGCCACCATTGGGCGGGAAGTTGAACAGCACGACGCCGATCTTGCGCTCGGCTTCGGCGACGCGGCGCATCTCGACCAGCTTGACCATGCGGGCGGCCAGTGCCTCGGCCCGTTCCGGGCAGCTCTGCATGGCGCGGACCTGGCCACCGACCGGCCAGGTGCAGGCACGGTCGCAGCCGGTGCAGGCGGCTTCGGTACCATCGGAGCGGCCGCCGAACACCATCGGTGTGGTGCCGCCGTCCAGTTCCGGAATGGCGATCATGATCGTTGATTCGAGCGCCAGCAGGCCCTGGCGATTGGCACCCCAGCCCTGCAGCGACTGGAACTCGACCGGATGCGCGGCGATATAGGGGCGATCGAGCTTGGCCAGCGCCTCTTCGGCGGCCCTGGCATCATTATAGGCCGGGCCACCGACCAGGCTGAAACCGGTCAGGTTGATCACTGCATCGACGGTCGCCTGGCCATCCTTCATGAACAGCGCGTCCATCGCCGGCCGGGCATCGAGGCCGCCGGCAAACGCCGGAATCACGTTGAGGCCGCGGGCCTCCAGCGCCCGGATGACGCCGTCATAATGATTGGCGTCCTTGCCCAGCACATAGGAGCGCAGCAGCACCAGGCCGATGGTGCCGGCATCCTTGCGGCGATTGGGCAGATCGCTCACCCGCTCGCTGATCCGATCCTTCATGTCCGGGTGATAGACACCGATTTCCGCATATTCCCTGGGCGGTTCCACCTTGAAATTGCCGCGCAGCGCGGCGCGCGGGCCGGCGGCATAGCGATCGACCAGCGCCCGTACCATGGCAAAGGCATTGTCGTCGGACCCGGCCAGCCAATACTGCAGCGTCAGGAAATAGGCGCGCACGTCCTGCGCCGTGCCCGGTACCCATTTCAGCAGCTTGGGCAGGCGGCGCAGCACCGCCATCTGGGCGGCGCCGGAATTGGCAGCGCCTTCCTTCGACGATCCACGCAGCTTCTTCAGCCAGCCGAGCGGGCCTTTCGGCGGCGCATCCATGCGATAGTCGCCCATGCGGGTCAGCTTGACGATCTCACTGGCCGACATGATCCCGACCATGGCGTCGCAATCTTCGCGGCGGGCTTCCAGCGCCGGCTTGATGGCGCGGATCTGCTCCTCGAGGAAGATCATCGAGGTGAGGATGATGTCGCCTTCGGCAATGTCGGCACGCGCGGCGGCGAGCTTGGCCGGATCTTCCCAATCGGCGGCGGCGTGGAAACCGATCGACACGCCCGGCTGTTCGGCGCTGAATCGCGCCCGCGCCCGTTCGATCGCCCCTGAAAGATGATTGTCCAGCGTGACGATCACCACCCGGACGCCCGGGCCGTTCGAACCGTTCGACGGGGGGGTATCAGCGCGCATAATGGGCTTTTGCCTCGTAAAGCGTTTCAACCGAAATGGCAGTGACGCCCTTTTCAGCGGCGTAGCGCTCCGTGTTGCGGCGCGCCTTGCCGCGCACGAAGAACGGAATCTTGTTCAACTCCCGCGTGGCGTCGGACGTCCAGCCTTCGACGGTTTCGACAGCTGTCACAACTGGCGTTTCTGCTGGATTTGCAGCGGCTTCCGGCGCCGCCGGTGTCGCGGCATGACCGCCGAGATGGCTCGGGCCGGCGGCATCGGAAAATTCGAAATCCTCGCGGAACATCGTCAGCAGATGCTCCTCCAGCCCCATGACCAGCGGATGCACCCAGGTGTCGAAAATGACATTGGCGCCTTCGAAACCCATTTGCGGGCTGTGGCGCGCCGGGAAATCCTGGACGTGCACCGGCGCCGAAATCACGGCGCAGGGCAGGCGCAGCCGTTTGGCGATGTGGCGCTCCATCTGGGTGCCGAGCACCAGCTCGCAATTGGCGGCAGCGATGGCGTCTTCGACGACCAGATAATCGTCGGTGATCAGCGGCTCGACACCATAAAGCGCGGCGGCAGTGCGGATATCGCGGGCGAATTCGCGATTGTAGCAGCCGAGTCCGACGACTTCGAAGCCCAGCTCGTCACGGGCGATGCGGGCGGCGGCGACGGCATGGGTGGCATCGCCGAAGATGAAGACGCGCTTGCCGGTCAGATAGGTCGAATCGATCGATCGCGACCACCAGGGCATGCGCCCGGCGTCAGGATCGGCCGGCACCGGCACCCCGGCCAGAGTCGCGGCTTCGGCAATGAAGGCTCGGGTGGCGCCGACGCCGATCGGAACGGTTTTCGTATATTTCTGGCCAAAGGTCTTTTCCAGCCAGCGCGCTGCCTCATGGGCGATTTCGGGATAGAGCACGACGTTGAAATCGGCCTCGCCGAGCCCGGCGATATCGGCCGGCGTTGCCCCCATCGGTGCGCAGACATGCACATCGATGCCGAGATCGGCGAGGAGCTTGGTAACCTCGACGACATCGTCGCGATGGCGGAACCCCAGCGCCGTTGGCCCGAGCAGATTGGCGCGCGGGCGGCGATTCTCGCGCGGCGGCACCTTGCGTTCCTTATCGGCCAGCTGGCGGACGATCTGGTAGAAGGTTTCGGCGGCGCCCCAATTTTCCTTGTGGGAATAGCTCGGCAGGTCGAGCGCGATGATCGGGCAGGGCAGTCCCATGGTCAGCGCCAGGCCGGCCGGATCGTCCTGGATGAGTTCGGCGGTGCAGGAGGCGCCGACGATCATCGCCTGCGGCTGGAAGCGTTCATAGGCGTCGCGCGCTGCGCGCTGGAACAGTTCGGCGGTGTCGGTGCCCAGGTCGCGGGCCTGAAAGGTGGTGTAGGTCACCGGCGGGCGCTGGCCGCGCCGCTCGATCATCGTGAACAGCAGATCGGCATAGGTGTCGCCCTGCGGAGCGTGCAGCACATAATGCAGGCCCTTCATGCCGGTGGCGACGCGCATTGCGCCGACATGCGGCGGGCCTTCATAGGTCCAGACAGTCAGTTGCATCGCCTACACCGTCAGCCGGTCGCGGCGTACCAGCGGCCGCGCAAATAATTCGGCCAGATCCCCGGCCTGCTCGAAACCATGCACCGGCGAGAACACCAGCTCGATGGCCCATTTCGTCGACAGGCCTTCCTGCTCCAGCGGGTTGGCGAGGCCGAGACCGCAGACGGTCAGGTCGGGTCGGGCGGCCCGCACGCGGTCGAGCTGCTTGTCGACATCCTGGCCTTCCGAAATCTGGGTACCGGTGGGCAGTGCTGCCAGATCATCGGCGAGGTGGGTGCGGTGCAGATAGGGGGTGCCGACCTCCACCAGCGTCATGCCCAGTTCGGCGCTGAGGAAGCGCGCCAGCGGCACTTCCAGCTGCGAATCGGGCATGAAAAAGATCGACTTGCCGGCCAGCCGCTCGGCATGATGGGCAAGCGCCCGCTTGGCACGTTCACGCCCCGGCGCGACGACGCTGCGGAAATGCATCTCGTCCACGCCGAATTCGGTGGCGGCGGCGTGCAGCCAGGCGGTGGTGCCTTCGGCGCCGAACGGGAACATCGCTGGCAGATGGCGGGCGCCGCGGGCTTCCAGCGCTCGGGCGGTGTCGCCGAGGAAGGGCTGGGCGAGCAGGAAGCGGGTGCCGGGGCCGACGGCGGGCAGGTTCTTCGACAGGCGTGGCGGCAGCGTGTCGACGTTCTTGATGCCGATATCGGCGAACAGGCGGCGGAACTGGTCCTCCACCACATCGGGCAGCGCACCGACGATCAGCAGCTGGTCGACCGCGTCCTCGCGCATTTCTGGTACCAGCGCGGCGAGGCAGGCGTCTTCGCCCTGGGTGAAGGTGGTTTCGATCCCGCTGCCCGAATAATTGAGGATGCGGACGCGGGGGTGATGGGTGACGTTCAACCGCTCGGCAGCGCGCGACAGATCGAGCTTGATGACCTCGCTGGGGCAGGAGCCGACGAGGAACAGCAGCTTGATTTCCGGCCGCCGTGCCAGCAGCCGGTTGACGACCTTGTCGAGCTCCTCATTGGCATCGGCGAGGCCGGCGAGGTCGCGCTCCTCGATGATGGCGGTGCCGAACCGCGGCTCGGCAAAGACCATGACGCCGGCGGCCGATTGCAGAAGATGCGCACAGGTGCGGCTGCCGACGACAAGGAAGAACGCGTCCTGGACCTTGCGGTGCAGCCAGACGATGCCGGTCAGACCGCAGAACACCTCGCGCTGGCCGCGTTCCCGCAGGATCGGCAACTCGCCCGTCGGCCGGGGCGGGGCAAGCACGGCGGTCATGCGGCCACCGCTTCGTTGCCGGCCTTGGCCGGTGCTTCAAGCCGCGCCATCCGCAGCTTCCAGATGAACTGGCCGGCGTTGATGACGTAGGTGAAATAGGCGGCGAGCGCGAGCAGCATCAGTTCACGATCATTGAGGCTGCCGGTGAACAAGGCCACCAGATAGGCGGTGTGCAGCGCGATGACGAGCATCGAGAACACATCCTCCCAGAAAAAGCTGTGCGCAAACAGATATTTGCCGAATACGACCTTTTCCCAGATCGCGCCTGTCACCATGATTGTGTAAAGCGCGATGGTCTTGATGACGACCGACCAGATGGCAGCGTCATGATATTCGCCGGTGCGCAGATAGTTGAGCACGAGGTAGAGGCTGACCCCGAAAATCAGGAACTGCACCGGTGCCAATATGCCCTGCACCAGCGTCCATGGCGAGGCATCGCGCCTGGCCCGCTCTTCCGGTGTGTAGAGCGGCCGTACGGCGGTCGCTTTTTCTGAAGTACCCAAGGGTTGGTTCACCCGCAATCTCCCCGCCCGAAACCTACCATCCGGCCATGGAGTGTCAACCTGACTTTACGCCAGGTTCAGACATGACAGGCCTTCACAACAGGCGCTTACCGGCCAATTCGACCTGACAGAAACGCGAAGTGACGCGGGCTTGCAGCCTTTCGGCCATCGGATTAGCGTGTCGCCGCCGGTGCAGCCGCAGACGAAACGCGGATCGTCGGCGCAGGCAGGGGACGGGCAGGTCATGGCATCGATGCTGGAACGGGTGACGGAGGCGCGCATGGCCGCCAGTCGTCGCTGGGACAGTGCGCGCCGCGCCGCCTTTGGTGATGGCGAGCCTGCACCCGAGGCGTTGATCCAGTTGCTCGAAACCGACATGATTCCGCGGCTGTTGCTCGCCCATGGCCATCGCCCTGGCGGCATCGGCGCTGCCGGGGTGCCAGAGGTCGTTTCTGCTGATATCGCCGCCGAGTTCGCCGCGGCGACGCTCACGGAAGACGCGAGCGCTTTGCTGGCCCGTGCCGACGCCCTGCTCGAAACCGGCGTCAGCGTCGAATCGCTCTACTTGCACCTGATCGCGCCGGCGGCGCGCCAGCTGGGGGCATGGTGGGATGCGGATGCCTGCGATTTCGTCGATGTTACAATGGGCCTGTGGCGCTGCCAGGAGGTGGTTCATGCCATATCGGCCCGCATGCCGACGGCGACGCCGCTCGGCACGGCCAGCCGGCGCGTGCTGATGGCGCCGGCGCCGGGCGAACAGCATGGCCTTGGCGCGCAGATGGTGGCGGACTTCTTTCGCCGCGCCGGCTGGCTGACCTGGAGCGCTCCGGCCGGAACAGCGGAGGACCTGCTGGCGCTGGCCGCAGCGCAACCGTTCGACGTCATCGGCCTGACGATCAGTGCCGAACGGCATCTGCCCGGCGTGGCACCGCTGCTGGCGCAGGTGCGGGCCGTGTCGTCGAACCCCGATCTGGTGATACTGGTCGGTGGCGGTCTGTTCGCGGACAATCCGGCGCTGGCGCGCCAGCTCGGCGCCGATGGCACGGCTGCCGATGGTCCCGGCGCCGTCGCCTGTGCCGAGGTCCTTCTGGACCGGGCGGCGCCCGCCCGGCTGACGGCTGCCCTGGGGTAAGCGGCGATGGATGCCAGCACCACCGGCTTCAAGCCACAGAACCGTGCGGCGCCGCTCACGGCCCTTGCCGATTTGCCCTTCGCGGCCATGGTGCAGGGCTTGCTGGCGATGGCCGATATCGCCTTGCTGATCGACAGTGGCGGCGTGATCCTCGATCTGGCGCTGGGCTTTGCCGAAATGGCCCCGCTCCCGGTGACCGCCTGGCCTGGCCGGCCGTGGCGCGACACGGTGGTGGCAGATAATCGCGGCAAGATCGACGCGATGCTGGCCGGCGATCCGGAACCGGCGCGCTGGCGGCTGGTCAACCACAGCCTGGACGATGGTGAGCTACCGATCCGTTACCGGCTGTTGCCGGCCGGGCCGGGGCATTGGCTGGCGATTGGCCAGGATCAGCGCCATCTCGCCAGCCAGCAGCAACGCCTGATCGCCGCCCAACAGGCAATGGAGCGCGACACGTTGCAGTTGCGCCAGGCCGAAGCGCGCTATCGCCTGTTGTTTGCGGCAACCAGCGAGGCCGTGCTGATCGTCGACCCCGCCGAAGGCACGGTCCTGGATGCCAATCCTGCGGCGCTGCGCCTTATCGGCAGTGGTGGGGCCGTTGGCCTGGGCCTCGCCACGCTCGTACATCCCGATTCGCGCGCGACGGTCGGCAGGCTGCTGGCCCAGGCTGTGGACCAGGCGTCGCCGGTGCGCGTCCGCCTGCCGGGTGGCGACAATTGCCTGTTGTCGGTCGCAACGGTGCAGCAGGATTGGGGCCAGGTGTTGCTGGCGCGTTTGCGCGTGCAACCGGGTGATCGCCAGCCGGCGCAGCGGCGACTGGACGATCTGCTCGAACGGATGCCCGACGCCTTTGTGCTGACCGATGCCGATCTGCGCATTCTCGCCTGCAATCAGGCATTCATCGACCTTTTGCACAAGCCGCGCGGCGCGGTGATCCGCACGCCGCTGAATGCCCATTTCGGCCAACCGGGCATGGATGTCGCGCTGCTGGCTGCCGAACTCGCCGGTGACGGCCGGGTTCAGCGCTTTGTGACGACGGTGCGGCGCGGCGGCGATGCCGGCGAATGCGCCGTGTCGGTGGCCGCCGTTAGCGCCAGAGATGGCGCAGTGATGCGTCATGGATTCAGCCTGCAGGCGGTCAGCGCGTCGGTGCCGCCCCTGCGCCAGACGCCGCGATCGGTGGAGCAACTGACAAGCCTGGTCGGCCATATGGCGCTGAAGGACATCGTGCGGGAATCGACCGACCTGATCGAGCGGCTGTGCATTGAGGCGGCATTGCAGCAGACCGGCGACAACCGCGCCTCTGCCGCCGAAATGCTCGGCCTGTCGCGGCAAAGCCTTTACGCCAAGCTGCACCGCCATCATCTTGGCAACCTTGATCATTCCGACGAATGACCGGACGTCGATTGCGGTGCGGACAACGCCTGAGCGGCGTTGACGCCAAAAACTGTCAAGTCTAGTTTACACCGATGGATGGGGTGACATTGCCATTGGCCACGCGGCGCGTGCCACGACCGCGCGACGTGCTGGAACTGCTGAAACCGGTGACCTGGTTTCCGCCGATGTGGGCGTTCATGTGCGGCGTTGTATCTTCGGGTGTGCCGCTGTCGGAGCGCTGGGGCTTTCTTGTCGCTGGCATGATGCTGGCCGGGCCTCTGGTCTGCGGCAACAGCCAGGCGATCAACGACTGGTTCGATCGTCATGTCGATGCCATCAACGAACCGAAGCGGCCGATTCCTTCGGGGCGCATTCCGGGCCGCTGGGGCCTTTACATCGCCATCGGCGGCACCGTCCTGTCGTTCATCGTCGGCGCGCTGATCAACCCCTGGGTGTTTGCCGCGACCATCCTCGGCGTGTTCCTCGCCTGGATCTACTCGGCGCCGCCCATTCGCGCCAAGGCCAATGGCTGGTGGGGCCCGGGCGTCTGTGCCGCCGCCTATGAAGGCCTGACCTGGTTCACCGGCGCCGCCGTGATGGTCGGCGGCCTGCCCGATGCCAAGATCCTGATCATCCTCGCGCTTTATGCCACCGGCGCACACGGCATCATGGTGCTCAATGATTTCAAGGCGGTGGAGGGTGACCGCGTCAGCAATGTGCGCTCGTTGCCGGTGCTGCTCGGGGTCAATCGGGCGGCGATGGTCGCCTGTTTCACCATGGCGATACCGCAGGTGATCGTGGCGGTGCTGCTGGCGCGCTGGGGTTCGCCGTTCGTCGCGGCGCTGGTCATGCTGTCCATCGCCTTCCAGTTCCTGCTGATGCAGCGGCTGCTTTCGGATCCGGCCAAGCACGCACCCTTCTACAATGCCACCGGCACCACGCTCTATGTGCTGGGCATGCTGGTCTCTGCCATCGGCCTCAGGGCGCTGGTGTGACGGGCACGGTGCCGCTGCCGCCGCTCACCTGGGCCGGCATCGCCCGGCTCGGGCTGGTGCAGAGCGCCATCGGCGCCGTGGTGATGCTGGCATCCTCGCTGCTCAATCGCATCATGGTCGTCGAATATGCCCAGGCGGCCACCCTGCCGGCCGGACTCGTCGCCTTTCACTATGCGGTGCAGCTCAGCCGGCCGAAATGGGGCCATGGCTCTGATATCGGCTGGCGGCGGACGCCGTGGATCATTGGCGGCATGGCGGTGCTGGCAGCGGGCGGCGTGCTCGCCACCTGGGCGACAACGCTGCTGAACGCCAGTTTCGGCCTCGCACTCGGCCTGTCGGTGCTGGCCTATGCGATGATCGGCGCTGGTGTCGGGGCCTCGGGCACCTCCTTGCTGGCCCTGCTCGCCACGCGCACCGCGCCGGCGCGGCGGCCGGCGGCGGCCTCGCTGACCTGGATCATGATGATCCTCGGCATCGTCGTGACCGCGGGCGTTGCCGGCAAACTGCTCGATCCCTTCTCGCCGGCGCGGCTGCTGCAAGTGGCGATGGGCGTCGCCGGCGGTGCTTTCCTGCTCGCCTGCCTCGCCGTGCTGGGCGTGGAGGGCAAGGCTGCGCCGGTGGCGGAAACGCCCGTTGGCCCGCCGGTTGCCTTTGCCGAGGCGCTGCGCGGCATCTGGGACGATCCGGTAACGCGTCTGTTCAGCATCTTCGTGTTCGTCTCGATGCTGGCCTATGCGACGCAGGATCTGATCCTCGAACCCTTCTCAGGCCTGATTTTCCGGCTGACGCCGGGCCAGTCGACATCGCTGTCGGGCGTGCAGCATCAGGGCGTGTTGCTCGGCATGATTCTGGTCGGCGTCGGCGGCCATGGGTTCGGTGGTCGCGCCGGGCTGAAGCTGAAGCGCTGGATCATCGGCGGCTGCATCGGCTCGGCCGCGGCGCTGGCGGCGCTGGCCATGGCGGCGACGGTCGGCCCCGGCTGGCCGCTGGCACCGACAGTGTTCATGCTGGGCTTTGCCAATGGCGTGTTTGCCGTGGCAGCGATTGGATCGATGCTCGATCTCGCCGGGCGCGGCGGTGCCGGGCATGAAGGGATTCGCATGGGACTGTGGGGCGCCGCGCAAGCCAGCGCCTTTGGCCTGGGCGGTTTTTTCGGGGCCAGCGCAGTCGATGCCGGGCGTCACGCCTTTGGCGCCGATGCGCCGGCGTTCGAACTGGTTTTCGCCATTGAAGCGATGATGTTTTTGGGCGCGGCGGTGATTGCCACGCGCCTCAATGCAGACAATAAAAGCGACATATCGAGGGAGGCTATCGCATGACGGAACAATTTGATGCCGTGGTGGTGGGCGGTGGCCCGTCGGGGGCGACAGCGGCCAATGACCTGGCGCTGGCCGGGGTGAAGGTGCTGCTGCTCGACCGGGCCGGGCGCATCAAGCCCTGTGGTGGTGCGGTGCCGCCGCGGCTGCTCAAGGATTTCGACGTGCCGCTGGAACAGCTGTGTGCCCGGGCCAGCTCGGCGCGCATGATCGCGCCATCGCACAAGGCGGTGGACATGCCGGTCGGTGACGGCTTTGTCGGCATGGTCGATCGCGATGTCTTTGATGAATGGCTGCGTCAGCGCGCGGTCAGCAACGGCGCCACCCGTATCGACGGAACGTTCGAAGCGTTGGAACGCGACAGTGATGGCACCGCCGTCATCGCCTATCGTCCCAAGGGGGCGCCGCGCGGCTCCGAACGCGTCAAGGTGCGCGCCAAGGTTGTCATCGGCTGCGATGGCGGCAATTCGGCTGTCGCCCGCGCTGCGTTGCCGGCGCATGAAAAGGTGCCGTTCGTGTCCGCCTATCACGAGGTCATCGAATCGCCGCCGGAAGGCTTCAACGGTTTCGAGGGCGGTCGTTGCGACGTCTATTATCAGGGCAATCTGTCGCCCGATTTCTACGCCTGGATTTTCCCGCATGGCGGCAAGACCAGCGTCGGTGTCGGCAGTGCCGTCAAGGGCTTCCCGCTGCGCGAGGCGGTGGCCAAGCTGCGCGAACAGGTCGGCATGACCGATTGCGAGACCGTCCGGGTCGAAGGCGCGCCGATCCCGCTGCGTCCGCGCAAGCGCTGGGACAATGGCAAGGATGTCGTCGTCGCCGGTGATGCCGCCGGTGTCGTGGCCCCGGCCTCGGGCGAAGGCATCTATTATGCCATGACCGCCGGGCGCCTCGCCGCCGAATCGGCCGCCAGCTTCCTCAAGACCGGCGATGCCGCCGTTTTGAAGCAGGCACGCAAGAAGTTCATGAAGGCGCATGGCCAGGTCTTCCTGGTGCTCGGCATCATGCAATGGTTCTGGTACCGCAGCGACAACATGCGGGAACGCTTCGTCAAGCTGTGCCGCGATCCCGATATCCAGCAGCTGACCTGGGAAGCCTATATGAACAAGGAATTGGTGCGCAAACGCCCGATGGCGCATGTCCGCATCTTCCTGAAGGATACCGGCCAGCTGCTCGGTGCGCTGTTCTCGGGCGGGCGCAGGAACAACAGCGCCGCGACGCCGGCGGAATAGGGCAGGGCTGAACCAGGGGGTAACGGCGATGGTGCGGCCATGGTGACAAGCGCGGGTCGCTGGTTGCTGCCGGCCATCGTTGCGGCGCTGGTCACGGCCTTTGTCGCCGCGATCGGCGCCACCATCACCGATCTCGGCCCCTGGTACCAGCATCTGAAACAGCCGGCCTGGGCACCGCCGGACATCTTGTTCGGCCCGGCCTGGACGGTGATTTTCGGCCTGTGCTGGATTTCGGCGGTGACCGGCTGGATGGCGGCGCCGACCCGGCTGGCCGGCGACACGCTGATCGGCCTGTTCGCCTTCAACGGCTTCCTCAACCTGTTGTGGAGCCTGTTGTTCTTTCGTGCCCATCGCCCCGATTTGGCCGCCTATGAGGTCTGGCTGCTCTGGGCGTCGATCGCCGCGCTGATCCTCGCCTGCCGGCGCTATTCGCGCGCCGCCGCCTGGCTGCTGGCACCCTATCTGCTCTGGGTCAGCTTTGCCGCCGTGCTCAACCAGGCAGTTGTCGCCCTGAACGGCCCCTTCGGCTGATTCCTTTGCGGCGCTGATCGCCGCCCTCCAGACCGTCAGAAAACAGCAACGGCAGGGTCGCTGCGGAGCGCTTGTTCGCCCTGCATGAACTGTGACGTTCAGGCAACACACTGCCAGCGTTGGCGACAAACGCGCGAATTTGTCTGGACAACTTTTCTCGATGCGCGAATGATTGCCAAAGATTTACTCCTCCAGACGGATAAGGACGCGCCCGTGTTTGCTAAAAAGTCCCTGTTGCTTACCGCTGCTGCTGCCGCCCCGCTGTTTGCCAGTCCTGCCCTTGCCCAGGTCGCGGCCGACGCTGCCAGCACCGACACCGGAACCGAAATCATCGTGACGGCGCGCAAGCGGTCGGAACGTCTGCAGGATGTGCCGATGTCGATCAGCGCCGTCGATTCGGCGGAGATCAAGTCGGCCCGTATCGAGCGCCTGGCCGATCTGGCCAAGAACACGCCCGGCCTGAACTACACGCCGCTGTTCGGTGCCCAGAACCAGCTGCCGATCATCCGCGGTGCCGCCCAGACCTTTGGCGCGCTCAACGTCGGCGTGTTCCTTGACGGCATCTATCTGTCGGGCAAGGCTGGTGTCGATCTCGAACTCAACGACCTCGCCCGCATCGAAGTGGTGAAGGGCCCGCAGTCGGCGCTCTATGGTCGCAACACCTTCGCCGGTGCCATCAACTATGTCACGGCGCGCCCGACCAAGGAATTGAGCGGCAATGCCGAGGCGACCATCGGTGACAATGGTCTCTACAAGGCGCAGGCCAGCCTGGGTGGTGAACTGACCACCGGCATTCGCGTCCGCGTCGGCGGCTTCTATCGCGAATTCGGCGGTTTCTACACCAGCAGCATCGATGGCGGCGCCGTCGATTTCGCCAAGAATTACGGCGGTATCGCCACGGTCGAGCTGCAACCGACCGAAAAGCTGCTGATCACCCTGCGCGGCAGCTATTCGAAGGAAAACAATGGCCAGCCGCCGTCGAACGTCATCCGCAACAACAGCTTCCCCGGCATCCCCTCGGGCGGCTCGGCCTCCCAGCCGCGCAACCTGCTCTACACCGGCGCGGTGCCGGCGATTCCCGAAAACGGCGTCACGGTGAACACGCGGTCGGTGCCCGGCCTGCCCGGCGGCAGCTATGGTGACCGCGAAAAGATCGTCCGCTTCAGCGGCGACATCGAATATGATTTCGGCAGCGTGACGCTGACCTCGATCACCGCCTATGCCAAGCGCGATGCCGAATACACGTTCGATGGTGACAACACGGTCTGCCAGACGGCCACCGGCTGCCCGAACTTCGGCTTTCCGTTCGCCCCGGCCATCCCCTTCGGCAAGAGCGACTTCGCCTTTTCGTCCAATGTCGGTTATTTCCGTGACTGGAGCCAGGAACTGCGCCTCGCCTCCAACAGCGATGGCAAGCTGAAGTGGCTGGTCGGTGCCTTCTACTACAACAATCGCAATGTCGGCACCGATCGCGGCTTCACGCCCCCTTCGGCACTGGCCATTACCGATTACAGCGTCCAGGCGGCAGCCTATCGCTATCCGCGCAGCCAGATCGACACCGAAGCGGTGTCGGGCTTTGCCTCGCTCAGCTATCAGTTCACCGATGCCTTCGGCATCACCGGCGAACTGCGCTACGAACATGAAGACCAGCATTTCGTGCAGGCCCCGTCGAACCCCACCGGCACCGCCGGCTCTACCGCTGTCTTCGACCTGAAGGCCAAGTTCGAATTCTGGACGCCGCGCGTCATCCTCAACTACAAGCCCAGCGACGACGTGCTGCTTTATGCCAGCTATGCCCGTGGCGCGAAGACCGGCGGATTCAATACCGGTACGAACATCCTGGCCAGCCAGCGGTCGTATCAGCCGGAAAACAGCAACAATTACGAAGTCGGCTTCAAGAGCGACCTGCTCGACAATCGCCTGCGCCTCAACATCGCCGGCTTCTATACCGACTGGAACGACCAGCAAGCCGCCTGCCAGAACGCGCCGGTGCCGGGTGTCACTTCCACCCAGCTGACCTATGTCTGCAACGTCGCCGCCTCGACGATCTATGGCGCCGAAGTCGAAGCCACGGCGCGCCTGTCCGACTGGTTCAGCGTGTCGGGCAATTATGCCTATACCCACGCCCGCTACACCGCCTTTGTCGATGATTCGCTGCAGGCGGTGCTGGTACGCGCCGGACAGCCGGCGATGACCTTCAACGGCAAGCGCCTGCCCTATGTGCCGGAGCACAAGATCACCGTCAGCCCGCGGGTCAATGTGCCGTTCGGCAACGATTTCAGCGCCGAGTTCCGGGCCGACCTGCAGATGCAGTCGGAAACCTTCGTCCGCGCCGACAATCTGCAGCGCTTCAAGGGCTTCGAGAATGTCGATCTGCGCGCCACGCTGCGCAAGGGCGGCATCAGCCTGCAGCTGTTCGTCAACAATCTGTTCGACAATGACACGCCGGTGGCGGGTGTCCGCTTCTTCGATTCGGTGAATTATTCGGTGGCCTCGCCGCTGGTCACGGGGGCCAACCGTCGCCAGTTCGGCGCGTCGCTGGGCTATCGCTTCTGAGGCAGGTGTCGCCGGCGGCCGAAGCCTCAGGCCTCGCTCGCCGGCGGCATTCTGGCGTCCTTCCCGCCCGGCAATCGCACCAGCAGCAGGGCCGCCACCACCAGCAGCGCACCGGTTATCTCCAGCGGGCCGGGAATCTCGCCAAAACGCAGCGCACCGATGGTGGCGCTGATCGCTGGCTGGATCAGCAGCGCCAGCCCGACAGCGATCGGTCGCAGATGCGCGACGGCATAGACGATCAGGCCCTGGCCGAGCACCTGGCTGCCCAGCGCCAGTGCCAGCAGCGGCGTCCAGTTCTGCGGCCATAGCGGCCCCGGCAGCAACAGTGCCAGCGGCAGCAGGGCGAGTGCCGTGAACAGCGTCGACAGGCAGAGCAGGGACATGGCGGCGGTCGTGCCGCGCAGCCGTTCGATGACGATCAGATAGGCCGTGTAGAAGACGGCGGCGGCCAGGCACATCAGGTCGCCGGCAAGGTGGCGCGGGGATAGTTCGGCGCTGCGCCCGACCAGCAGGGCCACCCCCAGCCCCGCACAGGCCAGCGCAGCCAATGCCGGCCGCGTCAGCCGCTGGCGCAGCATGACGACGCCGTAAAGCGGCAGCAGGAAAGTGGCGGCATTGGCGAGCAGCGTCGCATTGGCCAGGCTGGTGCGCACGATGCCAAGATGCCAGACGGCGAGATCGGCGGCGAAACACAGGCCGGCAAGGGCGGCGAGCCCGAGGGCTGGGCCCTTCGCCAGCCGCGGCGCCCGGCCTTCGGTCAGCCGGGCAAGCAGCAGCAGCGGCGGCACGGCGAGCGCCATTCGCCAGAAGGCAGAGCCCACCGGCGAGACATCGGCAAGGCGTACCAGCCAGGGACCGAAGGCGAGCGCGGCACTGCCGATCAGCATGGCCGGAAAGGCAGCGCGGGGCGCGGCGGGCATTGGCGTGATGCCGGCGCTATTGTGGCGGCGGCGCGGCAGGCACAGAGGCCGGGCCGCGCTCCGTGGCGCGCACAGCCTCCGCCGTGGCCGGATCGATGCTGCCGTCCTGGGCATCTTCGATCACCGCGCCCATGGCATCGGCGGCGGCGCCGGCATCGGGGCCGCCGACGGAATCGGCCAGATCGCTAGCGATATCGATGGCTTCGTCGAGCGAGGGCGCCGCGACACGTTCCGGCGGCGGTGCCACTGTGCCATCCAGCGCCAGCGCCGCACTCATGAAACGCTTCCACAGTTTCGCCGGCACGCTGCCGCCGACGACGGCGCCGTTCATCGGGCTGTTGTCGTCATTGCCGACCCAGACACCGACCACCAGATTGCCGGCAAAGCCGATGAACAGCGCGTCGCGATGGTTCTGGGTGGTGCCGGTCTTGCCATAGGTCGGCAACGGCAGGCGGGCGGCATTGCCGGTGCCGTTGCGCACCGCCGATTGCAGCAGTTCCAGCATTGGCGCGCGTTCCGGCCAACTGCTCAGCGCCGCAGCGGCATTCTTCATCGTCGCGAGCACCCCGGTTTCGGGCGGGCGGGCGATGGCGGTGGCGGTCACCGGCCGGCTGCCGCGCGCCAGTGCCGCATAGGCCTGGGTCATTTCGAGGAGCGTGATCGGCGAGGTGCCGAGCGCCATTGCCGGATAGGTGCTGATCGGCGCTGTCACACCGAGTTTGCGGGCCTGGGCGGTGACCGCGGCGGTACCGACCTGCTGGGCCAGCCGCACGGCGGCGACATTAGAGGAGGCCGCAAAGGCGGTGGCGAGGCTGACGGGCCCGCGATAGCGCAGGTCGTCATTCTTGGGCGCATAATCATCGATCTGGATCGGCGAATCATCGACGATATCGCCGGGCCGCATGCCGGCCTCCAGCGCTGCCAGATAGACGAACAGCTTGAACGACGATCCCGGCTGGCGTTCGGCCTGGGTGGCGCGGTTGAATGGCGTCGCCTTGTAATCGGTACCGCCGACCATGGCGACGACGGTGCCATCCGGCCGCATCGCCACCAGTGCCGCCTGGCCGATATTCAGCCCCTGCGAGCGTGACAGGGTTTCCTTCACCGCCTGCTCGGCGGCCTTCTGCATGTCGCGGTCGAGCGTGGTGCGCACCACGACATCGCCATAATCCGCCTCGCCCATGGCGGCACGCGCCTGGGGCAGCGCCCAATCGGCGAAATAGCTGCCGGTGGGCAGCGCCTTGCGACCCGGGCGATAACGCGCCGGCTGGGCGCGATCCGCCTCGCCTTGCGTCAGCGCGCCGGTTTCGACCATGGCGGCGAGCACCAGTTTGGCCCGGTCATTGGCGCGGTCGAGGTGGCGGCTGGGCGCCATCCGCGACGGCGCCTGCACCAGCCCGGCGAGCAGCGCGGCTTCGCCAAGGGTCAGATCCTCCGGCGCCTTGTCGAAATAGACGCGCGAGGCGGATCGGATGCCATAGGCGCCATCGCCGAAATAGACGCTCGACAGATAGCGGTTGAGAATATCCTGCTTCGACAGCCGCGCTTCCAGCCAGAAGGCGATGATCACCTCCTGCAATTTGCGGATGATGCTGCGGTCGGCGGACAGGAAGCTTGTCTTGGCGAGCTGCTGGGTGAGCGTCGAGCCGCCCTGGGTGACACCGCCGGCCTGGACATTGCGGGTCAACGCCCGGGCGATGCCGCGTGGGTCGACACCCCAATGGTCGTAGAAACGCCGATCCTCGATGGCGATCAGCGCCGCCGGCACATATTTGGGCAGTCGGGCGATGTCGACCGGCGCTTCCTTGTAATCGCCGCGCCGCGCAATCGGACGGCCGCCGCTGTCGGTCAGGACCAGCGACGGCGTCTTGGCCGGCTCCAGCGCCCGGCCCAGCGGTGCCGACAGCACCAGCCAGACCAGCAGTGCCAGCATCAGGCCGAACAGAATGGCGATGGCCGGGGCGATATAGGGGCGGATGCGTTGCCAGCGAGTCCGGGCCGGAATGGCGTCGGGGGCGCGTGCTGGTGGCGAATCCGCGTCGATCATGCCCGTTCCCGTGTCGCGCTGAACCGGATCCTGGTCTCGCGCTGCTGGGTATAGTTCAACTCCCAGCCGTCGCGCGCCATGAACACCGGTGCCCCGTCGCGATCTTCGGCCATCGCCGGGCGATTGTCATCCATGAAACGTTTCAGCTCGGCGGCGTCCCCGCTGATCCAGCGTGCGGTTTCATAGGGGCTGGCCTCGAAACTGGCGGCGACGCGATACTCGGCCTCCAGCCGCGAAATCAGCACCTCCAGCTGCAGCTGTCCGACGACCCCGACGATCCACTGGCTGCCGAGCAAGGGCTTGAACAATTGCGTCACACCCTCTTCCGCCATGTCGGTCAGCGCGGTGCGCAGCTGCTTCGATTTGGTCGGGTCGCCCAGCCGCACACGGCGCAGAATCTCGGGGGCGAAATTCGGGATGCCGGTGAAGGTAACATCATCCTTTTCGACCAGCGAATCGCCCACCCGCAGCACGCCATGGTTGGGAATGCCGATGATGTCGCCCGGGAACGCCTCATCGGCGATTTCCCGGTCCTGCGCGAAGAAGAAGATCGGCGAATTGATGGCAATGGCCTTGCCGGTGGCGACCTGGCGCAGCTTCATGCCGCGGCGGAATCGGCCCGAGGCGATGCGCAGAAAGGCGATGCGATCGCGATGCTGCGGGTTCATATTGGCTTGCACCTTGAACACAAAGCCGGACACCTGCGCGTCGGTCGGTGCCACGGCGGCGGGAAGTGCCGGCTGCGGGCGCGGCGCTGGCGCGAATTCGGCGAGCGCGTCGATCAGCGCCTCGACACCGAAGTCCTTGAGCGCCGATCCGAACAGTACCGGCGTCAACGCGCCCTTTCGGTAGAGATCGGCATCGAGCGTTGCATAGCCGCCCAATGCCAGCTCGGCCTGGTCGCGCAGCCGCTGCGCGATGGGGCCGCACAGCGTGTCGATCATCGGATCATCGAGGCCGCTGGTCTGCACCGTTTCGCCGGCGGCGCGGGTGTCGCTGCCGTCGGGCTTCAGGAATTTGTGGCTGCGCAGATCGTACAGGCCCTTGAACTCGCCGCCCATGCCGGCCGGCCAGTTCAGCGGCGCCACGTCCAGCGCCAGCATGTCGGAAATCTCGTCGAGCAGTTCGAACGGGTCGCGGCCTTCGCGATCGACCTTGTTGATGAAGGTCAGGATCGGCACGTCGCGCAGGCGGCAGACTTCGAACAGCTTGCGCGTCTGCGCTTCGATCCCGCGCGCCGCATCGATGACCATCACGGCCGAATCGACGGCGGTCAGGGTGCGATAGGTATCCTCGCTGAAATCCTCGTGACCCGGCGTGTCGAGCAGGTTGAAGGTGGTGCCGGCGCGTTCGAACGTCATCACCGACGAGGTGACGGAGATGCCGCGCGCCTGCTCGATCTTCATCCAGTCCGAGCGCGCGCGGCGATTCTGGCCGCGGGCGCGCACTTCGCCGGCCATGTGGATGGCACCGCCGAACAGCAGCAGCTTTTCCGTCAATGTCGTCTTGCCGGCATCGGGATGCGAAATGATCGCGAACGTCCGCCGCTGATTGGGTGCCGTCATGGTGGCGGCGCAATGACAGCAGATGCGCGCGCTTGCAATGGGCCGCGGATGCGTCAGGGCGAATCCCGGCTGCGCCAGATGGTGACAATGCGGCGACCGGTCCACTTTTGCCTGTGTGACAAATGGCTTACACTGCTCTGCCAGAGGTTGAGCTGAAGGCAGGCCGGATTTGCATATGGCGAGGCGATGGCGATGGAGGGCGGTGCTGGCAGTGTGCCTGACCGCGCTCGCCGTCCAGCCAGCACTTGCCGCCAGCCTCTACAGCGTGCCGAAATATGCCGCGATCCTGATCAATGCCGACAATGGCGAGGTGATGTACGCCCGCCAGGCCGATGCCCGGCGCTATCCCGCCTCGATCACCAAGGTGATGACGCTCTATGTGGCGTTCGAGGAACTGCGGCTCGGCAATATTCGCGAGACCGACCAGATCACCATTTCCAGCACCGCTGCCCGCCAGCCCCCGTCGAAACTCGGCCTGCGTCCTGGCGCCAAGATCGGTGTGCGCGAGGCGATGGGAGTCATCGCCACCCGATCCGCCAATGATATCGCCGTGGCGCTGGGCGAGTTCATCTCCGGCAGCGAGGCGGAATTCGCCCAACGCATGACGCAGACGGCGCGCCGGCTGGGCATGGCCAACACGACCTTTCTCAATGCCACCGGCCTGCCCAACCCGGGCCATGTCACCACCGCGCGCGATATTGCCATCCTGTCGCGCGCCCTGATCCGCGATTACCCGAAACGCTATCCGATCTTTTCGCAGGTCAGCGTCGACTATGAAGGCCAGCAGATCGACAATCACAATCATCTGCTGCGCACCATGCCCGGCGTCGATGGCATCAAGACCGGCTTTACCAACGCCGCCGGCTTCACGCTGGCCGCATCGGCCGCGCATGACGGGGTGCGCCTGATCGCCGTGGTGCTGGGCGGGCCGAGCCGGATGACC
The DNA here is from genome assembly GCA_002256005.1 of Alphaproteobacteria bacterium PA4. Lineage (GTDB taxonomy): Bacteria > Pseudomonadota > Alphaproteobacteria > Sphingomonadales > Sphingomonadaceae > Sandarakinorhabdus. Next base: position 101,150 of record NKIQ01000002.1, on the reverse strand, counting down.
CGCGACGGCAATGTCACCGACCTGCTCGACACGGGCTTTGAAGTGCTGACCCGGCGCTCGCGCGGCGAAGACACCACCGTCGCCGCCAATTTCGCCGAGCCGGATGACCTGTCCGACAGCGTCATGGACCGGCTGGCCAGCGAAGCGCCGGCAGCAGATGGCCTGGTCATGGCGGGGTCGCCGCGCAAACCCTGAGGGCATTTGCCTCGCGGCGCGTCGATGGCATAGTCATTCGGCATGACCCGTCGCCACGTCCATTCCGGTTCCCCTTATGAGGCCAGGGTCGGTTATTGCCGCGCCGTCGTGCAGCCGCCGTTCGTGTTCGTCGCCGGCACCGTCGGCCGTGACCCTGAGACCGGCGATCTGCCGGCGGATGTCGCGGGCCAGTGCGCCAACGCGCTGCGCATCATCGCAGCGGCGCTGGAAGAGGCAGGCGCAAGTTTTGCCGATGTCGTGCGCGTGACCTATTACGCGCCGGAGCGCGCGGATTTCGAGGCCTGCTGGCCCCAGCTCAGCGCCGCCTTTGGCGCGCATCCGCCGGCTTCGACGATGGTCGTGGCCGGCCTGATCGATCCCGCCATGCGCATCGAGATCGAAGTGACCGCGATGCTGCGTGGCTGAACGTCAGGGTTTCCGGAAGATATAGTAGAATCGATCGGTCTTGCCGCGCACGGCGGGGTCGAACACCAGCGTGGCGGGATTGTCGCCGCCAGTGCGCAGCACCGGCACTTCGCGCACGAACTTGAAGCCGGCCTTTTCGAAATCGGCGCGGGCAACGGCGGGGTCGATGCGGTGCACCTTGTCGGCGGTGACGCGCGGGTCGCCCGGGGCGCCGACATGATCGATCAGGATGACGGTACCGCCCTTCTTCATCGCCTTGAACAGCCGGGCGTTGAAGGCGACGGGATCGAGGCGCGGGAATTTGAACTTTTCGCTTTCCCAGTAAAGGTCGTGGTAGGTCAGGTGAAAGAAGGCGGCATCGAGCCCGGCCGGCAGCACATCGTCACCCGGCAGCGCCTTCAGCAACGTCACATTGGGGTTGCGCTGGATGAGCGCGTCCCAGGCGGCCAGTGCCTTGGGGTTGTCGAGGAAGGGCGGCGGCTCCATGGCCACCACCTTGCCCTTCGGCCCGACGACGCGGGCCAGCAGTTCCGAATAATAGCCGCTGCCGGCCATGACATCCAGAACCGTGTCGCCGGCCTTGAGGCCCGACGCCTCCAGAACTTCCACCGGATGGCGGCCGGCGTCGAGCGCCACCGCATCGGGCGCGCGGTCGGCGAGCGAGACGGGCGCTGCCAAGGCGGGCGCGGCCAGCAGCGCAAGGGCGGCGACGGCGGACAACAGGGTCAGGCGCATGCGGGTTCCTTCGACGAAAACTGTTATGTAACTCTAATACACGGCAGGCTGCGCGCCAAGCCCGCGCCGATTGCAAATTGCGACCTTTTTGCAGCGCTCTTGCCGGGGGGCCATGGCGCTGCTACCAATTTGGTATCAACGGTCTTGCCGTTGTGATTTTCGCGCCTTCGTCCTGTTGCCGATCCGGTGACGTTTGGCGAAGCCGGTGCGGAAATGCCGATACCGATCCAATGTCATTCAGGGTCGGGTCGCAACAGATGCATGAAATGCCAGGGGCCGGATGTACGTGACAATTGCAGCAATGGAAGACTGGGCCGCCGCGGCGCCCATTCCCGTTGGTGCACGGTCACCGGCATCGTCTTGGGCTCCGCCGGCGCCAATGCCGCGATTTACCGATACCCACCCTTATCCTGCTCTGCCCGCCCCGTGTCGGCCGGTGGAGTCCCTCATTTCGCGCCGCCTCGCCCCGTTCGGGGTTTTCAGCGCCGGCGCCATGGAGCACCCCAATGTCACTACGCATGCTGATCGACGCCCGCCACCAGGAGGAAACCCGGGTTGCCGTCGTCAACGGACAACGCATTGAAGAATTCGATTTCGAGGCTGCCGATCGCAAGCAGCTGAAGGGCAACATCTACCTCGCCAAGGTCACGCGCGTCGAACCCAGCCTGCAGGCGGCATTCGTCGAATATGGTGGGAACCGCCACGGTTTCCTGGCCTTCAGCGAAATCCACCCGGACTATTACCAGATCCCGCGCGAGGATCGCGAAGCGCTGCTGCGCGAGGAAGCCGAATATGCCGCCGAGCATGATGACCATCATCATGACGAGGAGCTGGACGAAAATGGCGAACCCATCGCCGACGAGGTTGCCGAAACCGGTGGCCAGCATGACGAGCCGACCGACGCGCTGCGCAGGAAGCGCCAGTCGCTGCGCCGCCGCTACAAGATCCAGGAGGTCATCCGCCGCCGCCAGGTGTTGCTGATCCAGGTGGTGAAGGAAGAGCGCGGCTCCAAGGGTGCGGCGCTCACCACCTATCTCAGCCTCGCCGGCCGCTATTGCGTGCTGATGCCCAATACCGCGCATGGCGGTGGCATCAGCCGCAAGATCTCCAACCTGGCCGATCGCAAGCGGTTGAAGGCGATCATGTCGGATCTGAAGCTGCCGGCCGGGATGGGCGCCATCGTGCGCACCGCCGGGCTGAAGCGCTCGTCCGAGGATATCCGCCGCGACTTCGATTATCTGACCCGGCTGTGGGACGAAATCCGCGACAAGACGCTGTCGTCCTCGGCGCCGGCGCTGATTCACCAGGATTCGGACCTGATCAAGCGCGCCATCCGTGACATCTACCACCGCGATATCGACCAGGTGCTGGTCGAAGGCCCTGAAGGCTTTGCCGACGCCTCGCGCTTCATGTCGATGCTGATGCCCGGCCATACGCCCAAGGTCGTCGAATATTCCGACAATGTGCCGCTGTTCCAGCGTTTCGGCGTCGAGGCGCAGCTGGAAGGCATGTACCAGCCCGTCGTGCAGCTGAAGTCCGGCGGCTATATCGTCATCAACCCGACCGAAGCCCTGGTGTCGATCGACATCAACTCCGGCCGCTCGACGCGCGAATATGGCATCGAGGAAACCGCCACCAAGACCAATCTGGAAGCCGCCGAGGAAATCGGCCGCCAGCTGCGCCTGCGTGACATGGCCGGGCTGGTGGTCATCGATTTCATCGACATGGAAGTCAGCGCCAACGTCCGCCGCGTCGAAAAGGCGATGAAGGACGCGATGCGCAACGATCGCGCCCGTGTGCAGATCGGCCGCATCAGCGCGTTCGGCCTCTTGGAAATGAGCCGGCAGCGGCTGCGCACCGGCATCCTTGAAGCCTCCACCCATATCTGCCCGATGTGCGAAGGCACCGGCATGGTGCGCTCGGTGGCCTCCGCCGCGCTCGCCGCGCTGCGCGCGCTGGAAGCCGAGGCGCTGCGCGGTCGCGCCAGCGAATTCACCCTGCGCGCCGGCGAGGAAGTCGCCGTCTATATCCTCAACCGGAAGCGTATCGAGCTCGCCGAGCTGGAAGAGCTCTATGGCGTCACCATCGTCACCGTGCCGGATGAATCACTGATCGGCCCGAATTTCGCCATCGATGCTGGTGGCCCGCCGCCGACCAAGAAGGTCGAGATGCGCGCCCTGCCGGTGCCGGTGCGCATCGAGGATGACCCCGATGATCTGGTCGACGCCGGTGGCGACGATGAAGAGGAAGACGGCGAGGAGCGCGGCGACCGCGGTGAGCGGGGGGAGCGCGGTGGCCGCAACAACAAGCGCCGTCGCCGGCGCGGTGGCCGCGGCAAGGATCGCGACGAAACCGCCGATGACAGCGCCGAAGCGGCGGCCGAAGCCGCGCCCGAGGCCGGTGGTGATGACGAGGATGACGGCATCGCTGTCATCGCCCGCGACGGCGAAACCGCCGAGGAAACCGAAGCCCGCGGCAAGCGCGAGCGCGGCGATCGCAAGCGGCGTCGGCGCGGCCGCCGTGGCAAGCGCGGTGATGGCGCTGCCCGCGAAACGACCGGCGAGACCGCCGTCGCACCGGTGGCTGCCGAACCGGAAGCGGAGGCCGTTGCCGACGCACCGAAGCCCAAGCGCAGCCGGCGCCGCAAGGCCGATGTCGAAGCCGTGCCCGACATGGTGAGCGAAGCGGAAACGCCGGTTGCGGCCGCACCCGCCGAACCCGCACCGGAACCGGTCGCAGCCCCCAAGGCCAAGACGATTCGCAAGCGCCCGAGCAAGGCCAAGGCCGAGACTGCGCCAGTGGCCGAAATTGCCGCGCACGCGCTGGAACCGTTCGCGCCGGAACCTGTCGCGGCCGAAAGCGCCGAACCGCCGGCCAAGCCGAAGCGCGCACCCCGCAAGGGCAAGGCTGCGGCTGCCGAGGCCCCTTCTGCCGAAGCACCGGCGGCAACGCCGGTCGTGACGCCGGCGGAATCGGCTTCGGTCGAGCCGGAGGCGACACCCGCCGAGCCGGTCGTACCGCGCAAGGGCTGGTGGCAGCGCACCTTCGGCTGAATTGCTGATCGATTGATTCTGCGGCGCCGGTCCTGAGGGGCGGCGCCGCAAATCCCCATGACGCCATGGGGAAACCGACCTTCACCATGCCAAAGAAACCGTTGCAGCGCAGCATCTGGCGCTGACCGGGCCGAAGCGCCTAAGTCCGCGCCATGGAAATTTCGTCTGAAATCCGTGCATCCGGACCCCATAGCCAGGGGTGCGTCATCCTGGTTGGTGCCGGCCCCGGCGCCGCTGACCTGCTCACCGTGCGGGCCGTGCGGGCCATCGCGGCCGCCGATGTCATCGTGCATGATGGCCTGGTCGGTGCCGATGTGATGGCGCTGGTGCCCCCGGCCGCGCGGCTGGTTTCGGTTGCCAAGCGCCGCGATCGCCACACGATGCGCCAGGACGACATCGGTGCGCTGCTCGTCGCCGAGGCGCTGGCCGGCCATGTCGTCGTGCGGCTGAAGGGCGGCGACCCCTTCATCTTCGGCCGTGGCGGCGAGGAGGTCGAAGCCTGTGCCGCCGCCGGCGTGGCGGTCGAGGTCATCCCCGGTATCTCCTCGGCGCTGGGCGCTGCTGCCGCCGCCCAGATGCCGCTGACGCATCGCGACCATGCCTCCATCGTCAGCTTCGTCGCCGGCGAATGCCGCGGTCTTGCCGAACAGAATTGGGTGGGGCTGGCCGGCAAGGGCCGCACGCTCGTTATCTATATGGGTGTCACCGGCGCCGACCGTATCGCCGAGAAGCTGATGGCCGACGGCCTCGCCCCGGACACGCCGATCGCCGTCATCGAGCGTGCCACGCTGCCCACGATGCGTGTGTTGCGCAGCCTGCTCGCCGATCTCGGCGGGCTGGTGGCGCGCGAAACCGTGCAATCCCCTGCCCTCATCATCGTCGGCGATGTTGCCCGTCTCGGCGACATCGCCACGCTTACGACAATTGCAAAGGCCCAAACATGCCCCGCGTACTGACTGGCAACCGGCTCGAAACCGGCGATGTGCTGTGGTGGAACGGCAGCGACTGGAGCCCCCGGCTCAGCGATGCCGTTGCCATCGGTGACGAAGGCGAAGCGCTGCTCGCCCGGCTGATCGCCGCCGAGCGCATCAACGATCCGGCACTCATCGATGTCACCGGCGCGCCCGGTGCCTTCATCCCCACCACCACCCGCGAGCGCGTCCGTGCCTCCGGCCCCTCCGTCCGCGCCGATCTGGCGCGCGGCAGCCTCTCTGTGGAAGCCATCTGATGTATCGTTACGACGAATATGACCAGGCCATCGTCGACGCGCGTGTCGCCGAGTTCAAGGATCAGGTCAGCCGCCGCCTGCGCAATGAAATCACCGAGGACCAGTTCAAGCCGCTGCGGCTGATGAACGGTCTCTACCTCCAGCTGCATGCCTATATGCTGCGCGTCGCCATTCCCTATGGCACGCTCAGCGGCACCCAGATGCGCATGCTGGCGCATATCGCCCGCAAATATGACCGCGATTACGGCCATTTCACGACGCGCCAGAACATCCAGTACAATTGGATCAAGCTGGAACAGTTCGCCGATCTGCTCGACGATCTGTCGAAGGTCGAGATGCACGCCTTCCAGACCAGCGGCAATTGCATCCGCAACATCAGTTCCGACCAGTTCGCCGGCGCCGCTGCCGACGAAATCGCCGACCCGCGGCCCTATGCCGAGCTGCTGCGGCAATGGTCGACGCTGCACCCGGAATTTTCGTTCCTGCCGCGCAAGTTCAAGATCGCGGTGATCGCGAGTGACACCGACCGTGCCGCCATCCAGCTGCACGATATCGGTCTGCAACTGCGCCGGGACGCGACGGGCGCGCTCGGCTTCCGCGTCTATGTCGGCGGCGGCATGGGCCGCACGCCGGTGATCGGCAAGGTGGTGCGCGACTTCATCCCCGTCGGCCAGTATCTCAGCTATTGCGAGGCGATCCTGCGCGTCTACAACCGCTATGGTCGCCGCGACAACATCTACAAGGCGCGTATCAAGATCCTCGTCACCGAGCTCGGAATCGAAGAATTTGCCCGCCAGGTCGAAGCGGAATGGGCCGGTCTCGCTCCGCTCGGCCTCGATGCGCCGCCGGCGGAATATGAACGGATCATCGCCCAGTTCGGCGAGCCGGACTATGACCGCAACGCGCCCGACACGCTCGACCTGTCCGATCCCGATTTCGCGCTATGGGTGAAGCAGAATGTCGCCGCCCACAAGCAGCCGGGCTATGCCATCGCCACGATCAGCCTGAAGCCGCGCGGCGGCATTCCGGGCGATGCCTCCTCGGCACAGATGGACCTGATCGCCGACCTGGCCGAACGCTATGCCCATGACGAAATCCGGGTGACGCACAGCCAGAATCTGGTGCTGGCGCATGTTCGCAAGGCGGACCTGTATGCGCTGTGGACGGCGCTGGCCGATGCCGATCTGGCGACGCCCAACCTCGACCTGGTCAGCGACATCATCGCCTGCCCCGGCATGGATTATTGCACGCTGGCCAATGCCCGCTCGATCCCCATCGCCCAGAAGATCGCGGCCAAGTTCGAAGCCCTCGACACGCAGCGCGACATTGGCGAGCTGAAGATCAAGGTGTCCGGCTGCATCAACGGCTGCGGCCATCACCATGCCGGCCATATCGGCATCCTCGGCGTCGATAAAAAGGGCGAGGAAGCCTATCAGCTGCTGCTTGGCGGCTCCGGCGCCGAAGACACCAGCCTCGCCAAGATTCTCGGCCCCGGCTTTGACGAGAACGGCATCGTCGATGCGGTCGACAAGCTGATCGGCTTTTATCGCAGCGCCCGCAGCGCCCCCGACGAGCGCTTTCTCGATACCTATCGCCGCCTCGGCCCGGCCCCTTTCAAGGAAGCGGTTTATGGATAATCGTATGAATGTCGCTGACCGCGACGGGCAAGATCAAGTCGCTGTCGCCGGTGCGCCGTCACCAGCGCTCGACGACGCCCCCGCCAAGCTGCGTTTCCGCGACGATGCGCCGTTCGAAAGCCCGATCGCGCCGCTGGCCGATTTTCTGGCCGGTGGCAATTTCGCCGCCGTGCGGCTGGAGCCTGGCGACGACGCCCGCGCCCTGCTGCCGCACTTCGGCCGACTGAAGCTGATCGAGGTCGCCTTTCCCAGGTTCCGCGATGGCCGCGGCTATTCTTCGGCCGCCGTGCTGCGCCAGGCCGGCTATACCGGCGAATTGCGCGCTGCCGGCGATGTGCTGGTCGACCAACTGGGCTTCATGCGCCGGGTCGGCTTCGACAGCTTCGCGCCCAATGCGCCGCTCAATCTCAAGGTCGTGCAGGCGACGCTCGATCGCTACCGCTATGTCTATATGAAGGCCGCCGACGGCCGGACGCCGGTCTGGGCGCTGCGGCATGGTTAGCCCGGCGCGCCAGATCGACAGCATCGCGACGGCCGCGCCGTTCACCGCTGTCGATGTGGCGCGACTGATGGCGAAATACGCCGGCGTCGACACGGCCACCATGCTCGCCGATCTGCTTGCCGGCGAGCTGAAAGGTCGGGTGGCGGCGGTATCGTCGTTCGGCAGCGAGTCTGCTGTGTTGCTCGATCTGGTCGCGGCGGTCGACAGGGATGTGCCGGTCATCTTCATCAACACCCAGAAGATCTTCGGCGAAACCCTCGCCTATCGCGACACGCTGGCCGAACAATTGGGCTTCATCGACCTGCGGGTCTATCGCCCCGATCCACGCCTGCTCGCCGCCAAGGATGCGACCAGCCTCAGGTGGAGCTATGACCCCGACGGCTGCTGCGACCTCAGGAAGGTCGAGCCGCTGCGCCGCGCCCTGGCGCCGTTCGATGCCTGGATTTCCGGCCGCAAGGCGTTTCAGGGCAAGACCCGCGCCGCGCTGCCGCGCTTCGAACTCGATGAGGGCCGGCTGAAGATCAACCCGCTCGCCGATTGGGACAAGGCGGCGATCGATGCGGCCTTCGACGCGCGCAAGCTGCCGCGCCACCCGCTGGAGGCGCAAGGTTATCCCAGCGTCGGTTGCGTGCCCTGCACATCCCAGGTGCAGCCCGGCGAAGACCCGCGCGCCGGCCGCTGGCGCGGCTGGGACAAGACCGAATGCGGCATCCACGACCCGGTGTTCTAGGGGGTATCGACTTTCAGCAGTTCAGCCGTTCTGAAGCTGATTGCGATGAAAAAAGAGCCTCCGGCGGCTGGGGCCGCAGGCCCCAGACCCCATTAACTGACTGCCGCACCGCACCGCAGGCGGGTTTCCAGGCCGAATCAAAGCGAAATGGGGTCTGGGACCTGCGGCCCCAGCCGCCGGAGGCCTCTCAAAAAGTGAATGTCGATACGGCCTCCGTCGCGGGCGGGGGAGCGGGTCGGTGCCGCCTTACGGCGATCGACTCTGATCGCGATATTCATGGCCGCGAAAGCCCGCTTGCGCTAAAAACTCCTTTGAACGGATGTCCGTTCGTGGAAGTGTTTCACCATGAAGACCCCGATTGTTGCCCTGTTCGTCCTCGCTGGCCTGTCGGCGACGCCACTGTTCGCCCAGGCGCAGCGCCCCGATACCGAATTCTGCGCCAAGATGCGCGCCAGGGACCCCGGCGGCATCTGCACGCCCAAGGGCGAATATGTGACTGCGGAAAAGGTCTATCTGCCCGACGGCAAGATCATCAACCGAACAACCGGCGGTTGAGCCAGCCTGTCCTACAGCGGCCATTTCGGCTAACGTCCGAGACAGTGGCTCTTTCTCAGAAGACACACGTTAAATCGTAGCCGATCATGGGCTTGCCTTTGATCGGATGGGCAACTTCGACAAGCATCCGAACTGTCAACTTTGTCAATTTGTAAAAATCCATTAACCTTTATCTGTCTGTTGCAACACGGCAAGCTTGGCCGGCGAGACAGCCCGACACCGATCAGTCGAACAGGCTCGAAACCGAGCTTTCCTCGTTGGTCCGGCGCATCGCTTCGGCGAGCAGCGGTGCAATGGTGATGCGGCGGATCTTCTTCGCTGCCTTCACGGCGGCAACGGCGGCGATGGTATCGGTGATGACCAGTTCGGTCAGCGCCGAGCCTTCGACCCGGGCGACGGCGCCGCCCGACAGCACGCCATGGGTCACATAGGCGGTGACGCCGGTGGCGCCGGCTTCGAGCAGGGCTGCGGCAGCGTTGCACAGCGTGCCGGCCGAATCGACGATGTCATCAATCAGCACGCACAGCTTGCCGTTCACATCGCCGATGATGTTCATCACTTCCGATTCGCCGGCGCGCTCGCGGCGCTTGTCGACGATGGCGAGCGGTGCGTTGCCCAGCCGCTTGGCCAGCGCGCGGGCGCGGACGACGCCACCGACATCGGGTGACACGACGACCACATCCTGCTTGCCCAGCCGCGATTCGACATCGGCGGCGATGACCGGGGCGGCATAGAGATTGTCGGTCGGGATATCGAAAAAGCCCTGGATCTGGCCGGCGTGCAGATCGACCGACAGCACGCGATCGGCGCCGGCCTTGGTGATCAGATTGGCGACCAGCTTGGCCGAGATCGGCGTGCGCGAGCCCGATTTGCGATCCTGCCGGGCATAGCCGAAATAGGGCACGACCGCCGTGATGCGGCGGGCCGAGGCGCGGCGCAGCGCATCGATGCAGATCAGCAATTCCATCAGATTGTCGTTGGCCGGCGCGGCGGTCGGCTGGACGACGAAGACATCCTCGCCGCGGACATTCTCATGCACCTCGACGAAGATTTCCTCATCGGCGAAGCGGCGCACCGAAGCGCTGGTCAGCTTCATGTCGAGATAGTCGGCGATGGCCTGCGCCAGTTCCGGATTGCCATTGCCGGCCAGAATTTTCACGCGCCATGCCCCTTGCTGTCTGCAAGGGGCCATAGCCCCGCTGTCATCGTGCGGCAACATCCTGTTGCGGCAGGGCGCGCAATGCGGCCACCAGCGGCACATCCGCTGCCGGCATGGGCAGCGCGGCCAGCGCCTCGATATGGTCCCAGCACAGTGCCTGCCCTTCGGCGCCATGCGGCGTTCCCTGCCAGTGCCGGCAGACATACATCAGCATGATCAGGTGGAAATCGGCATAGGCGTGACTGACGAAGGTCAGCGGCGCCAGTGCGTCTGCGGCCACGGTGATGCCCAGCTCCTCGGCCAGTTCGCGCACCAGTGCCGCCTCTGGCGCCTCCCCCGGTTCCAGCTTGCCGCCGGGAAATTCCCACAGGCCGGCAAAGCTCTTGCCCGCCGGGCGCTGCGCCATCAGGATGCGGCCATCGCTGTCGATCAGCGCGACGGCGACGACCATCACCAGCCGCATCAGTTGACGATCAGCTTGACGCGACTGCCGACGGGCAGGCGTGTGCTGGCGGTGATGCCGTTGAGCACGGTGAAGCGGGCCAGCCGGTCATCGCCATAGGCCATGCGGGCGGCGAGGCTCTGCACCGTGTCCCCGGCCTTCACCGTCACCACCTGCACGCGGCGGCCACGCAGCTGCCGGGCTTCCTCCGGTGGCAGGCGCCGCACCGAGTTGATCAGCGGGTCGAACACCGCGGCGCCACCAACCGGCGCGATCATCAGCAGATGGTAGAAGGTATCGGGCGACCAGCGATAGACCACCAGCGTCGCATCGACCGGGCCGCTGCGCGTGCTGGCGCGGGTCTGGCTGATCGCCGCATCGATGCCGTTGATACGGGTGGGGCGCACCGTCGGTGGTTCGGCGCCGGCGCCCTGCCACACCCGGGCGCTGTAGCTTGCCAGATCGAGACCCCTGGCGGGCAGGCCGGCAAAGCTGAATTGCCCCGCCTGCGCGCGGCTGCCGACCACCTGGGTGGCGCTGTTCTGCAACGCAAAACCAGCGGGCGCATCAAAGCCGAGCCCGAGGCCGGGGTGGCGGAAGCGGTTGCCCTGCACCAGCCCCTGTGCCGGATCATCGTCATAGATCATGCCGTTGATGGCGTTCAAAAAGGCATCGCGATTGGTGGCGCGCTGGCCGGCGCGCGCCACCAGCGTTGCCGCCTCCTTGTTGATCCGCGCCACCCGCTCGCCGGTGGCGGGGTGGGTGGACAGCCAGCCGGCCGGTTCCTTGCCATCCTGTCCGGCCAGCCGCGCCTCAAGACTCGTCTGCGCGCCGAGCGCGGCGAGGATGCGGCCGCTGGCCATGGGATCATAGCCGGCGCGGGTCAGGTAGCGGACACCCAGGCTGTCGGCCTCGCGCTCCTGATCGCGGGAATAGCCGAGCGTATAGAGCTGCGCGCCGGCGCCGGCGACCTGGCCGACGATGTTGGAGCCGGTGACCGCCCCGGCAATGCCGGCAAGGATGCTGGCCAGCCCCGAGCGCTGCTCGCGCTTCTGCGAATGGCGGGCGGCGACATGGCCGACCTCATGGCCCATGACAAAGGCCAGCTCCGCCTCGTCATTCATCAGCGCTACCAGCTGACGGGTGACATAGACATAGCCGCCGGGGATCGCGAAGGCGTTGTTGACGTTCGAATTGAGCAGGGTGACCGTATAGTCGCCGGCATTGCTGGCGAGCCCCGATTGCAGCGCGATGCGCTGGCCGACGCTGCGCACATAGGCGGCCTGTGGGCCGTCATAGGCGCCCCCGAACTGGGCGAGCAGCTGCGGATGCATCTGGGCGCCGCTGGCGCGATCACTGGCCGAGAGGCCGGGAGCCTGGGCCGCGGTGGCGCTGGCCAGCAGCAGCGGGGCGATGAGGAAGAGTGTCTTGCGAATCATGGGCGGTGCAATGCGGCCGCAGCCTCAAGGTTCCGGACGCGCCGGCACCAGCGCGGCAACGGCGGCGGCCGGCGAATCGCTGAACAGCCCATCGATGCCGGTGGCGAGATAGGCGCGGATTTCACCCGCGGCATCGCCGCGCGCCTGCGGGTTGCTGCCCCGCCGCCACGGCAGGGCGACGAAATAGTTTTCCGGCCGGAACGTCCAGGGGTGCACCTGCAAGCCGGCGGCATGGGCATCGGCCACAAGGCTGGTTGCCGGCAGCAGATTGCCGGCGGCATCGCGCGGAATGATGCGGCTGTGCGCCGGGCCGATGCCATTGGCATAATCGGCGATGGCCTTCAGCCCTGCCGGCGTCACCATGGCATCATAGCTGACACCATCGGCCGATGTGCCATCGGCGATCAGCTGGATCAGCCGGACTTTGGTCTGGCCGCGCAGGGCCTTGAGGTTGCCGGCTTCGAACGACTGGATGAACACCGGGCTGTCGGCATGGGTCCAGCCCGCCTTGGCCAGCGTCGCCAGCAGCACCGGCTCCAGTGGCAGCCCCGCGGCGCGGAAATAGCTGGGGTGCTTGGTTTCGGGATAGATGCCGATGGTGCGGCCGGTGCGGGCGCTGGCGGCCTTGGCCAGCGCGATGATCTCGTCGAGTGTCGGGATTAGCTCCTGGCCGTCATAGGCGGTGTTGGCCGGGCGCAGCTGCGGCAGCCGCTCGCGGGCGCGCAGGGTGCGCAGCTCGGCGAGGGTGAAGTCCTCGGTGAACCAGCCGGAGATGGCCTCGCCGTCGATGGTCTTCGTCGCCTTGCGATCGGCGAACTCCGGATGGGCGGCGACGTCGGTGGTGCCGGAAATCTCGTTCTCGTGCCGCGCCACCAGCTGGTGATCGCGGGTGGAGACCAGATCCGGCTCGATGAAATCGGCGCCCTGTTCGATGGCGAGCGCATAGGCCGCCAGCGTGTGCTCGGGCCGGTCGGCGCTGGCGCCGCGGTGGGCGATGACGATGGGCGCCTCCGGCGGCAGCGCCGGGCGGGCAATCGGCGGCAGGCCGGCAGCACTGGTCATCAGAAGCACTCCCGCCAACAACAGCATACGCATGGCTCACGACCCTTTGCCTGACAACAGGCCTGGCCCCTGTTAGGGCGTCGGCCCGGCCCTGTCATGCCCCGGTGCGTGACATTTGCGTGATGGGGTGTCGGTGCGGCGCGTCACAGCGCGGGGATGCCGCACGCCGCCAGCCAGGCATCAATGGCGTCATAATCGGCTGGCGGCCGCGTCGCATCCTCGGCATCGCCGCGCGGCACGAAGATCACCATGCCCTGCCGCGCCCGGGTCAGCAGCACGCGATAGGCGTTGCGGACGTAGTCGGCGCGGCCCAGCGCCGCGCCATCACCGTGGATGGCCGTCCAGCGCGTGCCGCGAAACTCGCGCGCCTCCCAGCCGCTGGCTGTGCGGCGCAGATTGAGATCCCAGGCCACACAGGTCCAGTCGAGCTCCAGCCCCTGCACAGCGAATTCGGTGGCGGCGTCTTCCAGCGCATTCGATGACCGCACGTCCTCGACCGGGTTGAGGAACCAGTTGCAGACGTCGACATCGGCCTTGACGTAAATCCCCTCGGGCTTAAGCCGCAGCGCGTTGGAGGAGGCGAGCAGGCCGGCGCGCTCGGTCGCCCGTCTTTGTGCTCGCAGCCAGGCCCGCGCCTTGGCGAGGTCGCGCGTCCGCCAGAGCGGGAAATGCTGCGCAACCGGCTGCGCAGCGCGTGCTGCCGCCGCATCATCGCCAAGCACGGCCGCCACATAGTGCGACACGGTTTCGGCCCGGAACGACCGCACCGACACCGCCAGATGCAGTGCCGGATCGGGGACGGCTGCGCGCTGCTGCAGATGCCAGCGCAGCCCGGCGTCGAGCCCGCCATCGGTCAGCAGATGCGGCGGCAGATGCACCTGCCAGTGCCGCAGATTGCCCTGCAAGGCACGCACCCATTCCGCCACCCCGGCCTCGCCGCGGTTGATCTCCTGCCCGTCGCCGATCAGGCAGACGACCACGCACCACGCCGGGTGGCGGTCCATAACCGATAACAGGAACGCCGGCTCCGACATGTCGAAGCCCGCCTGCCCTCGCTTCTTGCGCATGAAATCGGCGGTCTGCTTGCGATCCCAGGCGCGCTGCGCTTCATCGAAGACAACGACATGTTCGGACGGGATGCTGCCGAGCAGATATTCGTCGCGGAAGTGGTGCACGTTCTGGACGAACTTGTCCGGGGAGCGTTCGGCGAGATGGCGGGCGTCGCCATCGCCCGCCGCCGGCCGGCCGCGCCGGGCCCGCACATCACGCTTCAGCGCTTCGCGCAGCACATCGACGAGCGGGCCGTTGCCGGACAGGAAGGTGGCGTCCTCGCCAACGTCACCCGCCATGCGATCACAGGCGATATTGAGGCCGGCGAGCGTCTTGCCGGCGCCAGGTACGCCGGTGACGAAGCAGATCGTCTTGCCACCCTCCGTCTTCATGCGATCGATGACCCGGCCGATGGCGGCGGCGGTCAGCGTCAGATTCTCGGCACCGGCCTCGGAACGCGAGATCTCGCGCACGTCATGGCCGCGGTACAGCGCCTCGGCGGCTTCGATGATGCTCGGCGTCGGCCGGTAATGGCCGTCCGCCCAGACGCGCGCGTCGAAGCTGCTGCCATCGCCGACCGCGATCATCCGGCGGATCGTGGGCAGCACATCGCCCGGGTTGACCCGGATCGGCGCATGCACCCGGTCTTCGGCCCAGAAGCCCAGTCCCAGTTGCTGCGGCGGCGCCTCGCTGGCGATCAGCAACGGGATAATCGCCTTGTCGTGCGAGGTGACGTGAAAGTTCTTCAGGTCGAGCGCATAGCCGTGCACCTGCTCGATGGCGTGGCGAGGAAAGTCGCGCTCGCCGACCTTGTATTCGAGGACGAAGATCAGCCCGCCGGCAACGATCACCGCATCGGCGCGGCGGCCCATGCGCGGGATGGCGAATTCGAGGAAGATGTGCGCATCGGGCAGGACGGCGCCGATGCCTTGCAGATGGGCGATCTCGAACTGCCAGGCCGCGCGCTGCGGCGGTTCGACCGGAAAGGGCAGCGAGCGGGTGAGCGCGCCGAGCAGCTGGTCGCCATGGCTGGCGGCGAAGTCGGCGCCCGTGGCGTGAACATAGGCGCGCTGCATGGCAATTCTGTGCCAGGCTTGCGCCGGGCTGCCAAGCCGGAGACGCGGCAATCGCAGCCACGCTGCCCCTATCGCCACCCGCTTGCCAATCTCCCCGACAGGCGCGACAAGGTGCGGCCATGTCTGCCACCATTGCCCTTGTCGATGACGACCGCAACATCCTCACCTCGGTGTCGATCGCCCTGCAGGCCGAAGGCTATGTCGTGCGCATGTATTCCGATGGCGATACGGCGCTCAAAGGGTTGATCGAGAACCCGCCCGATCTCGCCGTGCTCGACATCAAGATGCCGCGCATGGACGGCATGGAGGTGCTGCGCCGCTTGCGCGAAAAATCGGAAGTGCCGGTGATCTTCCTCACCTCCAAGGACACCGAGATCGACGAGGCGCTGGGCCTTGCCATGGGCGCCGATGATTATATCGGCAAGCCGTTCAGCCAGCGGCTGCTGATCGAGCGCATCCGCGCCGTGCTGCGCCGCGTCGCCAATCGCCGCGCGCCGGTGGAGGACAATGCCGACACGCCGGCGGCCGAACCTATCGTGCGTGGCCGGTTGACGATGGACCCGGCCCGCCACCGCGTCACCTGGGATGCCGGCGAGGGGCGGCGCGGCGATGTCGCGCTGACCGTCACCGAGTTCATGATCCTGGAAACGCTGGCGGCGCGCCCGGGCTTCGTCAAATCGCGCGACCAGCTGATGGATGCCGCCTATCAGGACGATGTCTATGTCGATGATCGCACCATCGACAGCCACATCAAGCGGCTGCGCAAGAAGTTCCGCGTGGTCGATCACGAGTTCAAGGCGATCGAGACGCTGTATGGCGTGGGATACCGGTTCAACGAGGAGTAATGCCGCCTCCACCGCCGCGCCCGACCGCGGCGAGGTGCAGGAATGGCGCCGCGGCCTCGGCTTCGGCTCATTGCGGGCGCGCATCTTTGCGGTGAACATCATCGCCGTCATCGTGCTGGCGATCATGCTGCTCTATCTCGATACGGTGCGCTCGCGCCTGCTCGACGAGCGCACCGATGCGTTGCGCAACACGGCGGTGGCGGTGGCCGGCCTCGCCGGCGAACGGCCGCCGGGGCTGGCGCGGCTGAACTTCGAGCGGGGCACCAGGCTGCGGCTCTATGGCCGTGATGGCGCGCCGGTCGTCGACAATTGGGCCGATCCCGCCACCCGCCGCTTCACCATCGACGATCCGCAGCGCTATTCCTGGCGGCGGGCGTCGGCGAAGTTCATCGACCGGGCGCTGGAGCGCATCGCGAGCTTCCGCGCGCTGCCGCCCTATCGCGAGGCCGTGCCCGATGGCGCCGGGCAATGGCCGGAGATCGCGGTGGCGGTGCGTGCCGGCCAGCCGGCGACGCGGCTGCGCCGCGCCGAAGATGGCAGCTTCATCATCACCGCTGCGGCTGCCGTGCCGGGCGGTGGTGCCGTGCATCTGGTCGACAGCGCCGACGATCTGGCCCGCATCCTGCGCGACGAGCGGCTGACCTCGTTCTGGCTGCTGCTCAGCGTCACGGTGCTGACGGTCGGCCTGTCGTCCTATCTCGCCCGCACCATCGTCCGCCCGCTGCGCATGCTGGCCATCGCCGCGCACCGGGTCCGACTCGGCCGCTCGCGCGAGGTCATCGTGCCGCGCCTGCCTGACCGGCGTGACGAGATCGGCGCGCTGGCGCGAGCGGTGTCGGACATGTCGCTGGCGCTGCGCCTGCAGATCGATGCGACCGAGGCCTTTGCTGCCGATGTGGCGCATGAACTGAAGAACCCGCTCGCCTCGCTGCGCAGCGCCGTCGACACGCTGGAACAGGTGCAGCAGCCCGACTTGCGCGAACGCCTGCTACTGGTCATCCGTGACGACGTTGCCCGACTGGACCGGCTGATCACCGACATTTCCGATGCCAGCCGGCTCGATGCCGAACTGTCGCGGTCGCGGTTCGAGCCGCTCGATGCCGGGGCGCTCGCTGCCGGGCTGGTGGCGGCCTATCAGGTCGCCGGCCTGCCGGCTGGCCTCGCCATCGCCTATTCGCCGCCAGCGGCCGGGGCGGCGAAGGTGGAGGGCGATCCGGCGCGGCTGGCGCAGGTGCTGCGCAACCTGATCGACAATGCCTTGTCCTTCTCGCCGCCGGGTGGGACCGTGCTGGTCAGCGCCGACACCGGACCCGGCCGGGTGCAGCTCCGGGTGGAGGATGAAGGCCCCGGCGTGCCGGCCGAGAATCGCGGCGATGTCTTCAAGCGCTTCTATTCGCAGCGGCCGGAGGCGGAGGATTTCGGCCGCCATTCCGGGCTGGGCCTGTCGATCGCCGGGGCCATCGTCCAGGCCCATGGCGGCAGCATCCGCGTCACCGATCGACCGCAGGGCCAGGGCGCCATGTTCATCGTCGAACTGCCGGCGGCATGACCGATACCATCCATGCGACCGCGGTGGCGCTGGATGGCCGGGCCGTGCTGCTGCTGGGGCCGTCGGGCGCCGGCAAGTCCGACCTGGCGCTGCGCCTTATCGATCGCGGCTGGCGGCTGGTCGCCGATGATCGGGTGGTGCTGACGGTCACGGCCGGCCAGCTGGTCGCCAGCGCGCCGCCGCGCCTCGCCGGGCTGATCGAGGTGCGCGATGTCGGCATCTGCGCCGAAGCGCCGGTGTCGGCGCCGGTGGCGCTTGCCGTCGATCTCGCCGGCCAGCCGGATCGCCTGCCCGATGTCGCCATGCGCAGCTGGCACGGCATCGCCATCCCGCTGCTGGCGCTGGGGCGGGCCGGCGACTCCTTGCCGCTGAAGGTCGAGCGGGCTTTGCGCGCCCATGGCCGCACGGTAGAAGCCGGTTCCGTGATCGACTCGCCGCCTCCCCTGCCCACCGCCGCGCCGCCGATGCTGATCGTCAGTGGCATGTCGGGCGCCGGCAAATCCTCGGCACTGAAGGCGCTGGAGGACCTGGGCTATGAGGCGGTCGACAATCTGCCGCTCGGCCTTGTTGAAACGCTGTTCAATTCGGCGGAGGGCGGCGACGGCCCGCCGCGGCCGCTGGCCTTTGGCATCGATACCCGCACCCGTGCCTTTGATGCCGAGGCGCTGGTCGAACGGCTGCGGGCGCTGCGCGGCGAAGGCGTCGACATCCGGCTGCTCTACCTCGATTGCGCCGATGACGAGCTGACCCGGCGCTTTTCCGAAACCCGGCGTCGCCACCCGCTCGCCGCCGACCGGCCAGCGGCGGACGGTATCGGCCGCGAACGCACGCTGACGGCGCCGTTGCGGCGCTGGGCCGATCTGGTCATCGACACCACCGAATTGTCGGTGGCCGACCTGCGCCGCCGCATCGCCGAGCGACTGGGGCGCAGCGCCGATGGCGGCCTGACGGTGACGCTGATGTCCTTCGGCTTTGCGCAAGGCTTGCCGCGCGATGCCGATCTGGTCTTCGACATGCGCTTCCTCGCCAACCCGCATTGGGACGTGGCGCTGCGGCCGCTGACCGGGGAGGATGCCGCCGTCGCCGCCTATGTCGCCGCCGATGCCGCCTATGCGCCGGCCATCGATCGCATCGCCGATCTGCTGCTCACCCTGCTCCCCGGCTATGGGCGGGAGGGGAAGGCCTATCTGACCATCGCCATCGGCTGCACCGGTGGCCGCCACCGCAGCGTCGCCGTGGCGCGCGAATTGCAGGCCCGGCTGGCGGCAGCGGGCCATGCTCCGGCGCTCGTCCATCGCGACATGGCCAGCCATGGCAATGATGCCGCCATATTGACAGCGCCGCCGACATCGGGTGAGGCAGGCGCCACATGATCGGACTCGTCCTCGTCACCCATGGTCGGCTTGCCGCCGAGTTCCTCGCCGCGACCGAACATGTCGTCGGCCCGCAGGAACAGGTGCGCGCCATCTGCATCGAGGCGGAAGACGATATGGAGCTGCGCCGCCGTGATATCGAGCTGGCGCTGAGCGTCTGCGACAGCGGCCAGGGCGTGATCGTGCTGACCGACATGTTCGGCGGCACTCCGTCCAACCTCGCCATCTCGCTGATGGGGCCGAATATCGAGGTCATCGCCGGCGTCAATCTGCCCATGCTGATCAAGCTGGCCAGCGTGCGCAAGACGATGAAGGTCGCTGCCGCCGTCGAAGCCGCGCAGGACGCCGGCCGCAAATATATCGCCGTCGCCTCGCGCATGCTGGGCGAAGCGGCTTGAGCGCCGGCCCGGTCGCGGGGCCCGTCACGGTTCCCATCACCAACAAGCGCGGGCTGCATGCCCGCGCCAGCGCCAAGTTCGTCACCCTGGCCAGCGGATTCGATGCCGAAGTGACCGTCAGCCATGATGGCAGCAGCGTCACCGGCACCTCGATCATGGGCCTGATGATGCTGGCGGCGGCGATGGGCGACGCCATCGCGATCTCGGCAACCGGCCCGGAGGCCGAAGCCGCCGTTGCCAAGCTGCAAGGGCTGGTCCTGGACAAGTTCGGCGAGGATTGAAGGCCGGGCGGCGCTGCCAATTTAGTTCAATCAAAACAACGTTATCAGCGGAAGACTACAAGAAGTCCATGGGGTCGGCGGTGGTCTCGGGGCGACCTTGCTTTGGAAATCCCACGTCATGCTGAAACATGTTCAGCGTGACGCTGGTGCAAAAAACGAAATCTTCGCGCACAAGCTGATGACAGCAATATAACCGTACCGGTTCGTGTAGGACGGCAATTTCGCGCTGCCGCGCCTCATTCCCCCGGATGATAGGCCTTCAGCCCCGTCAGCTGTGCCTCGGTCAGCAGCACGCGGCGGAAATCATGGCTGCGATAGCGATCGGCCTGGTCGGCGAAATGCGGGGAGGCCATATTGCTGGTCTGGCCGCCGGCGTGCACGGCGCGGGCTTGCGGCGTCGCGCCGAAATCGACGACGGCGACGAAGCTGTTGCCGTAATTGCCGTACCAGCGCTTCGTGCCCGGCCAGGGCTTGGAGCCATAGCTGGCCAGCGCCCCCCATTGCGCCGAGCCGAGCCCGATCGGGAGGCTGGGCGCCTTGTCGTCATAGGGCTGGACGATGGCGCCGCTGACGCGCTGGAAGCGGTTGATATCGCCCCAGCTGGTCTGCCAGCTGCCGAAATCGCGGGTCATCGCGGCAACGGTGTCGGCGAGCGCGCCCAGCCGGTCGGCGTCCTTGGGCTTGGCGACCAGCCAGGGCACCAGCGCCTCGTCATCCTGCTTCGCCTGTTCGCCGAACTTGCGGGCCAAAGTGTCGCCCCACAGCGAAGCCAGCGCCATCGGGATCGAGGCTTCGCCGGTGCGGAAGTCCCAGCCGCGCAGCGCATCGATCGGGCCTTGCAGGGCGGCGCGCTGCGCATCGCCGGCGGGCAGCCGGTCGAAGGCGGCAAGCAATGTTGGCACCAGATCGGCAAAGCCGGTCATGTACGGATCATAGGCCGCCTCCAGCAGCGAATCGGCAGTGAACTTCGGCGTCGCGGTCAGCACGCGCACCGCATGCGGCCCGCGCGGGTTCTCGCCGGCGCTGTCCATGTAGCGTGGGTAGTCGGCCTGTCTCGCGCTGTCGGCGCCGGCGGCGGTCCACGGCCAGTTGTTGACGTTCATCACCCAGCCGTTCTTCGGATTGAGCACGCTGGGCAGCTCGCTCAGCGCATGTTCGCCGCTCCAGGCGGTGGCCGGGTCGCTGCCGTCGACGGGTTTGGTGTAATCGAAGCGGTTGTCGCGTCGCGGCACGAACTGCGGGTGCAGATAGGCGATCTCGCCCTTCGATGACGCGAACAGCGTGGCGTTCGACGAATTGGCCTTGAATTCGGCGACCTTCAGATAGCTGGCAAGGTCGCTGGCCTTGGTGCGCAGGAAGCTTTGCTGCAGGGCCGCCAGCGGCTTGTTCATCAGCGCGACGCTGATCCATTTGCCATTGGCGCTGCGCACGATCGGGCCGTGCACGGTAGTGTAGGTCGGGAAGCTGCGGCTCTGCATGCTGCCATCGGCGCCGCGATAGGGGATGCTCACCGGCGTCACGGTCACCGGCCGCCAGCTCTTGCCGTACAGATACTCCAGCTTGCCGCCGCGGGTGCGGGTCGTCTCGGCGAATTCATCGACGACATCGACGCCGCTGGTGGTGTGCATCCAGCCGATGTTGGCGTTGAAGCCCTGATAGACGAAGAACTGCCCCCAGGTGGAGGCGCCATAGGCGTTGAGCCCTTCGCCGCTGGTCACCTGCGCTTCGGAGCGGAAATAGAAGGTGGTGTGCGGGTTGATCAGCAGCAGGGCATGGCCGTTGACGCTGTGCGACGGCGCGATGGCCATGCCGTTGGAGCCGAGCGGCTCGACCGCCACGCGGCCGCGCTCGACATCGGACAGCGCCACCTGTTTCTGGGTGTAGAAGGCTTCCAGCTGGCTCAAGGACACCCGCTCGATATCGCCGCCGATGCTGCCTTCGCTGAACGCCAGTGCCATCCAGGGTTCGAACCGGGTGATGACCCGCGGCTTCACCTGGGGGTGGGTGTGGAGATAGTAATTGAGGCCATCGGCCCAGGCGGTCATCAGCGCCTTCAGCCAGGGCGGGCTGGCGGCATAATCGGCCTTCAGCGCCGCCGGCTTGATGAACAGCTTCATCCGGAGGTCGCGCCAGATCGCCGACTCGCCCTCGGTTTCGGCCAGCCGCCCCTGCGCGTTGATGAAGTTGGTCTCGACGCGGTTGAAGTCGTCCTCGGCCTGGGCATAGATCATGCCGAACACCGCATCGGCGTCGCTCTGCCCCTTGATGTGCGGAATGCCCCATTGGTCGCGGGTGATTCTGACGCGCGCCGCCTGCGCCTGCCAGCGGGCGAGGTCGGGCGTGTCGGCGGCGCTCGCCGGGACGGCGACGAAACTGATAAGCGCGGGCGCCGAGATCAGGGTGAGCAGCAGCGCGGTACGGGCGATCATCGGTTGAGGCGTCCTTCCACCAGGGCATCGACCACGGCCGGATCGGCGAGCGTCGAGGTGTCGCCGAGATTGGCGAAGTCGTTTTCGGCGATCTTCCTGAGGATGCGCCGCATGATCTTGCCGCTGCGCGTCTTGGGCAGCGCCGGCGTCAGGTGCAGATGATCCGGAATGGCGATGGCGCCGATATGTTCGCGCACGCAGAACTTCAGCGCGGTCAGCAGCTGGTCGCTGGCCGTGACGCCGGCGTTCAGCGTCACATAGGCGTAGATGCCCTGGCCCTTGATGTCGTGCGGATAGCCGACGACGGCGGCTTCGGCGACATCGGGATGGGCGACCAGCGCGCTTTCGACCTCGGCGGTGCCCATGCGATGGCCGGAGACGTTGATGACATCATCGACGCGGCCGGTGATCCACCAATAGCCGTCCTCGTCCTGCCGCGACCCGTCGCCGGTGAAATACTTGCCCTTGTATGTCGTGAAATAGGTCTGGGTGAAGCGCTCATGATCGCCATAGACGCTGCGCGCCTGACCGGGCCATGACCGCAGCAGCACCAGATTGCCGCTGATCGCTTCGCCCGCGCCGCGCGCGATGATGTGCCCCTCCGCATCGACCAGCGCCGGTTCGATTCCGTAAAAGGGCAGGGTGGCGGAGCCGGGCTTCATCGGCGTCGCGCCGGGCAGCGGCGTGATCAGCGCGCCGCCGGTTTCGGTCTGCCACCAGGTGTCGACGATGGGCAGCGCGCTCTTGCCGACGACGCGGTGGTACCAGCTCCACGCCTCGGGGTTGATCGGCTCGCCGACGGTGCCGAGCAGGCGCAGCGAGCTGAGGTCGTGCTTCTCCACCGGGGCATCGCCATCGCGCATCACGGCGCGCAGCGCGGTGGGGGCGGTGTAGAAGATGTTGACCTTGTGCTTGGCGATCACCTGCCAGAAGCGGTCGGTGGCCGGCCATGACGGCACGCCTTCGAACATCAGCACGGTGGCGCCGGCGGACAGCGGCCCATAGACGATATAGCTGTGCCCGGTCACCCAGCCGACATCGGCGGTGCACCAGAACAGCTCGCCCGGCCGGTAATCGAACACGGTCTCGAAGGTCAGGTTCGCCCAGAGCAGATAGCCGCCGGTGGTGTGCAGCACGCCCTTGGGCTTGCCGGTGGAGCCGCTGGTATAGAGGATGAACAGCGGGTCCTCCGCCCCCATCGGCTCCGGCGTGCAGTGCAGCGGCAGCTGCGGGCGCAATTCGTGCCACCAATGGTCGCGCTCCGGGTGCATGGCCACGGCGGCGCCGGTGTGGCGGACGACGAGCACCGCCTCGACATCGCCGGCGATCTCCAGCGCCTTGTCGACGGCGGCCTTCAGCGGCACGGTCTTGCCGCCGCGGCGGCCCTCGTCGGCGGTGATGACGAAGCGGCTTTCGGCGTCCTGTAGGCGGCCGGCGATGGCATCGGGCGAAAAGCCGCCGAACACCACCGAATGCACGGCACCGATGCGGGCGCAGGCCAGCATCGCCACCGCGGCTTCGGGGATCATCGGCATGTAGATGGTGACGCGGTCGCCCTTCTCGACGCCCAGCGCCACCAGCGCATTGGCCATGCGGCAGGTTTCGGCGAGCAGTTCGCCATAGGTCAGGGTGCGGCTTGGCGTCGCCGGGTCATCCGCTTCCCAGACGATGGCGACGCGATCGGCGGGGTGGCGGTCGAGGCAATTGACGGCGGCATTGAGCGTGCCGTCCTCGAACCAGCGGATGTCGACCGGATCCCAGCACCAATTGCCCATCCTGGTCGGCGGGTGCAGCCAGTCCAGCCGGCCGATCTCGCCGCGCCAGAAGCCGTCGGGGTCGGCGAGGCTCTGCGCATAGCGCGCCTGATATTGCGCCATGGTGGTGCGCGTCGCGGCCAGCGCCGCGGCGGGCACGGGATAGACGGTATCGGTCAAGGCCAGGCTCCCCAGGTGATTGCGGGTAGCCTAGCAGCGCCGGTGGCCCTGTGGAACCGGCAGGAATGATGGGGCGTTGCCTTGTGACTGTTCCCCTTGTCCCTTGCGGAGTCCTGCCATGTCCGATCTCGAAACCACCCCAGATGGCCGTGTCGTCGAAACCCGGCGCCCGGGCGGCGGCGGCTGGCTGCTCGCCATCATCGTCATCGTCGGGCTGGTGGTCGCCGCCTTCGCCTTCGGCTTCATCAACATCGATCAGGTGCGCGAGGGCAAGGCCCCGACCGTCAGGCTGGAAACCAGCGGCGGCCAGGCGCCGAAGTTCGATATCGACACCGCCAGGATCGCCATCGGCAAGAAGGAAGAGACGGTGAAGGTGCCGACCGTCGATGTCGGCAGCAAGGACACAAGCGTGACCGTGCCGACGGTGACCATGGAACGCGCCGACGATCCGAACAAGAAGGACAAGTAAGCTGGCTCCGGCCTGCCGTCTGCGGTAACGCAGGCGGCATGCCGCCCTTTCCCGCCTCCCCCGCCATGGCGCGCGCGCTGGCCGAAGCGCGGGACGCGGCGGCGCGCGGCGAGGTGCCGGTCGGCGCGGTGATCACTGGCGCTGACGGTGCTATCCTCGCCGCCGCCGGCAATCGCACGCTGGAACTCAGCGACCCCAGCGCCCATGCCGAGCTGCTCGCCATCCGTTCTGCCTGCGCCGCGCTCGGCAGTCCGCGCCTGCCCGGCACGACATTGCATGTGACGCTGGAACCCTGCCCGATGTGCGCCGCCGCCATTTCGCAGGCGCGCATCGCGACTTTGGTCTATGGCGCGTCCGACCCGAAGAGCGGCGGCGTGGAGCAGGGCCCGCGGGTGTTCAGCCACCCGCAGAGCCACCATGTGCCACAGGTGATCGCCGGCGTCGGCGAGACGGAGGCGGCGGCGCTGCTCAAGCGTTTCTTTGCCGGATTGCGCTCCGCAAAACCTTGAGAGAAAAGCCTTTTCGCGCTTAACGCGACACTAACGCGACGCTTGTGGCGGGTGCATCTGGCGGGCGATGAAATCGTCGAGCGCGCGCCTGGCTTCATGAAAGGCCTGGCGCTCGGCCAGCGAATCCTCTTCCGGCGCGTTCGCCAGCTCGACCATGGCGCGCGCATATTCGCTGGGGCCCTGCCGCGGCTGCTTGGCGGTATGGGCGATCATGAACATCAGCAATCGGTCGTTGTGCACGATGCGCGTGTCGACCTTTTCGCCCTTGTAATAGACCGGCTGTTCGGTGCCCCGCATGATGCGGTCGAAGGCGATTTCGCGCAGCCGGTCATAGGCGATGGCCAGCGCCGAATCCCAGGCCCGGGCGAATTCCCAGCCGCGCGGCTCCAGCCGCAGGCGATAGGCGCTGGAATAATGCATGCCCACCGCGTCGGATGCTTCCCGCACCGATCCGGTGGCCGCCAGCGTCATCACGAAGCGGATCTGGGCTTCATTGGTCCAGCCGTTCTTGCGCCGCCGCGTGCGTTTCGGCTTTGCGGGAGCCTCGGCGGCCGTGGCGGGGACGGGTTCGGGGGCGCTGGCGTTGTCCATGCCAGCGATATAACCTATTTGGTTGTATTTGGCAAGATGGCGCTATTGGACTCGACGATATTCAATGGTTATCGTCATCCTGAACTCGTTTCAGCATCCACTTTGCAACGCGAAAGCCTGTCCCGTCGGCGAGGTGGATGCTGAAACAAGTACAGGATGACGAATTGCCTTAACCGGATTGAAAGCCTCTCTAACCCAGCTTCGCTCCCAGCCATTCCCGCATCGCGGCGTTCACCGCCACCGGTGCCTCCTGCTGCACCCAGTGCGACACGCCGGGGAAGCGCTGCAAGGTGAAGTCGGCGACCAGCGGGCCATAGCCTTCGGTCAGCGCGATATCGAGGGCGCTGTCCTCCTCCCCCCATAGCAGCAGCGTCGGCACCGCCAGCGGCACCACCGGTTCTGCGAGGATGTTCGGGAAATTGGCCCGGTAGTAATTGACCATCGCGGTCAGCGCGCCGGGCTGGCGGGCATTGGCGCGATAATGGTCGGTCACCGCCGGCGGAAACGCCGATTTGTCGATCGCCATGTCGGAAAAGGCCTTGCCGATCGCTTCCGCCCCGCGCGCGCCGAGCAGTGCCTCCGGCAGCCAGGGCAGCTGGAAAAAGGCGACGTACCAGCTCTTTTTCTTCTGTGCCCAGCTGGTCTTCAACACATCGCGGAAGACGCGTGGGTGCGGCACGTTCATGATGATCAGGCCATCGAGCACGCCCGGATTCCGCAGCGCGTAGATCCAGGCGATGATGGCACCCCAGTCATGCGCGACGAGCAGGTGCCGGCCCTTGCCATGCTCCGTCGCCAGCGCCGCGAACAGCGCCGCCACGTCTGCCACCAGATGATCGATGTGGTAATCCGCCCGGCGGGGCGGCCGGCTGCTGCCGCCATAGCCGCGCAGATCGGGCGCCACCGCGTGCCAGCCCAGGTCCGCCAGCAGCGGCAATTGGTGCCGCCAGCTGAAGCGGCTTTCGGGGAAGCCGTGCAGGCAGAGCGCGATATCGGGGCCGGCGCCGGCTGCGTCGACGGCAAAGGTCAGGCCGTTGGCGGCGATGCTGCGGGTGGTGGTCATGCTGCCTCCGGGTGCTCGCTGCTCCCTCCACCCACCGCCGCAGGCGGTAGAGTGGGGAGGGTCGGGGTGGGGGGTGATGGCATAACGCCCGAGACCCCCACCCCGACCCTCCCCACCCTAGGTTCGCTGCGCTCACCTGGGGGGAGGGAGCAGAAGGGTCACGCGTTGAAATTGAGCCGCAACCCCGGCCGCGGCCAGCGCGCCTTCGCCATCTTGCCGGTGGTCGACAGGCACACCCACACGTCCATCATGTCCGCGCCGCCGAAACAGACGTTGGTGGTCAGCAGGTCCGGAAAGGCGAAGAACTCCTTGGCGCCGGTCACCGGATCGATCGAGGTGATGCCGGCTTCCTCGATCAGCGTCGCCTGGGCGATGTTGCCATTGGCCTCCATGGCCAGGCTGTCGAGATAGGTCTTGGTGCCCCATGTCGTGACGAAGCGGCCGGGCACGGCGGCGAGCGGCGCCGGTGCGACGCTGCCGGGGCCGGTGATGTCGAATTCCAGGATCACCCGGCCGGCGGTGACGGCGGCATAGACCTTGGTGCCATCGGGCGACAGGCCGACGCCGTTGAGATTGGGGCCATAGACGGCGCAGACGCAGGAACTGCCATCGGGCTTGGCATAGAACAGCCCGCCCTTGGTCTCATGGTGCGGGAAATGCTTGCCGAGGTCGGTGAACCACATGCCGCCATCGGCATCGAAGACGATGTCGTTGGGGCCGGAGAGGCCAAGTCCGTCGTCGGTCCTGTCGTACAGGCGCTCGACCTTGCCGGTGGCGATGTCGATGCGTTCGATACGGCCGGTGGTGTAATCATCGGCGGCATTGCCCGGCAGCAGCATGCCATCCTGCTCATACCAGGCGAACCCGCCATTGTTGCAGACATAGATGGCGCCATCCGGGCCGATGGCCGCGCCGTTTGGCCCGCCGCCGGGGGTGGCGACATTGTGCAGCCTGCCGTCCGGCGTCAGGCGGGTCAGCTTGCCGGCCTTGATCTCGACAAAGATGACGCTGCCATCGTCCATGGCGATGGGCCCTTCGGGAAATTGCAGGCCCTCGGCGACGATGCTGTGCGGATGCATGGTGAGTCTCTCCCCCTGTGGCGTGTTTTGCCGGGCAGAGTGACGGGGTGGGCGATGCGGGGCTAGTGGCGAAAAAGGGAGCGTGGCGACGGCGGTCGCCCTACTTCGGTCCGGCCCCCCGCAGCGGCGCAAACTCATTCCCCGCATTCCACACCGGCCAGTCCGTGCTGTCCGCCAGCTTGCGCCCGACGAGAAAGGCGACGCTCGCCTCCTGCGCGGTCCCGGCGAACGTCCAGTCGCGCATGAACGCGTCGCTCGGCTGGTGGTAGCGGGTGGCGTTATAGGCGTCGACCAGTGCGTCGCCCTTCGCCGTGCCGCCCGACACCAGATCGCGGCCGGCGCGGAACGACAGGGCCGGCACGCCGCGGCGGGCGAAGGGGTAATGGTCGCTGCGGAAATACCAGCCGGCTTCGGGATGGGGTTCGTCGCTGACCACCAGGCCCAGCGACGCGGCGGCGGTGCGCAGTTCGGCCTCCAGCGGCGTGCGGCCACCGCCGACCAGCTCGATGTTCCTTGCTGCCGGCAGCACGACATGCGGATCGAGGTTGATGACGGCGACAGTGCTGGCCAGCGGCCGCACCGGATGCGCGGCGTAGTATTCGCTGCCGAGCAGGCCCTTTTCCTCCGCCGTCCAGGCGGCGAAGATGACCGTGCGCGCCGGGCGCGGCCCCTTGCCGAAGGCGCGGGCGATGGCGAGCAGTTCGGCGGTGCCGGTGGCATTGTCGACGGCGCCGTTCCGGATGCCGTCGCCGCTGGTGTCGGGGCCATTGCGGCCATTGGCGTCCCAATGTGCGCCATAGAGCAGCACTTCGCCGGGCCGGGCCGCGCCGGGCAGGATGCCGATGACATTATGGCTGGTGATCGGGGTCGCCTTGATGCCACCCAGGGCCCAGATGCTGGCGCCGGGCAGCGGGAGGGCGGTGAAGCCCGGCGCGCGGGCCCGCGCCTTGGCATCCGCCAGCGTCAGGCCGGCCGAGGCCAGCAGTTCATTGCCCAGCCGCAGCGGCAGCCAGCTGCTGAACTTCAGCGATGCGGCTGCGAGCGGGGCCGGCGCCATCGCCGGCAGCGCGTCGCCGCTGGCCACCTGCAACCAGGGGTAGGAGGCGGCGGCATCTTCATGGATGACGATGACGCCGACTGCGCCGGCCCGCGCCGCGGCTTCGAATTTGGCGCCGATGCGCCCGGCGAGCACCATCCGCCGGCCTTCGAAGCCCAGATCCGCATCCGCTTCGAAATCGGGATCATTGGCCAGCACCACGGCGACCTTGCCGGCCATGTCGACACCGCGATAGGCGTCATGGCCCTGGCCGACGATGCCGAAACCGGCAAAGACCAGCGGCAGGTTGGTGATCGCGGTCACCCCCGGATTGCGCAGCGCCAGCGTCACATCATGGCCGGGCAGCAGGATGCGGGTCCTGCCGCCAAAGGTCAGTGTCACCGCGGCGCCGGGCGAGCGATCGAGCCGGATCAGCGGCACCTCCTGCAGCCAGCCGCCATCGGTGCCACCGGGTTGCAGCCCGGCGGCGGCCATGGCGTTCTGCAGGAAGGTGATGGTCTTGAGTTCGCCATCCTCGCCCGGCCCGCGCCCGCCAAAGTCATCCGCGGCCAGGGTTCTGACATCGGCCCTGATGTGCGCCGCCGAAATCGGGAGGGGCGCGGCAGCGGCAGCGGTGGCGGCAAGGGTGGCGATGGAGAGGAGCAGTGTGCGCATCATGCCATCAGCGCCGCTTTTCGCCGGCTTGGCAAGATGGCCCTTTCGCAGGCGGCGCGGCTCGCCTAGCCATTTGGCAAGCTCCGGTCATGACGGGGCATGACATTCATGAGTTCACGGCCTAATGTTCATGGCATGTTCCGCAGGAGAGGCTGATTGACCGAAGTGCTGATTGCCGCCGCGCTGGCCTTTGCCGGGGCGCTGCTGCTGGGCTGGGCGCTGTGGGCGCGGCCGCTGGCCGGCGCGCGGGCCGAGCGCGACGCGGCGCGTGCCGAAGCGGCGGAGCTGGCCGCCGAGGTCGGCCGCCAGCGCGAGGAGCGCGGGCGCCATGCCACCGAAGTGCTGATGCTCACCCGGCGCAACGACGAACTGCGCGATGCCGAGGCGGAGCGCGAGGCACTGACCGCCGAACTGAGCGCGCTGCGTGCCCAGCAGGCCGAGCGCGACCGCGCCCATGCCGCCGAGGTGGCGCGCACCGTCGAAACCTTCCAGGCGCTGGCCACCAAGGCGCTGGAAGGCGCCCAGGCGCGGCTGGCGGAAAGCGCCGAACAGCTGATGACGCGGCAGCGCGAGGCCGCCGGCGCCGGGCTGGAGGCCAATCGCAACCAACTCGCCGAGCTGATCGCGCCGGTGAAGGACACGCTGAGCAAGTACGAGACGCGGCTGGGCGAGGTCGAGGCAGCGCGCACCGAGGCCTATGGCAGCCTGAAGGAACAGCTGGCCAATGTCGTGCTGGGGCAGGAACGCGTGTCGGGCGCCGCCGCCAAGCTCGAAACCGCGCTGCGCTCCTCCGGCAAGGTCGCCGGG
Source organism: Alphaproteobacteria bacterium PA4 (assembly GCA_002256005.1). Taxonomy (GTDB): domain Bacteria; phylum Pseudomonadota; class Alphaproteobacteria; order Sphingomonadales; family Sphingomonadaceae; genus Sandarakinorhabdus. The sequence goes on along the minus strand of NKIQ01000002.1, from coordinate 70,823 downwards.
CGCTGGGGCGAGGAACAGTGCCGCAACGTGCTGGAGGCGGCGGGCCTTGTCGAGGGCATCGACTTCGAAACGCAATGGTCGGTCGATGGCGAGGACGGCAAGCAAAGGCCGGATTTCAAGATCAACCTGCCCGGCGGGCGCGTGCTGGTCATCGACGTCAAATGCTCGATCGATGCCTATGTCTCGGCCGCCGAGGCCGATGACGCGCCGACGCGCCAGACCTATCTCGCCGCCCATGCCCGCGCCGTGCGCACCCATGCCGATGGGCTGGCGAAAAAGGATTACGCCAAGGCGGTGGGCAGCGCCGTCGATTTCGTCGTGCTGTTCGTGCCGGGCGAGAATTTCCTCGGTGCGGCGCTGGAGCAGGACCGCAGCCTGATGAACGATTTCTTCAAGCGCCATGTCGTGCTGGCCGGGCCGGTCAATCTCGTCGCCGTCGCCCGCACCGTCGGCGCGCTGCGCGACCAGGCACGGCTGGCCAGGGACGCCGCCGACATCGCCAAGCTGGGGCGCGAGCTTTACGATTCGATCCGCATCATGGGCAACAATTTCGCCGCGGTGCAGAAGGGGCTGGAAACGACGGTCGGCCATTGGAACAAGCTGGTTTCGCAGGCCGACGCCCGCGTCGTCACCCGCGCCCGCAAGCTCAAGGAGATGGGTGCGGCGACGGGTCTGGATGATCTGGCGGAGCTGGCGCCGGTGGCGCAGGTGCCGATGCTGCCGAGCGCCAGCGAGCTGGTGGCGCTGCCGGAGCCGGATGCGGTTTGAACGGCTTTACCCTGTCATCCCGGGTCAAGCCTGGGATAACATTGGCGAAGGGTCCGCTTTCCTAATCCAGCACGCCCACCGCGATGATCAGCACCAGATAAAAGGCCAGCGTCAGGAAGGCCGATATCGACAGGACGCCGGTCCGCCACAGCGCACTGAAACGGCTAAGTGAATAGGCGCCCTTGAGCTGGAAATACATGTGCACCACCGGCGTGATGAGCAGCGGGATCCACAGCCACTGGTCGGTCACATCAAGGGCCAGCGCGATGCTGGCGACGATGAACAGCAGCGACATGAAGCTGATCGAATAGAGTGCGAAAATGGCATGGTCGTACATCTTCACGCCGCGCTTCCAGGCGAACATCAGCCACAGCCAGGGCAGCGACATCGGCACCAGCAGGAAGCTCAGCTTATAGGCCTTGCCCTGGATCTTGTAGAACACCAGTTCGGGGTTCTTCAGGGCGGCACGGGCTTTCTCGTTGAGGGTTTCATTGCCCATGTTGACGGTCGGACTGCGGTCCTTCATCTCGCGCGCCAGTTCGCCGGGAATGTCGAGCGGTGAGTCGACCTCGCCTGCGGCGCGGGCGCGCAGGCGGTTGCGGGTCGTCACGATACCCACTCTCACGCCCTTGAGAAAGGCGATCTGATTGCTGTCGCCGCGCTTCTTGGCCACTGCGAGTTCGGCATCGACCTGGCGGATCTTGCGTTCGACTTCCGGCAGTTTCCGCTTCGCTTCGGCCTGGGTCATCTGCTCGCCCCGGTCGTTGGTGACGCCGCCGTCGATATTGTCCTTGATGTGGACAAAGCTGAACACGAAGAACATCAGGAAGACGACAAGCAGGAACAGCGGCACCGGCGCGATGTAGCGGGCGCGCTTGCCCTCGATATAGTCGCGGGTCAGCTTGCCGGGGCGGAACAGCAGCATCGGCAGGGTTTTCCAGGCCTTGCCGTCGAAATGCGTGATGCCGTGCAGGAAATCATGGAAGACCCCGCCCAGCGTGCGGTGGATATGGGCGTTCTGGCCGCAATTGCCGCAGAACGGCCCGGCCAGCGGCGTGCCGCAATTGGCGCAGGCGCCCTGATGGGCATGGCCGGTTGCGCCCTGCGGCCCATCCAGCGCCCCGGCAGCCAGGCCGGCGGTGACCAGCCCGCCCAATGCTTCGACTTCGCCGCCCATTCCGAACCCCGTGTTGCGCTTGCGAAGCTCGGCGATATCCACCGTTTTGGCAAGGCTTGACGTTGCCGCCAGCCGTGTCGCCCGGTAGGATGGCCGAAAGAGGAGAATTCAAGACATGGCGGGCGTGAACAAGGTCATTCTGGTCGGGCGTCTGGGCAAGGACCCGGAAACCAAAAGCTTTGCCAATGGCGGATCGGTGACGCAGTTCACCATGGCGACATCGGAAACCTGGCGCGACAAGCAGTCCGGCGAGCGCAAGGAAAAGACCGAATGGCACAACATCGTCATTCGCAACGAGAATATCGGCAAGGTGGCCCAGCAATATCTGCGCAAGGGCAGCGAGGTGTATATCGAAGGCGCCATCACCACGCGCAAATGGCAGGATCAGAGCGGCGCCGACCGCTACACCACCGAAATCGTCGTCGGGCCCTTCAAGGGCGAACTGACGCTGATCGGCGGCCGTGACGGCGGCGGTGGTGGCAGCAGCATGGGCGGCGGTGGCAGCGGCGGCTATGGCGGCGGCGATGACTATGGCGCGCCCGCCGGCGGCGGCAATTTCGGCGGCGGCAACAAGCGGCCGGCAGCGTTCGACGATGATCTGAACGACGACGTGCCGTTCTGATTGTGGCGCGTCAGTCGCGATACGGGTCCGGACCATAGGCGTTCGGGCCCGCGTCGCCGCGGCGCAGGAACCAGATCAGCAGGAACAGCCCGCCCAGCAGCGGGATCAGCCCGATCAGATACCACCAGCCCGACTTGCCGATATCGTGCAGGCGGCGCACCGTCACCGCCAGGCTGGGGATGACGAGCAGCAGGGACAGCCACAGCCCCGATGGCCGGGTGATGGTGTCGCTCGACAGCCAGCGCAGGCCATAGATGCCGATGTCGACGCCGCCGAAGACGCCGCCCAGCATGACGCACAACAGCATGTACCACCACAGCTCGGCGCGCGGCGACCGCCCGCGGAAGCTCGCATAGCGGCGGAGCGGCGTGATCATCCAGTCGAAGGCCGAATAATCGGCGGCGGCGAGCGGCATCGGGGCCATGGGCGGGCTTTCAGGGGTGATTTCGGTCAACGCACCGCCAGCATAGCCGGTCTTGCCACCTCGGCAAACATTCGCGCCTGGCCGCGGTGCGACCCGTCCGCGCCGCACGCGGCTGCCCGGTGCCGACGGTCAGTTCGTCGGGGCGCGGCGGCGATAGCTCAGCGCTTCGGCGACATGGATGCGTAGCACCTGTTCGGCGCCGGCGAGGTCGGCAAGGGTGCGGGCGACGCGCAGCACGCGGTGATAGCCACGCGCCGACAGCCGCAACGCTTCGGCGGCCTGGGCGAGCAGCTTGCGCCCGGCCTCGTCGGGGGTGGCGGCGGCCTCCAGCAGCTTGCCATCGGCCTCGGCATTGGTGCGCGCGGCATGGCCGGCATAGCGCGCGGTCTGGATGGCGCGTGCCGCCGCCACCCGCGCCGCGACGATGGCGGAGGTTTCGGCCGGCGGTGGCAGCGTCAGGTCGGCGGCGCTGACCGCCGGCACATCGACATGCAGGTCGATACGGTCGAGCAGCGGCCCCGACAGCCGTGACTGGTAATCGGCGGCGCATTTCGGCGCCCGCGAACAGGCCTGCGCCGCATCGCCGAGATGGCCGCAGCGGCAGGGGTTCATCGCGGCCACGAGCTGGACGCGGGCGGGATAGGAGACATGGGCGGCCGCGCGCGCCACCATCACCGTGCCGGTTTCCAGCGGCTGGCGCAGCGAATCGAGCACGCCGCGCTGGAATTCCGGCAGTTCATCGAGGAACAGCACGCCCAGATGCGCGAGGCTGACCTCGCCGGGCCGCGCCCGCATGCCGCCGCCGACCAGCGCCGGCATCGAGGCGCTGTGGTGCGGCGCGCGAAACGGCCGGGTGCGCACCAGCCGGCCGCCGTCGAGCTCCCCTGCCATCGAGGCGACCATCGACACTTCCAGCGCCTCCGGCATTATGTAGGAAACGCACCAAGCCGGGAGACCGGCGGTGACCGCTAGTTTTGCCGCGCTGGCGTTATGGGGAATCGTAGTAGGTGAACAGCTTGCTGCGGTTCATTTCCTCGCGTGGGATGTACCACGTCTCAAACAAGCCATAGTCGCCCCCAGAGGATTCCTTGTAAGTAAGGGAAAAGCGACAAGCCAAAACGTGACTGTCGCTAGGAAACATTCTATTGCGGAAACCTTCGATACGCACCGCTATGTCAAAGGTAGCGCCGGGTGCCAGAAAATAGGGAACCCTTTGTTCTCTACAGGGAAATATACCAAGTCTATGGAGGGCCGTGTCTGCGATAGCGCATCCGGCTTGGACTGCTATGTCTTTTGCGGGAGTGGAGCCAAAGTTCTTAATAGTCATAACGGCTTGATTGCTAATCGGTCCATCCAACAAATCAGCAGCGATATATCTAATTTGATCGACAAAGAGATAGGGGCGCAACTGTATGGCCGCCATGCTTTTGGCATGAGCAAGGCTTTCGTCAGCGGCATCGGCGCTTCGTTTCGTTTCGACAGCAGCGAGTTTCGCCCAATGAGCGGCGCGGCCGGCAAAGTAGAGCGTAAAGCCACCGATAAGAAGCCCAACAAGCCCGGCAAAGAAGGCGTTTTTTGTCCAAATGGCGGATTCAAGAGCAGCGTCGGCTGCCTTCCACTGAGCGCACAGATCGCTACTACGGTTATCCTGTCCGGGCTGGCATCCGGCATCTGGAGCATCGGCTTTTGGCAGTTTTTCGATGGCCGTCGCAATGCGTGCCAGCTCAGCGCGATCGGATTGCTTGCTTGCGGCCTTGTTGCTCTCAGCGGCCTGACTTGGTGGTAGCGCAGCTAAGATCAGCCATCCGAAAGCCGCAAGGACGTAGCGCCGATAGCCTCTAGGCATTGGACCAGGAACACCGCTGTGAATTTACCCCGCGCCAACTTGTTGCGGATATTCGGTTCAGATTCAACCACGCCGATAGCCGCCAGCTTCTCCACCAGCTGAAGGTATGACACGCCCCGCTTTTTGAGTTCGGCTTTCAGAAGCCCCTTCACACGGGCTTCCCACATCGCATTGTCCTGCATAAGCACTCCATTCGTCGCAAATGCCATCATACGCGATGCTTTTACCCTTGTCTATGATGCCGCAATGCCATTATATCCGATGCATAAGCACTGGATACAATGACAATGGCTCAGCACTTCCTCCTTTCCGCCGCCGCCCGCACCCTCAGCCTCAAGGCTGTTTTCCGCATGGGCGAAGATGCGGCTTACAAGACGTTCTGCGATATCCGCTGGGCCGACACCAACGGCACGCCGGTTTGCCCCCGCTGCGGCTGTGTGGAAGCCTATGCCATCGCCACCCGCCGCAAGTTCAAGTGCGTTGGCTGCTATCACCAGTTCAGCGTCACCAGCGGCACGATCTTCGCTAGCCGCAAGCTGTCGTTCACCGACTTGCTCGCCGCCATTGCCATCTTCGTCAACGGCGCAAAGGGCGTGTCTGCGCTCCAAGTCAGCCGCGATCTGGACGTTCAATACAAGACTGCCTTTGTCCTTTCGCACAAGCTGCGCGAGGCGATGGCGGCTGAGCAGGCGGGCCGCACCCTCAACGGCACGGTTGAGATTGATGGCGCGTATTTCGGCGGCTATTCCAAGCCGGAAAACTTCAAGGCCGACCGCAAGGATCGCCGCTTGAAGGCCAACCTCACCGGCAAGCGCCAGTGCGTTGTTATCATGCGCGAGCGCAAGGGCCGTTCGCTGCCCTTCGTCGTCGCCAAGGAAGGCGATGCCGTGCCAATGGTGCGTGATAGCGTCGGCACCCTCGCCACCATCCACGCCGATGAAGGTTCGGGCTGGGATGCCCTGCACGCCGGTTGGGATACGCGCCGCATCAACCATCAAGTCGCGTTCAAGGATAAGGGCGCTTGCACCAACCAGGCCGAGAGCTATTTCAGCCGCCTGCGCCGCGCCGAGATCGGCACGCATCACCACATCGCCGGGCCGTATCTCAACGCCTATGCGAACGAAATGGCATGGCGCGAGGATAACCGGCGTGAAGCCAACGGCACTCAGTTTGCTATGGTGATTGATGCCGCTATGGCATCGGGCGTGTCGCGCCAATGGAAAGGTTACTGGCAGCGGGCCGCATAAAGCATTCGTTATATGTTCTCAGGCGCGAGCATGAATAACGCAACATTGGCTGCTCAAATCGTCCCATAAGCGCCCAGAGAGGCCCGTGGAGCGCGTCAAGGGTTTTTTGGGTGTCAACCACTAGGTTGCAGAATGCGCGCCCTGTAGGGCCTTAAAATAGAATGATGCTTGTATTTACGCTCGACTCGCGGGTAAAACGAAAAACGGCGGCGGAGTCCCCACTCCACCGCCGTTTCGCAACCCTTGGCTCGGAGGCCGCAGGTGTCATTTGCAATCCTGTCCTTCCTACAAACGGGAAGGCCCGTCAAGCCTTCTGAGCCTTTTTCAAAAGGCCGATTCGATGGCAATTCAATACGCGCTTCAGGTTTTCGAATACGAGAATGACCGGCCCTTTCGGATCGTTGATCGGAACGGCGAACCGTGGTTCATCCTCTCTGACGTCTGCCACGAACTGGACATTGGCAATCCGTCGCAGGCCGCGTCAACGCTAGATGACGACGAGAAGGGTATCATTACTAATGAGACCCTTGGCGGCGCTCAGCGGATGGTTATCATCAGCGAGTCGGGCCTCTATTCTTTGATCCTTCGCAGCCGGAAGCCGGAGGCGAAGCGGTTCAAAAAGTGGATCACGAAAGAGGTTCTTCCCTCAATCCGTAAGTCCGGCAGCTACGGGCGCTCAACCCCTGCATTCATCCGACGCTACAGCCGGAACTGGGACCGCGTATCGGCAGGGCACTTTTCTGTAATCAACGAGTTGGTCGTTCGGTTGTGGGGGCGATTTGAACACGTGGGCCACATTATGGCAGACAAAGCGAAGTGCGGAACCGAAAACCGCCCCGATGTGAGCGTTGGACGGGGCTTTTCAAAATGGCTTACGGCTAACCACCCAACTGTTTCTGACAACTATTCAATGTATTTGCATTGGACTGAGGAAAAAGAAATCCAAGCCCGCCAGTATCCAATTTCGATGCTTGCGCTGTTCCATGTTTATCTCGATACCGTTTGGATTCCAAACGACGCGGAGCGGTATTTCAACACCCGCGACCCGGCTGCGCTGCCGCATCTAGCCAGCCTGCTTCCATCCCGCCCGGCGCCTATTCCCGTTACTCGCCGATAGAGAACTGGCGGGGAGTGCGACCCCGCCACTCACCCCCGCGCCACTTCCCAAAGCTGATATTGCCCCGGCCCGTCCTCAGCCCGCACCGTGCCGCGCTCCCGTTGCTCTCTGAGCGCCGCCGCCACCCGCTTGGTCATTAACCGCAGCAGCTTCACATCATCCGCCGCCATGGCCCGTTCTAGGAGCATCTGAGCGGCGATCTCCCGCGTTGTCAGCTTCTCCCGCGACTGGCGAAGGATGCTCAGCACAAGGCGGCTCATCTGCCCCCGGTGCGACCAGTCAGCCGGGGCGCGGAATTGCTTTGGCCGGATAGCTTCAACCTCAACGTCTGGCGCTACTATGCGCAAGGTGCTGTCCAGGGTCTCAAGATCGTTCACCATCTGGCGCAGCGATTCGTGCGTTGCCTTGATCCGCCCGGCAAGTTTGGCCCGGCGCTTCACCAGCCCTGTAACCATGTAATCCGTCATCGTTCGCTCCCTCTAGCTGAGGGTGCAAACGTATCGGATTCGGTGACATTTTGCTTGTAGGGGCTTGGTGCGTTTGCTACCTAATGCCGAGCGCCTCCGCCGGCGTCAGTTCGGGCAGGATGCCCGGCAGGGCGGCGGCGAGCAGCGACTTGCCGGAGCCGGGCGGGCCGGACATCAGCAGGTTATGGCCGCCGGCGGCGGCGATCTCGACGGCGCGCTTGGCGGTTTCCTGGCCCTTGATCTCCACCATGTCGGGGCCGGTGCGGACCAGCTCGGCGAGGCTGCGTTCCGGTGGCGACAGCAGTTGCGCGCCCTTCAGATGGTTGAGCAGCGCCAGCAGGTGCGGCGCCGCGATGACATCGACCTCGCCGGCCCAGGCCGCCTCGCCGCCCTGCGCGGCCGGGCAGATCAGCCCCAGGCCATGTTCGGCGGCATGCAGCGCCGCGAGCAGCACGCCCGGCACCGGCGCGATATTGCCGTCCAGCCCCAGTTCGCCGACGACGATGACCTCGGCGAGCGCATCGCTGGCGATGACCCCCATGGCAGCGAGCAGGCCGAGCGCGATCGGCAAATCGTAGTGCGAGCCTTCCTTGGGCAGGTCGGCCGGCGACAAATTGACGACCACGCGGCGCGGCGGCAGCGCCAGGCCGAGGGCATGGAGCGCGGCCTGCACCCGTTCGCGGCTTTCCTTCACCGCCTTGTCGGGCAGGCCGACGGTCAGGAATCCGGCGGGGCCGGCGGAAATCTGCACCTGCACATCGATGGCACGTGCGTCGAGGCCAAGGAACGCCACCGTTCCGACATGAGCGACCATTTTGCCCCTTTTGTCGTCGTTACTGTCACTGACCCTGCAACAGCTTAGGAGCCGTATCGTCGCATCTCAAGCACGATGGTTTTTATTGGCGGCAACTGCCTTGTGGTTGCCACAAGCCGCCCCTAGACGCGGCCCGGTGAAACCCCCCGCCTTCATCGATCTGCTGATCCGCAGCGAACCGATCCGGGTCTTCCAGATGATTCTGGGCGGCCTGTTGATGCTGGTCGCGCCGATCATCGGCATTTCGACGCCGGGGCCGTTCGGCATCTTCGTCTTCGCCTTCGGGCTGGCCCTGCTGCTGCGCAACTCGCGCTGGGCGCGGCGGCGCTATATCCGCTATGCGCGGCGCTATCCGCGCATGGGCAGGGCGGTGGATTTCGGCCTGCGCCGCAAGGCGCTGCGCCAGCGCCGGCTGGCCCGCGCGGCGCGGCGCGGCGACGATGGCGAGACGGCGGCATCCTGAACCGGGGCGCTTGCTGACATCGCGGCAATGGCGATGGGCGATAATTGACGAATTGGCCGGTCGTCCCTACATCGCGCCGGTTGAAGCACGGTCGGCCACAGGCGCCGCCGTCCGCCACGCGTTAGGATGTTCATGCTCGGATTAGGCGGTATCGCCAAACGGCTCTTTGGTTCCAGCAACGACCGCTACGTCAAGTCGCTGGCGCCACTGGTGGCCCGCATCAACGCGATGGAAGCGGAGATCGCGCCGCTGTCCGATGAGCAGCTGCAAGGCCAGACGGCCAAGCTGCGCGGCCTGCTCGACGCCGGCAAGACGCTCGACGACATCCTGCCGGAAGCCTTTGCGACGGTGCGCGAAGCCGCCAAGCGCGCGCTCGGCCAGCGCCATTATGATGTGCAGCTGATCGGCGGCATCGTCCTTCACCGCGGCGAAATCGCCGAAATGCGCACCGGCGAAGGCAAGACGCAGATGGCGACGCTCGCCGTCTATCTGAATGCGCTCGCCGGCAAGGGCGTGCATGTCGTCACGGTCAACGACTATCTGGCGGCGCGCGATGCCAACTGGATGGGCCGGATTTACAAATTCCTTGGCCTCACCGTCGGCGTCATCGTCCCCAACATCGACGACAATGCCCGGCGCGAGGCCTATGCCGCCGACATCACCTATGGCACCAACAATGAATTCGGTTTCGACTATCTGCGCGACAACATGAAATACAGCCGCGAGCAGATGGTGCAGCGGCCCTTCCATTTCGCCGTGGTCGATGAAGTCGATTCGGTGCTGATCGACGAAGCCCGCACGCCGCTGATCATTTCCGGCCCCACCGACGACAAGAGCGACCTCTATCTCGCCGTCGACGCCATGGTGAAGACGCTCGACGCCAGCTGCTACGAGATCGACGAGAAGCAGCGTTCGGTGATCCTGACCGAGGATGGCACCGAAAAGGCCGAACAGGCGCTGTTCGCCGCCGGGCTGCTGGAGGGCGAGAATCTCTACGACTTCGAGAACACCCAGGTCGTCCATCATTTGAACCAGGCGCTGCGCGCCAACGCCATCTATCGCCGCGACACCGATTACATCGTCCGCGGCGGCAAGGTCGTCATTATCGATGAATTCACCGGCCGCATGATGGATGGCCGGCGCTGGTCGGACGGCCTGCACCAGGCGGTCGAGGCCAAGGAAGGCGTGCAGATCCAGCCGGAAAACCAGACGCTGGCCAGCATCACCTTCCAGAACTATTTCCGCATGTATCCCAAGCTGGCCGGCATGACCGGCACGGCCGCGACCGAGGCGCAGGAATTCTTCGACATCTACAAGCTGAATGTCGTCGAGATCCCGACCAATGTGCCGGTGCAGCGCAAGGACGTGGACGACGAATTCTACAAGGACGCCGAACAGAAGTTCAAGGCGATCGTCCGCACCATCCGCGAAAGCTCGGCGCGCAACCAGCCGATCCTCGTCGGCACCGTCTCCATCGAGAAGTCGGAGATGCTGAGCGAATTCCTGACCCAGGAAGGCGTCAAGCATGTCGTGCTCAACGCCCGCTTCCATGAACAGGAAGCCCAGATCGTCGAACAGGCCGGGCGCCTCGGCGCCGTCACCATCGCCACCAACATGGCCGGCCGCGGCACCGACATCCAGCTGGGCGGCAATGCCGATGCCCGCATCGCCCGCGAACTGGCCGAGCTGCCGGACGGGCTGGAGCGCGACGCCGCTATCGCCCGCATCCGCGCCGAAGTGGCGGCGGAGCGCGAAGCGGTGCGCGCCGCCGGCGGCCTGTTCGTGCTCGGCACCGAGCGGCACGAGAGCCGCCGCATCGACAACCAGCTGCGCGGCCGCTCCGGCCGCCAGGGCGATCCCGGCCTGTCGCGCTTCTACCTGTCGCTGGATGATGATCTGCTGCGCATCTTCGGCCAGCAGTCGATGCTCAGCCGCATGATGAACAATGGCCTGGATGAGGGGGAGGCGATCGTCCACCCCTGGATTTCCAAGGCCATCGAGACGGCGCAGAAGAAGGTCGAGGCGCGCAACTATGACGTGCGCAAGCAGCTGCTCCAGTACGACGATGTGATGAACGACCAGCGCAAGGTCGTCTATGAACAGCGCGCCGACATCATGGATTCGGAAACCGTCGGCGATGTCGTCATCGACATGCGGGTCGAAACCATCAATGCGCTGGTCGGCAGCTGCTGCCCGCCCAACAGCTATCCCGAGCAATGGGATGTCGAAACGCTCGACGAATCGGTGCGCAACATCCTCGGCCTCGATCTCGATATCCGCGACTGGCCCAAGGAAGCGGCGATCGACCCGGAAATCGTCGTCGATCGCCTGATTGCCGCCGCCGATGCCGATATGGCCGCCAAGGCTGCCGCCGTGACCCCCGCCACCTGGGTGGAGATCGAGAAGAACTTCCTTCTTCAGGCGCTCGACCATCACTGGAAGGAGCATCTGGCGACGCTGGATGCCCTGCGCCAGGTCATCCATCTGCGCGCCTATGCCCAGAAGACGCCGCTCAACGAATACAAGTCGGAAGCCTTTGCGCTGTTCGAACGCATGCTGGTGACGGTGCGCGAGGATGTGACGCGCATGCTGGCCAATGCCCAGTTCCAGGCCGAAGCGCCGGCGCTGCCGCCGCTGCCGGGCTTCGTCACGACCCACATCGACCCGTTCACCGGCGAGAATGACGCGGCGCCGGCGCCGCGCCTGTCCTTCGATGCCTTTGGCAGCACGCTGCCGGCCGGTGCCATGGCCGGCGCGATGGCGGCGACCGCGGAACTGACCGATGTCGACCCCGACGATCTCGCCGAATGGCACCGCGTCGTCTCGCGCAACGCCGAATGTCCGTGCGGGTCGGGCAAGAAGTTCAAGCATTGCCACGGGGCGCTGTGATCGGCTGAGGGGCCAGCGCGCGTGACCAACACCGCAGCGCTGGCGCCGATGGTCGGGATGGTGTTCCTGACGCTGGCGGTGTGGGTCGTGCTGTTCCTGCGCCGCATCCCCAAGGCGGGCAGCGCACCCTTGCCGCTCGATGCGATGCGCATCCGCGCCACCCGGCCCGTGCTGTCCGAACGGGAAATGGCGGCAAACGACAATCTTATGAACCTGTTCGAGCTGCCGGTGCTGTTCTACGCGCTGTGCCTGGCGCTGGCGGTGACGGGCTTCACCGGTGCCTTCTTCACCATCGGTGCCTGGGCCTATGTCGGCCTCAGGGCGGCGCACTCCGTCATCCACTGCACCTTCAACGCCGTGCTGCTGCGCTTTGCGGCCTATTGCGCCTCGACGCTGGTGCTGATCGCGCTGTGGGTCGGCTTTGCGCTGCGGCTGTGGGGCTGAGGCTGGTCAGCCCCGATAATAGGGCCGGCAGCCGGCCACCGTTACCCGCTCCATGATGCGCACCGCCGGGAAATAGTCCGAGGCCGCCAGATGCTGGCTGCTGCGATTGTCCCAGAAGGCGATGGAGCCGGGCTGCCAGCGGAAGCGGCACTGGATTTCGGGATTGGCGGCCTGAGAATAGAGATGCGCCAGCAGCCACTCGCTTTCCTTCGGCGAAAGCCCCTTGATATGGCTGGTGAAGGCGGTGTTGACATAGAGGCAGGGCAGGCCGCTTTCGGGATGGGTGCGCACCACCGGATGCTCGACCGGCGGATATTTGGCGTGCAGGTCGGCCGGCGCCTTGCCCAGCCGGCCGGCAAAGACGCGGGCGATGTCGTGGACCGCGGTCAGCCCGCAGACGAAGCGCTGCATTTCGGGGCTGAGCTGCAGATAGGCGGCGTGCATGTCGGCAAACAGCGTGTCGCCGCCCACCGCCGGCACTTCGATGGCACGCAGGATACTGCCCAGTGAGGGCTTTTCGCGCCAGGTCACGTCGGAATGCCAGTAATTCTCGTTGCCGCGGCTGTCCGGCCCGTGCGCGATGCGCAGGATTTCGGGGTCGGGCTGGTCGCGCGGCGTCGCCGGGTGGATCTCCAGGTCGCCGAAATGACGGGCAAAGGCGATATGCTGGGCGGCGGTCAGCCGCTGGTCGCGAAAGAAGATGACCTTGTGGGCCAGCAGCGCGGCGCGGATCGCCGGGATGGCGTCGGCGATGTCGGGCGCGGCCAGGTCGATATCGGCGATCTCGGCGCCGATGGTCGGCGTCAGCGGCTGGATGGTCAGCGATGTCGCAGCCTGTGCGATCAAGGGCGCGGTGGCCATAGGTTCGTCTCCCCATTCGGCCATTCGGCCTTGAGGGGGCAGTATTTGCCGATGACGGCGGCGACGCAAGCCGGGGCCGCCGCTGAATCCGCCGTCCGTGAATCCAATTGACGCAAGGGGGGCGCGCGACTATAGGCCCCGCTCCCGCCCGGGCTATGTGGATAAAGGTTGCGGCCTTGCCACCTGACCCGACGGGAACTGAAACGACAGGGTGCGCCGCGCGCACAAGACGCCGTCATCGGGGTGCCGAGGCCGTCGTCTTGTGCGCTTATGCCATGCAGTCAGGTCCGCAAGGGCCGGGATGCGGGGCGGGGCAGGCCTGGAGTAGGCGGTCGGCCACAGGGGTCGTTCGCCGAACAGCAAAAGAGAGATGAATGCCCACAATCAACCAACTGATTCGCAAGGGCCGCACGCCCCAGCGCGCGCGCGAAACCGCGCCGGCCATGGAGTCCTGCCCCCAGAAGCGCGGCGTTTGCACCCGCGTCTACACGACGACCCCGAAGAAGCCGAACTCGGCGCTTCGCAAGGTTGCCAAGATCCGTCTTACCAATGGCTTCGAAGTCATCGGCTATATCCCCGGCGAAGGTCACAACCTTCAGGAGCACTCGGTGGTCCTGATTCGTGGCGGCCGCGTCAAGGATTTGCCCGGTGTGCGCTACCACATTCTGCGCGGCGTGCTCGACACCCAGGGTGTCAAGAATCGCAAGCAGAGCCGGTCGAAGTACGGCGCCAAGCGTCCCAAGTAAGAAGGATCAGAGAAAATGGCCCGTCGTCGTCGCCCAGAGAAGCGCGAAATCCTGCCCGATCCCCGTTTCGGGGATGTGGTGCTGTCGAAGTTCATGAATCTCGTCATGTACGAAGGCAAGAAGTCGGTGGCCGAAGCCATCGTCTACACCGCCCTTGAAACCATCGAAGCCAAGAGCCGCCGTGAACCGGTCGGCGTGTTCCACGATGCGCTCGCCAATGTCCGCCCGGGCATCGAAGTGCGCTCGCGCCGCGTCGGTGGTGCCACCTATCAGGTGCCCGTCGAAGTCCGCCCGGAACGCGCCCAGGCGCTGGCCATCCGCTGGCTGATCGCCGCCGCGCGCAAGCGCAGCGAGCACACCATGGCGCAGCGTCTGTCGGGCGAACTGCTTGATGCCGCCAACAACCGTGGTGCCGCCGTCAAGAAGCGTGAAGATTCGCACCGGATGGCCGAAGCCAACCGCGCCTTCTCGCACTACCGCTGGTAATTTCGGCAACCGCCGCCGGCACGTCCGGCGGCGGCGGTCATACGCCGGTCACAATTGCGGTGCTTTAGCCGCGCTTTCCGTCCACTCTTTAGCAGGCTCGTTTTCCCATGCCTCGTACAACCCCGCTCGAGCGTTATCGCAATATCGGCATCATGGCGCACATCGATGCCGGCAAGACGACGACCACCGAGCGCATCCTGTATTATACCGGCAAGTCCTACAAGATCGGCGAAGTGCATGAAGGCACGGCGACGATGGACTGGATGGAGCAGGAGCAGGAGCGCGGCATCACCATCACGTCGGCGGCCACGACCTGCTTCTGGAACGACCACCGCATCAACATCATCGACACCCCCGGGCACGTCGACTTCACCATCGAAGTCGAGCGTTCGCTGCGCGTGCTCGATGGTGCGATCACCTGCTTCGACGGCGTTGCCGGCGTCGAGCCGCAGTCGGAAACCGTGTGGCGCCAGGCGGACAAGTACAAGGTGCCGCGCATGTGCTTCGTCAACAAGCTTGACCGCACCGGCGCCAACTTCAACCGTTGCGTGCAGATGATCAAGGACCGCCTCGGCGCCCGTCCGGCCATCCTGTATCTGCCGATCGGCCTCGAAAGCGATTTCATCGGCCTCGTCGACCTCGTCGAGAACCGCGCCATCATCTGGCTCGAGGAATCGCTCGGCGCCAAGTTCGAATACAAGCCGATCCCGGCCGAATATGTCGCTGCCGCCGCCAAGGCGCGTTCGGAACTGATCGAGATCGCCGTCGAGCAGGACGATGCGGCGATGGAAGCCTATCTGGAGGGCACCGAGCCCGACACCGCGACGCTGAAGGCGCTGATCCGCAAGGGCACGCTGGCGTTCGATTTCGTGCCGGTGCTGTGCGGCTCGGCGTTCAAGAACAAGGGCGTGCAGCCGCTGCTCGACGCCGTTGTCGACTATCTGCCGAGCCCGCTCGACATTCCGCCGATGCACGGCATCAACCTGAAGGACGAGGACGAGATCCGCGAAGCCTCGGACGATGCGCCGTTCTCGGCCCTGGCCTTCAAGATCATGACCGACCCGTTCGTCGGCACGCTGACCTTTGCCCGCATCTATTCGGGCAAGATGGAAGCCGCCTCGACCGTGCTCAACTCGGTGAAGGACAAGCGCGAGAAGATCGGCCGCATGCTCTTGATGCATGCCAACAACCGTGAGGACATCAAGGAAGCCTATGCCGGCGACATCGTCGCGCTGGTCGGCCTCAAGGACGTCACCACCGGCGACACGCTGTGCGCGCCGCTGAAGCCGATCATCCTCGAGCGCATGGAATTCCCGGAGCCGGTCATCGAAGTGGCCGTGGAGCCCAAGACCAAGGCCGACCAGGAAAAGATGGGCATCGCGCTCAACCGCCTGGCCCAGGAAGATCCGTCGTTCCGCGTCAATTCCGACATGGAATCCGGCCAGACCATTATCAAGGGCATGGGCGAACTCCACCTCGAAATCCTCGTCGACCGCATGCGTCGCGAATTCAAGGTCGAAGCCAATGTCGGCGCGCCGCAGGTCGCCTATCGCGAATCGCTGGCGAAGAAGGTCGATGTCGACTACACCCACAAGAAGCAGTCGGGCGGCTCCGGCCAGTTCGGCCGCATCAAGTTTACGGTGGAACCCGGCGAGCGCGGTTCGGGCATCGTCTTCAAGGACGACGTCAAGGGCGGCAACATTCCGAAGGAATATATTCCATCGGTCGAAAAGGGCATCCGCGAAGTCGCCGCTTCGGGCTCGCTGATCGGCTTCCCGATCATCGATTTCGTGGCGACGCTGTATGACGGCGCCTATCACGACGTCGATTCGTCGGCGCTGGCGTTCGAAATCACCGGTCGCGGTGGCATGCGCGAAGCCGCCCAGAAGGCCGGCATCAAGCTGCTCGAGCCGGTGATGAAGGTCGAAGTCGTTACCCCGGAAGATTATCTGGGCGACGTCATCGGCGATCTGAACAGCCGTCGTGGCCAGATCCAGGGCACCGATACCCGCGGCAACGCACAGGTCATCGAAGCCCAGGTGCCGCTGGCCAACATGTTCGGCTATGTGAACCAGCTGCGCTCGATGTCGCAGGGCCGGGCCCAGTACACGATGCAGTTCAGCCACTATGAGGAAGTGCCCTCGAACGTGGCCGACGAGATCAAGCTGAAACTGGCTTGATTTATTCGTGATTGCAGCTAGTCAGCGCCCCTTCCGGCGGCGCTGATTCGCGGCGCAGACAACCAACCACACGACCACCACATAATTCGACATTCACGAGGAAGAGGTTACGGCCATGGCCAAAGCAAAGTTCGAGCGGAACAAGCCGCACTGCAACATCGGGACCATCGGTCACGTTGACCATGGCAAGACCTCGCTGACCGCAGCGATCACCAAGGTGCTGGCCGAAACCGGCGGCGCCACCTTCACGTCGTACGACAACATCGACAAGGCGCCGGAAGAGCGCGAGCGCGGCATCACCATTTCGACCGCCCACGTCGAATATGAAACCACCGCCCGCCACTACGCCCACGTCGATTGCCCCGGCCACGCCGATTATGTGAAGAACATGATCACCGGTGCCGCGCAGATGGACGGCGCCATCCTGGTCGTGTCGGCCACCGACGGCCCGATGCCGCAGACCCGCGAGCACATCCTGCTGGCCAAGCAGGTCGGCGTGCCGGCCATGGTCGTCTTCATGAACAAGGTCGATCTGGTCGACGATTCGGAAATCCTCGAGCTGGTCGAGCTGGAAATCCGCGAGCTGCTGTCGAAGTACGACTTCCCCGGCGACGACATTCCGATCACCATGGGTTCGGCCGTGTGCGCCCTTGAAGGCAAGCGCGACGACATCGGCCATGACGCCGTGCTCAAGCTGATGCAGACCGTCGACGAATATATCCCGCAGCCGGAGCGTCCGCTCGACAAGCCGTTCCTGATGCCGATCGAAGACGTGTTCTCGATCTCGGGTCGCGGCACCGTCGTCACCGGCCGTGTCGAATCGGGCGTCGTCAAGGTTGGCGAAGAAATCGAAATCGTCGGCATCCACGACACCCGCAAGACGGTCTGCACCGGCGTCGAAATGTTCCGCAAGCTGCTCGACCAGGGCCAGGCTGGCGACAACATCGGTGCCCTGCTGCGCGGCGTCGGCCGTGAAGACGTCGAGCGTGGCCAGGTGCTCTGCAAGCCCGGCTCGATCAAGCCGCACACCGAGTTCACCTCGGAAGTCTATGTGCTGTCGAAGGATGAAGGTGGCCGTCACACGCCGTTCTTCGCCAACTATCGTCCGCAGTTCTACTTCCGCACGACCGATGTCACCGGCACCGTCGAACTGCCGGAAGGCACCGAAATGGTCATGCCGGGCGACAACGTCCAGCTGAAGGTCAAGCTGATCGCCCCGATCGCCATGGACCAGGGTCTGCGCTTCGCCATTCGCGAAGGCGGCCGTACCGTCGGCGCCGGCGTGGTTGCAACCATCATCAAGTAAGCGTATAGGGCCGCTTCCTTTGGGAAGCGGCCCGATTCGTCGGGCTTGGCATTTGCCACAACCCGAAACAGACCGGCCGGTGCAGCCCGCTCCGAAAAAGTGGGAACGCCGGTTTTGAGCCATTGATAAAAGTGTGAATTCGATTCCATGGACACGCAGAACATCCGCATCCGCCTGAAGGCTTTTGACCATCGCGTGCTCGATATGGCCACCGGTGAGATCGCTGACACGGCGAAGCGCACCGGCGCTGCCATCCGTGGTCCGATTCCGCTGCCGACGCGCTTCGAGAAGTTCACCGTGAACCGCTCGCCGCACGTCGACAAGAAGAGTCGCGAACAGTTCGAAGTCCGGACCTACAAGCGCCTTCTCGATATCGTGGATCCCACGCCGCAGACGGTGGACGCGCTGATGAAGCTCGACCTCGCCGCCGGTGTCGATGTGGAAATCAAGCTCGGCAAATAAGCCGGACCAAAATACGCGGAGCGAACTTTGGCCCCACCCAGGGCCTACACGCCCCCTCCCGCTTCGGGTTGGGGCCTCTGACAAGAAAGGAATTGGTCATGCGCACAGGCGTGATCGCGAAGAAGATGGGAATGACGCGGATTTTCCGCGATGATGGCCGGCACGTGCCGGTCACGGTTCTCGCCCTCGAGAACAACCAGGTTATCTCTGTCCGCACCGCCGACAATGACGGTTACGTCGCTGTCCAGCTCGGTGCCGGCACGAAGAAGGCCAAGAACACCACCAAGCCCGAGCGCGGCCATTTCGGCAAGGCGCAGGTCGAGCCCAAGGCCAAGGTCGCCGAATTCCGCGTGTCGGAAGACGCGCTGCTGGAAACCGGCGCAACCATTTCGGCCGATCACTTCGTTCCCGGCCAGCTCGTCGACGTCACCGGCGTCACCCAGGGCAAGGGCTTCCAGGGCGGCATGAAGCGCTGGGGCTTCGGCGGTCTGCGCGCCACCCATGGTGTCTCGGTCTCGCACCGCTCGCTGGGTTCGACCGGCCAGCGCCAGGATCCGGGCAAGGTCTTCAAGGGCAAGAAGATGGCCGGCCACATGGGTGACAAGCAGCGCACCCAGCAGAACCTTGAAATCGTGTCGACCGATGTCGAGCGCGGCCTGCTGTTCGTCCACGGCTCGGTGCCGGGGTCGAAGGGCGGCTGGCTGCTGATCAAGGACGCCGTCAAGGTCGCCCGTCACGCCGAAGCACCCTATCCCGCGTCGCTGAAGAGCGCCGCCAATGATGTGGCGCCGGCCGCAGTCGCTGAAGCGCCTGCCGCCGACACCGCCACCGAAACCACGGAGGCCTGAAAGCAATGAAGGTTCAGGTCAAAACCCTGGCCGCGGCTGACGCCGGCGAAATCGAACTGTCGGATGCCGTTTTCGGCAAGGAACCGCGGCTCGACATTCTGCACCGCGTCGTCACCTGGCAGCTTGAGAAGCGTCGTGGCACCGCCCGTGGCGCCCGCGAACGCTCGGATGTGAAGCGCACCGGCAAGAAGCTCGGTAACCAGAAGGGCGGCGGTACCGCCCGCCACGGCAACCGTGCTGCACCGCAGTTCATCGGCGGGGGCAAGGCCCATGGTCCCCGCGTCCGTGACTTCAATCCCGGTCTCAACAAGAAGATCCGCACCCTCGGCCTCGCCACCGCCCTGTCGGTCAAGGCCGCCGAAGGCAAGCTGATCGTTCTGGAAGACCTCGCCATCGGCGAAGCCAAGACCAAGGCGTTCATCACCGTGATGGCCGGCCTCGGCATCACCAACGGCCTGTTCATCGACGGCGCCGAAGTGAACAGCAGCTTCCGCCACGCTTCGGCGAACGTTCCGCACATCGACGTGCTGCCGGCCATCGGCGCCAACGTCTATGACATCCTCAACCACGACACGCTGGTCCTGACCCGCGCTGCCGTCACGGCACTGGAGGCCCGGGTCAATGGCTAAGCCGCAACCCAAGCCCGTCGACCTGAAGCATTACGACATCGTCGTGAAGCCGGTCATCACGGAAAAGTCGACGCTTGTCAGCGAATACAACCAGGTTGTGTTCAAGGTCGCCAACGGCGCCTCCAAGCCGGAAATCAAGGCGGCCGTCGAAGCGCTGTTCAGTGTCAAGGTGCTGAGCGTCAACACCCTCATCCAGAAGGGCAAGACGAAGCGCTGGAAGGGCAAGGAATATCGCCGCAGCGATGAGAAGAAAGCCATCGTCACGCTCGCCGACGGCGATCGTATCGATGTGACCACGGGGATCTGATCCGATGGCATTGAAGAGTTTCAATCCGACGAGCCCGGGCCGCCGCGGCCTGATCCTCGTCGACCGTTCGGGCCTGTTCAAGGGGCGCCCGGTCAAGCAGCTGACCGAAGGTCTGCGCAAGACCGGTGGCCGCAACAACATGGGCCATGCGACGGCCCGCGGCATCGCCGGCGGCCACAAGCAGCTGTACCGCATGATCGATTTCAAGCGGCGCACCTGGGATGTCGTCGCGACGGTCGAGCGTCTGGAATATGACCCCAACCGTTCGGCCTTCATCGCCCTGGTGAAGTACCCCGATGGTTCGCAGACCTATATCATCGCGCCGCAGCGCCTCGCCGTCGGCGATGTCGTCACCGCCGGCAAGAAGGTCGACGTCAAGCCGGGCAACGCCATGGAAATCGGCCAGATGCCGGTCGGCACCATCGTCCACAATGTCGAGCTGAAGCCCGGCAAGGGTGGCCAGCTGGCGCGCGCCGCCGGCACCTTCGTGCAGGTCGTCGGCCGCGACAAGGGCATGGTCATCATCCGCCTGAACTCGGGTGAGCAGCGCTATGTCCGTTCGGATTGCATGGCCACCGTCGGTGCCGTGTCGAACCCCGACAACAGCAACCAGAATTTGGGCAAGGCCGGCCGCAACCGCTGGCTGGGCCATCGCCCGCTGACCCGCGGTGTCGCCAAGAACCCGGTCGATCACCCGCACGGCGGTGGTGAAGGCCGCACCTCGGGCGGTCGCCATCCGGTGACGCCATGGGGCAAGCCGACCAAGGGCGCCAAGACGCGTTCGAACAAGTCGACCGACCGGATGATCATCCGTTCGCGTCACGCCAAGAAGAAGAGGTAAGGCCAGATGAGCCGTTCCGTCTGGAAGGGTCCGTTCGTGGACCTCAACGTCCTGAAGAAGGCCGAAGCCGCGCAGGCTGGTGGTGGCGCCCGGGGTCCGATCAAGACCTGGTCGCGTCGCTCGACGATCCTGCCGCAGTTCGTCGGCCTGACCTTCAATGTCTACAATGGCAAGAAGTTCATCCCGGTCTCGGTCAACGAGGACATGGTGGGCATGAAGCTGGGTGAATTCGCGCCGACGCGCAACTTCCCCGGCCACGCTGCCGACAAGAAGGGCAAGCGCTGATGTCGAAGCCGAAATCCCCCCGCAAGGTCGGTGACCGTGAGGCACTGGCCGTTGCCACCTCGATCCGCGGCTCGGCCTACAAGCTGAACCTGGTTGCCGGCCTGATCCGCGGCCGCAAGGTCGGCGAAGCGCTGAACATCCTGCAGTTCTCGACCAAGGCGATGGCCGTCGATGTGCGCAAGGTGCTGGCGTCGGCCGTTGCCAATGCCGAAAACAACCACAACCTCGATGTCGATGCGCTCGTCGTCAAGGAAGCCAGCGTTGGCAAGGCGATCGTGATGAAGCGGTTCACGCCGCGTGCCCGCGGTCGTGCCAGCCGTATCGAAAAGCCGTTCAGCCGTCTTCGCGTCGTCGTGCGCGAAATGGGCGAAGACGTTGGGAGTGACGCATAATGGGTCATAAAGCCAACCCGATCGGTCTGCGCCTGCAGATCAACCGCACCTGGGACAGCCGCTGGTTCGCCGCCGGCGACGATTATGGCCGGTTGCTGCTGGAAGATCTGCGCATCCGCGAATTCATCGTGAAGAACCACGCCCAGGCCGCCATTTCCAAGGTGGTCATCGAGCGTCCGGCCAAGCTGTGCCGCGTGTCGATCTATGCCGCCCGCCCGGGTGTCATCATCGGCAAGAAGGGCGCCGACATCGAGAAGCTGCGCAAGCAGATCGGTGCGATGACCAAGAGCGACGTCAGCCTGAACATCGTCGAGATCCGCAAGCCGGAAATCGATTCGAAGCTGGTTGCCCAGGGTGTCGCCGATCAGCTGGAGCGCCGTATCGCGTTCCGTCGCGCCATGAAGCGCGCGGTGCAGTCGGCACTGCGTCTCGGCGCCGAAGGCATCAAGATCACCTGCTCGGGCCGTCTCGGTGGCGCCGAAATCGCCCGTACCGAATGGTATCGCGAAGGCCGGGTGCCGCTGCACACGCTGCGCGGCAACGTCGATTACGCCGAAGCCCAGGCCCACACCGCCTATGGCGTGTGCGGCATCAAGGTCTGGATCTTCAAGGGTGAAATCCTGGGGCATGACCCGATGGCGCAGGACCGTCTGATGATGGAATCGCAGACCTCCGGCGTGCGTCCGGCCCGCTAAGGAATATAGATCATGTTGTCTCCGAAGCGGACCAAGTTCCGCAAGCAGTTCAAGGGCCGCATCCACGGCGATGCCAAGGGTGGCACCGCGCTCAACTTCGGCGCCTTCGGCCTGAAGGCGATGGAGCCGGAACGCATCACCGCCCGCCAGATCGAAGCCGCACGCCGGGCCATTTCGCGCCACATCAAGCGCGCCGGCCGGTTGTGGATCCGCATCTTCCCGGACGTACCCGTCACCTCCAAGCCGGCGGAAGTCCGCATGGGCAAGGGCAAGGGTGCACCGGAATATTGGGCAGCGCGCGTCAAGCCCGGCCGCATCATGTTCGAACTTGATGGCGTGCCGCACGATGTCGCCGCCGGCGCCTTCGAACGCGCCGCCGCCAAGCTGCCGATCAAGACCAAGATGGTTGTTCGCCTCGGCGAACCGACCGGCGCGCAGGACTGAGAATCATGGCACAGACGAAGCATGCGGACCTGAAGGTCCAGACCGACGACCAGCTGGCGACCGCGCTGGGCGAGCTGAAGCGCGAGCAGTTCAACCTGCGTTTCCAGGCGGCCACCGGCCAGCTCGAGAAGCCGGGCCGTGTCCGCGAGGTGCGCCGCACCATCGCCCGTATCAAGACGCTGCAGGCGAGCCGCAAGCCCGCCGCAGTCCAGGGAGCCTGAACCATGCCGAAACGCGTCCTGCAGGGCACGGTTGTGTCCGACAAGGGTGACAAGACGATCGTTGTGCTCATCGAGCGCAAGGTTGCCCACCCGGTCTATGGCAAGATCATCCGCCGTTCGAAGAAGTATCACGCCCATGACGAGGGCAATGTCATCAAGGCCGGCGACACGGTGCGGATCGAGGAGTGCGCTCCGATTTCCAAGCTGAAGACCTGGAAAGTTCTGGAGAAGGTCGGCTGATGACCGCTTCTCGCCATTTTAACGAGGGATCGAAGAAATGATCCAGATGCAGACGAACCTGGATGTCGCTGACAACAGCGGCGCCAAGCGGGTGATGTGCATCAAGGTGCTTGGTGGTTCCAAGCGCCGCTTTGCCGGCGTGGGCGACGTGATCGTCGTTTCGGTCAAGGAAGCACAGCCCAAGGGCAAGGTGAAGAAGGGTGACGTGCATCGCGCCGTCGTCGTTCGCACCGCCAAGGATATCCGCCGCGCCGATGGTTCGGTGATCCGTTTCGACGGCAATGCCGCCGTGCTGATCAACAAGAACGAGGAGCCGATCGGCACCCGTATCTTTGGGCCGGTGGTGCGCGAACTGCGCGCCTCGGGTCACATGAAGATCATCAGCCTTGCGCCGGAGGTGCTGTAATGAGCGCCGCCAAGATCAAGAAGGGCGACAAGGTCGTCATCCTGTCCGGCAAGGACAAGGGCAAGCATGGTGAAGTCACCAAGGTGAGCCCGAAGGAAATGAAGGTTGTCGTCGGTGGCATCAACATGATGACCCGCCACAAGAAGCCCTCGCAGCAGGACCCGAACGGCGGCCTGGAGCGCATCGAAGCGCCCATGCACGTGTCGAAGGTGGCAATCGAGGACCCGAAGACCGGCAAGCCGACCCGCGTCGGTTTCAAGGTCATGGAAGATGGTCGCAAGGTGCGTGTCGCCAAGCGGTCGGGAGAAGTGATCGATGGCTGATGCAGCAAATCTGACCCGGATGCAGCAGCTGTACGTGGACAAGGTCCGCGCACAGATGATCGAGAAGTTCGGTTACAAGAACCTCATGGAGGTTCCCAAGATCGAGAAGATCGTGCTCAACATGGGTGTTGGCGAAGCCACGCAGGACAAGAAGAAGGTCGACAAGGCCGCCGAGGAAATGGCGCTGATCGCCGGCCAGAAGCCGGTCATCACCAAGGCCAAGAAGTCGGTCGCCACCTTCAAGCTGCGCGAAGGCATGCCGATCGGTTGCAAGGTCACCCTGCGCCGCGAACGCATGTATGAATTCCTGGATCGGCTGATCACCGTCGCGCTGCCGCGCGTCCGCGATTTCCGTGGCCTCAACCCCAAGTCGTTCGACGGCCGGGGCAATTACGCCATGGGTCTCAAGGAACAGATCATCTTCCCGGAAATCAACTACGACAAGATCGATACCGTCCGCGGCATGGATGTCATTGTCACCACCACGGCGAAGACCGATGACGAAGCCCGTGCGCTGCTCGCAGCCTTCGGCTTCCCGTTCATCGGCCTCACTGAAGACAAGAAGGCGGCCTGAGGCATGGCAAAGCTCTCCTCGATCAACAAGAACGAGCACCGCAAGGCGCTGGTCGTGAAATATGCCGGCAAGTTCGCCGTGCTGAAGGCGATCGCCAACGACGAAAGCCGTGACGACAATGAGCGGCTGATGGCCCGCCTGAAGATGGCGGAACTGCCGCGCAACGCCAATCCGACGCGGGTGCGCAACCGCTGCGAGCTGACCGGCCGCAGCCGTGCCTATTACCGCAAGTTCAAGCTCTCGCGCGTCATGCTCCGCGAACTGGCCAACAAGGGCCTGATTCCCGGTGTGACCAAGTCGAGCTGGTAGGACCGCAAGATGTCGATGACCGACCCCCTGGGCGATATGCTCACCCGGATCCGCAATGGCCAGCAGGCCAAGAAGGATTCGATCCTCACCCCGGCCTCCAAGCTGCGTGCCCGCGTCCTCGACGTGCTGCAGCGTGAAGGCTATATCCGTGGCTACAGCCCGGCCGATGGCGGCACCGCCGCTGCCGCGCTGCGCATCGACCTGAAGTATTTCGAAGGCAAGCCGGCGATCCAGCACATCGCCCGCGTCTCGAAGCCGGGTCGCCGCGTCTATTCGGGCGCCACCGAACTGCCGCGGGTCCGCAACGGCCTCGGTATCGTCATTGTCTCGACGCCCAAGGGTGTTCTGTCCGACGCGGAAGCGCGCGAACAGAATGCCGGCGGCGAAGTCCTCTGCCAGGTGTTTTAAGCCATGTCGCGCATTGGAAAAAAGGCAGTCCCGGTTCCGGCCGGCGTCACCGCCACCATCAGTGACCGCATCCTGTCGGTCACCGGTCCCAAGGGCACGCTGTCGATCCCGATGTCGGATGACATCGCCTATGCGATCAGCGCCACCGAGATCGGCGTCAATCCGGCCAACGAAACCAAGCGCGCCCGGGCCTTCTGGGGCATGCAGCGCACGCTGGTCGCCAATCTGGTGACCGGGGTTTCCGACGGCTTCACCAAGGTGCTGGAAATCACCGGCGTCGGTTATCGCGCTTCGGTGCAGGGTTCGAACCTCAAGCTGCAGCTCGGCTACAGCCATGATGTCGATTTCGCCATTCCGGAGGGCATCACCATCAAGACGCCCGACCAGACCACGGTCGAGATCACCGGCAACGACAAGCAGCGCGTGGGCCAGGTAGCGGCGGAAATCCGGCGCTGGCGCAAGCCCGAACCCTATAAGGGCAAGGGTATCAAGTATCGCGGCGAAGTTATCTTCCGCAAGGAAGGGAAGAAGAAGTAATGGCCAAGCTTTCGCTTTTCGATCAGCGCCGTCGGCGCGTCCGCACCGCGCTGCGTGCCAAGGGTGGCGCGCGTCCGCGCCTGTCCATCCACCGCACCTCGCAGCACATCTATGCCCAGGTCATCGATGATGCCCGCGGCGTGACCGTGGCGTCGGCCTCGACGCTGGAAAAGGACGTGCGCGACGTCACCGGTGCGACCAAGGACGCCGCTGCCGCTGTCGGCAAGCGTCTGGCCGAGCGCGCCAAGGCGGCCGGCGTTTCGGCGGTCGTGTTCGATCGTGGCGGTTTCATCTTCCATGGCCGCGTCAAGTCGCTGGCCGATGGTGCCCGCGAAGGCGGATTGGAGTTTTAATCGATGGCTGACGAAATCCAGAACGCCGGTGCTGCCGGCGCCCCCGGTGGCGAACGCCGCGGTCGCGGTGGCCCCGGTGGCGGCCGTGGTCGTGGCCCCGGTGGCGGCAACGATCGTGATCGTGGCGGCCGTGGCCGCCGCGATGGCAACAATCCGGTCGAAGCCGCGGGTGAGGAGCTGGTCGAAAAGCTGGTCCACATCAACCGCGTCTCGAAGACCGTGAAGGGCGGCAAGCGCTTCGGTTTCGCCGCGCTCGTCGTGGTCGGCGATGCCAAGGGCCGGGTCGGTTTCGGCCATGGCAAGGCCCGCGAAGTGCCGGAAGCCATCCAGAAGGCGACGGCGGCTGCCAAGAAGGCGATGATCCGCGTGCCGCTGCGCGATGGCCGCACCCTGCACCATGATGGCTATGGCCATTTCGGCGCCGGCAAGGTCTATGTCCGCTCGGCCGCCCAGGGCACCGGCATCATCGCCGGTGGTCCGATGCGCGCCGTGTTCGAAGCGCTGGGCGTTGCCGATGTGGTGACCAAGTCGGTCGGCACCAACAACCCCTACAACATGATCCGGGCGACCTTCGCGTCGCTCGTTGACCAGACCAGCCCCAAGGCAGTGGCGCAGCGTCGCGGCAAGAAGATTGCCGACCTGATGGCGCGCCGCGGCGACGTTTCGGCCCGTGTGGCCGAAGCCGACGCCGAAGCCATGGCATAAGGAGCAGAGACATGGCCAAGGTCAAAGTCACCCAGATCGGCTCGCCGATCCGCCGCGCGCCCGACCAGGAAGCAACGCTGATCGGTCTCGGCCTCAACAAGATGCACCGTTCGCGTGAACTCGAAGACACGCCCTCGGTGCGCGGCATGATCGCCAAGGTGGCGCACATGCTGAAGGTTGAAACCGTCGCCTGAATTCCCGGCCCGCGCGATGCGGGCCGGTTCCTCCCATTGCGCGCCCAAAGCGAAAGCGAGTGCATTCCATGACCAAGCTCAACGATCTTCATGACAATCCCGGTGCCCGCAAGAGCCGCGTTCGCGTCGGCCGCGGTATCGGTTCCGGCGTCGGCAAGACTGCCGGTCGCGGCCAGAAGGGCCAGACCTCGCGCTCCGGTGTCGCCATCAAGGGTTTCGAAGGCGGCCAGATGCCGCTGCACATGCGCATCCCGAAGCGCGGCTTCAACAACATCTTCCGCAAGGATTATGCCGAAGTGAACCTCGGCACGCTGCAGGCGATGGTCGATGCCGGCCGTCTCGACACCGGCAAGGTCATCGACGCCCAGGCGCTGCTCGATGCCAAGGTGCTGACGCACGCCCGTGACGGCGTCCGCCTGCTCGGCAAGGGCGCGCTGACCGCCAAGCTGAACCTGAAGGTTGCCGGCGCCAGCGCCGCGGCCAAGGCGGCTGTCGAAGCCGCCGGCGGCAGCGTGGAACTGCCGGCGCCGAAGCCGGAACCGCTGAGCCGCGACGAGCAGAAGGCCGCCCGCGCCGCTGCCCGCCAGGCCAAGGCTGCCGCAAAGTAAGCGGTCCGCCGCAGGGCGCTGGTCCCCATGCATAGAAGCGGTGTTTTGCCGCTGGTAGAAGCGCCGCGCATTGCCTATCTGATGGCCTTGCGCGGCGTTTCGCCGTTTCGACACCCCGGCACCGCCGGTTAGATGATCGGGTAGAGACTATGGCGTCTGCCGCCGACAATATGGCCGCGAACCTCAGCTTCGCGAACTTCTCCAAGGCCACCGAGCTAAAGAAGCGCCTGTGGTTCACGTTGGGTGCGCTCATCGTGTTCCGCCTGGTGTCGTTCGTGCCGCTGCCGGGCATCGACCCGACGGCGCTGAGCAGCCTGTTCAGCCGCACCCAGGGCGGCGTGCTCGATTTCTTCAACATGTTCTCGGGCGGCGCGCTGGAGCGCATGTCGCTGATCGCGCTGGGCGTGACGCCGTACATCACCGCGTCGATCGTCGTGCAGCTGCTGACCAGCCTCATCCCCAGCTTCATGACGCTGAAGAAGGAAGGCGACACCGGCCGCAAGACGCTGAACCAGTACACCCGCTATGGCACGGTCTTCCTCACCGCGGTGCAGGGCTATGGCATCGCCGTCGGGCTGGAAAGCTGGGGCGCCGGCAGCGGCGTGTCGGCGGTCATCGATCCCGGCTATTTCTTCCGCATCACCACCGTCATCACGCTGATCGGCGGCACCATGTTCCTGATGTGGCTGGGCGAACAGATCACCAGCCGCGGCATCGGCAACGGCATTTCGCTGATCATCATGGCCGGCATCGTCGCGCATCTGCCGACCGCCATCGGCCAGCTGTTCGAACAGGGCCGCACCGGGGCGCTCAACCCGGCCTTCATCCTGGTCATCGGGCTGGTGGCGCTGGCGACGATCGCCTTCATCTGCTTGATGGAGCGCGCCCAGCGCCGCATCCTCATCCAATATCCCAAGCGCCAGGTCGGCACCCGCCAGTTCCAGGGCGACAGCTCGCATCTGCCGCTGAAGCTCAACACGTCGGGCGTCATCCCGCCGATCTTCGCCTCGTCGCTGCTGCTGATGCCGCTGACCATCGCGCAGTTCGCGGCGCAGGGCGGCAGCGGTCCGGACTGGCTGCTGACGGTGACGACGGCGCTGCAGCACGGCGCGCCGCTCTACATGGCGCTCTATGCCGCTGGCATCATCTTCTTCAGCTTCTTCTACACCGCCGTGGTGTTCAACCCGGAAGAAACCGCCGAGAACCTGAAGAAGTACGGCGGCTTCATCCCCGGCATCCGGCCGGGCACCCGCACGTCCGAATATCTCGATTATGTGCTGACCCGCATCACCGTCATCGGTGCGGCCTATCTCACCGTCATCTGCCTGCTGCCGGAGTTCCTGTCGGCGCGGCTCGGCACCGGCCTCGCGCTGGGCGGCACGTCCCTGTTGATTGTGGTGAATGTGACAATGGATACCGTTGCGCAGATCCAAAGCCACTTGCTAGCGCATCAATATGAGGGCCTAATCAAGAAATCGAAGCTGAGGGGAGCGCGTCGTTGAATTTGATCTTGCTGGGTCCGCCCGGCGCGGGGAAGGGGACCCAGGCAAGCCGACTCGTCAAAGAACGGGGACTTGTCCAGCTTTCTACCGGAGACATGCTCCGGGCCGCCGTCGCTGCTGGAACACCCGTTGGCCTGCAGGCCAAATCCGTGATGGAATCCGGCGGGCTGGTGTCCGACGATATCGTCAACGGCATCCTGTCCGAACGGCTCGACCATGATGACGCGCGCCGCGGCTTCATCCTCGATGGCTATCCGCGCACCAGCGTGCAGGCCCAGGCGCTCGACGCGATGCTGACCGAAAAGGGCCTGCACCTCGACCATGTCATCGAGCTGGAGGTCAATGAGGACGCACTGGTCGATCGCATCACCGGCCGCTTCACCTGCGCCAAGTGCGGCGAAGGCTATCATGACCGCCACAAGCTGCCGAAGGTGGCGGGGGTCTGCGATATCTGCGGCTCGACCGACTTCAAGCGGCGGCCGGACGACAATGCCGATACGGTGCGCACCCGCATGGCGGAGTATCGCGCCAAGACGGCGCCGATCCTGCCGCATTACGAGGCGATGGGCATTGTCGACCGCGTCGATGGCATGGCCGACATGGATCATGTCGCCGCCAGTATCGATGCGGTGCTCGACCGCTAGCATCGCTCCAACAGCGCTTGACTCTCGCGGTTCACGCCGCTAGCAGCCCTGTTCCGATTAACCGGATCACTGACCCGGCAGCCGTTCTGGCTGTCCGGTTCTTGCTTTGAGATGGGATGCCTGCCCAGCGCATCCTGTGGAGCTTGGAAGGAAATAATCTGTGGCACGTATCGCGGGTGTGAATATCCCGACCAACAAGCGCGTTGAAATCGCCTTGACCTATATCCACGGCATCGGCCGCACCACCGCCAAGCGCATCAGCAACGAGCTGGGCTTTCCGGTCGAGCGCCGCGTCCAGGACCTGACCGATTCGGAAGTGCTGTCGATTCGCGAAAAGATCGACCGTGAACTGACCGTCGAGGGCGACCTGCGTCGCCAGACCGCGATGAACATCAAGCGTCTGATGGACCTGGCCTGCTATCGCGGCCTGCGTCATCGCAAGGGCCTGCCGGTTCGCGGCCAGCGCACCCACACCAACGCCCGCACCCGCAAGGGCAAGGCCAAGCCGATCGCCGGCAAGAAGAAGTAAGCCCCACCGGGCTTTCCCGCTTTTTCCCAGATCGACGGAACGGATTAGGATTTTTCGATGGCACGCGAAGTTGCACGCATCAAGCGCCGCGAGCGCAAGAACATTACCTCTGGTGTCGCCCATGTGAACGCCAGCTTCAACAACACCATGATCACCATCACCGACGCGCAGGGCAATGCCATTGCCTGGTCGTCGGCCGGCACCATGGGTTTCAAGGGCAGCCGCAAGTCGACGCCGTTCGCGGCGCAGATGGCCGCCGAAGACGCCGGCAAGAAGGCCGCCGAACATGGCGTGCGCACGCTGGAAGTCGAAGTGCGCGGTCCGGGTTCGGGTCGCGAATCGGCGCTGCGGGCCCTGCAGGCCGTGGGCTTCCAGATCACCGCGATCCGCGATGTGACGCCGATCCCGCACAATGGCGTGCGGCCGCCGAAGCGTCGCCGCGTCTGACGCTGCTGCTTCGGCCCGTGCCCACCCCCGGGGCATGGAATCGTGCAATTCTTTGATGACGGGGACGGGCGGGTGACGATCCGCCCCTTCCCAATTATGAGGTGAGCCTGTGGCAGTAATCGCCAAGAACTGGACCGAACTGAAGAAGCCGAACCGGCTCGAAGCGCGGCCGACCGCCGATGCGCGCCGCAAGGGCAGCTTTGTCGCCGAACCGCTGGAGCGTGGTTTCGGCCTGACGCTGGGCAACGCCCTGCGCCGCGTGCTGCTGTCGTCGCTGCAGGGTGCGGCCGTCACCGCCATCAAGATCGATGGCGTGCTGCATGAATTCTCGTCGCTGGCCGGCGTTCGCGAAGATGTCACCGACATCGTGCTGAACATCAAGCAGGTCGCCATCCGCATGCAGGGCGACCAGCCCAAGCGCGTGCACCTGGCCGCCACCGGCCCGGGCGAAGTCACCGCCGGCCAGATCGCCGTCACCGGCGACATGGAAGTGATGAATAAGGACCTGGTCATCTGCACGCTGGATGACGGCGCGACGCTGAACATGGAACTGACCGTCGAAGCCGGCAAGGGCTATGTCCCGGCCAGCGCCAACCGCCCGGCCGATGCGCCGATCGGCCTGGTGCCGGTCGATGCGCTCTACTCGCCGGTGCGTCAGGTCAGCTACAAGGTCGACAACACCCGCGTCGGCCAGGAACTGGACTATGATAAGCTGACGATCTCGGTCGAAACCGATGGTTCGGTGTCGCCGGAAGATGCGCTCGCCTATGCTGCCAAGATCCTGCAGGATCAGCTGCAGCTGTTCGTCAACTTCGAAGACACGGTTGCGGCCGCGCCGGCTCCGGCGCCGACCGGTGGTCCGATCGAGGTCGACGACAACACCGTCATCAACCGCTTCCTGCTGAAGAAGGTCGATGAGCTGGAGCTGTCGGTGCGTTCGGCGAACTGCCTGAAGAACGACAACATCATCTACATCGGCGATCTGGTGCAGAAGTCCGAGAGTGAAATGCTGCGCACGCCGAACTTCGGCCGCAAGTCGCTGAACGAAATCAAGGAAGTGCTGTCCCACATGGGCCTGCGCCTTGGCATGGAAATCAGCGGTTGGCCGCCGGAGAATATCGAGGAAATGGCCAAGAAGCTCGAACAGGAGTTTTGAGCGCCGCGCCGCGCGCGGTCAGCGCCGCTGACCGCCGACAGGCGCAAGCTCGGCCAGCCGGGCGCGGAAGCTGGCTTCCGCGAACCGGTCTGACGTCACGACGCGGCTTTGCCGCGGCGTCGGCGGGAACAGGAAACGACCAAAAAGGGCATCCGGCTGGCCCTGTCATCAGCCTGATCCGGGGTACCTCGCACGGCCCCCTATCGAACGGAGTGAAGAAAAATGCGTCACGGTAATGCCCATCGCAAGCTCGGTCGCACGACCAGCCACCGCCTCGCCATGTTCCGCAACATGGCCGCCAGCCTGATCAAGCACGAGCAGATCACGACGACGCTCCCCAAGGCGCGCGAAATCCGCCCCTATATGGAAAAGCTGGTGACGCTGGCCAAGCGTGGTGGCCTGTCCAACCGCCGTCTGGCGCACGCCCGCCTGGGTGACGACGCCCAGCTGGTCAAGCTGTTCGACACGCTGGCCACCCGCTATGCTGATCGTCCGGGCGGCTATGTCCGCATCGTCAAGGCCGGTATCCGCCGGTCCGACGCGACGCCGATGGCGATCGTCGAGTTCGTCGACCGCGACACCAGCGCCAAGGGCCAGGATTCCGGTCCGGTCGAAAGCTTCGACGGCGAAGATTGATGGGTCGGGCGGGTGACAGCCCGCCCCGCCTTCCCCCAGTTGCGAGACGAAAGCGAATTCGATGGCCGATGAAATTGATCTGTCGCAGGGCGGCAATGGCTTTGACATGGATGCCGGCGAGCTGCCGCAGGTTTCGATCCTGACCCAATATGTCAAGGATCTGTCGTTCGAGAACCCGAACGCGCCGGCCTCGCTGCAGTCGACCGAACAGCCGCGTATCGACGTCAACGTTGCCGTCAACGCCAAGCGCGGCAGCGACAATGTCTTCGAAGTCGAGCTGAAGATCAGCGCCAAGGCGGTGACCGGCGACACCACCGCCTTTGTCGTCGAACTGCTCTACGCCGGCCTGTTCGGCCTCGCCAATGTGCCGGAAGAAGCGCTGGAGCCCTTCCTGATCATCGAAGCACCGCGGATCATCTTCCCCTTCGCCCGCCGCATCATCGCCGATGCCGTACGCGATGGCGGCTTCCCGCCGCTGATGCTCGATCCGATCGACTTTGCCTCGCTGTACATGGCGCAGCAGCAGGCCCAGGGCGGCCAGGTCGGCAATGCCTGACCTTCACCCCTCTCCCCTGGCGGGAGAGGGTTTGTGAATCTGGTTCGTGCCACCGCCACCATCGGTGGCCTGACGCTGGTCAGCCGCATCGCCGGCTTCGTCCGCGACATGCTGATGGCCCGCTTCGTCGGCGCCGGCATGGCGGCGGATGCGTTCCTCATCGCCTTTCGTCTGCCCAATCTGTTTCGGGCGCTGTTTGCCGAAGGCGCCTTTGCCTCGGCGTTCGTGCCGATGTTCAACCGCCAGGTCGGCGCCGATGGCGGCGACATGGGCAATGCCAAGCGCTTTGCCGAGGATGTGCTTGCCGTGCTGCTGCCGGCGCTGCTGATCTTCACGCTGGTGATGGTCATCACCGCGGCACCGGTGGTCTGGGCGCTGACCGGCGGTTTTCCCGACGCCAGCCCGCAGAAATTCGCGCTGGCGGTCGATTTCACCCGGCTGACCTTTCCCTATCTGATGCTGATCAGCCTGGTGTCGCTGATGGGCGGCATCTTGAATTCCATCGGGCGCTTCTGGGTCAATGCCGCGGCGCCGATCCTGCTCAATCTCGTGCTGATCGCCGGGCTGGTGTTCTTTCACGGCGCCGATGATGTCGCCAGTGCGCGGGTGCAGGCGCTGTGCGTGTCGCTGGCCGGCATCCTGCAATTCCTGTGGCTGCTCTGGTCGTGCCTGCGCGCCGATATCAGGCTGCGCCTGCGCGCCCCGCAATTGGGGCCGAAGGTGCGCCAGCTGCTGCGCATCGTCTGGCCGGCGGCGCTGGGGGCCGGCGCCGTGCAGTTCAACCTGCTGATCTCGACGGCGCTGGCGGCGCGCTTCCTGCCGGAAGGCGCGGTGTCATTCCTCTATTACGCCGATCGCCTCAACCAGCTGCCGCTCGGTCTGATCGGTATCGGTGTCGGCACGGCTCTGCTGCCGGCGCTGTCCCGGCAATTGGGTGCCGGCAATGACGGCGCCGCCGCCCACACCCAGAATCGCGCCATCGAGCTGGTGCTGCTGCTGACGCTGCCGGCCGCGGCGGCACTGACCGTGTCGGCCGAGCCGATCATCCGCACCCTGCTCGAATATGGCCGCTTCACCGCCGCCGATACCCAGGCGACAGCCGACGCGCTGGCGGCCTTCTCGCTCGGCCTGCCCGCCTATGTGCTGATCAAGGTGCTGACGCCGGGTTTCCACGCCCGGCAGGACACGCGGATGCCGGTGCGCATCGCGGTGGCCTCGATGCTGGTCAATCTGGTCGGCAATCTGCTGCTGATCTGGCGGTTCGGCCATGTCGGCATCGCCCTGTCCACCGCCGTCGCCGCATGGGTGAACGCCGGGTTGCTGTGGTGGGTGCTGAACCGGCGCGGGCATTTCCATGTCGATGCGCGGTTGCGCCGGGCCCTGCCGCGCTTCCTGGCGGCAACGGTGGCGATGGTGCTGGTGCTCATCGGCCTTGGCCTGGTGCTGGCGCCGTACATGACCGGGTTGCTGCTGGTGCGCGCACTGGCGCTGGCGCTGTTGATCGCGGCGGGCGGCATCGCCTATCTGGGCGCGGCGCGGGTGCTGGGGCTGTTCACGCTCGCCGAGCTGAAATCGCAATTTTCGCGCAAGGGGCGTTGACATGAGCCGTGTGTTTTCGGGCATCCAGCCGACCGGCAATCTGCATCTCGGCAACTATCTCGGCGCCATCCGCAACTGGGTGACGATGCAGGATGCGCATGAATGCATCTATTGCGTCGTCGATCTGCACGCCATCACCGTGGCGCAGGACCCGGCGACGCTGCGTCAGGGCATCCGCGAAATGACCGCGGCGCTGCTGGCCAGCGGCATCGACCCCGAACGCTCCATCCTGTTCCCGCAGAGCCGGGTGCGCGTGCATGCCGAGCTGGCCTGGGTGCTGATGTGCACCGCGCGCGTCGGCTGGCTGAACCGCATGACGCAGTTCAAGGAAAAATCCGGCAAGGATCGTGAAGGCGCCAGCGTCGGCCTCTACACCTATCCGGTGCTGCAGGCCGCCGACATCCTGGCCTATAAGGCGACGCATGTGCCGGTCGGCGACGACCAGAAGCAGCATCTGGAGCTGGCGCGCGACATCGCCGCCAAGTTCAATACCGACATGGGCGTCGAACTGTTCCCGCTGCCGGAACCGGTGATCCAGGGCCCGGCGACGCGGGTGATGAGCCTGCGCGACGGCAGCGCCAAGATGTCGAAATCCGACCCCGTCGACGCCGCGCGCATCAACATGACCGATGATGCCGATACCATCGCGCAGAAGATAAAGCGCGCCAAGACCGATGCCGATGCCCTGCCCAGCGAGGTCGCCGGGCTGGCCGGCCGGCCGGAAGCCGCCAATCTCGTCGGCATGATGGCGGCGTTGACCGATCGCAGTGCCGATGCCGTGCTGCAGGACTTCGGCGGCCAGGGCTTCGGCCGCTTCAAGCCGGCGCTTGCCGACGCGATGGTGACGGTGCTGGCGCCGATCTCGGCGCGGTTCAACGCGCTGCGCGGCGATCATGCCGCCATCGATGCCGTGCTGGAGCGCGGCGCCGAACGGGCGCGGGCCATTGCCGAGCCGGTGCTGGCCGAGGTGCACCGCGCGGTCGGCTTTACGGGGTGAAGGCCGAAATCTTACCGCGGGCTTGCGACCAATTCAGCGACGATTAACTTGCATACAGGCAGGTTCGGTCGCACATCAGAAGCATTGAAACAAAGGGTTCGCTGCCATGTCGCCCGTATCAAAATCTGTTCGTCGTCAGGCGCTGCTGCCGATTGCGGCGCTGGCGCTCCTCGCCGGTTGCGCGCCGGGCTTTGAAGCGCGCGTCGCGCGCTTCTCGCAGCTGCCGCCGCCGTCCGGCCAGACCTTCACCATCGAGGCGCGGGATCCGCAGAACGCCGGCGGCCTGGAATTCGCCACCTATGCCAATCTGGTGCGCCAGCGCCTGGTCGCTAATGGCTTTGCCGAAGCGGCCAGCCCGGCCCAGGCATCGCTGACCGTCATGCTCGATTACAATGTCGGCGCGCCGCGCGAGAAGATCGAAACCCGGCCCAGCACGATGTGGGCCGGCGGCTGGGGCCCCTATTGGGGCGGCGGTCGCTGGGGCGGCGGCTGGTATGGCGGCTTTGGCGGTTGGGGCCCCGGTTGGGGCGGCGCCGGCTGGGGCGGCTGGGGCGGTGGCTGGGGCCAGGAAGTCTATTCCGTCACCCAGTACAACAGCGCGCTGGCGATGAAGATCGTGCGCAACGCCGACAAGGCCAGCGTGTTCGAAGGCCGCGCCGAAACGGTGAGCACCACCAACAATCTGACCCGGCTGGTGCCCAATCTGGTCACCGCCATCTTCACCAATTTCCCCGGCAACAGCGGCGAGACGGTGCGGGTGAAGTTCGATCCCGCCAATCCGGGCAAGCCGCCGACGGTCAAGCCGGCACCCTGAATTCGAACGGAAACAGCGGCGGCCCGGGTGACCGGGCCGCCGTTTTGTTTCAGCGCGGCGTTTCCTCGTTATAGCCCATGCGTTCGGTGCGGTCGGCCGCCCAGGCATCGACCTGGCGGTTGTTGCAGCCGATCATGCCGCCGGGGCCGACGGCGCTGCAGCTGCCGATCGAGCCGCCGGCACCTCCGGCGCTATCACCCAGCAAAAGCGCGCGGTTGCGGCTGAACACGCTCTGCCGGGTTTCGGTGCGCCGCAGCTGTGCCGGAATGCGATAGATTTCCGATTCGGGCAGGCGGGCGCAGACCACCACTTCATCGGGCGAGGTCGGTTTCGGACATTGTTCGGTGCCGAAGACGGTAACGAGGCGCTGGCGCGGCAGGCTGCGGTCGGCCTCCGGTGTCGGCACGGGCTTCAGCATCGATGGCGCAGTGGTGGCGGGTGGCGGTGGCGGGCTTTGTGCCAGTGCCGTCCCGGTGGCCATCATCAGCATCAGCAGCAGGGGTGCACGCATTCCGGGGCTCCGTTCAAGGCCGTTAGCCGTCTTTAGGCGGCAAGCGACATTAAGGGAAGCTGACCCGCATCAAACCTGGTCGCTGTGCATCGAATAGGTGAAGCGATCGCCGGGATGGGCGGAGATCGAGATTTCGACGATGCGATCGCTCTCGTCCTTGTAGACGCGGATGATGCGCAGCACCGGCGCCCGCCGCGCCATGCCGAGCAGATTGGCCTCGCGGCCACCGGCGGCCACGGCGCGAATGTCCTGCTCCACGCGGACGACGCGAAAGCCGGCGGCGGCGCCCAGCTGCTGGAACAGGGTTTCATGCCCCGGCCGCAGCGCCGACACAAAGGCTTCGAGATCGGGATTGATATAGACATCGGTGACGGCGACCGCAGCACCGCCCGGTGCCAGCGTGCGCACGCCCGACAGATGGACCCAGCGGCTGCCGGCGCCGATGCCGATTTCCGCCGCCTGGGCTTCCGACAGGGCGATGCGGCCGTGCACGCGGAATTCAAAGGTCGACCCGGCCGCATATTGCAGCAGCTCGGCGACGTCGGACAGCGGCTGGCGCAGCACCTGACCGCCGGTATCGACGATGGTGCCGGACCCGCGCCGGCGGCGAATCAACCCTTCCGCCTGCAAGCGGCGCAACGCCTCGCGCACCGTGAAGCGGCTGACGCCATGGCGTTCGCACAGCGCGCTTTCGGTGGGTAGCTGGTCGCCTTCGGCAAAATGTCCGGCGGTGATCGCGGCGCGCAATTCATCGGCAACCTGGACATAGCGCGGCTGGTCGCTGGCCCGGCCCGGCAGATCGCCCGGTTCGTCTTCGGCACTGGAGGCGTTCACGCAATTCCCTTT
The DNA here is from genome assembly GCA_002256005.1 of Alphaproteobacteria bacterium PA4. Classification (GTDB taxonomy): domain Bacteria; phylum Pseudomonadota; class Alphaproteobacteria; order Sphingomonadales; family Sphingomonadaceae; genus Sandarakinorhabdus. Next base: position 32,948 of record NKIQ01000002.1, on the reverse strand, counting down.
GTTCTCGCGCCGCACCTTGATAGATGCCGGGCTTGTTCGCAATATGTCCGGACAAATTGTCCCGGCGCGATGCGGCGGGAGAAGGGTGGCAGGTGGAAGCAGCAAGGCCCTCGCTGACCGAAGATCTGGCCGTGCGCCTGGCGCGGCCGGTGCCGGTGGCGACGCGCGCCGCGGCGCGGCTGCACCTGCTCGATTGGCTGGGCTGCGTGGCGGGCGCGCGGCGGGAGCCGGTGGCGGCGGTTGCCCGTGCGGCGGAGCCGGACCCGTTCACCCGCGCCGCGCTGATGGGCAATGTGCTGGAAATGGATGACGTCGACCGCCAGGGCCGGCTGCATCCGGGCCCGGTGCTCTGGCCGGTGGCGCTGAGCGCGGTGCGCGATGAGGCGGGCCGTGGCGGCGCCGCGCGCATGGCCGATCTGCTCGATGGCGGCGTGCGCGGCTATGAGGCGATGATCAGCATCGGCCGCATGTTCGACGATCATCATTATGCGCTCTGGCACCCGACCGCGACCGCCGGCGGCTTCGGCGCGGCGGCGGCCGCAGCCTCGGTGTTCGGGCTGACGCCGGCCGAGACGGTGGCGGCGCTCGGCAACGCCGGGTCGGTCGCCGGCGGCCTGTGGCGGATGCGGCACGAACCGGTGATGACCAAGGCGCTGCACGCCGCCCATGCCGGCCTGTCGGCGCTGTGGTTCGCCCGGCTGGCGCGGCAGGGCTTTACCGGGCCGGCGCGGATCCTGGAGGGCGAACAGGGGGTGTTCGCGGCGATGACACGGGCGCCGCGCGCGGTGGCGGACAGCGCCGGCTGGCGGCTGCACGAGATCAGCTTCAAGCCCTATCCGGCCTGTCGCCATGCCCATCCCGCCATCGATGCGGCGCTGCAACTGGGCGCGGCGCTGGGCGGCGACGCACCGATTCGCGTCGAAACCTATGGCGATGCCCTGCGCTTCTGCGACAAGCCGCACCCGGTCAGCGCCATCGAGGCGAAATTTTCCCTGCAGCATGCCGTCGCGGTCGTGGCGGCGAAAGGCGTGCCGCAGCTTGCCGATTTCGAACCGGCGGCGCTGGCGGATTTCGCCACGGCGCGGGCGCGGGTCAGCGTCGGCATCGCTGCCGATCTCGATGCCGCCTATCCGGCGCATTTCGGCGCGCGCATCTTCGTGGGCGAATGGGTGGCGCTGGCCGCCGATGCGCTCGGTGACCCCGAATGTCCGGTCAGCCGTGCCGATCTGGTGGCGAAGCTGACGGCGCTGGTTGCCTGGGGCGGCTTGCCGGCAGGTGAGGCCGAACGAGCGGTGGCGCTGGTGCTCGACAGCGATGATGACGCGCCGGCGGCACCGCTGTTCGATCTCGTCACGCGGTGGACGGCATGACGGCAACCGCTGATCTGCTGGCATTTGCCGCCGGGCCGGTGAATTTGCCCGCCGCTGTGCGCGCGGCGGCGCTGATGCTGCTCGGCGACACGCTGGCGGTCGGCGCCGCTGGCTCGACTGCGCCCGGCGCCGATGGCGTGCTGGCGGCGGCGACGGGCTGGGGTGCCGGTGCGGCCGTGCCGATCCTGGGCCGGGCTGTGCGGCTGCCGGCGGCCGGCGCGGCCTTTGCCAATGGCTATCAGATCCATTGCCTCGAATGGGATGCGGTGCACGAGCCGGCGGTGGTGCACGCGATGAGCGTGGTGACCGCGGCGCTCCACGCCAGCTGCCACGCGCGCGGCGGCGTCGATCGCGAGGACGCGCTGGCGGCGCTGGTCGTCGGTGTCGAGATCGCTTGCCTGCTCGGCGTCGCCGCGACCTCGCCGCTGCGCTTCTTCCGCCCTGCCACCGCCGGGCTGATCGGCGCCGCGCTGGCGTGCGCTCGCATCGCCGGCCTGCCGTCCGAGCGTTTCGCCGATGTGCTCGGCCTCGCCCATGCCCAATGCGCCGGCACCATGCAGGCCCATGTCGAAGGCTCGCTGGCGCTGCCCTTGCAAGTGGCGGCCGCCGCCCGCGCCGCGGTCACCGCCGTCGATCTGGTCGCTGCCGGGCTGCCGGGGCCGCACGATGCGCTGATGGGGCCGTTCGGCTATTTCCCGCTGTTCGACGCCGGCGATCCGACCGCCGAGATCGCCACCCTCGGCCGGCACTGGCGCATTCCCGAAATCAGCATCAAGCCCTGGCCGTCGGGCCGCGCCAGCCATGCCACGCTCCGAGCGATCGCGACTTTAGGCGCAACGCGTGACGACGTGCGCGCGATTGCGGCTTATGTACCGCCGCTGGTCAAGCGCCTCGTCGACAGGCCTATCCGGCCCGATATGGCGCCGTCCTATGCCCGGCTCTGCTTGCCGTTTCTCACCGCACTTATGGTGATTGACGGTCACATCGATCCACGCCGGTTCCATAGCGAAACATTTACCGATCCGGAGGTGTTGCGCATCGCTGCGCTGCTGACCGTCCATCAGGATGCCAATGTCGATCCAAACGCGCTCATCCCGCAGAAGCATGTTTTCGATTGGCATGATGGCCGTATCGAAATCGAACAGCCGGCAACCTTGGGTAGCCCGGCCAGTCCGCTTACGGCGGAAGCCCATGCTGCCAAGCTGGCGCTCGCTGTCGAACTCGCTGCGGTGCCGATCGACCTGTCAGACCCCCTGACCCTGCTATCGGGAACCCCTGCATGACCTACCCCGACTATGTCGCCACCGCCGATGTGCCGCAGCTGCTGCGCGATTACCCGATCGGCGATGCCTTCACCGCGCGCTACACGGTGATGTCGGCGGATGAGCTGCGCGCCATCCAGAACCGCCAGTTCCTGCGGCTGATGCAGCGCGGCTGGGCGATCCCCTTTTACGCCCGCCACTGGGGCGCCCGCGGTATCGAGCCCGGCGATATCCGCAGCCTCGACGACCTGCCGCTTCTGCCGACCTATGACAAGACCGACCTGATGGCCTCCATCGCCGCACACCCGCCGTTCGGGGATTTTCCGGGGCTGGGCGACCCCGCCACGCGGCCGCCGGTCGTCCTCCACACCACCAGCGGCACCACCGGCAAGCCGCAGACGCTGCTGTTCGGGCCAAAGGGGCGCGAGGTCGGCAATCTGCTCGTCGCCCGCATGGCGCGCTGGCAGGGGCTGGCGCCCGGCGATGTCGTGCACAGCGTCTATGGCCATGGCATGATCAACGGCGGCCATTACATCCGCGAGGCCTATACCCGCTTCACCAACGCCGTGTTCCTGTCGGCCGGCACCGGCATCGAGACCCGTTCGGCGACGCAGGTGCAGCTGATGGCCGATTTCGGCGCGACGGTGGCGGTGGGCTTCATCGACTATATCAGGAAGCTCGCCGAGGTCGCCGCCGCCGAAGGACTGATTCCCGGCGAGCATATCAGGCTGCGCATGATCATCGGGCATCTCGGCACTGAAGATCGTTCGAGCGTCGAATGCGCCTGGGGCGGGGCGAAGGCCTATGACTGGTACGGCGTCGGCGACACCGGCTGCATCGCCGGCGAAGGGCCGGAGCGCGATGGGCTCTATGTCTGGGAGGATGCGCAATTCCTCGAAATCTGCGACGTCGACAGCGGCCAGCCGGTGGCGGCGGGGGCCAAGGGCGACATGGTCGTCACCTGCCTCTACAAGGACGATATCGCCCCCTGCATCCGCTTCAACACCCATGATGTCTCGGCCTTCCGCACCGACAGCAACGCGACGGGCATGGTGTTCCGCCGCATCGAGGGCTTTCTCGGCCGGTCCGACAATATGGTGAAGCTGAAGGGGATCAACGTCTTCCCGCACGCCATCGGCGCGCTGATCGAGAATCGCCCGGAACTGACCGGCGAATATATCTGCCGGATGACCCGCGATGCGCGCGGCAACGACACGCTGACGGTGACGCTGGAACATCGCGCGCCGGACAGCGACCCGGCCGGGCTGGCGGCGCTGCTGCGCACCGGCCTGGGCGTCGAAGTGGCGGTGGCGCTGGTGGCGCCGGGCGGCACGGCGGCGGCGACGCAGATCGATGTGCGGCAAAAGCCGCTGCGCCTCATTGACGAGCGCGGCCTGTGATGCTGCACCGCCTCGCCATTGCCGATCTGGTCCGCGCCGATGCGGTGGCGGTGACCGAGGCCTGTCTGGCGCGCATCGAACGCCACAACGGCCAGCTCAAGGCCTTTACCGCGCTCGATACCGACCGCGCCCGCGCCGATGCGGCGCTGTCGGCGGCACTCATCGCCCGTGGGGAGGCGCGGCCGCTGGAGGGCGTGCCGATCGGCATCAAGGCCAATATCGATGTGGAGGGCCTGGCGACCACCGCCGGCGTCGCCGCGCGCCGCGATGCCATCGCCACCGCCGATGCCGCGGTGGTAACGCTGCTGCGCAACGCAGGCGCCGTCATCCTCGGCCATCTCAACATGCATGAGGCGGCGCTGGGCGCGACGACGGACAATGAGGCCTTTGGCCGCTGCGAGAATCCGCACCGGCTGGGCCGCACGCCGGGTGGCTCCAGCGGCGGTTCCGGCGCGGCGGTGGCGGCGGGGCTGTGCGCGGCGGCGCTGGGCACCGATACGCTGGGATCGGTGCGGATTCCGGCGGCCTACAATGGTGTCTACGGGCTGAAGCCGACGAACGGCCTGTTGCCCGACGATGGCCTGGTGTTCCTTGCTCGCCGGCTCGACAGCATTGGCCCTCTGGCGCGCTCAATCGCCGATCTGGCGGCGGTCATGGCGGTGCTGACCCCGCTGGCGGCGCCGCAACCGCTGCTGCGGGTGGCGACGCTGGCCGCTGTCGATGCGGCGCCATGCGAAGCCGCGGTGACCGCCGGCTATCGCGCCGCACAGGCGGCGCTGGTCGCGCTGGGGCTGACGGTGACGGAGGTGCCGACACCGGGCCTCGCCCTGCCGGCGCCGCGGCTCGCGGGCTTCATCGAATCGGCGCGCGCGGCGGCCGTCGATTTTGCCGCCGACCGTGCGGCCGGCGGTGTCAGCCGGCATTTCGCAGCTTTGATGGACTATGGCGTCAACGCGACGCCCGAGCAGTGGCGCGACGGCCAGGCGATGATGGCGCACGCCGCAGCGACGCTGCACCGCGTGCTGGAAAGTGCCGATGTCATATTGATGCCGACCGCGCCGCAGGTGGCGTTCGCGCACGGCCGGGCGCCGGTCACCCAGGCCGATTTCACCGCGCTCGCCAATATTGCCGGGCTGCCGGCCCTGTCGCTGCCCGCCGGCGTTGACGGTGACGGGCTGCCGGTGGCGGTGCAGCTGGTCGGCCGGGCGGGATCGGAGGCCGATCTGCTGGCGCTGGCCGCCCGGCTCGATGCCGCCCTCAACGCCTATCGCCTGCCTGCCGACTTTGCCTGAAAGGACGCTGCCATGAAGATCATCGTGCTGTTCAACCTGCGCCCCGATGCCGACCGCGCCGAATATGAAGCCTGGGCCAAGGCGCGCGACCTGCCCGGCGTGCGGGCGCTGCCCTCCATCGACGATTTCAACATCTATCGCGCCACCGGCCTGCTCGGCAGCGAGGACAAGCCGCCGTTCGACTATATCGAGATCATCGATATCGCCGACATGGACGGCTTCTGGAAGGATATCGCCACCGACGCTTCCACCCAGGTCGCCGCCGAATTCCGTGCATGGCTGGGCGGCCCGCCCTTCTTCATGCTGACCGAAGCGCTGAGCCTCGCCTGATGCGCCGGTTCGAAGGGAAAGTCGTCGTCGTCACCGGCTCCGGCCGGCCGGCGGGCCTGGGCCAGGCGATCCTGCAGCGCTTCGCCGATGAAGGCGCTGCCTGTGTGGTCAGTGATGTCGGCAGTGGCGGCGAAGGGCTGGCCTCGTCCGCCGATGCCGCCGCGGTGGTCGCCGATCTCGAAGCGCGCGGCGGCCCGGTGCGCTACCAGCCCTGCGACGTCGCCGACGAAGCCCAGTGCGAGGCGCTGATCGCCAGCACCATCGCCGCCTTTGGCCGCATCGATGTGCTGGTCAACAATGCCGGCATCGGTTTCCTGATGAAGCCGCTGCTCGATACCAGCGGCGCTGACTGGGACCGGGTGCTCGACGTGAACCTGAAGGGCGCCTTCCTCGCCAGCCGGGCGGCGGCGCGCCAGTTCATCGCACAGGGGCCGGGTACCGACGGCATTGCCGGCCGCATCATCAACATCGCGTCGCAGGCGGCGAAATCCGGCTTTCCGCACATGGCGCCCTATACGGCGTCGAAGCATGGCATGATCGGCCTGACCCGCTCCAACGCCGTCGAGCTCGGCGCGCACCGCATCACCGTCAACGCCGTCTGCCCGAATCATGTCACCACCGGGCTCGGCGCCGCGCAGAACGCCTATTTCTCGCGCCTGCTCGGCTTCGATTCGGTCGAGGCCTATCTTGCCAACATGCGGGCGAAGAACCCGCTCGGTCGGCCCGGCCTCGGCAGCGACACCGCCGCCGCCTGCGCCTGGCTCGCGTCGCCCGATGCCGTCTATGTCACCGGCGAGGCGCTGAACGTGTCGGGTGGCGAGGAGATGCACTGAAGGGGAAAGGCCCCAGCCGCCGGAGGCAATACCTTCAGCTGATGTGTGATTGTGCTATGAGCCCGCCATGCAGCTGACCTTCACCAAGGGCGCCGGCAAGTTCGACCGGCTCGCCATCGTCACCGCCGCCGGGCCGCAGCCGGTGATCGACTGCCCGAAACAGGGCATCATCCCGCATGACATGGTGCATTTCGCCGTGGAGGCAGAGGTGGCGACCATCGGCTTTCTGGGCGGAATTGCGGATGGGGGTGATGCGGGCTTTCGCGCCGGGGTAGACAATCCGCATCATCGGTCGGTCGAGCGGCTGGTCGAGACCGTGCAGGCCGAGGCGTGGAGCGGCGGCCCGGTCGGCGATGCCGAATTCCTGTCGCTCTATCGCGTCACCTGCGAGGCGCGCGGCGACACGCCCCTCGATCTGCCCTCGGCAACGCTGGCCGCGATCCGGGCGCGGCTGGCCGATCTCACCACGCGCTGGGCGGCCGTACCGGTCGGCGGCTCGCTGGTGCTGACGCTCAGCGCTGCGTCTTCCGGATGACGAGTTTCAGGCCCGACCAGATGGCATCGACGGCGCAGACCTTCACATCGACATAGCCCAGCGGCAGCGCGACGGCGCGGATCACGTCTTCGGTGACATCGGTCGGGATTTTGGCGGCCCTTTTGGGCCAGGATATCCAGACCATGCCGGCGGGATCGAGCAGTGGCCGCAGGTGGGTGAGGGTCGTGGCCAGCAGCGCGGCTTCCGTAACGAACAGATGCGCGCTGGCGAGGCCCGGCCGCGGCGCCGGCACCAGCAGCGGCGGCGCGTCGCCATCGATTTCGTCAGCGATGGCGTCCGGCATCGCCAGCCGCCAGGTCGTCTGCCCGGGCTTCACCCCCAGCTTCTGGCGCAGCGGCGTGCCGGAATAGCCGGTGCTCATCGCTTTCCTCTTGGGAACCATCGCCCTATAGACGCCGCCATGTCACACGCCCCCGCCCCCGAAATGCTCGCCAAGACCGAAACGCTGATCGAGGCGCTGCCCTATCTGCAACGCTATGCGGGGAAGATCTTCGTCGTCAAATATGGCGGCCATGCCATGGGCGATGCCGCGCTGGCGCAGGATTTTGCCGAAGATATCGTGCTGTTGAAGGCGGTCGGCATCCTGCCGGTCGTCGTTCATGGCGGCGGCCCGCAGATCGGGGCAATGCTGAAGCGGCTGGGCATCGAAAGCCGCTTCGTCGATGGCCTGCGCGTCACCGACGCCGCCACCGCCCAGGTTGCCGAAATGGTGCTGGCCGGATCGATCAACAAGGAACTGGTGGCCTGGATCGCCAGCGCCGGCGGCAAGGCGGCCGGCATTTCCGGCAAGGACGCCGGGCTGGTGCGCGCGGTGAAGGTGCAGCGCACGACGCGCGACCCGGACAGCGCCATCGAACAGGTCGTCGATCTCGGCTTTGTCGGCGAACCGGAAGCCGTCGATCGCACCATCATCGACACGCTGCTCGCCGCCGGCATCGTGCCGGTGATCGCGCCGGTCGCGGTCGGCGCCGATGGCCATACCTATAACATCAACGCCGATACCATGGCCGGCGCCATTGCCGGGGCGGTGGGCGCCGCGCGGCTGTTCCTGCTCACCGATGTCGCCGGCGTGCTGGGCAAGGACGGCAGCCTGAAGACCGACCTGACCCCGGCGGCCATCGCCGAGCTGGTCGCCGATGGCACCATCACCGGCGGCATGATCCCGAAGCTGGAAACCTGTGTGTCGGCCGTGGAAGCCGGCGTCGATGCCGCCGTCATCCTCGATGGCCGCATCGGCCATGTCATGCTGCTGGAAATCTTCACCCGGCGCGGGGTGGGGACGCTGGTGCGGCGGGACTGAGGCCCCAGATCCCATCTGTGGGGCCGGTTCAAGCGCAACAACAGGGCTATTTTGACGATCAATCGATCGGGGTCTGGGGTCGTCGACACCAGCCGCCGGCGGCCCTGACGTCTAGGAATCAGCTCGGCTTGATCGCCAGCAGTTCGATGTCGAATTCCAGCACGGCCCCCGGCGGGATGACGCCACCGGCACCGCGGGCGCCATAGCCCAGGGCGGGCGGCACGACGAAATGGAACTTGCTGCCGGTCGGCATCAGCTGCACGCCTTCGGTCCAGCCGGGAATCACCTGGTCGAGCGGGAAGGCGGCGGGCTGGCCGCGCTGATAGGACGAATCGAACACCGTCTTGTCGATCAGCCGGCCTTCGTAATGGACGAGGACCGTGTCGGTGCGGGCCGGCTTCGGCCCGCTGCCCTGGCGGATGATGCTGTATTGCAGGCCGCTGCGCGTGGTGATGACGCCGGGCTGCTTGGCGTTTTCGGCCAGGAACTTCATGTCCTCGGCGCGCACCGCGGCGACCTGCGACTGCGTGCCGGCCCAGACCAGCACGGCGACCAAACCGATGATGACAAGGGCACCCAGCACCCATTTGCCGGCGCCGCCCGACGGGTTGCCGGCATTGGGATTGGCACTTGCCATCGCTCTGGCCTTCAATTCAACAGATTGAAATTACGGCTTATTTGATGCCGTCGCGCTCGGCGCGCTTGCGCTCCATCTTGCGGGCGCGGCGCACGGCGGCGGCCTTTTCGCGAGCGCGCTTTTCGCTGGGCTTTTCATAGTGGCGGCGCAGCTTCATTTCGCGGTAGACGCCTTCGCGCTGCAGCTTTTTCTTGAGCGCGCGCAGCGCCTGATCGACATTGTTGTCGCGAACCACGATTTGCATGCAGCCGTTCTCTCCATTCACGTCGCCCGGGCTGGCACAGCCCCGACGCTTGTCAAAATACGATTGATTCCGGCAAGCGAGCCTGCCCGAGCGAAGCGGCCGCATAGCAGAGGCATAAAGCCGAGACAAGCAGAGTCCGGCCGGCGGATCACGATAAGGCAAAGCGCGCATCGCCGCGTTCCGGCTGCCGCGCGCCTGATTATCGCGCCGGTGTTTCCTGATGCTGCTGGCCATCGTCGCCGATGACGTCCCAGCCGGCCTTTGATCCCACCCAGATATGCTGCGCGACCTTCAGGCCTTCACCGCCCTGCGAGATCAGGCCGGCCGGGATGAACATGCGAGCCGCATCATTTTGGCCGGGCAAGGCTGAGCCGCAGACACGGCAGAAGGATGCTTCCCAATCGGCGTCGGGCTTTTGCCAGCGCGCGATGTCGCTTTCGCCGCGCAGCCAGCGGAACGCGTTATTGCCGACCACCACCACCGCGATGCCGTTGCTGCCGGTATAGCGCCGGCAAATCGAGCAATGGCAGACATGGACGTCGGAAATCGCGGTGCTGATCTCGAACGCCACCGCGCCGCAATTGCATTGTCCTTGCGCCACCATGAATCCCGCCTTGGTCAAGCCCGGCCGCAAGATATCATGAACAGGGCCGAGGTGAAGCCGCGGCGGCGGTCCTGCGCGCATCACGCGACGGCGTGCATCAACTGTGACACGGCGGCGCTGGAGGCGCGCGGCGCGCTGGGCTATAGTCGACAGATGACCGAGGATATCCCGCTCGCCGAACTGCGTCCCCGCCTTGTCGCGGCGATGCTGCCCAATGTGCCGTTCGACGGCTGGAGCGCCGAGGCGCGCGACCTGGCCGCGGATGCGGAAGGCATCGATCGCGATATCGCCGCGCTGGCGCTGCCCGATGCCGCCACCATGGTCGATGCCTTCACCGCCCGCGCCGATGCGATGATGGCCGAAGCGATGGCGGCCGCCGGCGCCGGGACCATGAAGGTGCGCGACCGCATCCGCCTGGCGCTGACCACCCGCTTCGACCAGGCCGCCGCCGATCGCGAGGCCGTGCGCCGTGCGCTTGCCGTGCTGGCGCAGCCGCAGCATGCCGCGCTCGCCGCGCGCACCCTGTGGCGCACCGCTGACGCGATGTGGCGGGCCGCCGGCGACACCGCCACCGACTTCAACCATTATTCGAAGCGGACGATCCTGGGCGGCGTCTATTCGGCCAGCCTGCTCTATTGGCTGGACGATGACAGCGACGATGCGGCTGCCACGCGTGCCTTCATCGACCGCCGCATCGATGGCATCATGCGCTTCGAAAAGACCAAGGCGAAGCTGACCGGCGCTCTGGCCAGGCTGCCCGATCCGGCGCGCTTCCTCGGGCGTTTGCGCTATCCGGCGGTGTGATCGCCCGCGTGCGGTGAATCGCCTTACGTAGCATCCGCACTGGCGCGACCCGGTTCTACATGATAATCGTTCGCAACAATTGCAGCGATTGGCCGTTTCCCGCATGTCCACCCCCCACCTGATCGAGCGCCTGCGCCCCGGCGAAGTGGCGGTGATTGCGGCCATCGACCGCGCCGGGCTCGACCCGCAGACCGCCGAACGCCTGCACGAACTCGGTTTCGACGAAGGCGTCGATGTCGAGCTTTTGCACCGTGCGCCCTTTGGCGGTGATCCGCTGGCGGTGCGCGTCGGCAATATGGTGGTGGCACTGCGCTGCCAGATGGCCCGGCTGATCGAGGTCGAAACCGCGGCATGACCGTGGCGATTGCCCAGCCGGTGGTGGCATTGGTCGGCAACCCCAATGCCGGCAAGACCAGCCTGTTCAACGCCTTGACCGGCAGCCGCCAGAAGGTCGGCAATTATCCGGGCGTCACCGTGGAGCGCAAGGCCGGCAAGCTGCCGCTGCCCGATGGCCGCATCGCCGATCTGATCGACCTGCCCGGCACCTACAGCCTCACCCCGCGCAGCCCCGACGAAGCGGTGACCCGCGATGCCGTGCTCGGCCATCTGCAGGGCGAGCGTCGGCTCGATGCCATCGTCGCCGTCATCGACGCCACCAATTTGCGCAACCATCTGCGCTTCGTGCTGGAATTGCGCCGACTCGGCCTGCCGATGATCGTGGCGCTGAACATGGTCGATCTGGCCGAGCGCGACGGCACGAAGATCGATGCGGCAGCGCTGGCCGAGATTCTGGGCGTGCCGGTGATCGCCACGGTGGCGGTGCGGCGGCGCGGACTGGTGGAATTGGGCGCGCAACTGGCGGCGACACTGACCGGGCCGGCGCCCGCCATCGCCGCAAGCCCTGAAGCCGATGTGCGGCTGTTGCAGCGCGAGGCGCGGATGATCGCCAACACGGTGACGCTGGCGCAGGGCGCGCAGCGGCGCTGGTCGCAGCGGCTGGACCGGCTGGCGCTGCACCCGGTGCTGGGGCCGTTGCTGCTCGGTCTGCTGCTGTTCTGCATGTTTCAGGCGGTTTACGCCGCGGCGAAAGCGCCGATGGGCTGGCTGGCCGGGCTGGTGACACAGGCGCAGGACGCGCTGGGCGCCGGCATGGCGGCAGGGCCGTGGCGTTCGCTGCTGGTCGATGGCGTGCTCGGCGGGGTCGGCGCGGTGGTAGTGTTCCTGCCGCAGATTCTCATCCTGTTCTTCTTCATCCTCTGCCTCGAACAATCGGGCTATATGGTGCGCGCGGCGTTCCTGATGGACCGGCTGATGGCGCGCGTCGGCCTCAACGGGCGGGCCTTCATTCCGCTGATCTCGTCCTTTGCCTGTGCGGTGCCCGGCATCATGGCGACGCGGACCATCGATTCGCCCAATGACCGGCTGACCACCATTCTGATCGCCCCGTTGATGACCTGTTCGGCGCGGCTGCCGGTCTATGCCGTCATCATCGGTGCCTTCATTCCGGATCGGCCGGTGCTGGGCGTGCTCGGGCTGCAGGGGCTGGTGCTGTTCGCGCTCTATATCGTCGGCGTGCTCGGCGCGCTGGTGGCGGCCTGGGCGCTGCGCCATTCGGTGACCAAGGGGGCCAGCCCGACCTTCCTGATGGAAATGCCGAAATATCAATGGCCGGCACCGCGCGATATCGGCATCGGCCTTTATCAGCGCGCCAAGGCCTTCATCAGCCGCGCCGGCGGTATCATCCTGATTTCGACCGTCGCGCTCTGGGCGATGGCGACCTGGCCAAAACCGCCCGTCGGTGCCGATCGCCCGGCGCTGGAATACAGCATCGCCGGCCAGATCGGCCTGGCGCTGGAGCCGGTGTTCCGTCCCATCGGCTTCAACAAGGAAATCGCGCTGGCGCTGGTGCCGGGCATGGCGGCGCGCGAAGTGGCGGTGGCAGCGCTCGGCACCGTCTATTCGCTGCAAGGCACCGATGCCGACCATGCCGAAGGGCTGATCGAACGGCTGCGCGGCACCTGGCCACTGCCGACGGCGCTGGCCTTTCTCGCCTGGTTTGTCTTCGCGCCGCAGTGCATCTCGACCCTGGCGGTGACGCGGCGCGAAACCGGGGGGTGGAAATGGCCGGCCTTCATGTTCGCCTATCTGTTCGCCGCGGCCTATGTTGCGGCGGGCCTCACCTATTGGACAGCGCGCGCCCTGCTTTAATCTGTTGAAATTTCTGTCCCGGCTCGAAACATTGGGCTGGCAGGGGGACAGACATGAGCGACGTTTTCATCGAGGATTTTTACTTTCAGAACGATGGCGACAATTGGTTGCCGGCGTTTGATCGCGCTCAGGCGCAATTCGGCACCTTTGGCTCTGGCACGTGGCGCAGCGCCGAACCGCCGCATTACAATTTCCGCGGCTTCACACTGCGTTTCAAGGCACGCAGCTATTTCTTTGCCGGCACGTTGCATCTGAAATGCCCGATGGCGCTGGTCGGATCGGGCGCGCACGGCGATTTTCCCGGAACCGTGCTGATGTTTCCCAAAGGGACGAAGGGCATCGTTGTCCATGCAACCGGCACCATGGCCCATATGAAGTTCGCCGGACTGGAGGACGAAGCCGGCGTCAGCTATGCCGGCGGCAGCTGCATCGAGAAACTGACCCTGCTTGCGGTTGATCCGCTGGGCCATGGTGAAGCCGAGGTCCATCTGATGATGGACCAGCGCGAGAGCAGTTATCTGCCTTCACAAGGCGCCCATGGCATCACCGCCTTCACCCGCATGGCGGTGCGTGACGTGACGGTGGCGAAGTTCGACGGTCATGGCATCTATATCTATGGCAACGGCAGCGGCACCGATCGCACCGCATTGGATGTCCAGGCGCTGACGGGGCTGACTCGGCTCGACACGGTCTTCGTCACCGGCAACGGCGGCGACGGGCTGCACATTTTCGGGAGTGACGCCAATGTTTGCACGATCATCGGCGCGCAGTTCGTCAATAATTGCGCATGGGGTGTGCGGGATCTCAGCCGGCTGGGGCAGAACAGCTTCATCGGCTGCCAGATGGCGTATAATCGGCTGGGCGGCGTTTATCGCCCCCACAATGTGCTGAACCGCGATCATGCCGGGCTGGCGGACATCCTGCCGCTGGAGATCGCGGCCGTCAAAAAAACGATAGCGGCATTGCGCGCCGAAGATGCGGCGTTGCAACAGGAACTGGCTGGCGGTGTCAGCGCGGCGCGTGCGGTTCAAATCGGCGTCCGCCTCAACCAGATCGCGCCCGATATCCCGAAACTCGAAACGCTTGTCGCCGGCTATGACGGTATTGTCCGCAATCTGGCGCAAGCCATCGACGCAGCGCGCACCGAGATGGAGGATGCTTACCTGGCAGACACCAATATACCCAAGCAAAGGCTCATGTTGCCCGACCCGGCAAACTATCCCGAATTGCTCGAAAGCGTCGCGTTCAATTCCCGGACAGAGGACACGGCAAAGCACTATTATGGTGTCATTCGTCGGTATTTCGATGCTCTCGATGTTCTGTCTGACTCCATCAGCAACTGGCTGGTCCGCTTGCTGGCGACAGAGAATCTGGTCATCGGAACCGACGTCACCCACCTTGCCTGGCAAAACCCATATGCTTCCGGGGGCGATATCTTCCTCAACGTTTATGCCGAATCGAATGGCGTCGACAAAGGCAACCACCATGTGCTGGGAATCGCCAATTTCTGCCTGGGCAGCGAGTATATCGGCAATTTTGTCGAAGCACGCAGCCTGTCCGGCAATGGCTACAAGATCGAGCTGACGGGTGGAGACGGCGCCGATGTGGTGGCGCGGCAGCGGCTGGTCACCGGCCTGGGCGTCGAAACTCCGCGGCTGCGGCTGGGCACGACACTCGATCCCGCTTCGCTCGCCAGCACCGCCGGGCGCGACATCGCCATCGGCGATGCGCTGCCGGCGGGTGGTCAGATCGGCGATATCGTCTTCAACAGCGCGCCCCAGCCCGGTGGCAACGCCGGCTGGATCAACACGGCCGCCGGTTGGAAGGAATTCGGCGCCATTGCGGTGTGATGGTCAAACTCAGTGCGCATCGCCCCAGCTGGGGCCGCTGCCGATCTCGACGCCCAGCGGCACCGACAGGTCGACCAGCGGGCGATGGGCGTTGGCCATGGTGGCGCGGATGATCGGGGTGGCCCCCGCGACCTCGCCTTCCGGCACTTCGAACACCAGTTCATCGTGCACCTGCAACAGCATGCGCGTGCCGGTCAGCCCGGCGCCGGCCAGCGCGCCCGGCATCTGCACCATGGCGCGCTTGATGATGTCGGCGGCGGTGCCCTGCACGCGGGCGTTGACCGCGGCGCGCTCGGCGAACTGGCGCTCGCCTTGGTTCTTCGATGCGATCAGCGGCACATGCGCCTTGCGACCGAACAGGGTGGTGACAAAGCCATGGGTCTTCGCGAACTCGATGGTTTCGCCCATGTAGTTGCGGATGCCGGGGAAACGGCTGAAATAGAGCTCGATATAGCGTGCCGCCTCGCCGCGTTCGATGCCCAGCCGCTGGGCGAGGCCAAAGGCGGAAATGCCATAGATGATCGAGAAATTGATGGTCTTGGCGCGGGCGCGGGTGTCGCGCGTCACCTCGCCGAACACTTCGCGGGCGGTCAGGGCATGGACGTCGCCGCCTTCGGCATAGACGGCCTTCAGTTCGGGCACATCGGCGATATGGGCGACCAGCCGCAGCTCGATCTGGTTGTAATCGGCCGCCATCAGCACATGGCCGGGCGCCGCGACAAAGGCGTGGCGGATGCGCCGGCCCATTTCGGTGCGGATCGGGATGTTCTGCAGATTGGGGTCGTTCGACGACAAGCGCCCGGTCGAGGTGGCAGCGAGTGCGTAGTTGGTGTGCACCCGGCCGGTTTCGGGGTTGATCTGGCCTTGCAGCGCGTCGGTATAGGTCGATTTCAGCTTGGAATTCTCGCGCCACTCCAGAACCTTGGTGGCGATCTCGGCCCCGTCCTCGGCCAGCCGGGTCAGCTCGGTGACATCGGTGGTCCAGGCGCCGGTCTTCGATGATTTCTTGCCGCTCTTCAGGCCCATGCGCTCGAACAGCACTTCGCCCAATTGCTTGGGGCTGCCGATGCTGAACGGCCCGCCGGCTAGCGCGTGAATCTCGCCCTCCAGCCGGGCGATCTCGATCTCATAGGCGGCAGACAAAGAGGCGAGCGCACTGCGGTCGACCAGCACCCCGGCCATTTCCATATCGGCGATCACCGCCAGCGCCGGGCGGTCGACCTGTTCGTAAATGCCGTTCACCTGCTCGCGCCACAGCCGGTCGCGGAAGACGCGCTGCAGGCGCAGCGTCACATCGGCATCCTCGGCGGCATAATCGGTGGCAGCGCGCAGCGGCACCTGGGCGAAGTCGTACTTGCCCTTTGCGCCCCCGGTCACATCCTTGAAGGCAATGGGCGTATGGCCGAGGTGGCGGGTCGACAGATCGTCCATGCCGTGATTCCAGCGCCCGGCATCGAGCGCATAGCTGAGCAGCATGGTGTCGTCATAGGGCGCCAGCACCGGCACGCCGTGGCGGCGCAGCACGATCAGGTCATATTTGATGTTCTGGCCGATCTTCAGCACATCGGGCGCGGCGAACACCGGGTTGAGCGCGGCGATGACGGTGGCGAGGTCGAGCTGCGGCACGGTTTCGGCGAGCAGGCCCTCGCCCGACTGATGGCCGAGCGGGATGTAACAGGCGCGGCCCGGTGCTGTCGCCAGGCTGATGCCGACCAGCCGGGCGCGCATCGTGTCGAGACTGTCGGTCTCGGTATCGACGGCGACGACGCCGAGCCGCAGCGCCTCCGCCACCCACCAGTCGAGCCGGTCGCGCGTCGTGACGGTTTCATAGTCGCTGTGGGTGAAGGGGATGGCCTCGGTCACCGCCGTCGCCGGCATGGCGTGCGCGGCTTCGGTCTCGCGGCCCAGCTTGGCCAGCATGCCGCGGAAACCGTGCTTGGCGAGGAATTTCGCCAGCGGTTCGTGCGGCGGGTGGCGCAGCGTCAGCGCGTCGAGCGGCTCGGCGAGCGGAATATCGTCCTTCAGCCGCACCAGCTCGCGGCTCAGCCGGGCATCGTCGATCGATGCGGCCAGCGTTTCCTTCAGCTTGGGCTTCTTGATGGCGTCGATATTGGCGATGACGCCTTCGACGCTGCCATAGGCGGTGATCAGCTCGGCGGCGGTCTTTGGCCCGACACCGCGCACGCCCGGCACATTGTCGGCGGTGTCGCCCATCAGCGCCAGCACTTCGCCGACCTGTTCGGGCGGCACGCCGAACTTCTCGATGACCTCGGCGCGGTCGATGCGCTGGTTCTTCATCGTGTCGAGGCAGTCGATGCCAGGCTGGACCAGCTGCATCAGATCCTTGTCGGAACTGACGATGGTGACGTTGAAATCGGCGCGCAGCGCGGCGAGCGCATAGCTGGCGATGATGTCATCGGCCTCAAAGCCGGCTTCCTCGATGCACGGCACGCTGAACGCCCGCACCGCATCGCGGATCAGCGGGAATTGCGGCACCAGATCCTCGGGCGCCGGCGGCCGGTGCGCCTTGTAATGTTCGTACATGTCGTTGCGGAAGGTGTGGCTGCCGGCATCGAGGATCACCGCCAGGTGCGTCGGCGCCTCGGCATTGGCCAGCTCGGTGATCAGCTTCCACAGCATGGCGGTGAAGCCATAGACGGCGCCGACCGGCGTGCCTTCGGGGTCGGTCAGCGGCGGCAGCCGGTGGTAGGCGCGAAAGATATAGCCGGAGCCATCGACGAGATAGAGGTGCTGCTTGCTCACGAAGCGACCTTAGCAGGCAGCGTCAGCCCGGGCGAGAGGCCGATGGGCTTGTGTTGTGCGGCTGGCACAGCGACACTCGCGGCGTTCTTCAGCGCAAGAGGCTCTTATGCTCCGTCCGTTCGTCACCATCGCCCTGGCATTGGCATTCGCCGCTCCCGTCACAGCCCAGGTCGGCCCGGTGGCCGTCCAGCCGGAGGTGACGCCGTTCAAGCTCGGCAAGCTCGATCTGTTGGCGCTGCGCGACGCGGCGCAGAACGCCCCCAATGACAACAAGATCTTCGGCGTCGACCAGTCGCCGGCCGCGGTCGATGCCGTGCTCGCCGCCGCTGGCGCACCGACCGGGCAGATCGCGCTGTCGGTCAATGTGCTGCTGGTCAGGACCGGCGGGCATCTGGTGCTGATCGATACCGGTTATGGCGCGCCGCGCGGCATTTTCGCCGCCAGCCTGGCCAAGGCGGGCATCGCCCCCGCCGCGATCACCGACATCCTCATCACCCATGGCCATGGCGACCATGTCGGCGGCCTCGCCAGCGCCGAGGGCGCGTCGAATTTCCCCAAGGCGGTCATTCATGTCGCGGCGAAGGAGTGGGAGGCGATCAAGGCCGCGCCCGCCAATGCCAGGCTCGTCGCCGCCATCGGTGCCCAGGTGCAGGCCTTCGAACCCGGCGCGACCGTCGCACCCGGCATCACCGCCGTCGCCATCGATGGCCACACCCCCGGCCACAGCGGCTATCGCATCAGCTCCGCTGGCAAATCCCTGCTCGCCATCGGCGACAGCGCGCATAGCTATGTCATCTCGCTGGCCAAGCCGGGCTGGGCAATGGGCTTCGACCGCGACCGCGCGCTCGGCGCCGCCAGCCGCACGGCGATGCTGGCCAATGCGGCTAAAAGCGGCGAGCTGCTGTTCTCGCCGCATTTCCCTTATCCGGGGCTGGGGCGTGCCGCGGTCAAGGGCGACGGATTCGTCTGGGTGCCCGTGAAGTAAGCGGGTCCGCAACAATCGGGGTCTGGGGCCTGGGGCCCCAGCCGCCGGAGGCCTCCTTCTATACTCGAATCATCGCCGCCGCCGCCTCTCGCGCCTGCGCCGCCCGTGGTGGCAGCAGCGGTGCCATGCGGGCTTCATAGGCGGCGAGGATCGCGGGCGGGGCGGTTTCCGGGCGGCCGGCGCTGAACGGCGGTGCCGGGGCATATTCGAGGCCGAGCTGGAGCGTTTGCGCATAATCGTCACCGGCGATTTCGGCGACGAGTGTCAGCGCGAAGTCGATGCCGGCGGTGACGCCGCCGCCAGTGAAGATATTGCCATCGCGGACGACGCGGCCGGGATCGGGGATGGCGCCGAATTCGCTGAGCAGGTGGCGCCAGTGCCAGTGGCAGGCGGCGCGCTTGCCGACCAGCAGCCCGGCGGCGCCGAGGATCAGCGAGCCGGTGCAGACCGAGGTGATGTAGCGGGCGCTAAGGCCCAAGCGGCGGATGTGCGGCAGGAAATCGGGGTCGAGCGCCGCTTCGGTGGCAGTGAAGCCGCCGGGAACGCAAAGGATGTCGCAGGACGCGATGTCGGCGAGGCGGGTGGTACGGCCGAAGACCATGCCGCCTTCCGCTTCGATCTCACCGCCCTGGGCGGAAGCGACGATGGTCCGGGCGCCGGGCAGCCGAGAAAGGAACTGGAACGGCCCGGTGAAATCCAGTTGCGTCAGTTGTGGGTAGAGCGGGAAGACGATGGTGAGCGGGTTGGCCATGGCGGGTCCTTTCCGATTGACAAGCGCATCATGCCACGCCGAGACTATGGCTGAAATGACAATATTCCCTCCTTTCGTGCCATGACCCGCGCCATTCGTTTCCTGGTCTTTGCCGATTTCCAGATTCTCGACCTGGCCGGGCCGCTGGCGGCGTTCGAGATTGCCGGGCGGTTCGTGCCGGGCGCCTATGCCCTGACCGTCTGTGCCGAAACGCCGGGGCCGGTGCCGTCGTCGGCGGCGTTGGCCGTGGAGGCGGCGCCACTCGATGAGGGGGATTGCGATACGCTGGTGGTGGTCGGTGGGGAGGGGACGCGCACGGCGATGCGGGCGCCGGCGCTGCTCGATCACGTCCGCCGCACGGCAGCGGGGGCGCGGCGCACGACCAGCATCTGTTCGGGCAGTTTCGTGCTCGCCGCCGCCGGGCTGCTCGATGGCCGGCGCGCGACGACTCACTGGCGCCGCGCCGCCGAACTGGCCCGGCAGTTCCGCCAGGTCAGCGTCGTCCCCGATCGCATCTTCGTTCGCGACGGGCCGGTGTGGACATCGGCGGGCATCACTGCCGGCATCGACCTGGCACTGGCGCTGATCGCCGATGATCTGGGGCCGGCGTTGGCGGCGCAGGTGGCCAAGGAAATGGTGGTGCCGTGGCAGCGCCCCGGCGGCCAGTCGCAATTCTCGACGCTGGCGGAACTGCCGGTGGCGTCGGACCGGATCGGCGCGGCGCTGGCCTTCGCGCGCGATCATCTCGCCGAGCCGCTGCCGGTGGAGCGGCTGGCGGCGGCCGCCAACCTCAGCCCGCGCCAGTTCGCCCGCGCCTTTCACAGCGAAACCGGCACGACGCCGGCGAGGGCGGTCGCCCAGTTGCGGGTGGAGGCAGCGCGCGCCGCGGTCGCTGCCGGCGGCGTGTCGATCGAGCAGATCGCGGCGGCCACCGGCTTTGGCGATCCGGAGCGGATGCGCCGCGCCTTCATCCGGGTGCTGGGCCAGCCGCCCCAGGCGCTGCGGCGGACGGCGGCGACAGAATGACGCCCAGTGGATTCCCGCCGCCGCTTCTGGCATGGCATGGGCATCATTCGTGCTGACAGGAACCGGACCTTGCAAGTTTTCGACACTTTGACCGGCATCGCCATTCCGTTCGGCGCCGAGAACATCGATACCGATGTCATCATTCCCGGGCGTTTCCTGAAGACGATCACCCGCACCGGCCTCGGCAAATCGGCGTTCTTTGCGCTGCGCGAGGACCCGGACAATATCTTCGACAGCGAGCGCAACCGCGGCGCGCCGATCCTGATCGCCGGCGACAATTTCGGCTGCGGCTCCAGCCGCGAGCATGCGCCCTGGGCGCTGGCCGACATGGGCATCCGCGTCGTCATCGCGCCGAGCTTTGCCGATATCTTCTCGGGCAATGCCTTCAAAAACGGCATGCTGCTGGTGGTGCTGCCGCAGGCGCAGATCGACCGGCTGATGGCGGTCGCGGCGACCGACCCGATCACCGTCGATCTCGACAGCCAGACGGTGACCACACCCTTCCAGGACCGGTTCGAATTTGCCATCGATCCGTTCCGCAAGCATTGCCTGCGCAACGGCCTGGACGAGATCGGCCTGACGGTGGCGATGGACGCCGATATCGCCGCCCATGAAGCGCGCATCGCCGGCGACCGCCCGTGGATCGCCGAAGCCGCGCGCCGCGCCGCCTGACCCCAGACTTTCGAAAGACCCGAGATGACCAAGACCCTGCTGCTGCTGCCCGGTGATGGCATTGGCCCCGAAGTGACGGCCGTCGCCCGCCGCGTCGCCGGCCGGCTGATCGCGCAGGGTCTCGACCTGGCCATCAGCGAGGCGCGCTTCGGCGGCGCGGCCATCGATGTCGATGGCGTGCCGCTGACGGCGGAGACGCTCGCGGCAGCCAGGGCCAGCGATGCCGTGCTGATGGGCGCCGTCGGTGGCCCGCAATGGGCGGGCCAGCCCTATGACAAGCGGCCGGAGGCGGGGCTGCTGGCCTTGCGCGCCGGCATGAACGTTTATGCCAATCTGCGCCCGGCGCGCTGCTTTGCGGCGCTCGCCGACGCCTCGAGCCTGAAGCGTATCCATGTCGAGGGGCTGGACATCTTGTTCGTCCGCGAGCTGACCGGCGGCGTCTATTTCGGCGAGCCGCGCGGCGTCGAAACCCTTGCCGATGGCCAGCGCCGCGGCGTCAACACCCATGTCTACACAACGAGCGAGATCCAGCGCGTCGCCCGCATCGCCTTCGAGCTCGCCCGCACCCGCAAGGGCGAAGTGGTCTCCGCCGAAAAGGGCAATGTCATGGAGGCCGGGCTGATGTGGCGCGAGGATGTGCAGGCGCTGCGCGATGCCGAATATCCCGACATCAGGCTCAGCCACATGCTCGCCGACAATATGGCGATGCAGCTGGTGAAAAACCCCAAGCAGTTCGACGTGATCCTGACCGACAATCTGTTCGGCGATATCCTCTCCGACGAAGCCGCGATGCTCACCGGCTCGCTCGGCATGCTGCCGTCGGCCGCCATCGGCATCGCCGGCACGCCCGGCCTGTATGAACCGATTCATGGCTCCGCCCCCGATATCGCCGGGCGCGGCGTCGCCAACCCCTGCGCCGCCATCCTCAGCCTCGCCATGGCGCTGCGCTACAGCCTCGGCGCGCCGGCGCTGGCCGATCGCGTCGAGGCGGCGGTTGATGCCGCGCTGAACGACGGCGCGCGGACGGCCGATCTCGGCGGTGCGTTGACCACCGTGGCGATGGGCGACGCCATCCTCGCGCATCTGAAATAGATGCTGCGCCGCGTCGCCGGGCCGTTCGTTACCGGGCTGGTGTTCCTGGCGCCGGTGCTGCTGACCATCGTCATCCTGCAATGGCTGTCCGGCTATGTCATCGCTGCGCTCGGGCCGAACACTCTGGTCGGGGGCGCACTGGCACAGGGCGGCATGCTGGTCACGTCCAGTCCGGAGCTGGCGTTCGTCACCGGGCTGGGCCTCGCCGCGCTGATCGTCTGGGGGCTGGGTCTGCTGGTGCAGACGCAGTGGCGCGCGCGGCTGGAGGGCGGGCTCGATGGCCTGCTCGGCCGGCTGCCGGTGGTCGGCGGCTTCTACCGGCCGCTGGCGCAGATCGTCCGCATGATCGGCGGTGCGCCGGGGGGTGAGCTGAAGGGCATGACGGTGGTGGCGGTGCGCTTCGGCGACGATACCGAAGTGCTCGGCCTGCTTGCCAGCCCGCAGGTCTTCGATCTCGGCCAGGGCCCGCGCCACCTCGTCGTCTGCCCGACGGCGCCGGTGCCGGTCGGCGGCGCCATGCTGTTCGTCGAGGTCGGCCGGGTGCGCGTCGTGCCGGGGCTGGGAGTCGATGATCTGGCGAAATTCTATGTGTCGATGGGCACCGTTGCCCCGGCCGCCCTGGGGGCGAAATGAGCCTGACGACCCGCATCTTCCTCAGCCTGCTCGCCGGGCTCGCGGCCGGCGCGGTGCTGCCCGGCCTGGGTGGCGCCGCGCTGGCGCTGGCCATCGCCGAACCGGTCGGCAATCTCTGGCTGCAGGCCTTGCAGATGACCATCATCCCGCTGATCGCCGGGTTGCTGTTCACCGGCATCACCGAATCGGTCGGCACCGCTGGTGGAGGCAAGCTGGCGGGGCGGGCGCTGCTGGCGTTTCTGGGGCTGCTGATCTTCAGCGCGCTCTGGTCGATCCTGTTCGTGCCGGAACTGCTGCGGCTGTGGCCGGCGCCGGCCGCGGCCGCCGCCGCCATCGTTGCGCAATCGGTAAACGCCGCCACCGCCGTGCCGGAAGCGGTCATCGATCCCGGCAAATGGCTGCTCAGCCTCGTCCCGGCCAATGTCTTCGAGGCGCTGGGTAAGGGTGACATGCTGCCGGTCGTCACCTTCATTTCGGCCTTTGCGCTTGCTGCCAGCCGCCTCGATGCCGCGAAGCGTGACCGGTTGACGACGCTGTTCGAAGCGGTGAAGGATGCGATGCTGGTGCTGGTCGGCTGGATCTTTGCCGTCGCCCCGGTCGGGGTGTTCGCGCTGGCGCTGACGGTGGGGCTGAAGGCCGGCGTCGGCGCCTTCGGGCTGCTGGCGCATTATATCGCGGTGCTGGTCATCGTGCAGGTCGGGCTGATCCTGCTGATCTATCCCCTTGTGTGGCTTTTGGGCGGGGTCGGCATCGGGCGCTTCGTGCGCGCCGTGCTGCCGGCACAGGCGGTGGCGGTGTCGACGCAATCCTCGATCGGCTCGCTGCCGGCGATCTTCGAAGGCGCTGCGCAATTGCGCCTGCCCGAAAGCGTGTCGCGCGTCGTGCTGCCGCTCGCCGTCTCGATCTTCCGCATCACCAGCCCCTGCGCCAACATCGCCGTCGTGCTCTATGTCGGGCATCTCTACGGGATTTCGCCGGGGCTGCTGGCGCTGGCCGGCGGCCTGCTGGCGTCGCTGGCGGCGGCGGTCAGCACCGGGGGCCTGCCCGGCTCGATCACCTTCCTCGCCGCCACGGTGCCGATCGCCAATGCCATGGGTGTGCCGGTGGCGGTGCTGCCGCTGCTGCTGGCGGTCGAGCTGCTGCCGGATGTGTTCCGCACGCTGGGCAATGTCACGGCCGACCTTGCCGTGACCGCTTTGCTGGCCCGACGCCAGAAGGCCGATATCCCAGCCTGAGGTTGGACATTTCGCCGCAATCGGCTATGCCGCGCCGCACAAGACTCCAGGAGCTTAAGATGGGTTACAAGGTCGTCGTCGTCGGCGCCACGGGCAACGTCGGGCGGGAAATGCTCAACATTCTGGCCGAGCGCCAGTTTCCGCTGGCCGATATCGCCGCGGTGGCCTCCCCGCGTTCGACCGGTGACATCATCGATTTCGGCGACACCGGCCGCGAGCTGAAGGTCCAGAATATCGAGCATTTCGATTTTTCGGGCTGGGACATCGCGCTGTTCGCCGCCGGCTCCGGCCCCGCCAAGATCTATGCGCCCAAGGCCGCGGCCGCCGGCTGCACCGTCATCGACAATAGCAGCCTGTTCCGCATGGATCCGGATGTGCCGCTGATCGTGCCGGAAGTGAACCCGCACGCCATCGACGGGTATTTGAAGAAGAACATCATCGCCAACCCCAATTGCTCGACGGCGCAGATGGTGGTGGCGCTGAAGCCGCTGCACGATGCCGCCGGCATCAAGCGCGTCGTCGTGTCGACCTATCAGTCGGTCAGCGGCGCCGGCAAGGACGGCATGGACGAGCTGTTCGAACAGTCGCGCGGCATCTTCGTCGGCGACAGCACGTCCCCCGTGAAGTTCACCAAGCAGATCGCCTTCAACGTCATCCCGCACATCGACGTCTTCGTCGGCCCCGAAACCGATTATGACGGGTACACGAAGGAAGAGCTGAAGATGGCGCAGGAGACCAACAAGATCCTCGATCCGGATATCCTCGTCACCGCCACCTGCGTGCGCGTGCCGGTGTTCGTCGGCCATTCCGAAGCGATCAACATCGAGTTCGAACGGCCGATTTCGGTCAAGGAAGCCCAGGCGATCCTGCGCGAAGCCCCGGGCGTCATGCTCTATGACAAGCGCGAGAATGGCGGTTACATCACCCCCATCGAATGCGTTGGCGAATATGCCACCTATGTCAGCCGCGTCCGCCGCGACCCGACCGTCGACAATGGCCTGGTGCTGTGGTGCGTGTCCGACAATCTCAGGAAGGGCGCCGCGCTCAACGCCGTGCAGATCGCCGAGCTGCTCGGCCGCCGGCATCTGAAAAAGGCCGCCTGAGCCTCCAGATGTCTGGAATCTGAGGCAAAAGCAGGAAATTGCCTCGAAATCGCCCTGTTTCATTCAGGCGGGATTTAGACTGGGCGGCGCATAGACCTCCTCACCGATCGACCCCGATTGACTTGTGTGTGCTGCAGCCGCGGTCCACCTCGTCCGGTCAACTCCCGGTCGGATTGTGATGGAGTATCTATGTTCAAGTCTGCGTTTGTGTTGGCCGCTCTGGCGGTCGCGGCTCCGGTTCTCGCCCAGGATGCGCCGCAATCCTTCAATGGTCCCTATGTCGGCGTGCAGGGCGGCTGGCAGCAGGATCGCCAGACCCTTGATGTGACGCGCGGTGGCCTGGTCACCACCGGCAAGCAGAACAAGGATGGCTTCGCCTATGGCGGCCAGGTCGGCTATGACGCCCGTATCGGCAGCAACATCGTGCTCGGCGCCGAAGTCGCGCTGACCGGCCGCACCGGCACGGCGCCCCTCGCCAATGGGGGCGGTCTCGAACTGAAGCAGGGTCGCACCATTGCCGCGACCGCGCGCCTCGGCTTCCTGCTGGGGCCGGATTCGCTCATCTATGGCCGCGGTGGCTATGCCAACGCCCGCTATACGCTGCGGGATGCCAACACCAATATCAGCGAGAACCGTGACGGCTACACCGTCGGCATCGGATACGAGCAGATCGTCGCCCGCAACGTCTCGGCGCGTGTCGAGTATAATTACGCGCGCTTCGGCAACGACAACCTGCCGGCGCTTGCCGCCGACCTCGGCGCCAGCAATGCCAAGCTGAAGTACGGCCGCAACGCCGTGACAGCGGGCCTCAACTTCCGCTTCTGATCCGGACATCGTCCGAGCAGCGAAAGGGGCGAGGTCGCAAGGCCTCGCCCGTCTTGCAGGGGCGCCGGTTGTTGCCGTGATAGCGGCATGCTATCATGCCGGACATGGGACAGATCCTCATCCGCAACCTCGATGACAGCGTCATCGCCACGCTGAAGCGCCGCGCCGAAGCCGCCGGCCGCTCGATGGAGGCCGAGGCACGCGAGGCGCTGGCGCGTGCCACGCAGATGACCGGCGCCGAAAAGGTCGCGATGATGCAGGCAATCCGGGCCGCCAATGAAAAACTGAAGGTGCCGGGCCGCGAGCAAACGGAAGGCTGGGTGCTGATCCGGGAGGATCGCGACGCGGATGATCGTTGACGCCAGCGTCGCCGTAAAATGGTTGATCGACGAGCCGGGTTCTGATGCCGCCGATCGTCTGTTGGTGGGCGGTGGCCTCGGCAGCCCCGATCTGATCTTCGCCGAAGTGGCCAACACCTTGTGGAAGGCCTGGCGCCGCGGTGACTTTGCCGAACTGCCGGGCGGCATCGCGACGCTGGCGGATTGTTTTCAGCACGTCATGCCGTGCGCAACACTGATGATGCCAGCTGCCCGGCTTGCCGTCGAACTCGATCACCCGGCGTATGACTGCTTCTACCTCGCCATGGCGATTGCCGAGGATGTGCCGCTGGTCACCGCGGATCGCCGCTTCCTCGCCGCCTGCGCCCGCACCGCCCATGCCGCGCGTGTCCGGGCGCTGACCTGACGCTCGCCGCGTCTCAAGCCAGGAACGCGCCTTCCGTCCGCACCCGCAGTTCGTCGAGCGTCACGCCCGGCGCCAGTTCCACCAGCCGGAAGGCCTCGCCCTTCGCCGGCCGCGCCAGAACCGCCAGGTCGCTGATCACCATGTCGACGACGCCCTTGCCGGTCAGCGGCAGGGTGCAGGCCGTCTTGAACTTGGCTTCGCCCGATTTGGAATTGTGCTCCATCAGCACGATGATGCGCTTGACGCCGGCGACCAGGTCCATGGCACCGCCCATGCCCTTCACCATCTTGCCGGGGATCATCCAGTTGGCGAGATCGCCGTTTTCGGCGACTTCCATGGCGCCGAGTATGCTGAGGTCGACATGGCCGCCGCGGATCATCGCGAAGCTTTCGGCGCTCGAGAAATAGCTGGAGCGGTCGAGCTGGGTGATGGTCTGCTTGCCGGCGTTGATCAGATCGGCGTCGATCTCGTCCTCATAGGGAAACGGCCCCATGCCGAGCATGCCATTCTCGCTCTGCAGCGTGACATCGACGCCCGGTGCGATGAAATTGGCCACCAGCGTCGGCATGCCGATGCCGAGGTTGACGTAAAAGCCGTCCTGCAGCTCCTGCGCGGCGCGGGCGGCTTGTTGATCGCGATTCCAGGCCATCAGATCTGCTCCCGCTGGCGCACCGTGCGCTGCTCGATGCGCTTTTCATAGTCCGTGCCGACGATCAGCCGCTGCACGAAGATGCCCGGCGTGTGGATATGGTCGGGGTCGAGTTCGCCGGGGCCGACCAGTTCCTCCACCTCGGCGATCGTCACCTTGCCGGCGGTCGCCATCATCGGATTGAAGTTCCGCGCCGTCTTCCGATAGACGAGGTTGCCATAGGGGTCGGCCTTCCACGCCTTGACGATGGCGAGGTCGGCGACCAGCCCCGTCTCCATGATATAGGTCTCGCCGCCGAAGTCCTTGTGCTCCTTGCCCTCGGCGACCAGCGTGCCGACACCCGTTTTGGTGTAGAAGCCCGGGATGCCGGCGCCCCCGGCGCGAATGCGCTCGGCCAGCGTGCCCTGCGGGTTGAACTCCAGCTGCAGTTCGCCGGCGAGATACTGCCGCTCGAACTCCTTGTTCTCGCCGACATAGCTGGAGATCATCCGGGCGATCTGCCGGGTTTCGAGCAACAGGCCGAGCCCGAAGCCATCGACGCCGGCATTGTTCGAAATGGCGGTGATGCCGGTGACGCCGCTGGCCTTCAGCGCCGCGATCAGCTTTTCGGGGATGCCGCACAGGCCGAAGCCGCCCGACATGATGGTCATGCCATCAAAGGTGACGCCCGCCAGCGCCGCCGCGGCATCGGGATAGAGTTTGCTGGGCATGGGGGGACGCCTCCTGACTGTCGCCGCCGGTTAGCGCATCCGCTGCCGGCTTGCCAGTGGCGGTGACCCGTTTTCCCCCCGATTCACCGCCGCCCGAACGCCCGCGCCGCCGCGGCGCCCAGCGCGCCCGTTACCAGCGACGATCCGGTGCCGAGCAGCAGCAGCGACGGCGGCACATCGCCAAACGCCACCGACACGCCGATCCCCACAAGGGCGCAGGCGCCACCGGCCAGCGCACCGCCCCCCAGCACCGCGCCCCAGCCGCCGGGCCCGCGCGATAGCCAGCCGGCCAGCGCCGACAGGCCCATCCCGCCAATGGCAAAGCCCGGGTCGCGCAGGGCGGGCAGGACATGCCCCGCCACCACCATCGCCACCTGCAACACCGTGCCGATCATCGCGGCCCGCATGATCCTGTTCATTGCCATTCCATGTCCTCCCCTGCGGCACAGCATGAACCCGTCACGCCGCCGCCGCAAATCCATCCGTTTTCCGCGCGACAGCCTGTGCGCCTCCCCTTATGGAACCGCCATGGACACGCTCGATATCGCCTTTGCCGAAGCCCGGCGCTTCCTCGCCACGCTCGATACGCGCCCCGTCGCTTCGCGCGGCACCCCGGCCGAGATGCGCGCGCCGCTGCCGGCCGACTTCCCAGCCACCGGCCTTCCCGCCGCCGATGTCGTCCGCGCTATCGCCGCCGCCGCCGAACCCGGCCTCACCGGCAACGCCAGCGGCCGCTTCTATGCCTGGGTGAAGGGCGGCGCCCTGCCGGCGGCGCTGGCCACCGACATCATGTGCTCGGCCTGGGACCAGAACGCCGTGCTCGCCTCCACCAGCCCCGCCGGCGCGGTGCTGGAGGAAGTCGCCGGCCGCTTCCTCCTCCAGGCGCTGCGCCTGCCGCCCGATTGCAGCTATGCCTTTGTCACCGGCTGCCAGATGGCGCATGCCACGGCGCTGGCCGCCGCCCGCCATGCCGTGCTCGCCCGCGCCGGCTGGGATGTCGAAGCCCGCGGCCTGTTCGGCGCACCGCCTATCCGCGTGCTCGCCAACGCCCATCATCACAGCTCGCTGACCCGGGCGCTGCGCCTGCTCGGCTTCGGCACCGACAGCATCGTGCCGCTGCATGGCGATGCGCCCGGCAAGGTCAGCGCCGCCGCCCTGACCGAAGCGCTCGCCGCCGCGGCGCCCGGCACGCCGACCATCGTCGCGCTCAACGCCGGTGACCTCAACATCGGCGCCTGTGACGACTTCGCCACGCTCTGCCCCATCGCCCAGGCCGCCGGCGCCTGGGTGCATGTCGATGGCGCCTTCGGCCTGTGGGTCAACGCCAGCCCCCGCCTCGCCCCCCAGGTCGCCGGCATTGAACGCGCCGACAGCTGGGCGACCGACGGCCACAAATGGCTGAACACCCCCTATGATTGCGGCATGGCCATCACCCGCGACCCCGCCGCCCACAGCGCCGCGATGCGGATGACCGCCGCCTATCTCACCACCGGCGGCCCGGTGCGCGACCCCATGGACTTCACCCCCGAATGGTCGCGCCGCGCCCGCGCGCTCCCCGCCCTCGCCGCCCTCATGGAACTCGGCCGCGATGGCCTCGCCGCCATGATCGAGCGCTGCTGCGACCATGCCGCCGCCATCTATGACGGGATCGCCGCCCTGCCCGGCGCCACCGGCCTCGCCCGCCCCACCATGAACCAGGGCCTGATCCGCTTCGATGCCGCCGACGGCCGCAACATCAGCGACGCCGTCATCGCCGCCATCAACGCCAGCGGCGAAGCCTTCCTCAGCGGCGGCACCTGGCACGGCGAACGCGTCATGCGCATCAGCGTCTGCGGCTGGAACACCAGCGCCGACGACGTGGCGCGGACCGTGGCAGCAGCAGGGGCCGCACTGGCCGGCCTGCGCTGACGGCTTAACGCGACACTAACGCGACGCTTGTGAAGGGCTATGTTGCGCCATTAAGCTCGATTATGCTTACAGCCATGCGTAGGATGACTCTTTCATACCTCGCTTGTCAGGATGAGGATCGCCTGCAGCAGGCATTTCCGTTCAACATTAGAGATAGTCTATGGCATTTTACGCGAATAGAACTAACGTATTTGTATGGTGTGCAGTATTAATTGCAGTCTTCTCTAGCGCATTGTTTTACGGAATTTTCGATGTGTATAAGAATGGCAATGGTGGGCTGTCTTCTGTAGGATACAGCATTCCAGTTATAATACTGACACCATTTGGGCTATGGATAATTATTAGACTGTTGATTGATGTCGTTACGCGTAATAGGCCTCTTGTCTTTATAGAAGACTCAATAATCAAATTCTCAATTTTAACGGTAGATAAGATAAGCCTGTCCGACCTGAAAAGCGTTGAATTTAGGCCGCGTTTGATCGGAGTTGTCGAATTTACGACAACAAAAAAGAAAATTCCATTTCCAGCTGCATGGTTTGTGGACGATCACCAGCAAATCATTGAGAAAGTGATGAATTTGGTTCAAGTGTCTCGCTAATAGCTACTTTACCGATATAGCACTGTCGCTTGCGATTGCTTCCCCTCAATCCACCCGCCCCGCAAACCCGTCCCGCAGCTCGCGCTTCAGCACCTTGCCGATATGGCTGCGCGGCAGTTCGTCGACCAGCACCAGCGCCGCCAGCCGTTGCGTCTTGCCCAGGCCGGCGTTGGCGGCGGCGCGCAGGGTTTCGGCGTCGGCGCCCGGCGCCACCACGAACGCCACCGGCGTTTCGCCCCAGCGATCGGAGGCGACGCCGACCACCGCGGCTTCGACGACGCCCGGCAGGGCGAGCAGCACGGCCTCGATGTCGCTCGGGTAGATGTTGAAGCCGCCGGAGATGATCATGTCCTTGGCGCGGTCCATCAGCGTCAGGAAGCCGTCTTCGTCCAGCCGGCCGATGTCGCCGGTGCGCAGCCATTGCGAACCATCGGGCGCCGTCCAGAAGGCCTTGGCGGTCAGGTCCGGCCGGTTCTTGTAGCCGTTCATGGTGGCCGGCGATTGCCCGACGATTTCGCCGGGGGTGCCGGGCGGCACGTCGTTGCCGTCTTCATCGATGATGCGCACGGCATGGCCTTCGCTGGGCCGGCCGACGGTGTGCAATTTGTCCGGGTGGAGATGCGCCGGGAAGACGAAGCTGACGCCGCCTTCGGTCATGCCGAAGAATTCCACCAGCCCGCCCGGCATGCGGCGCAGCACTTCGGCCTTCAGCTCGGCGGGGAAGGGGGCGGAGGTGCAGAATTTCATCTGCAGCGACAGTTTGTGATTATCGAACGCCGGGTCGGCGAGCAGGCGGCGGTATTGCACCGGCACCAGCATGGTGTGGGTGGCGGCGTGCGCTTCGGCGAGGCGCAGCCATTCGCTGCTGTTGAACTTCGCCTGCAGCACCGCGGTGCCGCCCCAGGCGAGCGTCGGCAGAAAGCTGACCAGCGTGGTGTTGGAATAGAGCGGCGTCGACAACAGGCTGATGCTGTCGCCATTATAGCCCAGCGCCTTCGCCCCGGTGATGTGCAGCGACCGCATCGCCGCCGATTGCACGATGCCCTTGGGCGTGCCGGTGGTGCCGGACGAATAGATGATGTTGAAGGCGGCCTGCGGGTCGAGCGGGGCGAGCGGCGGCAGCGTCGCGCTGGGGTCGATCCAGGCGTCGAGGGCTTCCAGATCGACGACAGCATAGAGCGTCAGCGCGTCGCCGAAGTCGCGCCGGGCGGCGGCATCGGTGAACACCAGCCGCGCGCCCGAATCCTGCAGCATCGCGGCGATCTGCTCGGCGGTGGAGGAGGGGGCGAGCGGCGCGATGGTGGCGCGCAGCCTGAGCACCGCCGCCCACAGCACGGCATAGTCGACGGATGAGGCGGCGATGCTGGCGACGACATCGCCCGGGCTCGTGCCCAGCTTGGCCAGCGTTGCCGCCACCCGGTCCACCCGCGCCCCGAAATCCCCCCAGTCGATCCGCCGGTCGCCGCAGATCACCGCCGGGTGATCGGGCCGGGCGGCGGCATGGGCGGCGATGGCGGCGGGAAAATCGAAGCAGGTCATGGGGGAAAGCCTGCCGCTCGCCACCCGGCTTGTCCAGCGGCGACGCGCGCCGTCGGCGCTTCCCTCACACTTGCAGCAGGCGATGCTGGCCGCGATCGAAGCGGTGATAGGGGATCGGCCGGTCGGGCGCATCGATGCGGGCGGCGACCTCCGTCAGCACGAAATCGAGCGCCGAGGTCCAGTCCTGCGGATGCTGCTCCATATGACCGACGGGCAAGCCTTCGATCAGTTTGTGCGGCGCGCGGGCCTCTGCGATGACCTTGCGCGTGGCGAGGTCGAGGACGACCGCCTTGACGCTTTGGGTGCCGGAATCGATGCCGATGTAGAGTGACATGGTGGAGATGAGGCAGAGAAATTAACGGGCCTTGGTGTTGTTGGTCTTGAGCGCGTCGAGGAACTCCACCGGCGAAAAATCGTCCGTGAGCACGCGGCCGGCGGCGGCCAATTTGGCGGGATACGCGATTTTTTCACCGGCCAACGATTCTAGGTCCATCAGCGCGGCGAGCCCGGGGTTGGCTTTGGCCAGCGCAGCCCAATCCGGCGCGCCCGAGACGTCGGGCGTGCGATATTTCACGGCGCAGGCAATCACGTTGCCGCGCCCCTTGGTCTCGAAGAGCATGACTTGGGGGAATACCGCCTTGATCGTCCTGAGATCCGCCGCGTAGAGCTCGGTATCTTGGTGCAGGTTCGTCACAAAAACACCGCGCTCACCGAGCCGCGCCGCGCACTCGCGGTAAAATTCCTCGGTCTTGAGGTGCGGGGGCACAAAGCCGCCGCGAAACGCATCCAGGATGAGCCAGTCCCATTGCTCGCGGTTACGTTTCACAAAGAGCCGACCATCCATCACGGCGACCGGACTCTTGTCGGTCGGTTTGAACGCGAGCTTGGTTTGGCAAAGCTCAAAAACTTTCGGGTCGAGTTCAACCGATTGGATGACTGCCGCGGGATACGCGTGCATGAACACGCGGTGAAAGCCTGCGCCGCCCAGGCCGATCATCATCACTTTTTTCGGGTTGGGCTCGTAG
>NKIQ01000035.1 GCA_002256005.1 Alphaproteobacteria bacterium PA4 | reverse complement strand
TGGTCAGGATCTCGGGCGGGATCTTCTTGTTGAGCTTGACGTACTGGTCAAACTGCTGCGTCACGGCACGGCGCAGGGCTTCCACCTCGGGCGAGGCTTCGCCGCTGGGCTGCACCGGGGCCACGTCGGCGGTGAAGTGCTCGCCGGTGTCGTGGATGGCCCGGGTCTCGGCGCGCTGCACGCCCTCGACCAGCACCTTCACCGTGCCATCGGGCAACTTCAGCATCTGCAGGATGCTGGAGACGCAGCCGATGTCGAACATGTCCTCGGGCTTGGGCTCATCCTTGCCGGCGGCCTTTTGCGCCACCAGCATGATCTGGCGACCGGCTTCCATCGCGGCTTCCAGCGCCTTGATGGACTTGGGACGCCCGACGAACAGCGGGATGACCATGTGCGGGAACACGACCACGTCGCGCAGCGGCAGCAGCGGCAGCGTGATCGGATCCGGCGGGAGAACGGGGTGTCCAGACATGTGTGTGTCCTCTCTTTCTCAAACCGACATGGGGTTTGAGGGGGCGAATGCAAGGCCCGGGCGGGCCGCTGCGTTGCAGTGGGCCATGGCCGCTTGCCGGTTGGGCAGAACGCGCCAGCGCGCCGAGCGGAGGCTCAGGCGCTGGCCTTCTGCTCGCGGTACACCAACAACGGCTTGGTGCCCTCGTCGACGATGTGCTCGTCGATCACGACCTTGGCCACGCCATCCAACGTGGGCAGGTCGAACATGGTGTCGATCAGCACATGCTCCATGATCGAGCGCAGGCCGCGGGCGCCGGTCTTGCGCTCGATGGCGCGCTTGGCGATGGCGGCGAGCGCATCGGGCTGGAAGGTCAGCTTCATGCCTTCCATCTCGAACAGCCGGGCGTACTGCTTCGACAGGGCGTTCTTCGGCTCGGTGAGGATCTTGACGAGGGCGGTCTCGTCCAGGTCTTCCAGCGTTGCGATGACGGGCAGGCGGCCGATGAATTCGGGGATCAGGCCGAAGCGCAGCAGATCCTCGGGCTCGCACTTCATCAGCAGCTGGCCGACGCGGCGTTCATCGGGCGCGGCGACATGGGCGCCGAAACCGATGGACTTGCCCTGCAACCGGTCACCGATGATGCGATCGAGGCCGGAGAAGGCACCGCCGCAGATGAACAGGATGTTCGTCGTGTCGACCTGCAGGAATTCCTGCTGCGGATGCTTGCGCCCGCCCTGCGGCGGCACGGAGGCGGTGGTGCCTTCCATGATCTTCAGCAGCGCCTGCTGCACGCCTTCGCCCGACACGTCGCGGGTGATGGAGGGATTGTCGGCCTTCCGCGAAATCTTGTCGATTTCATCGATATAGACGATGCCGCGCTGCGCCCGTTCGACGTTGTAGTCGCTGGCCTGCAGCAGCTTCAGGATGATGTTCTCGACATCTTCGCCGACATAACCGGCCTCGGTCAGCGTCGTCGCATCGGCCATGGTGAAGGGCACATCGAGGATGCGCGCCAGCGTCTGGGCGAGCAGCGTCTTGCCGCAGCCGGTGGGGCCGACGAGCAGGATGTTGGACTTGGCGAGTTCGACTTCGCTGCCCTTGCCGCCATGGTTCAGGCGCTTGTAGTGATTGTGCACGGCAACCGAGAGCACGCGCTTGGCGTGCATCTGGCCGATGACATAATCATCGAGCACCTTGCAGATCTCGCGCGGGGTCGGCACGTCGCCGGCCTTCTTGACCAGCGCCGTCTTGGTTTCCTCGCGGATGATGTCGTTGCACAGTTCGACGCATTCATCACAGATGAACACCGTCGGCCCGGCAATCAGCTTGCGCACCTCGTGCTGGCTCTTGCCGCAAAAGCTGCAATAGAGCGTGCTCTTCGAATCGCCCCCGCTCAGCTTGGTCATGGCTTTCCTCTCTCGCTCGCTTGCGAGTGTAACTGCGGACAGGCGCCGGCCGCAAGGGCAGCAGCGCCTGAACCTGTCATATCGATGCAATAACGCGCCGATTGCTCCTGAATGGCAAGGGCGCGCGCGGGTCTCACGCCGCCTTCAGCGCCTCGCCGTCGGTCGGCAACGGGCGCTTTTCGGCGACTTCGTCGATCAGGCCGAATTCCTTGGCTTCCTCGGCGCTGAGGAACTTGTCGCGCTCCATGGCCCGCTCGATGGTGTCGAGGTCCTTGCCGGTATGCTTCACATACAGCTCGTTGAGTGCATGCCGCACGCGCAGGATCTCGCGGGCCTGGATTTCGATGTCGGTGGCCTGGCCCTGGGCGCCACCCGAGGGCTGGTGCACCATGATCCGCGAATTCTTCAGCGCGACTCGCATGCCGGGTTCGCCGGCGGCGAGCAGGAAGCTGCCCATGGAAGCGGCCTGGCCGACGCAGACGGTGCCGACGCGCGGGCGGATATACTGCATCGTGTCATAGATCGACATGCCGGCGGTGATCACCCCGCCCGGCGAGTTGATGTACATGAAGATGTCCTTCTTCGGATTTTCCGACTCAAGGAACAGCAGCTGGGCAACGATGACCGAGGCCATATGGTCCTCGACCTGGCCGGTGACGAAGACGATGCGCTCGCGCAGCAGGCGCGAATAGATGTCGAACGAGCGTTCCCCGCGGTTGGAGGTCTCGATGACCATGGGGATCAGGCCGGCGTGAATATCGAGCATGACTTACCTTTCCGTGACCAGCACAAGGTCGGACGTTTGGCGCGCAAGTTCAAGAGGGCGATTGCCGCGCCGCGCTGACGAAACCGCGCACCTGCTGCATTTGCGGGGGATAAAATGCCGAACGGGGCGCCGGCGGCAAGCCGACGCCCCGTCCAATCGGGCAGCGATGGCGCTGGTCGCCTTATTCGGCGGCCTTCTTGGCGGCTTTCTTCGGCTTGGGCGCAGCGGCTTCGGCGGCGGGCGCTTCGGCGGCTGCGGCCTTGGCGGCCTTGGGCTTGGCGGCCTTCTTCACCGGGGCTTCGACGGCCGGCTCGGCAGCGGTTTCGGCCGGTGCGGCCTTGGCCTTGGCGGCCTTCTTCGGCTTGGCCGGGGCATGGTCGTGGTCATGGTCGCAGTCCGGGCCATGGACATGGCCGGCATGGCCATGGTCATGCACATGCGCAGTGCCGGGGGTTTCGTCCTCGTCCTCGATCGCGGCTTCCAGATCGGCGCGGCTGACCTGGCGCTCGGTCACGTCGGCCTTGGACAGCAGGAAATCGACGACCTTGTCCTCGTACAGCGGCGCGCGCAGCTGGGCGGCGGCCATCGGGTTTTCCTGGAAGAACTTCACCACCTTCTGCTGTTCGCCCGGATAGCGCGCGGCTTCCTGGCCGATCAGGCGGTTCATTTCGGCGTTGGTGACGTTGATGTTGTTGCGCTGGCCGATCTCGCTGAGCAGCAGGCCCAGGCGGACGCGGCGCTCGGCGATGCGGCGGTAATCGCCCCGCTCGGTTTCGATCTGTGCGCGGGCGGCGGCCGGGTCGGCATCCTGCGCGGCTTCCTGCTCCAGCTGGGCCCAGATCTGGTCGAATTCGCTGTCGACCATCGATTCGGGCACGTCGAAGTCATGGCGGCTGGCCAGCGTGTCGAGCAGCTTGCGCTTCATGTGCGTGCGGGTCAGGCCGCCCAGCTCGGCATCGAGCTGGTCCTTGAGGATTTCCTTCAGCGCGTCGAGGCTGTCGATGCCGAAATTCTTGGCGAAATCATCGTCGATGGCGGTTTCGACCGGCACTTCCAGCGCCGTCACGGTGATGGCGAATTCGGCCGGCTTCCCCTTCAGATAATCGACATTGTAATCGTCGGGGAAGCTGACCTTGATGGTGCGGGCTTCATCGAGCTTGGCGCCGACCAGCTGGTCTTCAAAGCCGGGGATCAGCGTGCCGGACCCGATGGTGACGCGCATGCCTTCGCCCTTGCCACCGTCGAACAGTTCGCCATCGACGCGGCCTTCGAAGTCCATGACGACGGTGTCGCCGGTCTTGGCCTTGTGCTTGGCCTTGGCCGGTTCGGTGCGCTGGGCCTGGGCGGCGAGGCGCTGCAGGGCGGCGTCCATGGCGGCGTCATCGGCCGGCACCACCAGCTTTTCGAGCGCGAGGCCGTCGATCTTCACATCATCGACGGTCGGCAGGATTTCCATGGCGACCTTGATGCCGACATCTTCGCCTTCGGCCGGATCGCCGTCGAGGTCGATGGTCGGCTGGGTGGCCGGGCGCAGCTTGTGCTCGGACAGCAGCTGCTGGACACCGTCGTTGACGGCGGCCTGCAGCGCTTCACCGCGCAGTGCCGAGCCGTGCATCTTCTTCACAAGGTTCGGCGGCACCTTGCCAGGGCGGAAACCGGGCATGCGGATCGTCTTCGACACTTCGGCGAGGCGGGCTTCGACCCGCTCGGCGAGCGCCGCGGCCGGGATGACCAGCGAATATTCGCGGCGAAGGCCCTGGTTCAACGTTTCGGCAATCTGCATGTTCAACGGTCTCGTCTGTTCGGTTCTGGCCTGGTCGTCTTGGGCGCCGGGCGGGCTTGGTGCGGGCGAAGGGACTCGAACCCCCACGTCTTTCGACACTGGTACCTAAAACCAGCGCGTCTACCAATTCCGCCACGCCCGCATCGGGAGTGAAGCGCGCGTCTATAGCAAGGCAGGGCCGGGGCGCAAGGCTGTGCTGGTCCTGCGGCGGCGAGTCCCCCGCGGCGGGCGGGGGCGACGCGGGGCGGCGGGCGGGGGAAAGGTTAAGGCGAAACGGGGCTTCACGGGGGATTTCGGGTGAAACAGGGGGATTTCGGGGGCGAAACGGGCGGAAGGTCACGCCCTTTGATGGAAAGTGTGTACTTCCAAATCCTACAAGGGTTAACGATGCGGTGGGAATAACGCCGCGACGACAGGCAGAGTGCAAACGGCCAAGAGTTTCGCGACATCACCCGTTGCAGGCTCCAATTTGCTGTCGATGGCCGGTAAGAAAGGCGCCGACGTCATGGCATTCAACCATAGATCGTGAACTCATAAGCAGGGATGTCTGCGATTGGATGGAAACCGGTCGTTTATCGCTGTAGACTTTTGCCATGCGTGAACCAGATTTTGAGCAAGACGGGTGGTGCCTCGAAGACGGAGAGGTGCTTCAACACGAGTCCCCTGAGACGTTCTGGCTTCCCGAACTGACGGAGCGGCAGTCACTTCAGCCGGGAGACCTCGTGAAGCTCATATTCCGAATATCCGTGGACAACGAAGAGCAACCCGTTGCCGTAGAACGCATGTGGGTCATTGTCCGCGAGCAAGTAGGCGAACATTATCTCGGTATCCTCGACAATGATCCTTACGCCATCAAAGAAAATGACGAATTCGGGAGCGGCATAGAGCTTCCGTTCTTGCCGCGCCACGTCATTGACATCGACCGCGCAGACGTTTCCGAGGCCTCGCAACCGGTGCCGCTCCCAAAGCGGTTTTGGGACCATGGTTGAGACCAATGATGTCCGCAATTAGGCGGTTGCCATCATACCCACGCCTACCGCCCTTATCCGCGTCGGACGGGCAAGAAATGGTGGAATGCGGACGCACGACAGGATATCAATTCCCATGTCCGAACATATCTCCTACCGCTTCGATTGGCGCGAAGTCCAGCACAAGAGTGTTGTCGAAGTGCTTGGACTTAATGCTGATGTCATGGACACTGGTGTCGCTCGCTGGGACGCTATTGCAATCTGCGTTGGCATCATGGCAGTTGTGATAACAGTCGAACCGAACACAGACCAAATTATAGTTACTTACGAAGTGCCGCCTATCGATGACGGGTGGGCGCCAATCCCGTCTTTTACGCTAGCCATTGGCAAAGAAATCGGGTGGTCTTGGATCGGGACAAATTCTCTAGGATACAAAGACAGCTTTACTGTCGCGTTCGACGATCTTATAACGCCCCAATGTACATTTGTAGCTGTAGCATCATCGCTGTATTGCTTTGACCTAACTGAGCGTCGCGCTTAATGTCCAAACCGGGCGATAGCGGACCAACGTCTGAATGATTTTACAACCTAGATTTATCGAGCGCTATCTCGGCAATTGTACGTTTGTCAGCTGATCGAACATTTCGGTAGGGCACTCGGAACATAACCCATCTGGCACAAAAAGTCCAGTCAGTGCCCGATCCACGCCTTCAGCAGCATCGACACCGCCCCGACGCTCGCCACGCCGGCGGCCCAGAGCGCTACGAACCACAGCCAGCGGCGGGTGCGCTCAGTGATAGCCATCGTGGCCGACCTTGCCGCGGAACACCCAATAGGCATAGGCGGTGTAACCGATGATGATCGGCAGCATCAGGCCGACGCCGACCAGCATGAAGATCTGGCTGTTTTCCGCCGTCGCCGCCGAATAGATGCTGATTTTCCCCGGGATCAGCCAGGGGAACATGCAGATGCCGAGGCCGGTGAAGCTGAGGAAGAACAGGCACAGCGCCAGCAGGAACGGCTGCACCTCCGCCCGGCGGTGCAGGGCGCGGGCGAAGAGCAGCGCGGTGACGACGACGAGGATCGGCACCGGCGCCACGAAGATCATGCCCGGCAGCGCGAACCAGCGGCTGAAATAATCATGGTTGAGGAAGGGCGTCGCCAGGCTCACCGCGCCGATGGCGGCCAGCGTCGCGAGGCCGGTGACCCGCGCCAGCGTGAACGCCCGGTCCTGCAACGGGTGCTCGGTGCGATAGATCAGCCAGCAGGCCCCCAGCAGCGCATAGCCCGCCACCACCGACAGGCCGGTGAGCAGCGAGAAGGGCGACAGCCAATCCCACCAGCCACCGCCATAGTTGCGGCCCGACACCGGCACGCCCTGCAGGATGGCGCCGAGGATCACCCCTTGCGAGAAGGCCGCCATGAACGAGCCAAAGGCAAAGGCCGCGTCCCAGATCCACAGCCGCGTCGTCCGCGCGCGATATTCGAAGGCGACACCGCGGAACACCAGCCCGAGCAGCATGGCGATCAGCGGCGTATAGACCGCCGGCATGATGATGGCATAGGCGAGCGGAAAGGCGGCAAACAGCCCGCCGCCACCCAGGATCAGCCAGGTTTCATTGCCGTCCCACACCGGCGCGATGGTGTTGATGGCGGTGTTGCGCTGGTCCCCCTTCGCCAGCCAGGGGAACAGGATACCGATGCCGAGATCGAAGCCATCCATGACGATATAGCCGAACACCGCCAGCGCGATGATGCCGGCCCAGATCAGCGAGAGCGTGTCGTTTGGCGCCACTGTCTCTACTCCGCCAAAACTGCGTCAGGATTGATCTGCGGCGCCGGCGTGATGCCGGCGGTGCGCGTCACGTCCCCGCGCGTCGGGCCGCTTTCGCCGGGGTGGGGTTCATGGCCCATCAGTTTCAGGATGAACCAGGTGCCGACGCCGAACACCGCGAAATAGACGATGACAAAGGCGAGCAGCGACGCCGCCACCGCGGGCGCTGCCAGCGGCGAGGCGCTGTCGGCGGTGCGCAGCAAACCAAAGACCGTGAAGGGCTGGCGGCCGACCTCGGTCGTCGTCCAGCCGGCGAGCACGGCGACGAAGCCCGACGGCCCCATCACCAGCGCCAGCCGGTGCAGCCAGGGCGAGTCGTGCAAACTGCCGCGCAGCCGCGCCCAGAGGCTCCAGGCGCCCATCGCCAGCATCAGCATGCCCAGCCCGACCATGATGCGGAACGACCAGAAGGTGATGGCGACCGGCGCGCGATTTTCCGGCGGAAAGGCATCGAGGCCGGATATCGGCGCCTCGATATCGCCCTTCAGGATCACCGAGCCGATGCGCGGCACCTCGACCTTGTAATGCATGGTCTGCGCCGCATCGTCGGGCAGGCCGAACAGGATCAGCGGGGCGCCGCCGTCGGGCCCGCCGGGGAAGCTGCGGTAATGGCCCTCCATCGCCGCGATCTTCGCCGGCTGATAGGCCATCGTGTTTTCGCCATGGGCATGGCCGGCGACGAGTTGCAGCGGCGCGACGATGGCCGCCATCCACATCGCCATGGAGAACATGATGCGGGTGCCCTCGCTGGGCGTCGCCCTCGCCTTGCGGTCCTTCAGCAGATGCCAGGCCCCGGCGGCGCCGACGACCAGCGCGGTGGTGAGATAGGCGGCGAGCAGCACATGGACGAGGCGATAGGGCATCGAGGGGTTGAAGATCACCTCCAGCCAGCTCGTCGTGTAGAATTGCCCCTTGCCGTTGATGGCATAGCCCTGCGGCGTCTGCATCCAGCTGTTCACCGCGATGATCCAGAAGGCGGAAATCGCCGTGCCGGTGGCGACCATGCAGGTGGCGAGGAAGTGCAGCTGCTTGCCGACCTTGTTGAGCCCGAACAGCATGACACCGAGAAAGCCGGCTTCGAGGAAGAAGGCGGTGAGCACTTCATAGGCCATGAGGGGCCCGATGACCGGCCCCGCCTTGTCGGAAAACACCGCCCAGTTGCTGCCGAACTGATAGGCCATGACGATGCCGGACACGACACCCATGCCAAAGGCGATGGCGAAGATCTTCAGCCAATATTGGAACAATTGCAGATACACGTCGCGGCCGGTCTTCAGCCACAGGCCTTCCAGCACCATCAGATAGCTGGCCAGCCCGATCGAGAAGCTGGGGAAGATGAAGTGGAAGGACACCGTGAAGGCGAACTGCATCCGCGCCAGGGTCAGGGCGGATAGGGCGTCGAACATGGGTCGATCCTGCGTTGCGGTGGCGCTGCCATAGCAGAAATTGGCCGCGACGCATGTGCAGCAATGTCGCGCGTGACGGCGGCCCCCTGCCCGCGCTATGCGTGGGAACAGGGACACACGGGGGCGGCATGAGCACGGATATCGAAATCGCACGCGCGACGCCGTTGCGGCCGATTGCCGAGATTGCC
The DNA here is from genome assembly GCA_002256005.1 of Alphaproteobacteria bacterium PA4. Lineage (GTDB taxonomy): Bacteria > Pseudomonadota > Alphaproteobacteria > Sphingomonadales > Sphingomonadaceae > Sandarakinorhabdus. The sequence continues at coordinate 16,437 of NKIQ01000035.1, read as the reverse complement.
GCCGGCGTCGGGCTGGGCACCGCCGATATCGAGCCGCACGGCCATCACATCGCCAAGCTGGCGGCGCCGGCGCTGGCTCGGCTGCGGAACGCCAGGCCCGGCAAGCTGATCCTGGTCACCGCCGTCAACCCGACCCCGGCGGGGGAAGGCAAGACGACGACGACCATCGGGCTGGGCGATGCGCTGAACCTGATCGGCCGCAAGGCGGTGATCGCGCTGCGCGAACCCTCGCTAGGCCCGGTGTTCGGACGCAAGGGCGGCGCCACCGGTGGCGGTTACAGCCAGGTGCTGCCGATGGAGCGGATCAATCTGCACTTCACCGGCGATTTCCACGCCATCACCTCCGCCCATAATCTGCTGGCGGCGCTGATCGACAATGCCCTGCACTACCGGCTGCCGACGGCGACCGGGCTACCATTGGACGCCCGGCATATCACATGGCGGCGCGTGCTGGACATGAACGACCGGGCGCTGCGCCAGATCGCGGTGGGCATGGGGCCGGGCAATGCCCCGGCGCGCGAATCCGGCTTCGACATCACCGTCGCTTCGGAGGTGATGGCGATCCTTTGCCTCGCCGATGATCTGGCCGACCTGCAGGTGCGGCTGGGCCGCATCCGCATCGGCCGCGACGAAGCCGGCACGCCGGTGACCGCCGCCGATATCGGCGCGGCCGGCGCGATGACGGCGCTGCTGGTGGAGGCGATGCAGCCCAATCTGGTGCAGAGCATCGGCGGTTCGGCGGCGCTGGTGCACGGCGGGCCGTTCGCCAACATCGCCCATGGCTGCAATTCGGTGGTGGCGACGCGCGCCGCACTGGCACTGGGCGAATTCGCGGTGACCGAAGCCGGCTTCGGCGCCGATCTGGGGGCGGAGAAATTCTGCGATATCAAGTGCCGCAGCGCCGGGCTGGCGCCATCGGTGGCGGTGATCGTCGCCACGGTGCGCGCGCTCAAATATCATGGCGGCATGGCGCTGGCGGAGCTGGCGCGCGAGGATGCGGGCGCGCTGGCGCGGGGGCTGGCAGTGCTGTCCCGCCATGTCGAGAATATGGCCAAGTTCGGCATTCCGGTCGTCGTCGCGCTCAATGCCTTTGGCGGCGACAGCCCGGCCGAACAGGCCGCGGTCATCGCGCATTGCCGCGACGTGCTGCTGGTCAAGGCGCATCTCTGCCGGCACTGGGCGGAAGGCGGCCGCGGCGCCGAGGAACTGGCGCGGAGCGTCGCGGCGCTGGCCGATGCCGAATCGGCGAGCTTCCGCCCGCTCTATGCCGATGCGCTGCCATTGGCGGACAAGCTGCGCACCGTGGCGCAGCAAATCTATCGCGCCGACGATATCGCGCTGGCCCCGGCGGCAGCGCGGCAGCTGAAGGCCTTTACCGAGCAAGGTTTCGGCCATCTGCCGGTGTGCATCGCCAAGACGCCCTACAGCTTCACCGCCGACGAGCATGTGCGCGGCGCGGTGACCGGCTTTGCCCTGCCGATCCGCGAGGTCCGCCTCTCCGCCGGCGCCGGCTTCATCGTCGCGCTGGCCGGCGACATCAACACGATGCCGGGGCTGCCGAAAGTGCCGGCGGCGCTGCGCATCGGGGTGGATGCGGCGGGGGCGATTGTCGGGCTGGATTGACGGCCTGCGCCTTGCTTTCGGTAGCACCAGGTGCTATGAAAATTCGGGATGCAGGCGCGCACGTTCAAGACCCGATGGTTCGCCAAGGCCGCCCGCAAGGCACAGATCAACGATGACGAACTCTGCGCTGCCATTCGCGAGGTGATGCAGGGTCTGGCCGACGATCTGGGCGGCGGCGTCTACAAGAAACGACTGGATAGGAACCGGCAGCGCAGCATCATCGTCGCGAAGGGTCGTCGTTTCTGGGTCGATGCCTATCTGTTTGCCAAGCAGGACCGGGCCAATATCGACGACAAGGAGCTGCGCGAATTTCGCGAACTGGCGCGACTGTACGAACAAAAGGCCGACAGCGACATTTCGCGGGAACTGGCGCTCGGCAAACCGCTGGAGATCTGCCATGGCGACTAAAGCCAAGTTCAAGAGCGATGCCTTCGAGGCCATCCACAGTGCCGTTTCCGGCATGTATCGGGCCGGCACCATCGACAAGGCGACGATGCGCAATTTCGACGAATCCTGCCTCACCGTACCGCCGGCCATCGCCCCGGCCGCGATCAAGCAGTTGCGCGAGGCCAACAAGGTCAGCCAGCCGGTGTTCGCACGCTATCTCAACACCAGCGAGAGCACCGTCGAGAAATGGGAGACCGGCGCCAAAAAGCCGAGTGGCATCGCACTGAAACTGCTGTCGATCGTGCAGAAGCATGGGCTGGAGATTCTGGCGTGATGCCCCGGGCTTGCGCGACTCGCAAAAGGTCAGTATTATTGACCTAATAAAACCTTGGGATATGCCGAATGGTCGCTGGTCTGCCTGCCGTGTCACTCGACGACAAATACAGCTTCACCGAGGGGCGGGTGTTCATGTCCGGCGTGCAGGCGCTGGTGCGGCTGCCGCTGGTGCAGCAGGCGCGCGACAAGGCGGCGGGGATCAACACCGGCGGTTTCATCTCCGGCTATCGCGGCTCGCCGCTCGGCACCTATGACCAGGAACTGTGGCGGGCGAAGAAGATGCTCGCCGAGCGCAACATCATCTTCGTCCCCGGCGTGAATGAGGAACTGGGCGCCACCGCCGTCTGGGGTTCGCAGCATGTGGGGATGCGGCCCGGCGCCAATGTCGATGGCGTCTTCGGCATCTGGTACGGCAAGGGGCCGGGCCTCGACCGCGCCATGGACGTGCTGAAGCACGCCAATGCCGCCGGCACCTCCCCCCATGGCGGCGTGCTCGCCATCGTCGGCGACGATCATGGCGCCAAATCCTCCACCCTGCCGCACCAGAGCGACCATAATTTCCAGGCGGCGTTCGTGCCGTTCCTTGCGCCTGCCTCGGTGCATGAATTCGTCGAATATGGCCTGCTCGGGCTGGCGATGAGCCGCTTTGCCGGCACCTGGGTCGGCTTCAAGGCCACCGCCGACACGGTGGAGACCAGCGCCACCGTCGATCTAGCCAATGAATGGAAGCCGATCATCCTGCCGCCCTTCGACTTCCCCGAAGGCGGCGTGCATATCCGCGGCGGCGACATCTGGCGTGAGGAAGACACCCGCCTGCAGCGCTTCAAGGGCTTTGCCGCGATGGCCTTTGCCAAGGCCAACCGCATCGACCGGGTGATCTTCGAAACGCCGCGGCCGCGCTTCGGCATCGTCACCACCGGCAAGGCCTTCGCCGACACGATGGAGGCGCTCGACGAACTGGGCATCGATGCCCGGGTCGCCGCCGATATCGGCCTCCGCCTCTACAAGGTCGGCATGCCCTGGCCGCTGGAGCCCGATGGCATGCGCGCCTTTGCCGAAGGGCTGGAGGAAGTCCTCGTCATCGAGGAAAAGCGCGAATTCATCGAGCATCAGCTGAAATGGCAGCTGTACAATTGGCGGGAGGCGGTGCGGCCGCGCGTCGTCGGCAAGCAGGACGAGAAGGGCGACTGGCTGCTCAGCCCCGACAATGAGCTGACCCCCGGCGTCATTGCCCATGTCATCGCGTCGCGCATCCAGCGCTATCACGACACCGACAAGATCCGCGCCACTTTGGCCTTCTTCAACGATCAGGCCGCCAAGTCCGCCGCCTTCATCACCCCCATCAAGCGCTCGCCCTATTTCTGCTCAGGCTGTCCGCACAACACCTCCACCAAGCCGCCGGAGGGCAGCCGCGCGCTGGCCGGCATCGGCTGCCACATCATGGCGCTGTGGATGGACCGCGCCGAAACCTTCACCCAGATGGGCGGCGAAGGCGTCACCTGGGTCGGCGAAGCGCCGTTCACCTCCGAAAGCCATGTCTTCGCCAATCTGGGCGACGGCACCTATTTCCATTCCGGCCTGCTCGCCATCCGCCAGTCGATCGCCGCGGGCGTCAACATCACCTACAAGATCCTCTACAATGACGCGGTCGCCATGACCGGCGGCCAGAAGCATGACGGCGAATTGGGCGTCGACCAGATCGCCCAGCAGATGGTCGCGGAACATGCCAAAAAGGTCGTGGTGCTGACCGAGGATCTGGCGCGCTACAGCGGCGTCACCCTGCCCGCCGGCGTCCGCCTGCTCGACCGTTCGGCGCTGCCCGCCATCCAGGAGGAATTCGCCGCCACGCCTGGCTGCACCATCATCATCTTCGACCAGACCTGTGCCGCCGAAAAGCGCCGCCGCCGCAAGCGCAAGCAGATGGCCGACCCGACCACCCGCATCTTCATCAACAGCGCCGTCTGCGAAGGCTGTGGCGATTGTTCGGTGCAGTCGAACTGCGTCTCGGTCGAGCCGCTGGAAACCGAATTCGGCAGGAAGCGCCGCATCAACCAGTCGAGCTGCAACAAGGATTATAGTTGCCTCAAGGGCTTCTGCCCGAGCTTCGTCAGCGTCGAAGGCGCCGAGGTGAAGAAGTCCCGCGTCGATTTCGACCTGGACGCGCTGCCCGAACCCGCGGTGCCGGCCCCCGGCCATGGTTACAACATCATGGTCACCGGCATCGGCGGCACTGGCGTGCTTACCGTTTCGGCGCTGCTCGGCACCGCCGGGCATCTGGAAGGGCTGGCCTCGACCACTGCCGACATGGCCGGCCTGGCGCAAAAGGGCGGCGCGGTTTACTCGCACGTCCGCATCGCCGCGACCAATGACGATCTGCTCTCCCCGCGCATCATCGCCGGCGGCGCCGATCTGGTGCTGGCCTGTGACGCGGTGGTGGCGGCCGACAAGCCGACCCAGACGCTGATGATCCCCAGCCGCACCGCCGTGGTCGCCAACGCCGATATCGCGCCGACCGCCGATTTCGTCCGCGATCGCGACCTGGATTTCCGTTCGGCGCAGGTCGAAAAGGCCATCCGCGCCGCCTCCAACCCCAATGCCTGTGATTTCGTCGCCGCCGATACCGTCGCCGTCGCGCTGATGGGCGATGCCATCGCATCGAACATCATCGTCATGGGCTATGCCTGGCAAAAGGGGCTGATCCCCTTGAAGCGCGACAGCATCGAGGCGGCGATCCGCCTCAATGGCGTGGCCGTCGATTTCAACCTCCGCGCCTTCGGTCTCGGCCGTTTGCTTGCCACAAGGCCGGACCAGGTGGCGGCGCTGGTCGATGCCGCGCGCGGCCCGGCGATCGAACCGCCGGCGACGACGCTGCCGGAGATCATCGCCCGTCGTGTTGTCGACCTCACTGCCTATCAGGACGCCGCCTATGCCCAGCGCTTCACCGCGCTGGTCGAACGCGCCCGCGCCGCCGGCGGCGATGCATTGGGCGAGGCGGTGGCGCGCAGTTACTACAAGCTGCTCGCCTACAAGGATGAATATGAGGTCGGCCGGCTCTATTCCGATGGCCGTTTCCGCGCAGCCTTTGATGCGCAGTTCAGCGGCGGCGCGCTGAAGGTGCAGCTGGCGCCGCCTTTCCTCGGTGGCATCGACCCCGCCACCGGCCGCCCGAAAAAGCGCAGCTTTGGCCCGTGGATCTTCACCGTGTTCGGCTTGCTCGCCAGGGCCAAACGCCTGCGCGGCACCGCGCTCGATGTGTTCGGCTATAGCGCCGAACGGCGGCAGGAACGCGCTGATATTGCAGCGTTCGAGGCGGATGTGGAGCGGCTGCTGGCCGGCTTGAGCGAGAGCAATATCAGCCTCGCCATCGCGATTGCAAAGCTGCCGCTCGATGTGCGCGGCTTCGGGCCGGTCAAGGACGCGGCGCGCGAGAGTGTGGCGAAGCGGGCGGCAGCGCTCTGGGCGAAATGGCCGGGAGAAGCGGTGCGCGCCGCGGCGTGACGTCCAAGTCCCTCCCCCCTGCGGGGAGGGCGACTCACCGCAGGTGAGCGGGGTGGGGGTTACACCTTCGGTGGCAACAGCCGGGAACCCCCACCCCGCTCGGCTGGCGCCGAGTCGCCCTCCCCGCAGGGGGTGGGAGGGGGGTCAGCCTTCGGTCACGAAGCAGGCCCGGCCGGAAAAGGCGATCTTGGCGCAGGCGTCGCGGGCGGCGGCCTTGTCCTTGTAGGGGCCCATCTGCAATTTGATGACATTGCCGTCGGCGGCATAGATCGGCGTCTGTTTGGCGACGACGGCCTTCTGCTTGGCCGCCACCTCCTTCCACGCCGCTTCGGCCTGGGATTTCCTTGAAAAGGCGCCCAATTGCACGCGCCAGCCGGGCTTGGCCGGCTTGGTGACGGGTTTTTCCGGGGGCTTTTCGGGCGGTTTCGGGGCGGGTTTCGGCGCTGCTGCCACCGGTTTTTCGGGCGTGTTGGTCGGGGCGGCAGCGAGTGGCGGCGGTGTTGCGGGCGTGACCGCCGCGATCTGCACCGGCGGCTTGGCGGCGGGCGCTGGCGGCGGCGGAATGATGGCCGCCGTGGCGGCCGGCAGCGGCGGCGGCGGCACCGGGCGCGGCGGCGCGATCACGGCCGGCAGTGGCTTGGGCGGCGGTGCGACCGCCACTGGCGGCGGCGTCACGGCCGCCGTCGTCACCGGCGCCGGGCGCGGCGCGGGCGTCACGGCGGGCGGCACGACCGGGGCAACGGCAACCACCGGCGGCGGCACCGGTTTCGGCAATGGCTTCAGCACGGCATCCGCGCTCGGCGCTTCGGCGCGCGCCACCGCCGTCGTGCCCGAACTCGCGCCAGGATTGGCATAGGCCGGCGGAATGCCGGTGCCGGCGGCGAGGCTGAGCGCCACCGCCCAGCCATTGGCACGGTCCTGCGGCGGGATCGTCGCGGTCAAATTGTTCAGCGCATTGGTCGCTTCCGCCAGTCCCTGGGCGGAGGCGCGGGCGAGATAGGCATAGGCCAGCACCAGGCTGCGCGGCACGCCATCGCCGTTCCAATGCGCCACGCCCAGCACATATTGCGCCCGCATCTCGTTGCGGTCGGCTGCGGATTTCAGCCAGCGCACGGCCTCGGCCTTTTCGCCGGCCTGGAACAGCAGTATGCCGAGATTGGCCTGGGCGGGCAGATGGTTCTTCAGCGCCGCCTTCCGATACCAGTCGCGCGCCACCAGCACGTCGCGCGGCACCGATCGGCCGAGCTTATGGGCCTGGCCGACATTGAACATGGCATCGGGGTCACCGGCATCGGCAAAGGGCTGCCACATGGCGACGGCACCCGCCCAATCCCCGGCGCGCCACAGCTCGACGCCCTGGCGCACGCTGGGCGGCGGCGGTGCGGGCGGCGCGACGACGGCGGGCGCGGGTTTCTTGCGAGCGGCGACCGCCGGTGTGGCCAGCGGCAGTACGGCCAATTCCAGGGCCGCCATCACCAGAGTGGCCCATTTCATCCGCACCAAACCCGCTCTCCACCCTTGATCGTCATTTTCACCCGGCCGGCCACCGGCAGGCCATCGAACGGCGTATTGCCGGCGCCCTGGAAGCGGTCACCCGAAATCCGCCACGGCGCAGCTTCATCGAACAGCATGAGGTCGGCGGGTGCGCCGGGGCGCAACGCGCCGGCCTGCAAGCCAAAGATCGCCGCCGGCGCCGCGGTCAGCGCGCGCAGCACCGCCGCCAGAGGCATGGCATGATCGCGGACCAGCGCCAGCGCCAGCGCCAGCAGCGTTTCCGCCCCCGCCATGCCGGCTTTCGCATCGGCGAAGGGCAGGCGCTTGTCCTCCTGCGTGCGCGGGTCATGGCCGGAGGCGATGACCGAAATCGTGCCATCGGCAAGCGCCGCGATCACTGCGCGGCGATCATCGTCATTGCGCAGCGGCGGCGACAGTCGCGCAAAGGAGCGGAAACCCGCGGTCGCCGTCTCGTTCAGCAGCACATGCGCCGGCGTCACCCCCGCCGTCACTGCGACGCCGCGCGCCTGCGCCGCGCGCACCAGATCGATCCCTTCCGCCGTCGTCAGCTGGCGGATGTGCAGCCGGGCGCCGGTGGCCTCCGCCAGCCGAATGTCGCGCGCCACGGCGAGGCTTTCGGCAAAGGCCGGCGCCGCTGCCAGCCCCAGCCGCGTCGCATAATCGCCTTCGGTCGCCACGGCGCCGGCGGTCAGCGCCGCATCCTCGGCATGGGTGACGACCGGCAGGTCAAAGGCGCGCGAATAGGCGAGCAGCCGGTGCATGACGGCGCTGCTGGCGATGCCGCTGCGCCCGGTGGCGACGCCGACCGCGCCCGCCGCCTGACCCAGCCCGATTTCGGCGAGTTCCTGCCCGGCCAACCCGCGCGTCGCCGCGACCAGCGGATGCACCCAGACATCGGGCTTGCCCATCGCCTGCGCAAAGGCAATCACCGCCGGGTCGTCGAGCGGCGGCGACTGGTCGGGCATCAGCACCACGCGGGTGATGCCGCCGACATGGCAGGCCGCCGCATCGGCGCGGAACACGCCCGTGTCGATCAGGCCGGGGGCAAGCACCAGCCCCGTGGCGTCGATAACCTCCACATCCGCCGGCGGCGGCGCATCGCCCACCCCGGCGATCAGCCGGTCGCGCAGCAGCACATTGGCGATGCCGTCATGCCCGGTCGCCGGATCGATGACGCGAGCGCCGGTGATGCAAAGCGGCGTCATGCCGGCCAGCCCGCCACACCGCGGCGGCTGCGCGTCAGCACATCGAGGCAGGCCATGCGCACCGCCACACCCATTTCGACCTGTTCGGTGACGGCGGAGCGGACGATGTCATCGGCGATGCGGCCATCGATCTCGACCCCGCGGTTCATCGGGCCGGGGTGCATGACGAGGACATCATCCGCCGCATGCGCCAGCCGCGCCTCGGTCAGCCCGTAAAAGCGGAAATATTCGCGGGTGGAGGGCACATAGGCGCCGTCCATCCGCTCGGTCTGCAAACGCAGCATCATCACCACATCGGCGCCGGCCAGCCCCTTGTCCATGTCGGTAAAGGCGGTGACGCCCAGTTGCTCGACATTGGCCGGCAGCAGCGTCGGCGGCGCCACCACCCGCACCTCGGCCCCCAGCGAGGCGAGCAGCTGGAAGTTGGAACGCGCGACGCGGCTGTGCAAAATATCGCCGCAGATGGCGACGCGCAGCCCGGCGATGCGGCCCTTCCGCCGCCTTATGGTCAGCGCATCGAGCAGCGCCTGGGTCGGATGTTCATGGCGGCCATCGCCGGCGTTGAGCACCGGGCAATCGACCTTTTCGGCGATCAGCTGCACGGCGCCGGAACTGCCATGGCGGATGACGATGACATCGGGGTGCATGGCGTTCAGCGTCAGCGCCGTATCGAGCAGCGTCTCGCCCTTCTTCACCGACGACCCCGAAACGCCGAGATTGACGACATCGGCGCCAAGCCGCTTGCCGGCGATTTCGAAGCTCAACAGCGTCCGCGTCGAATTTTCGAAAAAGGCGTTGATCTGGGTGAGGCCCTCCAACCGCGTGTCATGCTTGGCGCGGCCGCGATTGAGCTCCACCCATTGCTCCGCCTCATCGAGCAGGAACAGCATCTCCCAGGGCTTTAGTTGCGCAAGCCCGAGCAGATGCGCATGCGGAAACGGATGCACGCCGGCCGCCGCAACGGCGTCAGCAACAGCGGCGTCAGCGGCAGTGGCTGGGGCAGGATGCGGCGCTGGGGTCATCGCCGGCCGGTGTAGCGGGGTTCAGAGGAAAAGGGCAAGCATGGCATCGCCCCACCGCGACCGGACGGCGCGGATGGCGGACGGACGGAGCGCCGCGCGATTCTGCTGCGCTCATACATTAGCCCGACAAGAAAGATACAAAGGGAGAAAGCAGAGCCTCCGGCGGCTGGGGCCGCAGGCCCCAGACCCCATTCGTTTGTGTCCGCCGCTGCCACCAGAGGTCGGCCATATCGACTGGGGTCTGGGGCCTAAGGCCCCAGCCGCCGGAGGCCACTTCCTGCCGGTTCTGATCAACGAATTTGCTGTCAGTCCACCCACGCCTTCAGCAGCGTGTGCGCGATCGCCATCGGCGGCGGGGCCAGCCAGTCGCCGGTGCCGGCCAGCGCGGCGCGCACCTCGTCCTTGGTCACCCAGCGCGCTTCTTCCAGCTCGTCGGTGTCGAGGTTGATTTCAAAGCTCGTCGCCTCGGCAAAGGCGGCGATCATCAGCGATGAGGGGAAGGGCCAGGGCTGGCTGGCGAGGTAGCGGACGCGTGCGACGGGAATGCCGGCTTCCTCGAACAGTTCGCGCGCCACGGCTTCTTCGAGGCTTTCGCCCGGCTCCACGAACCCGGCCAGCGCCGAATAGAAACGCCGCGGAAAGCCCGGCTGGCGGCCGACCAGCGCATGATCGCCCTTTACCGCCAGCATGATGACGACAGGGTCGGTGCGCGGGAAATGTTCGACGCCGCAGCCCTGGCAGGTCCGGGCATAGCCGGCCTTGTTCATCTGGGTCTTGCCGCCACAGGCCGCGCAGAATTGATGGCGGGCGTGCCAATCGAGCAGGGAGCGTGCCTGCGCGACGATTTCGGCGCGGCCATCGCCCAGCTGCACGGCGGCGGCGCGGGCATCGACGATGACCCCGCCGAAATCGCTGACCAGATCGGCGCCGCTGGCGGCGGCGGCGAAGCGCGGCGCGCCGTCCTTGGCCGGATCCAGCCCCAGGAACACCATGGTCGCATCATGCGGCACATCGGAGCGATAGGCCCAGAGAATGTCGGGCCGCTCGCCCTGGGTCAGCACCGGCTTCAGATTATCCATCACCAGCCAGCGTGCATCGGGGCGGGCGCGCAGCGCCACCATGGCGCCCGGATCGCGGCGCAGATGATCGGCGCGATCGAGCGGCGAGCCGGTGATGCCGACCGGCGGCACCTGCCAGCCATCAAAGGGATCGATCATCAGAGCGTGATCACATCGGATGGAACCGCCATGATTGCCCTGCGGGCAACCCCTGCGGGGCGGCGCTGCTTTTGGCGCAGGGCAGCGTCGCTCGTCGGCGGCGATGCGCTGCATCGACGCTTTCCTCGCTCCTTACCCTGCACCAAAATCAGCACCGTCCTGTCGGCCCCATCCAATGTCATCACGCTCTCGCCTCCGCCATTTGCGCCATCGCCAGTGTCGCCGCCTTCTGAAACAGGGTCGGCAGCCCGGCGTCGCCGATCTCCTTAACCGACCACCAGTCACCGGCAAGCTGCGGTTTTTGCGGCAGGCGGAGCGCGCTGACCGTCAGCACCAGTTCGAAATGCGTGAAGCCATGGCTGACGGCGCCGAGATCCTGCCAGTCGCCGGCCAGCGGCGGCGGCGCATCGGCCCCGCGCCAATCGCAACTGGGCAGCGCCCGCATGCCGCCGAGCAGCCCCTTCCCCGGGCGCACGATGGTCAGCACCTGACCGTCCGCCTCGATCCACCAGACCCTGCCGTGGCGGGTGGGGCGCGGGCGCTTCGCCGCCTTCACCGGCCAGCGCGTCGGATCGGCACTGGCCGCGGCGGCGCAGTGCGGCTGCAACGGGCAGAGCAGGCAGCGCGGCGACTTCGGCGTGCAGATGCGGCTGGCGAGGTCCATCAGCCCTTGTGCGAAATCGCCGGCTTGCTGCGGCACGATCTCGGCCAGCCGCGCCCGGATGGCGGTGCGGGCGGCGGGCAGCGGCGTATCAATGGCGTACAGCCGGGTGATGACCCGCTCGACATTGCCGTCGATGACGATGGCATGGCCGCCAAAGCCGAAGGCCGCCACTGCCGCCGCCGTGTAATCACCGATGCCGGGCAACGTGCGCAGCGCCGCCGCGCTGGCCGGAAAGCGGCCGCCATGCTCGGCCACCACCGCACGCGCGCAGGCGAGCAGATTGCGGGCGCGGGCATAATAGCCAAGGCCGGCCCAGGCCTGCATGACATCGCCATCTTCCGCCGCCGCCAGCGCCGCCACATTCGGCCAGCGCGATGTGAAGCGGGCGAAATAGTCGGTCACCGCCGCCACCGTCGTCTGTTGCAGCATGATTTCCGACAGCCAGACGCGATAGGGCCAATCGGGATCGGCCGGCAGCGGCGCGCCGGGCGGATTGCGCCACGGCAGCGACCGGGCGTTGGCCGCATACCAGGCCAGCAATGCGTCGGCGATGCTATCACTCACCCCGCCGCTATGGCATGAAAGCGCCATGGCCAGGAAACCCGAAAATGTCGCGCCGCGGGCGCCAAAGGCGCCCCAGACGACAACGCCTCCCCAGCGCAGCGGCCGCGCCCGCGCCGTCGCCGATCTGGTGCCGGCCATCGGCGGCCAGGCGTTCCGCAATTTCGGTTTCACGCAGAGCGTGCTGGTCGAGCGCTGGGAGGAGGTCGTCGGCGCCCAGTACGCCCGCCACAGCCGGCCGGAATCCTTAAGCTTTCCGCGCGGTGAAAAGGCCAATGGCAATCTGAAGGTGGCGGTAACGGGCGCGCTCGCCCCGATGCTGCGCCATGTCGAGCCGCAGGTCATCGAGCGCGTCAACCGCCTGCTCGGCTATGCCGCCGTCGCCCGGCTGACCCTGCGCCACGCCGATATCGAGGCCCGCCCCCGCGCCGCGCCGCCAGCCCCGCCCGCCGAACTGACCCCCGAAACCCGCTCCACCCTGCGCGACATCGCCGACCCCGATTTGCGCGCCAGCCTCGAATCGCTGGCGCGGGCCCTGTCGGGCAGCAAGGGCCCGCCGATCGTGCGGTGAGAGGCGAGAACCCTAGAGCTTCAGCTGGTCGCCTGATTGCGACAGGAGCGGCAAAAGCGAGTTTGTGTCCAGGCGCATGAAAGAGAGAGAGTTGGATTGGTTGGCGCGTCAGCTTGCTGGGTGCCTATAGATTCAACTTCGATCGGTCATCATTCAGTGCGAAAAAGACAGTTCGGGTGTCAAGAAGATGCTGAATTAAAATTTACCTGCTATGCTGTATGAGAGACGATGGAGGCCCATCTGGCTACAGTGATCATACCTGATGGTCTGGCTTGGCAGCCGCTGATGAACGCGATTGGTGACCAGTTACTTGTGGGCTTCGGCAATTTTGAGAACCTTGGCCAACTGGAAGAAGCTCTCTACATAGCACTTGAGCGAGATGGCCCAACTCGGATTGTGCACATCGGGTCTCTTTCTCTTACGAGCGAGCAACTGGCCTCTTACCTCGGCGTGTTAACAGCCGTGGCCGAAGAAGCGCCGCTGACTGTCTGCTTTCAGGCAACGGATGACACGTTGAGGAGCGACTCCATCGCATGCATTGGTCAGATGCGTGAGCCAGATTTCGAGATTGACGGATGGTGTCTCGAGGACGGCGAGGCTGCACATGCTGCCGCACACGAAACCTTTTGGATTCCGGACCGCTGCCGGCGTGAAGGCCTTGAAACCGGGGATTTCGCCAAGCTCATTTTTCGTATCAGCGTCGACAATGCCGAAAGGCCTGTGTCGGTCGAGCGGATGTGGGTGCTCGTCCGGGAGCGCACGACAGACGGGTACCTTGGCGTCCTTGATAACGAGCCAGATGCAATTTCGGAGAACGATGACTTTTGGCGCGGCACCGAGTTCCCTTTCGCAGCCAAGCACGTCATCGACATTCAAGACCGGGACGCCAACACTGTTAAACTCGCCATGAAGGAGCCGCGGAGGCGATGGCGAAACTGAGAACCGCCTGCGTCCATGTTGACGACACGGCGAAAGGCCATCGAGCGGCCAAGACCAGGCTGGGCGTGATCGTTTACCGCAGCGTAGGATAGGCGCCGACAAATACCAGCTCTCGTGATTCTGAAGCCCCGAGCTTAAACCTGACGTCACGCTTCGCCTGCAACGCGCCCCCTCCCCCCTCTTGTTCCCCCCCTGCCCTTTGTCCTATGCCGGTGCCCTGGATTTCAGTGTTGGCAAAGGGTCGGGAATGATGCGGGCGTTGACGAGCAGGACGTTCGGGCGGGTGACGGCGTTGGCGCTGGTGTTGGCGCTGGCGGCGTGCGGCAAGGACGATGCCGCCAAGCCGGGCGCCGAGTCCGCCGCCGCCGATGCCCCCGCCACGCCAGCGCCGGCCGGGCAGAGCTGGCAGACCGTTTTCGCCGCGACGCCCGAGGGCGGTTTCCGCATCGGCAACCCCGATGCCAAGGTCAAGCTGGTCGAGTTCGCTTCGCTGACCTGCCCGCATTGCAAGGATTTCCACGCCGAAGCCGCCGAGACCATTCGCAACAAATATGTGGCGAGCGGCAATGTCAGCTTCGAATATCGCAATTTCGTGCTGAACGGCCCCGATTATGCCGTCACCATGCTGGCGCGCTGCCAGGGGCCGGAGGCGTTCTTCGGCTTGCTCGATGCCTTTTACGCCGATCAGACCGTCTGGCTGGAACCCTTCACCAAGATGACGCCCGCCGATCAGGCGCGGCTGCAGGCGCTGCCGCAGGACAAGCAGATCGCCGCGCTCGCCGAAATGGGGCAATTGGATGCCTATGTCCGCGCCCGCGGCATTCCGCGCGCCAAGTTCGACCAGTGCCTCGCGGACCCCGCCGCGCTGAAGCAGATCGAGGCGCTGCGCAAGCAGGCGACCGACACCTACAAGCTGACCGGCACACCCGGCTTCATCATCAACGGCCAGACGCAGGACGGCGTCTTCACCTGGGCCGATCTGGAGCCCAAGCTGAAGGCGGCGCTGCGGTGAGGCTGGCGCTGGCGCTGGCGCTCTGCCTCGCCGTTCCGGCGGCAGCGGCCACCACCAAGCCAGCGGCGAAAGCCGCACCCAAGCCGGCGGCTGCGCCCAATTGGGTCGATCGCTATGCGCTGACGCCGGAAGGCGGCATCCTGCGCGGCAACCCCAGGGCGGCGGTGAAGATCATCGAATATGGCTCGATCACCTGCCCGCATTGCCGCGCCTTCAACAGGGAATCGGAGGTGGCGATGGTGCAGCGCTACCTGCCGTCCGGCCAGGTCAGCATCGAATTCCGGCACTTCCTGCTCAACGGCTTCGATCTTGCCGGCGTGATGCTGGTGACCTGCCAGGATGCCCGCAAGGGCGCGGCGCTGGTCGACAAATATTACCGCCAGCAGACGGAATGGACCAAGCCGTTCACCGCCATTCCGCCGGCGGATGGGGAGCGCATCGCCGCCCTGCCCCAGGACAAGCAGCCGGCCGCGCTGGCGAAACTCGGCAACCTTGCTGCCTTTGCCGGGCTCACCCCCGCCGCCGCCGATCGCTGCCTTGCCGACAGTGCCACCATCGACCGGCTGATCGCCGCCCGCGAAACCGCATCGACGAAATATGGCATCAACGGCACGCCCGGCTTCCTCATCAACGGCGTGCCGCAGGCCGATGTGTTTGACTGGGCCAGCCTCGAACCGCGGCTGAAGGCGGCGTTGCCGCCGCGATGACCGCGCGCCCGGTGCCATAGGCCATGGAGTTCCGGCGGCTGCGGCTGGCAGGGTTCAAATCCTTTGTCGAGCCGACGGAATTGCGCATCGAACCCGGCCTGACCGGCGTCGTCGGCCCCAATGGCTGCGGCAAATCCAACCTGCTGGAGGCGCTGCGCTGGGTGATGGGCGAGGCCAGCCCGAAATCCATGCGGTCGGGCGGCATGGACGATGTCATCTTCGCCGGTACCGGCAGCCGCCCGGCGCGCAGCCTGGCGCAGGTGACGCTGGTGCTGGCCGGCGCCGCCGGCGAGGAGGTGGAGGTCAGCCGCAAGATCGAGCGCGGCGCCGGCAGCGATTACCGCGTCAATGGCCGCGACAGCCGCGCCCAGGATGTGCGGCTGCTGTTTGCCGACAGCGCCACCGGCGCCCATTCGCCCGCCATCGTCGGCCAGGGCCGCATCAGCGCGATCATCGCCGCCAAGCCCGCCGAGCGCCGGCAATTGCTGGAGGAAGCCGCCGGCATCGCCGGGCTGCACGTGCGCCGCCGCGAGGCGGAGATCCGCCTGCGCGCCGCCGATGCCAATGTCGCGCGGCTCGACGACGTCATCCGCAATATCGACACCCAGGCCAATGCGCTCAGGCGGCAGGCGCGCGTCGCCGAACGCTATCGGAGCTTGAGCGACCGGCTGAAGATCGCCGAGGCCGCGCTGCTGTTCGCGCGCTGGCAGGCGGCGCGCACCGCATCCGAAGCCGCGCGCACCGCCGCCGCCGCCGCCGATGCCCGCGCCGGGGAACTGACGCGTGTGGCGGCGGCGCTGACCACCGACGCCACCAATGCCAGCGCCGGACTGCCGGCGCTGCGGCTGGCCGAGGCCGAGGCAGCCGCGGCGGTACAGGCGCTGAAGAGCGCGCGCGCGCTGCTCGATGCCGAAGCCGCCGGCGCAGTGCGGCGGCGCGGCGAGCTCGACACGCTGCTGGCGTCCATTGCCCGTGACACGGCGCGCGAGGCAACGCTGGCCGAGGATGCTGCCGCCGCCGATGCACGGCTGGCCGGAGAGGCGGAAACGCTGGCCGGCGCCATCGCTGCCGCCGAAGCCGCCTGGCCGGAAGCGCAGGCCGCGGTAACGCGCGCCACGGCCGAGGCCGCGACCGGCGAGGCCGCACTCTCCGCCGCGCTCGATGCCCATGCCGCCGCTGC
>NKIQ01000034.1 GCA_002256005.1 Alphaproteobacteria bacterium PA4 | reverse complement strand
CTCGCCACTGCCGCAGCGCCCCGGCCAGCGCCAGCGCCGCACTGCCCCCCAGCGCCAGAATTGCCGCCAATGTCCGGAATGTCCGCATGTCCAACCCCTTGGATTCCGCCTGTTCTGGCGTGAGTCTTCGCCTTGTGTCGGCCCCTGTCAACCGGTCGCGGCCGCAGCACTTGCGAACCAGGCGGCGGCCTGTTTCAGACAGTCTGCAAAACCATCGAGCGACGACCAGCGCTGCGGCAGGGGCGGCGCCGCGCGCACCAGTCCATCGCCATGCGCGGCCAGCGCCGAATCGATCATCAGATTGTCGGCATTGCCGAAATTTTCGATGATGCAGCCGTCGGCATCGATCCAGAACACCAGCGGCGGCTGGGTGATCGGCAGGGTCTTGCCGCTGTTCTGGCGCGGTGCCACCCGGTCGATATAGTCGCCCGGAATATTGGTATAGCCGAACACCGGCTTGCCCAGCCCGGTCATCAGCCCCAGTTCAAAGACGGTGCCGACATCGGCGCTGGGGCCACGAAACGGCGTCAGGTCGAAAATGCCGAAATCGGCCTGCCGCATCAGATCGACATTGCCGCGATAGACCATGCGTGAAAACCCCGTCGGGGACAGCGACAGATTGGCCGCGGCCGCATCGCTGGAGACATGGCGATCGGTGGGGGACAGGGGCGTGAAGCCGGCGGCAATGGCCAGCGCTTCCTTGCGGGCGCCCAGAGCATCGCCATCGGGCAGAAATACTTCCGGCCCCGCCAGATAGACTGTCTTGCCTGTCATGCCTGTCCCGCTTCGTGCGCCGCTGCCGGCCAGCATGGGGGATGGCATGCCCCATGTCACTATCTTTCGTTGAGGGTTTCAAACCGGAAACGGTGTCCACAGCACATCCTCGATATGCCGCGCGCCGACCGCCAGCATCGCCAGCCGGTCAAAGCCCAGCGCCCCCCCGCTGGCCGGCGGCATGGTGGCGAGCGCGGTGAGGAAATCCTCGTCGATCGGGTAGCGGACGCCGTAGCGGCGTTCCTTCTCGTCCATGTCGGCAACGAAGCGCCGGCGCTGTTCGGCCGCGTCGGTGAGCTCGCCGAAGCCATTGGCGAGCTCGACCCCACAGGCGTACATCTCGAAGCGTTCGGCGAAGCGCGGATCGGCGGCGTGCGGCCGCGCCAGCGCCGCTTCGGCGATCGGATAGTCCTTCAGCAGCGTCAGCCGGCCCTGGCCGAGGTTCGGCTCCACCAGCAGCACGATGATGCGGCTGAACAGGTCGGACCAGTCATCATCGTCGCGCACCGTGATGCCGCGCGCCACCGCTGCGGCGGCCAGCGCGTCGCGATCGTCGAGCAGCGCCTCCAGATCCATGCCGGCGTGGCGGTGAAAGGCCTCGACCAGGGTCAGTTCCTCGGCGGGCAGGCCGGGATCGCAGCTCTGGTCGCGCCAGCGCAAAAGCGGCCGTCCGCTCGCCGCCAGTGCCGCCCGCACCAGCGCGACGCTGTCGGCCATGACCGCCGCATAATCGGCATGGGCGCGATACCATTCGATCATGGTGAATTCCGGCGTGTGCAGCGGGCCGGTTTCGCCGTTGCGATAGACGCGGGCGAAATCGACGATGCGCGTTTCGCCCGCCGCCAGCAGCTTTTTCGCAGCGAATTCCGGCGAGGTGTGCAGATAGCGCGGCGCCGGCGCGCCGCCCTCCGGCTGCCAGCGCGTCTCGAAGGCGTGGAGGTGCGTTTCATTGCCCGGCGAGCGCTGCACGGCGCCGCATTCGACCTCGACGAAGCCCTGATCCTCGAACCAGCGGCGCAGGCCCTGCTTGACGCGATTGCGCGCCAGCAGCAGCGGCCGGCGGTCGGCGTGCCGGTCGGGTCGCCAATAGGGCAGCGCCATGGCGTCAGGCCTCCTGTCACGAACGGGGTTGGCGTTTCGGCTGCGGGCGGCTACGAGCGCCACACATTTTCATCGCCAGGGCCAGCGCCTAGCCGTTGCTGCGCCCACAAGACAAGAGGGCTGTTCGTGGTCAAGGTAATCGCCAGCAACGTGCGCAAGGGCAATGTCATCGAGCATGAGGACGGCCAGCTCTATGTCGTCCTCAAGGCCGACAGCTTCCGCCCCGGCAAGGGCACGCCGACCACCACCATCGAAATGCGCCGCATTTCCGATGGCGTGAAGACCGTTATCACGGTGAAGACCGGCGACGGGCTGGAGCGCGCCTTTGTCGAGGAGGTGCAGCACGAATATCTCTACAACGACGGCGAAAACTACATCTTCATGAACAAGGACAATTTCGACCAGATCGCCATTTCCGGCGACCTGATCGGTGACCAGGTCATGTATCTGCAGGAAAATGCCGAGTGCGACGTGCTGATGTTCGACGGCAAGGCGCTGTCGATCCAGCTGCCGGCGCGCGTCACCCTGACCATCATGGAAACCGAGCCGGTGGTGAAGGGGCAGACCGCCTCCTCCTCCTACAAGCCGGCCACCGTCGACAATGGCGGCCGCGTGATGGTGCCGCCGCACATCGGCGTCGGCACGCGCATCATCGTCAACACCGAAGACGGCAGCTACGTCGAACGCGCCAAGGACTGATCCGGCCATGGGACGCCGCCCGGTCAATCGCAGCCACGGCCCGAAGACCGTCTATCCGCGCCTCTATGGCCGGCACGCGGTGTTCGCGGCGCTCGACAATCCGGCGCGGCTGTTCCGCAAGCTGCATGTCACCCATGCCACCGCCAAGACCATCGTTATCCCCAAGGGGCTGGTGATCCAGTATGGCGATGACGCCGATCTCGGCCGCCTCGTCCCCGCCGATGCCCCGCACCAGGGTTTCGTGCTGGAGGTCGAACCGCTGGAATCGGTCTGGCTCGGCGATATCCTCGCCGAAGCACAGGAAGATGGCGAAAACCGCCCGCTGATCGTGCTCGACCAGGTCACCGATCCGCACAATGTCGGCGCCATCATGCGCTCCGCCGCCGCCTTCAACGCGCGCGCCATCATCACCCAGGATCGCCATTCCCCCGGCGAATCGGGCGTGCTCGCCCGCTCGGCGTCCGGCGCGCTGGAAACCCTGCCCTGGTGCCGGGTCGTCAACCTCGCCCGCGCCCTTGATGAAATCGGCGAAGCCGGCTTCTGGCGCATCGGCCTTGATGGCAGCGCCGACACCCATCTCGAAACCGCCATGGCCAGGACCATGCCCTGCCTCGTCCTCGGCGCCGAAGGCGAAGGCATGCGCCCGCTGACCGCCGAGCGCTGCGACCAGCTCGCCAAACTGCCGATCTCGGACGCCATGGAAAGCCTCAACGTCTCCAACGCCGCAGCCATCGCGCTGTATGCGGCGGCGCGGCGGGGGCTTTAGAGTCGATTTATTGCCGCCGGCGGCTGGGGCCGTAGGGCGTATCGACATTCAAGTTTCAAGAAGCCTCCGCCCCGGATCAAGTCCGGGGTGACAGGCTGGGGCCGTAGGCCCCAGACCCCAATTATTGGCTGCCGCATGGCACCACAGGCGGCTTTTCAGGCCAGATCAAAGCGAAATGGGGTCTGGGGCCTACGGCCCCAGCCGCCGGAGGCTTTCTACCGCGTCAATCCACCTACCGCGTCAATCCACCCACAGCGCTTCCTTCTCCGCCGCCCGCCGATCCAGATCGGCGCGCGACACTTTCTCGCTGGCCGATTTCAGCTGGCCGCAGGCGGCCATGATGTCGCGGCCGCGCGGGCGGCGGATGGGGGCGGAGATGCCGGCCTGAAAGATGATGTCGCTGAAGGCATCGACGCGTTCGGGCGTCGAGGTTTCATAGGCGGAGCCGGGCCAGGGGTTGAAGGGGATGAGGTTGACCTTGGCCGGCAGGCGGTATTTGCGGATCAGGCGGACGAGTTCATGCGCGTCCTCGTCGCGGTCGTTCTTGTCCTTCAGCATGACATATTCGAAGGTGATGCGCCGGGCATTGTTGGCGCCGGGATAGGCGGCG
Organism: Alphaproteobacteria bacterium PA4; assembly: GCA_002256005.1. Taxonomy (GTDB): domain Bacteria; phylum Pseudomonadota; class Alphaproteobacteria; order Sphingomonadales; family Sphingomonadaceae; genus Sandarakinorhabdus. The sequence continues at coordinate 21,665 of NKIQ01000034.1, read as the reverse complement.
CAGGCCGACAGCAGTTCCTCGATGCCGTATTTCTTGTTGATCGGCACGATCTCGTCGCGGATTTCCTTGGTCGTCGCGTGCAGCGAGACGGCGAGGTTGACGCCGATTTCGGTGCCGGCGCGCGCCATCATCGGCACGACGCCCGAGGTGCTGAGCGTGATGCGGCGCTTCGACAGGCCCAGCCCGTCGCCATCCATGACGATGGCGAGCGCATCGCGGACATTCTCGAAATTGTAGAGCGGCTCGCCCATGCCCATCATGACGATGTTGGTCAGCATGCGGCCTTCCGGCGTGTAGTTGCTGCCGGGGTTGTGGGCGCCGGGGATGTACGCCCGATCCTCGTCATTATCATCGGTGTCGGGCAGCGCCGGCAGATTGGCAGTGCCGTTCGGCCATTCGCCGAGCGCGTCGCGGGCCAGCATGACCTGGCCGACGATTTCGGCCGGGGTCAGGTTGCGCACCAGCTTCATCGTGCCGGTGAAGCAGAAGCGGCAGTTGAGTGTGCAGCCAACCTGGGAGGAAACGCAGAGCGTGCCGCGCCACGCATCGGGGATGAAGACGCATTCGGCTTCCTCGCCATCGTCGAAGCGCAGCAGCCATTTGCGGGTGCCGTCGGTCGACACCTGTGCCGAGACCACCTCCGGCCGGCCGACGACGAAATGCTGGTCGAGCAGGGCACGGGTGTCCTTAGAGATATTGGCAAAGGCGGCAACCTCGGTGGCGCCGCGCTGGTAGATCCAGTTCCACACCTGGGCGGTGCGCATCTTCGCCTGTTTTTCGGGGATGCCGACGCTGATCAGCGCGTCGCGCAGATCGGCCCTGGACAGGCCGAGCAGGGCGCGCTTGCCATCGGCGCGGGCGGGCGCGGGCTTGCGCGGCACGGGTTTGGGGTCGACAAGGCCGGGAATCTGCATCGCGGCGCTATAGAGGCAGAGCGGGGCAGAAGAAAGGCAGCAGGGCCAAGGCTCGGCACGCTGGTTCGGCACGATGGTTGACGCTGCCCGGCTTGTCGGCTAACAGCGCGCCCTTGCCGTTGGTCCGTCATGGGCCGCCAGCCCCAATTTGCCATCAAGGACCGAACCATGTCGCGCGTTTGCGAACTGACCGCCAAGGGTCGCCAGATCGGGAACAATGTGTCCCATGCCAACAACAAGACCAAGCGGACCTTTCTGCCGAATCTGCAGAATGTCACGCTGATGTCGGACGCCCTGGGCCGTTCCGTGTCGCTGCGCGTGTCGATGAACGGCCTGCGTTCGGTCGAACATGTCGGCGGCCTCGACAATTGGCTGCTGAAGACCCGCGCTGAAAAGCTGAGCGATCGCGCTGCCAAGCTGAAGCGCGAAATCAAGAAGAAGCTGGCGGCCACCGCCGCCTGATTCGGTTTCCCTTCGCGAATCGCATGACGGCCCGGTGACCCCGGGCCGTTTTCGTGTCAGGCTGGCGGCATGAGCCGCCCGCCCGTCACCGTCCGCCCCGCCACCGAAAGCGACCGCGCAGCGACGGCGCGAGTGTTCGCAGATGCCTTTCGCGACGATCCGGCGATGGCCTGGCTGTTTCCCGATGCCGCCACCCGCCCGGCGCGGCTGGCACGCTTCTTTGCGCTGATCTGCCGAATCGATGCCGACACGCGGCACTGGTCGCTGGCGCTGGATCCGGCGGGCGAGATTGCCGCGGTGGCGCTGTGGCGGCCGCCGGGGGCGTGGCGCACATCGACCGCGACGATGCTGCGCCACCTGCCGCGCCTGCTCGGCGCCTTCGGCATGGCACTGCCGCGCGCGCTCGGCCTGCAAGCCCGGCTGGAGGCGCATCACCCGGTGGCGCCGCACTGGTATCTGCAATTCACCGGCTGCCGCACCGCCGATCAGGGCAAGGGCTATGGCGGCGCGGCGATTCGGGCGCAGCTGGCGATCTGTGATGCCACCGGCACGCCGGCGGCGCTGGAGACGGCGACGCCGGGCAATGTCGGCCTGTACCAGGCACTGGGTTTCAGGGTGAGCGACGAATTCAGCGGCGCGGACGGCCTGCCGTTCTGGGGGATGTGGCGCGACCCGCGCTAGGCCGTATCGACATTCAGCCTTTCAGCCGTCCTGAACGCTGATTGACATGATGGTAGAGCCTCCGGCGGCTGGGGCCGTAGGCCCCAGACCCCATACATTGGCTGTCGCATGGAACCACAGCTGACGTTTCAGGCTAAATCTAAGCGAAATGGGGTCTGGGGCCTGCGGCCCCAGCCGCCGGAGGCCTCTTGAAACCTGAAGGTCGATACGCCCGAGGGTTGAGTAGGGCAGACGGCACCGGCCCGTTCTCCGCCGGGTGCCGTCCGCCTGTCATTGCATCAGCTCGAACTTCAGCAGCAGGGTCCGTTCCAGGCTGTTGAAATTGTCGTCCGACACCAGATAGACGAACACCCGCCCGCCATCGTGGCGGAGCGCCAGCCCTTCCATATTGTCGAGCGTGACCGGCGCCTGCCAGCGCGCGAGCAGTGTCATTGGTAGCGTCGCGGTGCCGCCGGCCAGCGCCGGGGCGAGGTCGACGCGGCTCAGCGCCGCGCCCAGCCCGCCGGTGCTGCTGAAACGCCGGTGCAGGATCAGGATGGTATGATCGTCGAGCGCCACCGCGTCGGTGGGGCTCATCCCCGCCACGCCGGTGATGGCGATCTCGCGGGTGACGCCGCCCGCGGTCAGCAGCGCCACCCGGCTACCATCCGCGTGCCGCGCCTGTTCGGCCAGGATCACCCGGGCGCCGCCGGGCAGCACCGCCATCGCCTCGCCGCCGCTGTTGTTGCCCCAGCCCAGCATCTGCGTCAGCCGCTCGATACGCTCTGGCGGCGCGGCGAGGCTGGCGGGCGTCGCGTCGATGCCGGTGAAATGCGCGATGCGATGGTCCTGCTCGTAAACGATGCTGGCGGTGCCGGTGGCCGCGTCCCAGTCCAGCGCCTCGGCATCGCCATCGGCCTTGCGCCGCAGCGGCGTGCCGCCCGGCTGCGGGATGGCACGCATATAGGCATTGGCCACGCCGACCAGCCGGCCGTCACGCTCCACCGTGTCGAAGGCCAGCCAGTTGCCGGTGTCGGTGACGGCGAGCATGCGCGTGCCCGGCCCGGCGCGCAGGGCGGAAATGCCGCCGAAGCCGGCATCGCTCGACCGGATCTGCACGGCGCCCAGGAAGCGCAATGGGCCGAGGCGTTGCTGCCCCGGATCGTCCGGGTTCAGCGCCAGCACCGTTGTCGACACCGCCAGCGCCGCCGGGGCGCGATGCTGCACCATGTCGGTCTGCAGGGCATCGACGCCGGCCACCAGCGCGGCCGCGGTCACGACAATGACGATCAGGCGTTCGAAGAACATGGCTTTGGCATAGCAGCGCCGCGCATCTGCGGCTATCGCTGCGCCAGCCCCATGTCAGTCTCCCCCACTCCCCATGATGTCCTGCGCAGCGTCTTCGGCTTCCCGGCCTTTCGCGGCCAGCAGGAAGCCATCATCGCCGATGTCTGCGCCGGCCGCGACGTGCTGGCGATCATGCCCACCGGCTCGGGCAAGTCGCTGTGCTACCAGATCCCGGCGCTGGTCCGCCCCGGCTGCGCGCTGGTCATTTCGCCGCTGATCGCGCTGATGGAGGACCAGGTCCGCGCCATGCGCAGCGTCGGCGTGCGCGCCGGTGCGCTCAACAGCCAGAGCCAGGACAGCGAGGCAACCATCGCCGCGCTGCGCGATGGCCGGCTCGATCTGCTCTATGTCGCCCCGGAACGCGCCGCGATGGAGGGCTTCCGCACGCTCGTCGCCCGCGCCGACATCGCGCTGGTGGCCATCGATGAAGCGCATTGCGTCAGCCAATGGGGCCATGATTTCCGCCCCGAATATCGCCAGCTGAAAAGCCTCTGCGACGCCCTGCCCGGCGTGCCGCGCGTCGCGCTCACCGCCACCGCCGATGTCGCCACCCGCGCCGATATCTTGCAACAATTGGGCATCGCCCCCGACCGCATGGTCGTCGCCGGTTTCGACCGGCCCAATATCCGTTACGAGGTCGCCGCCAAGGACGAGCCCAGGAAGCAGTTGCAGGCCTTCATCGCCGGCCAGGCCGGGCGGCCGGGCATCGTCTATGCCCCCACCCGCGCCACCACCGACAAGGTGGCGGAATGGCTGGTCGCCGCCGGCATCAATGCCCGCGCCTATCACGCCGGGCTCGACGCCTCGGTACGCGCCCGCAACAGCCAAGACTTCGTCAAATCCGAAGACATGGTGATGGTGGCGACCATCGCCTTCGGCATGGGCATCGACAAGCCCGATGTCCGCTTCGTCGCCCATATCGGCCTGCCGAAATCGATCGAGGCCTATTATCAGGAAACCGGCCGCGCCGGCCGCGATGGCGACCCGGCGGTGGCGCACCTGTTGTGGGGCGCCGAGGACATCGCCCGCCAGCGCCAGTTCATCGCGCAGAGCGAGGCGGGTGACGCGCGCAAGGCCGAGGAATCGCGCCGCCTCAACGCCCTCATCGCCTTTCTCGAAACCGGCGGCTGCCGGCGCATCCCCCTGCTCGAGTATTTCGGCGAGCCGCGGCCGGCGCCGTGCGGGAATTGCGACAATTGCCGCAATCCGCCGGCGGTGCAGGACGCCAGCGAGGCAGCGCGCAAGCTGCTCTCCGCCGTCTATCGCACCGGGCAGCGCTTCGGCGCCCAGCATGTCATCGATGTGCTGCTGGGCAAATCGGGGGAGCGGATCACCCGGTTCAACCATGACCAATTGTCGGTCTATGGCATCGGCAAGGATCTGAGCGCCGATGGCTGGAAGGCGCTGGCCCGGCAGCTGGAAGCCGGCGAGGCGCTGGTCCGCGATGGCGAGCATGGCGGGCTGCAACTGGGCCCCGCCGCCCGCCCGATCCTGAAGGGCGAGGTGCCGGTCAGCCTGAAGATCGCCAGCACCACGCCGAAGCGCGGCCGCGCCACCCCGGCATCAACGGCGGCCATCGACGACAATGACCTGGCGCTGTTCGAGGCGCTGCGCGCCGTGCGCCGCGAACTCGCCGCCGCCGCCGGCCTGCCGCCCTATGTGATCTTCCACGATTCGACGCTGCGCGCCATGGCGGCGACCCGGCCGGGCACCCGCGCCGAACTGGCACGAATTCCGGGCGTGGGCGACCGCAAGCTGGACGCCTATGGCACCGCGTTCCTGACCGCGATCAAGGCGGGGTAACACCCCACCTCTCCCGCTTGCGGGAGAGGTCGACTCGGGCGTTGCCCGAGCGGGTGAGGGTGTTCTTCTGCGGCCACAGGCAGGTACACCCTCACCCGGGGCGCTGGCGCGCCTCTCGCCTCTCCCGCAAGCGGGAGAGGGGGGTGTATCAATAGCCGCAGCGCTGGTTCCGCTCGATCGCCGTGCCGGCCACCGCACCGACGCCGGCGCCCAGAACCGTGCCCAGCCCGCGATCGCGATAGCCAGCCACGCCATTGCCGATCAGCCCGCCGGCAATCGCGCCGATGACGGCGCCGGCCCCGGTGGAGCGGCAACGGTCATAATAGCCACCCTGATTCCCGTAATAGCCGCCGCCATAGCCACCCTGGCCACCATAATAGGCGACCGGCGCTGCATAGACCGGGGCATAAGAACCGTTGCCGTAATAGCCCGGCTGCACATAGGCGCGGCGCGGCGCGAAATAGGCCGGCGGGTAATAGACGGGGCGATAGACCGGCCGATAACGCACCACCGGCGGGCGATAATATCCGCCATAGGGCCGCCCATAGGCGACACCGCCATAGCCGCCATAATTGCCCCGGTAACCGTCACGCCGCTCCCAGCGCTCGTCGCGCCGGTCCCAGCCGCCGCGACCATTGTCACGGTCGCCGCGGTCGCCGCGATAGCCGTCGCGATCCTCGTGCCGCTCCCAATTGCGCTCGCCGCGATAGTCCTGCGCCAGCGCCGGCGTCGCCAGGCTGAACAGCGTTGCTGCTGCGATCACGAAGGTCTTCATTGCCAATCCCTCCAAAGGACGCGGCCTGATGCCGTGACATCACCAATGCGGTGAACGGCGTGAACCTTTTCTGAACTGTATCGTTGGCGGAGGTTCAGGTGCGGCCTCTGCCGCGCCGTGCCGGAGCCTCTGCCATGCGCATCACCGCCCCCCTCGTCATCGCCAGCCTGACCCTGCTCTCCGCCCTGCCGGTCGCTGCCCGCACGCACCACCAGACCCGTTATGAGTATTAGGGCCGCACCTACAACAGCCTCGCCAGCTGCCAGGCCGCCAAGCGCAAGGCGCGCAACGACGGCACCATCGTCGGCGCGGCGGTGGCCGGTGTCGGTGCGGCGGTGCTCGGCGCCAATCTTGGCGAAACCGCGCTGATCGCCGGCGGCGGTGCGGTCGTCGGCAACCAGCTGGGCGACCGGAAGCGCTGCTGAACTGATGACCATGTCATGCGGAACGGCAGCCCGCATGACACAGGCCTGCGACCGGCGTTTGGCCTCTAATTCAGCAGTGGTGGCGCGATCCCGGCCAACTTGCGCTGCTTGTTGATCTCCGCACGGCATCGTCCCTTTATGGCTTCGAAGCGCGGATCGCCATTGAGTGATGCGAGCGGCTTCTGGTTGCCGATACGTGGAAATCCGTTGCACACTAGCCACCATGCGGCCGCTGTCCCGCGTTCGAGCCGGGTGAGCGCGCCCTCACGGTCGCCCTCGGCCAGCAGCAGCATTGCCCAGGTCACGGCGTTATTGGATGGCGCCAGTCCATTCGCCTCGGCATATGTCATTCGCGCCCGAGCCGCCTTGCGCAGCAAAAGGGCGTCCGCCTGACGCCCGACGCGGTCAAATGCGGCAGCGAGATAGAGCCAGGCGTTTTCGGCACGAAACTGTGCCGCGACCGGCGATGCCAAAAACGTTCCGACATTCGCGAACCGTGCATCGAACGCGCGAACCAGGGTCGCCGCGTCCAGTCCAAAAGTCAGAATGACGACCTGAAGCTGATCATCCCACGCCGAAGCCCCGTTCGTCAGGACCATCCTGGCGGCTTCTTGCGGTTGATCCGAATAATAGCGCCGATAGAATGGCGGTTTGATCGCCCATTCGGCATCGGAAACCCGATCGAAAGCGAACATTGCGGTCAGCGCCTGAAATTTGAAGTATCGGGCGGGCGTCAGCTTTGGATTGCGCGCCAGCGCGGCATTGGCATGCGCCAGAGCGCGCGCATAATCCCCGACGATGTACGTCTTCCCGAAGTCGACAAGATCCGCCTCGGCCGGATCGGGCGATATTGCCCGAAACCGCGCAGCCGCGACGCGGGCCTGATCCAGTTTCAATCCCAGGCTGGCGCTGAAGATGTAATAGGCGGTTGGGTTGAGCCACAACGGGTCGGCCGCTGCGGCCTTTGCCAATTCGGCCTGCGCGCGATTCACATCTCCGGTTTGAAGATATTCCCGGCCGAGCAAGGCCCGCGCCTCGACATTGTCCGGTTTGAGCGCAAGCGCACGCTTCAGGGCGCCTATGGCTTCCTCGTGCCGGCCTGAATCGACGATTGCGAAACCAAGGGCCGTGAACCCGTCAGAGAGGTTGGGATCGATCTTGACGGCGGTTTCGGCATCACGTCGCGCGTCGGCCTCGGCGCCAGGGGGCAGCGCCGCATAGGCGGCTGCCTTCGTCGTCGCCAAGGATTTCACGGCATAGGCGAGCGCATGATCAGGCGCGAGCGCCACCGCTTCAGTTGCCAACGCGCGGGCGCGGAGGATCGACTCCAACTGTCCTGTCCGCAGCAACTGCCGGGCGACCAGAAGCTTTTCATAGGCAGCCGGCGGCACTTTGGCGGCACTGGCGGTTGCGATCTGCGCATTGCCGCCAAGTGGCCCCGCCAATTGCAACGCAACGGCCTGCGCCACTTCCTCCTGCACCGCCGCCACATCGGCGCCGCTGCGGTCGAACACCTTGCTCCAGATTTCGCTGCCGTCGGCGGTGTCGATCAGCCGCACGGAAACCTTGACGGTGTTCGCGCTGACCCCGCGGCGGACGCTGCCCTCCAGCAGCCGTGTCACGCCAAGCTTGTCGCGGGCGAAACCGGGATCGGCACTGTTGTTGCTGATCGCTCGTGCAGTGTTGCCGCCAAGCACCTTGAGCCGCTTGTCCTGCGCAAGTGTGTCCAGGATTTCCTCGGCAATGCCTTCGGCAAAATAGGCCTTGCCCCTGGCTTCTGACATGTCAGTGAACGGCAGCACCGCGACGATCGGCCTTGCCGCGCCGGCGGCTCCTGGACGCAGAAAGCGCCAGCCAGCGCCAGTCGCCGCGATCAGCAGCATGGCTGCAACCAGCCATGCCGCGAAGCGTCGGGCAGCCCCGGATTTCGGCGTTGCTGGCGGCGGCGCCGACGCCGCGTTGCCGGCAACCTTCGTTATTGTTGCGACCAGCGCCGACAGTTTCGGATCACCGGCACGGCCGCGCCAGCCGGCCAGATCGACCGATTGCAACTGGCGAAATCCGAGCGGCGGCAAGGTGGCGTCGATCTGCACCGGCACCAGCCGCTTGCGATCCCGCCCCGCGCCGGCTTCATCGAGAACCCAGGCCGATTCGACCGAGGCCGCCGACCAGACAACGACGACGACATCAGCGGCATCGAGCTCGCGTGCGATGTCCTTGGCAAACGCCGATCCGCCTTCAATCGCCTTGTCCCACCACACGCGCAATCCTGCGGCAGACAGCGCGTCGGCGAGCTTCGTCACACGCGCACGATCCACCCGCGCGTATGACAGAAAGACACGAAGCGATTGCAGTGCGTCCAAAACCTGCCTCCGACACAGCAACACAGTGCTAAAAGACGTTGGCGGCGGTGCCTAGCCCGGTCTTGGACGAAAATTCCGGTTACAGGTCGCGGCCGCCAGGGCTTTCAGCCGCTGGCATGACAGCGCCTGGTCGATTTCCGCGTCTTGAACGGCACGGGATCGCATTTGGAGAGCGAGGCGGGAGCGGCTTGCAGCGGATTGGACGCAGCCTTGGCCGCGACCCATATCAACGACGGTCGTTGGCCATCAGTCGCTGCTCAATGCGCCGTCCACCCCCCATCGATGACCAGTTCGCTGCCGGTCATGTAGCGCGATTCGTCCGACGCCAGGAAGACGATGCCATCGGCGATGTCGCCGGGCTGGCCGGGGTAGCCGACCGGCGCCGCCGCCGCGATGATCGCGGGATCGATGCTGTTCGCGCCCTGCGCGGCCAGCGCCGCCATCAGCACGCCGCCCGAATCGATCTTGGTCCAAATGGGCGTGTCGATGATGCCGGGGTGGACGCTGTTGCAGCGGATGCCGTCGCGCGCCGCCGCGCACTCCATCGCCACCGCCTTGGAAAACAGCCGCACCCCGCCCTTGCTGGCGCAATAGCCCGACATGCCGGCCGAACCGCCCAGCCCGGCCACCGACGAAATGTTGATGATCGACCCGCCGACATGGCCATCCGGCCGCGGTGACCGCATCGCCGGCAGGGCGTGCTTGGTGCCGAGGAACACGCCGGTCATGTTGATCGCCAGCTGCCGGTTCCAGTCGGCCAGCGTCATTTCCGTCACCAGCCCCGACAGGCCGATGCCGGCATTGTTGACCAATATGTCGAGCCGGCCGAACAGCCGCATCGTGCTCGCCACCAGCTCGGCCCAGCGGTCCTCCTCCACCACATCCTGGCCGCGAAACTCGGCCTTGCCGCCCGCCGCCTCGATCATCGCCTTGGTTTCGCGCCCGCCGGCCATGTCGATATCGGTCAGGAACACCCCCGCCCCCTCGCGCGCCAACGCCAGCGCCGCCGCCCGGCCAATGCCACTCGCCGCCCCGGTGACATAGGCCACCCGCCCGTCGATCCGCCCCATGATGCTTGTCCTTTCGATGCTTTGCGGTCGAGGCTAGGGCGGGGGTGCTTGTGGCGAAACTGGCTAAAATGGAGAAGGGGCAGCGCCTCCGGCGGCTGGGGCCTCAGGCCCCAGACCCCGATTTGTCAAATCGGGCACGTCGCAGCGATGCGGTACACCCGTCGGTTGCGGACGACACTGGCCGACATATACTCTTGGCGTGAGCAACCTCAGCCATAACGCCGATACGCTGATCGACGAGATCGATGCCGGCAGGCTGCGACCACAGCGCCATGCTGTCATTCGCGCCTTGCAGGATGACTTGCCGAACAGAGGTGAACTTGAGCGGGAACTGATCGCTCTTCACGACACGGGAATCCGGATCGATACGGATCATTGGGCCGAACGGATCTGGTCACGAATCAAGGCGCTGCCCTTGGGGGACCAAGGTGCACTGCGTCTCTGCCTTGGATTGTTGAAGCCCGACGGGGATGTAGGCTGGCATGAAGCGGAATACCTTATCCTGTGGGCGCGGGAGCAAGGTTGCACCGAACCGCAGATCAACCGCGCATTTCACGCGAGCAACAAAGCACATTAGATTGTCATGGGGGCCCAATCGAATGGGGTCTGGGGCCTCAGGCCCCAGCCGCCGGAGGCCCTTTCGCCCCCCCATCCTGTCAGTTCCGCCATTGAGCGGCACCGCGCCGCCTGCCATCCTTTCGGCCGCAACAGGCGCGGGGGAAGCGGGATGACGTACCGGACCATCAGCGTGGAGCAGCGCGGGGCGGTGGCCTGGCTGACGCTGGATCGGCCGCAGGCGATGAATGCCATTTCGCTGGAGATGGTCGACGAATTGTCGGACTTTTTCGGCCGGTTGTTCAACGATGCGGCGACGCGGGTGGTGGTGATGCGCGGCGCCGGCCGGGCGTTTTGCGCCGGGCTGGACATCAAGGACCCGGGGCGGACGGCGGCGCCGTTCGGCGGCGGCTTCGGCTTTCAGGGCTATCTTGCCGATGTCTATGTGCGGATGCGGCGTTGCCCGCAGCCGATCATTTCGCTGCTGCACGGGCCGGTGTGCGGCGGCGGCTTTGCCTTTGCGCTGGCGTCGGACTTGCGGATTGCCGGCGAATCGGCGCGGATGAATGCCGCCTTCATCAAGCTGGGCCTGTCGTCGTGCGACATGGGCGTGTCCTATTTCCTGCCGCGGCTGGTCGGTGCGTCGGTGGCGGCGGAGCTGATGCTGACCGGGCGGTTCCTGCACGCGCCGCGGGCGCTGGCGCTGGGGCTGGTGGCGGAGGTGGTGGCCGATGACGCGCTGGCGGCGGCGGCGCAGCCCTGGATCGACGACATGCTGGCCGCTTCGCCGATGGGGCTGCGACTGACCAAGGAGGGCCTGGCCATGGCAATCGACGCGCCGAGCCTGGAAGCGGCGATGGCGATCGAGAATCGCAACCAGACGCTGTGTTCGCATAGCGAAGATTTTGCGGAAGGGCTGCGGGCTTTTCTCGAAAAACGCCCGCCCGTTTACACCGGCCGCTAGCCCCGAATTCTCCCGAAATCTCCCTAAATCCCCCGCGAAAGGCCCCTGAAATGCCCGCGCATCCCCGCTATCCCCACCTTTTTTCCCCATTGAATCTGGGGTTTACGCAATTGAAGAACCGCGTGTTGATGGGTTCGATGCACACCGGGCTGGAAGACATTCCGGACGGCTTCGACCGCATGGCGGCGTACTTTGCGGAGCGGGCGCGCGGCGGGGTCGGCATGATCATCACCGGCGGCATCATGCCGAATTTCGAGGCGGGCGGCGGCGCCAAATTGTCGACCCCTGAAGAAGCAGCGCAGCACCGCATCGTCACCTACGCGGTGCATGCTGCTGATAATGAAGTCAAAATCGTCATGCAGATCCTGCACACAGGGCCGCTGGCGTACACCGACCGCTGCGTGGCGCCGTCGGCCATCCGCTCGCGCATCGGCGCCTTTGTGCCCAATGAGCTGGACGAGGACGGCATCGAGAAGCAGATCGCCGATTTCGCCAATTGCGCCGCGATGGCGAAGCTCGCCGGCTATGACGGGGTGGAGATCATCGGCTCGGCGGGCTATCTGATCTCGACCTTCCTCGTCGAAAAGACCAATCTTCGCAATGACATGTGGGGTGGCAGCTTTGAAAACCGCATGCGCTTCCCCCTCGAAGTGGTGCGCCGGGTGCGCGCCGCGGTCGGGCCGGCGTTCATCCTCATCTTCCGCATCGCCGCCATGGACATGCTGCAAGGCGGCATGAGCTGGGAGGAGGTGGTGACCCTGGCCCAGGCGCTGGAGGCCGAGGGCGTCAATATCATCAGCACCCATTTCACATGGCACGAGGCGCAGGTGCCAACCATCGCCACCATGGTGCCGCGCGCCGCTTTTGCCAGCGTTACCGGCAGGTTACGCAAGATGGTCGGGGTGCCGGTGATCACCAGTAACCGCATCAACATGCCCGATGTGGCGGAGGCGGTGCTGGCGGCGGGCGACGCCGATCTGGTCTCGATGGCCCGCCCGATGCTCGCCGACGCCGATCTGGTGGTGAAGGCGTTCGAAGGGCGGGAGGACGAGATCAACACCTGCATCGCCTGCAACCAGGCCTGCCTCGACCACACCTTCTCGGGCAAGCTGACCTCCTGCCTTGTCAACCCGCGCGCCTGCCGGGAGACGGAGCTGAACTATCGGCCGACAACGGCGCCGCAGCGCCTCGCCGTGGTCGGCGCCGGGCCGGCGGGGCTGGCCTATGCGGTCACGGCGGCGGGGCGCGGCCACCATGTCACGCTCTTCGACGCGGCCAGCGAAATCGGCGGACAATTCAATCTTGCCAAGAGGATACCGGGCAAGGAGGAGTTCTACGAGACGTTGCGCTACTATGGCCGGATGATCGAAAAGCTGGGCATCGACCTGCGGTTGGGGACCCGTGCCAATGTGGCCTCGCTGCAGGCTGGCGGCTTCGATCGCGTCATCGTCGCCACCGGCATCGCGCCGCGCGTGCCCGATGTGGCGGGCATCGATCACCCCAAGGCGGTCAGCTATGTCGATGTCATCACCGGCAAGGCGGCGGTCGGCAAGCGTGTCGCGATCATGGGCGCCGGCGGCATCGGTTTCGACGTGGCCGAGCTGATCACCCACGCCGGCACCTCGGCAGCCATGGATATCAATGTCTTCGCCCGGGAATGGGGCATCGATTTCGCCAACCACCCGCGCGGCGGCGTAACGGGCATCGACCCCGAGGTGGCCCGCGCCGATCGCGAGGTCGTGCTGCTGCAACGCAAGACCAGCGCGCCGGGCCGCGGCCTGGGCAAGACCACCGGCTGGACCCACAAGCTGACCCTGCAGCGCCGCGGCGTGCAGATGGTCGGCGGCGTCGATTATCTGAAGATCGATGACCAGGGCCTGCACACGCTGGTCGGCGGCGAGCCGCGGCTGTTCGATGTCGACACGGTGATCATCTGTGCCGGGCAGGAGCCGCTGCGGGACCTCTACGACGCGCTGGTCGCCGCCGGCGTGGCGGCCGATCTGGTCGGCGGCGCCCATGAGGCGATGGAGCTGGATGCCAAGCGCGCCATCATGCAGGCGTCGGAACTGGCGGCCGCGGCATGATCCGGGGCTATGCCATCATCGCGCACGACGCGCCGGGCGCCGATGTGGCGCGCAAGGCGCATCTCGATGCGCATCTGGCGCATGTCGCGGCGCAGGTCGGCGATTATCTGGTAGCCGGGCCGCTGCTTGTCGACGGCGTGATGTGCGGGTCGCTGCTGGTGGTGAAGGCCGACAGCGCCGAGGCAGCGCGGGCGATGCTGGAAAGCGATCCCTATTTCGCCGCCGGCGTGTGGGGGTCGGTCGCGGTCTATGATTTTGCGGCAGTGGCCGGGGATTGGGTCGGCGGCAAGACCTGGTGAGGGTGTAAGAAAAGGGGCGGCCCGTGGTGGGCCGCCCCTTTCCTTTTGGCGGGCCGCAGCAAAGCCGCGGCTGACGTCAGACCGGTTCGGCAAAGCTGAGGCTTTGCCGCCCGGCTGGCCGGCCTTCGGCGAGTCGGGCAGGAGCTGCGCTCCCACCCGCCGCCGTGCGGCTCACTTGAGTTCGACAGTCGCGCCGGCTTCTTCCAGCTGCTTCTTGAACTTCTCGGCGTCGGCCTTGGAAACGCCTTCCTTGATCGCCTTCGGAGCCGATTCGACCAGCGTCTTGGCTTCGGTCAGACCGAGGCCGGTGATGGCGCGGACTTCCTTGATGACGTTGATCTTCTTGCCGCCGTCGCCGGTCAGGACGACGTCGAATTCGGTCTTTTCTTCAGCGGCCGGCGCAGCGGCAGCAGCGGCCGGGCCAGCGACGGCGACGGCAGCGGCGGCGGAAACGCCCCACTTTTCTTCCAGCATCTTGGCGAGGTCGGCCGCTTCGAGAACGGTCAGCGACGACAGCTGGTCGACGAGTGCATTGAGGTCAGCCATGGTAATTCTCCAAATCTAAAGTCTTGCGAAGGCCGCGGATGCGGCGGTTGAATCAGGCAGCGTCCTTGGTGGCATAGGCATCGAACACCCGGGCCAGCTTGGCGGCAGGCGCATTGGCCAGCTGGGCAAGCTTGGTGGCGGGGGCATTGACGAGGCCGATGATCTTGGCACGCAGTTCGTCCAGCGACGGCAGTTCTGCCAACGCCTTGACGCCATTGATGTCGAGGACAGTCGTTCCCATCGCACCGCCGACGATTTCGAACTTGTCGGTCGTCTTGGCGAATTCGACGGCCACCTTGGCAGCGGCCACCGGATCGGCGGACGTGGCAAAGGCGGTCGGGCCGGTCAGCAAATCGCCGATCGGCTGGTAGGGCGTGCCTTCGAGGGCAATGCGCGCAAGGCGATTCTTGGTCACCTTGAAGCTGGCGCCGGCATTGCGCATGCGGTTGCGGAGATCGGTGACCTGGGCCACCGTCAGCCCGTGGTTGCGGGTGACCACAACGACGGACGTTTCCGACAACGTCTTGGCAAGGCCTGCGATCTGCTCGGATTTTTGAGCGCGATCCATGCTCTCTCCTTGGGTTGCAGTGCTGCGGTTGCAGCACCGGTTGAGCCAAGGCCCGAACGGGAGGTCCGGGCCGGTGGCCCGTCCGAGGGATCGTCGCCTGGGACGCACGGGCCGGGGCCCATGTTCGCAAGCCCGGCGCCATCGCTGGCGACCGGCAAAAACTCTCCCCGTCTCATGCAGGCCAAAGGCTTAGATATCCGCGAGGGATATACCTGCAATCTCGGACGGTTTTCCGCCCCGATGCCGGCTCGAGAGCCGATACCGGGGTGAGGAAGTTGGCGGCGCCTACAGCAACCCGGCAGCAAATGCAACCGGGCAGCGGCAGGCGCCGATATCAGACGTCGAACCTCAGACGATGTAGCCGACGGTCGTCGTATCGACGCGAATGCCGGCGCCCATCGACGAGGACAGCGCGACCTTCTGCAGATACTTGCCCTTGGCGCCCGACGGCTTGGCCTTGATCACCGCGTCGAGCAGCGCGTCGAAATTGGCGCGCAGATCTTCCTGCGGGAAGCTGGCCTTGCCGAGCATGCCATGGATGATCCCGGCCTTTTCGACACGATATTCGACCTGGCCGCCCTTGGCAGCTTCGACGGCCGCCGCGACGTTCATGGTGACGGTGCCGAGCTTCGGGTTCGGCATCAGGCCCTTGGGGCCCAGCACCTTGCCGAGGCGACCGACCAGACCCATCATGTCCGGGGTGGCGATGCAGCGATCGAAATCGATGGTGCCGCCCTGGACGATTTCGAGCAGGTCTTCGGCACCGACGACATCGGCACCGGCGGCGCGGGCTTCATCGGCCTTGGGACCGCGGGCGAACACGCCGACGCGGACGGTCTTGCCGGTGCCCTTGGGCAGGGTGACGACGCCGCGGACCATCTGGTCGGCGTGGCGCGGGTCGACGTTGAGGTTCAGCGCCACTTCGATGGTCTCATCGAACTTGGCGGTGGCATTGGCCTTGACCATCTTCAGCGCTTCGTCGAGCGCATACAGGGTCTCGGGATTGACGGCGGCGGCGAGCGCCTTTGCCTTCTTCGACTGTGCCATGATCTCAGCCCTCCACCACTTCGAGGCCCATTGCGCGGGCGCTGCCTTCAATCGTCCGCATCGCCATTTCAATCGAATTGGCGTTGAGGTCGGGCATCTTCTGTTCGGCGATGGCCTTGATCTGCGTCTTGGTCAGCTTGCCGGCAGGGGCGCCCTTGCCGGGGGTCGTGCCGCCCGACTTCAGGCCGGCGGCTTCCTTGATCAGGAACGATGCCGGCGGCGTCTTGGTGATGAAGCTGAACGAGCGATCGGCGTAAACCGTGATGACGGTCGGGATCGGGGTGCCCTTCACCAGGGATTCGGTCTTGGCGTTGAACGCCTTGCAGAATTCCATGATGTTGACGCCGCGCTGACCGAGCGCAGGGCCGATCGGCGGGGACGGGTTGGCGCTGCCGGCTTTCACCTGCAGCTTGATATAGCCGGTAATCTTCTTTGCCATGATGGCTCTCCTGTTGTGGTGCGAACGGCCCGAAAGCCTCCCACGGTGAAATCGAAAGGCAGCTGCTTACTTCTGCTTCTCGACCTGTTCGAAGCCGAGTTCGACGGGCGTTGCCCGGCCGAAGATCGACACCGAAACCTTGACGCGGCCATGATCGAAGTCGATTTCCTCGACGAGGCCGTTGAACGATGCGAACGGACCATCGAGGACGCGAACCTGGTCGCCGATCTCGAAATTGGCCTTGCGCTTGATCTTGGCGGCCGGGGTTTCCTCGGCCTTGGTGTTGAGAATGCGGGCGGCTTCCGCTTCCGAAATCGGCTGCGGCTTGTTCTGCTGGCCAAGGAAGCCGGTCACCTTCGGGGTGTTCTTGACGAGGTGATAGACGTCGTCGGTCATGTCCAGCTTGGCCAGCACATAGCCGGGGAACACCTTCTTCTCGACGGTGCGCTTCTTGCCCTTGAACACTTCATTGACCGATTCGGTCGGCACCGAGACTTCGTCGATAAAGGCGTCGAGGCCCATGCGCGTGGCTTCCGTCAGGATCGCCTCGCGCACCTTGTTCTCAAAGCCTGAATAGGCGTGGATGATGTACCAACGAGCCATTGTCGAACTTTATCCTTCTGGCCTTAACCGGCGAGACTGAGCAGGAACTTGACGATGCGACCGAGAATCTGGTCGACGCCGAGGAAGAAGACCGAAAGCAGCCCGGTCATGATCAGCACCATGATCGTGGTGGTGATGGTCTCGCGCCGCGTCGGCCAGCTCACCTTGGCGACTTCGGCACGCACCTGGCGCACGAATTCGCCCGGGGAAACCCGGGGCTTTGCCGGCGCCGGCGCCGCTTTCATCTTGCCTTCGATGGCCATCGAATCAGCACTCTTTCCAAACGCTTCAACCAGAAACACCAAAATCCGGCTGTTGCCCCACCAATTGGGGCGGACAACCGGTGCCTTCAACCCGTAGGAACCCTGGTCTTCGTCGCCGGCCGGCCCGGTTCAAGGGGCGCGACTGGCAGGAGTGGAGGGGCTCGAACCCCCGGCCCTCGGTTTTGGAGACCGATGCTCTACCAACTGAGCTACACTCCTAGGGTCGGGCTGCGGGCTATACCGATGCGCCCCCACCCGCGCAAGTGGCGGTTGAAAGACGCGGGACAGCGGGGTAAGCGACGCCGGCAGCCGGTCGCCAGCGCGGGCCTGCGGGTATAGCTCAATGGTAGAGCACTAGCCTTCCAAGCTTGTGATGCGGGTTCGATCCCCGCTACCCGCTCCAGCCGCCCCTGCGCCACAATATTCCCTCGAAAAGCGGTTAACCCCGGCGCCGCGCCGCCGTTGCACTGACCATCGACAACGGAGGGTCAGATGACGGCACATGATGGGCAATTGGCGGTTCTGGCGACGCTGCCATCGGCCGAGCCCGGGCCGCTCGTCCATTTCGATGCGATCCGGTCGCTGCTGATGCTGACCCGGCTGCCACCGGTGCCCGATGTCTATGATCTGCTCTGGCGCTATGTCCGCGACGAGAATCACGCGCTGTCGCTGGCCGTCGAACGCGCCATCCTGGTCGAATCGCTCGATCTCGCCTGCGTCGCCGACCTGCGCCGCCAGCATTGCGGGGACGTCGGCAAGCGCGAGGTCGCGGCACTGGTCGAGGCGGCGCATGGCCAGGCCGAGGCGCTGTCGCGGCGCATTGCCGCCGGGCGCACCGATCTGGCCGATTATGGCCGCGCCATTGCCGATGGCGGCGCCCGGCTGGAAGCGCCGCTGGATGCCGCCGCGCTGGCGGCGCTGCTCGAACAGCTGGGCGCCGCCACCGCGACCATGCAGGCCGCCAATGCCCGGCTGGAGGGCGAGCTGGCGACCGCGGCGTCGGAAGCGCAGGCCCTGACCGACCGGCTGGGCGCCGCCGAGCGCGCCGCCATCACCGACCCGCTGACCGGTGTGCTCAACCGCCGCGGCACCTTCGAGGCGCTGGCGCGGCTGCAGGGCGAGACCCGCGCCCGCGCCGGTGGCTTTGCCGTCGCCATGCTCGACATCGACCATTTCAAGCGCTTCAACGATCGCTTCGGCCATGCGCTGGGCGACGAGGTGCTGCGCTTCGTCGCCCGCCATGTCGCCGATCGCATCGCACCGCTCGGCGGTCTTGTCGGCCGGCTGGGCGGTGAGGAGTTCGTCGCCATGCTGCCCGATTGCGACATCAAGACGGCGGCGGTGCTGATCGACCGCGCCCGCGCCGAACTGGCCAGCCAGATCATCCGCAACGCCGGCGATGGCGCCAGCATGGGGCGAGTCAGCTATTCGGCCGGAATCGCTGCCGACAAGCCTGATGACAATGCCGACACGCTGGTCGCCCGCGCCGACAAGGCACTCTATGCGGCGAAGCGCATGGGCCGCGATCGCGTGGTGCCGGATCGCGGATAAATCGCCAGGGCTGTGCCTATCGGTGATTGACAGGCGGCAGCCCATTCGCCACTAGGCCCGCTCTTCGCCGAAGACTCCTGTGGAGGGGTGGCCGAGCGGTCAATGGCAGCAGACTGTAAATCTGCCGGGTTTTCCCTACGTTGGTTCAAATCCAACCCCCTCCACCACCCGGCCCGTGCCGCCCCCTGTCACTGCGCTTGTCGATCGCGCGCCACCCTGAGATGATGACAGGCGTGCAGGAGGCCTTGTCATGCCCAGTCTCTCCCGGAACTTTCTCCATTTGGGCAGTGGTGCCACTGCCATCCCGCAGCCGGATTTCACCGATGGCAGCTGGTATGCCGGCTATGGCCAGCGCCATGATGCCGATGGGCGGGACGGCCGGCTGGTCAGCCAGTTCACCTTCACCGAAAGCTGGGACAGTTGGGAAATGCACCCGCACGGCGACGAAGTGGTGCTGTGCACTGCCGGCCGCATGACGCTGCACCAGGAATTTCCCGACGGGACGACTGCGGCTGTGACTATCGGTGCCGGCGAATATGCCATCAACCCGCCCGGGGTCTGGCACACGGCGGACGTGGACGGCGTTGCGACGGCGGTGTTCATCACGGCAGGTTTGGGCACCGAAGGCCGGCCGCGCTGAGCGGATCGGACGGGGGTGCGGGCCGGTAGCGGGCCGAGGCGCCCGCCATAACGCGACACTAACGCGACGCCTGTGACGGGGTGTTGCGACATTGACTTTTCGGCGGGCTTTTCCTACATCGCCCTCACTCCTGCAGCCGTTCGAGACATGGGGCGCCGTCGCGCAGTGCCCCGCACGAAGGGATCGGCCCGCAGTTCCATGACGCCAGAACGACGGAAAACGCCTGTTTTCCGCCGTTTTTTGTGTTTTGGCGCGTGCGACGACGATGATTCTTTTTTGATTCGGTGAGGCAAATTCTTCCCATGGCCACCCAGATGAAGCAGCCCAACATCTTCAATGCGCGCCGCCGCATCCGCAAGGATTTCGGCAAGATCGGCGAAGTCGTGCAGATGCCCAACCTCATCGAGGTGCAGCGCGAATCGTACGAGCATTTCCTGCGCTCGCGCCCGGCCGATGGCTATGTCTCCGGTCTCGAAAAGACCCTGCGCTCGGTGTTCCCGATCCGCGATTTCGCCGGCACCGCCGAGCTGGACTTCGTCCATTACGAGCTGGAAGAGCCGAAGTACGACACCGACGAATGCCGCCAGCGCGGCATGACCTATGCGGCGCCGATGCGCGTGACGCTGCGCCTGATCGTCTTTGAAGTCGATGCCGATACCGAAACCCGCTCGGTGCTCGATATCAAGGAGCAGGACGTCTATATGGGCGACATGCCGCTGATGACGCACAACGGCACCTTCATCATCAACGGCACCGAGCGCGTCATCGTTTCGCAGATGCACCGTTCGCCGGGCGTCTTCTTCGACCATGACCGCGGCAAGACGCACGCATCGGGCAAGTATCTGTTCGCCGCCCGCGTCATCCCCTATCGCGGTTCCTGGCTCGATTTCGAATTCGATGCCAAGGACATCGTCAACGTCCGCATCGATCGCAAGCGCAAGCTGCCGGTCACGACCCTGCTCTATGCGCTCAACTGGAACTCGGAAGAGATCCTCAACCTGTTCTACAACCGCGTCACCTGGGTGCGCGGCCATGGCTCGCAGGGCGAAGCCGGCTGGGTCGTGCCCTTCGTCGAAGCCAATTGGCGCGGCCAGAAGCCGTCGTTCGACGTCGTCAATGCCGACACCGGTGAAGTCGTCTTCCCGCTCGGCACCAAGATCACCCCGCGCCTGGCGCGCAAGGCGGTCACCGACGGCCTGAAGACGCTGCTGATCCCGACCGAGGAAATCTATGGCCGCTATTCGGCCTTCGATCTCATCAACGAGCAGACCGGCGAAATCTACATCGAAGCCGGTGACGAGCTGACCGCCGAGAATCTCGAGAAGATCGACAAGTCCGGCCAGTCGTCGATCGAGCTGCTCGACATCGACCATGTCTCGGTCGGCCCCTGGATCCGCAACACGCTGATGGCCGACAAGGTCGAGGAGCGCGATCACGCGCTCAGCGAAATCTATCGCGTCATGCGCCCCGGCGAACCGCCGACGCGCGAAACCGCCGAAGCCATGTTCTATGGCCTGTTCTTCGACGCCGACCGCTATGACCTGTCGGCCGTCGGCCGCGTCAAGATGAACATGCGCCTCGACCTTGATGTCGCCGACGACATGACCGTGCTGCGCCGCGAGGACATCCTCGAAGTCGTCAAGACGCTGGTCAATCTGAAGGACGGCAAGGGCGAGATCGACGACATCGACAATCTCGGCAACCGTCGTGTCCGTTCGGTGGGCGAGCTGCTCGAAAACCAGTATCGCGTCGGCCTTCTGCGCATGGAGCGCGCCGTCAAGGAGCGCATGTCGTCGGTCGATATCGACACGGTCATGCCCAACGACCTGATCAACGCCAAGCCGGCGGTGGCCGCGGTGCGCGAATTCTTCGGCTCCTCGCAGCTGTCGCAGTTCATGGACCAGACCAACCCGCTGTCGGAAGTCACCCACAAGCGCCGCGTCTCGGCCCTCGGCCCCGGCGGTCTCACCCGTGAGCGCGCCGGCTTCGAAGTCCGCGACGTCCACCCGACCCATTATGGCCGCATCTGCCCGATCGAGACGCCGGAAGGCCCGAACATCGGTCTGATCAACAGCCTTGCCACTTTCAGCCGCGTCAACAAGTACGGCTTCATCGAAACGCCGTACCGCAAGGTCATCGACAACAAGCTGACAGATGACGTCGTCTATCTGTCGGCGATGGAAGAGGCCAAGCACACCATCGCCCAGGCCAACGCCGATACGAACACGGATCGCAGCTTCACCGAGGACCTGATCTCGGCGCGCGAAGCCGGCGAATTCCTGATGGC
>NKIQ01000033.1 GCA_002256005.1 Alphaproteobacteria bacterium PA4 | reverse complement strand
GGGGAAGGCAAGAAAGAAAGGAAGCAAGGGGCTTGGGCAGAGCTCAAGCAGCCTTCGGATGCGTTCGGTGCGGGACGGACGTACCCGGACTGCCAGGATTTCTGTGTGTGAGCGGGTATGAACGCCGGGGGCATTTGCTCAGAAGGGTTCTGATTCATGGCGGCAGGCGCGTGGCAGTAGTGATGACTGGGTTTGGCGCGAATCCTCCTAAACCCGTCATTCGAAGACGACGTCGGGAATGGCCGTTAAGTCCCAAAGCCGGTCATTTCGCGTCGAATTGCGCATAGGAAACTTCTCACCATGTGCGGTCATATGCGGACCGGTCAGAATACCCTCCCAACCTCAGATTTTGACGACACACCCGCCAACTGGACAGCACCCGCCGCCACTGCCATCGTCGCCGCCATAACCTCGGGGGAGCGACACATGCGGACATTTGCCCTGGCCCTGGCGGCCACCTGCCTTGCCATGCCGGTGCTGGCGGCGCCGAAATCGGCCACCCCGCAGCGCCAGGCCATGGCGACGGCGATTGCCACGCGCCATGACGCGACGGTGCAGATGCTGCGCGACTGGATCGCGCTGCCGACCATCGCCGCCATGGGCCTCAACGTGAAGGAAGGCGCCGAATATACGCGCAAGCTGGCGCTCGATGCCGGGTTCCAGCAGGCGAAGGTGATCGAATCGGGCGGCGTGCCGGCAGTGCTGGCGACGCTGGATGCCGGCGCGCCGGTCACGCTCGGCATCTACATGATGTATGATGTGAAGCATTTCGACCCGGCGGAATGGGCCTCGCCGCCGCTGGAGGGCCGGCTGGTCGATCGCCCCGGCGTCGGCCAGGTGATCGTCGGCCGCGGTGCCGTCAACCAGAAGGGGCCGCAGACGGCGCTGTTGGCGGCGCTGCACGCCTTCAAGGCGACGGGGCGCAAGCTGCCGGTCAACCTCGTGCTGATCGCGGAAGGCGAGGAGGAGATCGCCTCCACCAATCTCCCGCAGGTCATCGCCAACCCCGAAGTCGCCGCGGCGCTGAAGAAGACCGTCGGCGTCATCGGCGCGTCCTCCCTGCAAAACGCGCAAGGCGTCGCCGGTATCAGCCTGGGTGCCAAGGGCGCGGTCGAGTTCCAGCTGATCGTCGGCGGCGAGACCAGCGATCGCTATCCCAAGGCCGATGTGCATTCCAGCGTCCATGCCCGCGTCGAAAGCCCGGCCTGGCGGCTGGTCAAGGCGCTCGACACGCTGGTTGCCGATGATGGCCATACCCCGGCGATCGACGGCTGGTTCGAACATGTCGAGCCGCTGACCGCCCGGCAGAAGCAGATCATCGCCGAGGGCCTGAAGGGCAGCAGCGAGGCCGAGGCCAAGGCCCAGGTCGGCGTCGGCCGCTGGATCAACGACGAGGACCAGCAGACCAGCGCCGAGCGGCTGCTGTCGCAGCCCACCGTCAACATCCAGGGCCTGATCAGCGGCTATACCGGCCCCGGCGGCAAGACCGTGCTGCCCAGCCGCGCCGAGGCCAAGCTGGAGTTCCGCCTCGTCCCCGCCATGACGCGGGTGGAGGCGGAGGCCAAGCTGAAGGCGCATCTCGCCAAGCGCGGCTTTGACGATGTGAAGGTCGTGGTCAGCGGCGGCTATGGCCCGAACCAGACCGACGAGAATGCCGCGCTGATCAAGGCGCAGCAGCGCACGCTGGAGAAGGCCGGCATCCCCTATCGGCTGATCGTGCGCAACGCCGGCAGCTGGCCGGGCGTGATGTTCAACGGCGCGCCGCTGAACCTGCCGACCGGCCAGTTCGGCCTCGGCCGCGGCAACGGCGCCCATGCCCCGAACGAATGGTATCTGATCAGGAGTGCCGACCCCAAGGTCGCCGGCATCGACGAGGCCTCGCTGGCCTTTGTCGACCTGCTCTATGAGGTCGCAGCGGCGGCGAAGGGGAAATAGGGCGTATTGACATTCCAGGTTTGAAGGGCCTCCGGCGGCTGGGGCCGCAGGCCCCAGACCCCATTTCGCTTTGATTCGGCCTGGAACGCCATCTGCGGTTCTGTGCGGCAGCCAGTTGATGGGGTCTGGGGCCTGCGGCCCCAGCCGCCGGAGGCTCTTTTTCTCGCAATCAGCGTTCAGAACGGCTGAAATGGTGAATGTCGATATGGCCCAGGTCGCTCTGCGGCCAAGCCACGCGGTCACTGGTAGAGTGGCGGTCATCGCGTCTAGGGTGCGGGCATGACCGCACCCGACCCCGCCAAGGCCCCCGCCAAAGCAATGAACCGCGCCCTGATGTTCCTGTTTGTCACCGTGCTGATCGATGCGATCGGGTTCGGCGTCGTCATCCCGGTGTTGCCCGGCCTCATTGTCTCGCTGACCGGCAAGACGCTGGCCGGCGCCGCGGAAATCAGCGGCGGCATCATGTTCCTCTATGCCGTCACCCAATTCATCTGCGGCCCGGTCATCGGCGGCCTTTCCGACCGGTTCGGCCGGCGGCCGGTGCTGCTCGCCAGCCTGACGGCGTTCGGGCTGGATTATCTCGCCATGGCCTTTGCGCCGACGCTGATCTGGCTGGTGGTGGCGCGGTTGATTGCCGGCGTGACCGGGGCGAGCTTTCCCACCGCCTATGCCTATATCGCCGACATCTCGCCGCCGGAAAAGCGCGGGCCGAACTTCGGCGTCATCGGCATGGCGTTCGGCTTCGGCTTCATCATCGGCCCGGCGCTGGGCGGCATCGTCGCGCAATATGGCGAGCGGCTGCCGTTCCTTCTCGCCGCGGGCCTGGCGCTCGCCAACGTCGCCTATGGCTGGTTCGTGCTGCCGGAAAGCCTGAAGCCCGAAAACCGCCGCGCCTTTGACTGGCGGCGCGCCAATCCGGTGGGGGCGCTGCTGCGCCTGCGCGATGCGCATCCGCGCGTGCTGATGCTGGCGCTGACCGTGCTGGTGTGGACGCTCGGCTATCAGTCGCTTTACGCCACCTGGAATTATTTCTGCATCGAACGCTTCGGCTGGACGCCGGGGGAAGTGGGCTGGAGCCTCGCCGCCGTCGGCGTGTCGGGCGCGCTGGTGCAGGGGGTGTTGTCGCGGCGTCTGATGCCGGCCTGGGGGCCGCGCAACATCGTCATCGGCGGCGTCGCCTCGGCCGTCAGCGGCTACATGATCTATGCCTTCGCCGGGGTCGGCTGGCTGATGTATGTCGGCATCATCGTGTCGATGCTGCAGGGGCTGGTGTTCCCGGCGTTGCAGGGGCTGATGTCGGCCGGCGTCGCGCCCTCGGAACAGGGTGAATTGCAGGGCGCCGTGTCGAGCATCCAGAGCCTGAGCTCGATCCTCGGGCCGCCGCTGATGACCGGCAGTTTCGCCTATTTCTCCTCGCCCGGCGCGCCGGTCTATCTGCCGGGGGCGCCGTTCGTGCTGGCGGCGGGGTTCAGCGTCATCACGCTGCTGGTGTTCTTCCGGGCGATGGCGATCACGCCGGCGGGGGTGTCCGCGCCGGCGTGAGGCCCGGCCTTACAGGCGGCCGGTGAACAGCATGACGAGGATGATGACCAGCACGACGCCGAGCAGGCCGGACGGGCCATAGCCCCAGCCGCTGGAATAGCCCCAATTGGGCAGCGCGCCGACCAGCAGCAGCAACAGGATGATGAGCAGGATGGTGCCGATTGGCATGGTGTAGCCCCTGTGTGCCGGGCAAAGGCGCCCGGGTTCACAGGGGTCAACGCCGTGTCGGCAGGGGCGTTCCCTCACTCCCTCCCCCTTGCGGGGAGGGCGACTCGGGCGAAGCCCGAGCGGGGTGGGGGTTGCGCCTGTAGCAACATGTGTGACCCCCACCCCGCTCGCTTCGCGAGTCGCCCTCCCCGCAAGGGGGAGGGAGTGGAACTCAGCGCACTTCGATCTTCATGCCCAGCTTGGCAAGCTGCGGTTCCACCACCTTGCGGTCGCCGACCACCACCCAGAGATAGTTGCTGGTGTCGAGCAGCTTTGCCGCTTCGTTCAGCTGTGCCGGCGTCAGCGCCTGCAGGCGCGGCACCAGCCGGGCGTAATAGTCGTCGCCGCGGCCATAAAGCGCGTTGCGCTCGATGGCGCCGAGCAGGGCGCCGCCGCTTTCGAAATCGCCGGGCAGCGAGCGGACGCTGTTGTCGATGGCGGCGTCGCGCTCGGCCTGGACGATCGGCTTGTCGGTCAGCAGCGCCTTCACATCGGCCATCAGCGCGGCGATCGAATCGCCGGTGCGGTCGGCCTGCACCGGGGCGGTGATCTGGGCGCTCAGCTGGTCGGCGACATCGCTGATGCCGGAGCCGACGCCATAGGACCAGCTCTTCGCCTCGCGCAGGTCCATGTTGAGCCGCGATGAGAACAGGCCGCCGAGGATGTCATTGGCGGCGCGCAGCGCGATGGGGTCGCTGCTGCCCTTCAGCGGCAGCAGCACGCCGCCGCGGATATAGCTTTGCGGGCTGCCCGGCCGGTCGACGAGGATGATGCGGCCACTCTGTGCCGCCGGCACCGCCGGGAAGCTGCGGCTGCCCTTCGGCGTCGCGGCATCGGCCTGCCAGCTGCCGAAGCTGGTTTCGAGCAGCGGCTTCAGCTCCGCCATGCTGATATCGCCGACGACGAAGATCGTGCCATTGTCGGGGCGGATCCAGCGCTTGTGCCAGGTGAGAAGATCGTCGCGGGTGACGGACTTGACGCCTTCGGTGGTGCCGGTGCCGGTCGAGGGCACGCCATAGGGATGGGCAGGGCCATAGAGTTCGACCGGCAGGATGCGGCGGGTGATGCTGCCGGGGTCGGATTCCTCCAGCGCGATGCCGGTCAGCGTCTGGCCACGCACCCGTTCGATATCGGCGGGGTTGAACGTCGGCCGCTGCACGACATCGGCGAACAGCGCCAGGCTGGCGGCGAGGTTGGGCTTCAGCGCGTCGAGACTGATGCGGGTGCGGTCCTGCCCGGCGCTGGCGCCGATGCTGGCGCCCAGCCGCTCGCGGGCTTCGGCGATCTGCGGCCCGGTCAGGCTGCCGGCGCCTTCATCGAGCAGGTTGAGGCCAAGGCCCTGCACGCCCAGCTTCGCCCGATCATCGGCGGCATAGCCGGCGTCGAACGACAGCAGCAGGCGCACCACCGGCACGGTATCGCGCCGCGCCAGCTCGACCTTCAGGCCGTTGGACAGTGTCGCGCGCTCGACCGCCGACACCGTCAGCGCCGGGGTGCCGCCGATGGGCGGGGCCGGGGCGCGCGGCACGATGGCGATGGGGGCGGCGGGCTTGGGCGTAGTGCGCGGCGCGGCTTCGGCGTCGGCCTTGGGCCGGGCGCCGGGCAGCACGGTCAGGCGGTAATCGCCCTTGCCCAGCCACTCCCGCGCGGCGCCGGCGACGCTGGCCGGGGTGGCGGCGCCATAGGCGGCGAGTTCCTTCTTGTACCATTCCGGATCGCCGACATAGACGGCGCCTTCGGCCAGCGCGACGGCCTTGCCACCGAAACCGCCCACGGCTTCCAGCCCGCGGATGGTGCCGGCGACATTGCGGGTGGCAACGCGGGTCACTTCATCGGCGGTGGGACCATTCTTCAGAAAGTCCGCCATCAGCGCGTCGATGCGGGCTTCGACGGCGGCCGGGTCGGCGCCCTTGGCCAAGGTCACCTGGATTTCGGCGGTCGACACCTTTTCAAAGGGTTGCACCCCGCCGCTGACGGCGACCGCGAGCTTTTGTTCGCGCACCAGATCCCTGTACAGCCGTGAGGTCTGCCCGCTGGCGAGGATGGTCAGCGCCACATCGACCGGCACCACTGCCGCATCGAAGCGGCCGGGCACAACCCAGCTGCGGATGACGACCGGCGTCGGGATCTGGTCGTACATCGTCTGCTTGCGGGTTTCCGTCCAGCGCGGCACCGGCGCCGGCAGGCGGGCGACCGCCGGCCCCTTGGGGATCGACCCAAAGTATTTCTCGACCAGCGGCTTCGCCGTGGCGACATCGATGTCACCGGCCAGCACCAGCACGGCATTGTTGGGGCCATAGCCGGCGCGGAACCAGCTGCGCACATCGTCCATGCTGGCGCTGTCGAGATCGGCCATGCTGCCGATGGTCGAATGGCGATAGGGGTGGCCGACGGGGAATTGCGCCTCCAGCTTGGCATATTCGGTCAGGCCCAGCGGATCATTGTCGCCCTGGCGCTTTTCATTCTGAACGACGCCGCGCTGGGCATCCAAAGTCTCCTGCGTCACCGCGCCGAGCAGATGGCCCATGCGATCGGATTCGAAATAAAGCGCCAGCGGCAGCGCCGGGGTCGGCACATTTTCGAAATAATTGGTGCGGTCGAACCAGGTGGTGCCGTTCAGCTGGGTGGCGCCGATGCCTTCCAGCGTCTGGATATAGCTGCCCTTGTTGTTCTCGCTGCCGCCGAACATCAGATGCTCGAACAGATGCGCAAAGCCGGTCTTGCCGGCCGGTTCGTCCTTCGATCCGATATGATACCAGACGCTGACGGCGACGATCGGCGCCTTGCGGTCGGTATGGACGATGACGCGCAGGCCATTGGCGAGCGTGAATTGCTGGTACGGAATATCGACCGAGCGAGCGAGGGTGGCGACCGGCGCCGGCGCGGCGGGCGCAGCGGCAAGGGCCGGCGCGGTGAGGGCAGAGGCAATCAGCAGGGACGCAACAAGGGACGGGCGCATGGAATCTCCGGCAGGACAGGCGATGAAGCCCGGAACCTAGCGGAGTTTCGTGTCTCTGTAACCCGGTGCGCTCAGAACTCTTCCAGCAGCCGGCCCTTGCCCCAGACCTTGTCTTCGACGCCGATGGCGCGCAGGCCGTGCCACCAGGTCGCGGCGTTGATCGAGATCACCGGCTTGCCCAGCACCTGCTCGGCGGCGGCGCACAGGTCGAGCATCGACAGATTGGTGCCGACCTGGACGATGGCATCGACATCTGGGCCATCAAGCTCGGCCAGCACGCCGCGCAGGCGATCGGGCTGGACATGGGCGATGGCGACCGGGGATGCGCACTGCAGGCAGCGGTCGCGCATCACTTCGAAGCCGTGCTCCTCGAAGAAATTCTTCACTTCGGCATTGGCGTTGGGGAAATAGGGGGAGAGAAAGGCGATGCGGCGGGCGCCGAAGCGTTTCAGCGCCGCGGCCGTCGCAATGGCGCCGGTGGACACGTTCAGCCCGGAAATGTTGGCGATGCGGGCGCGGAAGGCTTCGGCCCCGGCGATGCCGCCGTAAAAGGTGATCGCCGACATGCCCATGACGATGTGATCGGGCTGGCAGGTGAGCACCGATTTCACCGCTTCATCGACGCTTTTGGTGATGGCGTCGGTCAGCGCCTTGAAGCTGGCATTGTCGCCGACAGCAAGGTTCTCGACGAAGATGCGGGCGTAATGGGCGGTGACGCCGGCGACGCGCAGATCGTCCATGTCGGGCTGCACGATGGTGTTGGTCGATGGGCCGAGCACGGCCAGCTTGCCGCGCCAGCCCCGCGCATCCGGCCCCCTCATGCAATCGCCGCCGCGTCATCCAGGCTTTTGAACATCGCCTGATTGTAGAGGTAATCCCGGCGCTTGTCCTTGTCGGTGTTCACCGCGCGCATCCCGGCATAATAATTTTCGCGCGCCACCGGGTCGCTGGCCTCCATCAGCTTCTTGTTGGCGATGGTCTGGGCCTGGATGAAATTGTGCATGACGGTACGGCGCTGCCGGTCGAACTGGCCGAGCTGCGGGTCCGGCGCTGCACCCTCCAGCACGATCTTCGCCAGCTTGTCGGCCAGGTTGATGGCGTCATGGATGCCGCTGTTCATGCCCAGCCCGCCCAGCGGATTGTTGAGATGCGCGGCATCGCCGATCAGCAGCACCCGGCCATGGTCATAGCGGCGGGCGACGCGCTGGTGGACGCGGTAGATGGTGCGGTGCACGGTATCGACCGGCACATCCTGCCCAAGCAGGCGGCCGAAGATGGCATCCTTGTTGGCATCGGACTTGAGCTCGGTATCGCTGGTCGCCTCATCGGCCGACACCAGCACCCGCCACAGCGACGGCACGCGCAGCAGCACATGCCAGTCGGCGGGGTCGGCGACATAATTGACATAGGCCAGCCGCTCGAAATGCTGTTCCAGCGGCAGCGTCGTCGACAGGCAGAGGAATTTTTCAGGGTAAGTGAAACCGTCGAATTCGACGCCCAGCCATTTGCGCACGATGGAATTGGCGCCATCGGCGGCAACCAGATAGCGGCAGCGCAGCTGCTCGATGGCGGTCGGTGCCTCCAGCGCCACCGAGACGCCATCGCTGTCCTGGCTGAAATGCACCACCCGGCGCGAGAAGCGGATTTCGCCATTGCCATGCGCCGCCAGCCGCTGCGCCAGCAGCCGCGACAATTTCCATTGTTCGCATTGCAGGCGGAAGGGGAAGGGGGTGGCATCGGCCAGCTCGCCCAAATCGAAGGCCAGCACTTCGCCGGTCTGGCGGATGCGATATTGATAGACGGGTGCCTTCAGCCCCATCGGCAGCATCTCGTCGAGCACGCCGAGCCGATCGAGCATTTCGAGGCTGGGCGGATGGAAGGTGGAGGCGCGCAGATCCTCGACCGGGTGGCTGTCGCTTTCAACGACCAGCACCTTCAGCCCCGCCTCGGCCAGTGCATAGCCGGCGACCGTGCCGACCGGGCCACCGCCGGCGACGATGACATCGAAATCGGTCATGCGCGTGCCGCCCGATCCATGGTCATGCGTTCGTCCCTCATCTCGCCCGGTCCTGCCGACCCGTTGCTTGTTTGCAACACAGGGGATAGCCGGGCTGACGACGGGCGGTGGCGGACACGCGAGGGATAACCGCCAAGCGGACACAATCGGCAGCATCGCGTCACCACGCCGCGCCCGGGCGCTATCCCATCGGCCATGGGCGATTCCTTGGGATATCGGGCGAAGTTCGCGGTGGTGGCGCCATCGACGAACACCAGCGTGCAGCCGGAATATGACGCGATGCGACCGCGCGGCGTCACCAATCATTTCGCCCGCATCGCCATTCCCGATACGCGCGTCACCGATGATGCCAGCTTCATGGTGATGCTGAACAATATCCGCGCCGCCACCGGCGCTGCCGTCGATGTCGCCATGTCGATGGCGCCCGATGCCGTGGTGATGGGCATGTCGGCCGAAACCTTCTGGGATGGCGCCGATGGCGCGGAGGCGATGCATGGCCGGCTGGAGGCGCAGGCCGGCAAGCCCGTCATCATGGGCAGCCACGCCTGCGATGCCGCCATCAAGGCGCTGGGCGGGGCGAAGCGCATCAGCATCATCACCCCCTATATGCCGGTCGGCGACGCGCAGGTGCGCCGCTATTTCGAAGATGAAGGCTATGAGGTGCTGGCCATCAAGGGCCTGAAATGTGCGAGCCCGATGCTGATCGCCCATGAAAGCGAGCAGACACTGAAGCGCGCGGTGGAGGAGGTCGACGACCCCCAGGTCGAGGCGATCATCCAGTGCGGCACCAACCTCGCCTTTGCCCGTGTCGCCGGCATCGCCGAATTCTGGCTGGAAAAGCCGGTGATCGCCATCAACACCGCCACCTACTGGCATGCCTTGCGCAGCCACGGCATCATGGACCGGGTCGACGGGTTCGGCGCACTGCTATCGGATTATTGACGCCATGGATTACCCCTATATCCCGATCTCCGAGCGCCAGCCGCTCATCTGGCCGAACGGCGCCCGCGTCGCGCTGATCCTGACCTTCAACCTCGAAACCTGGGACCTGACCAAGGACACCGACAAGCCCTATTACGCCGGTGGCCCGCCGATCCTGCCCGATGTGCTGCCCGGTCGCGTCCCCGATTTCCCCAATTACACCTGGCGCGAATATGGGCAGCGGGTGGGCATCTGGCGGCTCTATGAGCTGTTCGACGAACTGGGCGTCAAGGCCAGCTGCACCACCAACGCCGTCACCTTCGAACGCCGCCGGCCGATGGTGCAGGCGGTGCTCGACCGCGGCTGGGAATTGCTGGCGCACAATTGGGAACAGGGCGAGCTGCTCAGCGACTATGCCGGTGACCCGGCCAAGGAGCGCGAGATCGTGCTGCGCACCCTCGCCAAATATGAAAGCGAGGTCGGCCGCAAGGCACTGGGCTGGCTGTCGTCCTCGCTGCGCGGCACGCTGCAGACCGCCGATATCCTCGCCGAGCAGGGCGCGCTCTTCTACTGCGATATCATGAACGACGATCAGCCCTATCTGCTCAACACGCCGTCCGGGCCCATCGTGTCCATCCCCTACAGCAATGAAATCAACGATTTCACGCTGCTGACCCGGCGCAACTACACCACCGACCAGTTCCGCGACATCCTCATCGAGGAACTCGACGTGCTTTACGCCGAAGGGGCGAAGACCGGCCGCATCATGAATGTCGGGCTGCATCCGCACGTCTCCGGCCGCGCCCATCGCGTGCGAGCGCTGCGCGAGTTCATCACCCATGCCAAGTCGCTGCCCGGCGTGTGGTGGGCGACGCGCGAGGAGATCGCGCGGTGGTATCTCGCCAATCACGACAGCCATATCCCGAACCAGTTGGGAGACCGTGCATGACAGCGATGCTCAACACCTTCCAGCAGGGCGACCATCCGGTGCTGCCCAAGCCCGACCATGACGAGGCGGCGCGGCAGGAATTCGCCAAGAGCCTGAAGGGCTTCATCCAGTCGGGCCTGCTGCCCGGCCTTGGCCCCGTCTACAAATCCCGCGCCGCCAAACGCTTTGAAAAGGCCCATGGCCGGGCGCCGGCGGATCGCCACGATATCCGCAAGGCGATGCTGCCCGACCTGTATTTCCAGCTCTATGCCGGCACCAATCGCATCGCCCAGGAACTGATCTGGGACAGCGTGATCGACACCATCGATCGGCAATTGCCGGAAATCGAGGCGCGGGCGCGGGCCTTGTCCGCCGCC
Organism: Alphaproteobacteria bacterium PA4; assembly: GCA_002256005.1. GTDB lineage: Bacteria > Pseudomonadota > Alphaproteobacteria > Sphingomonadales > Sphingomonadaceae > Sandarakinorhabdus. Next base: position 15,423 of record NKIQ01000033.1, on the reverse strand, counting down.
AGCCCGGCCCCGCTGGAAACCAGCCCGGATTTCGTCGCGCCGCGCTATGTGACCGCGCTCGACATCCATTGCATGCCGGGCGGCTATGCGGAAGACGGCGAGGTCGGCGCCGGCGCGCTCTATGATCGCGGCGTCTATCTCTACGCCATGGGTTACATGGGTCCGACCAATGACGACATGGGTCGCTCGGTGGCCAATTACATCCGCCGCACGCTGCCCGACTTCAAGCCGAAGCGCATTCTCGACATGGGCTGTACCGTCGGCCATTCGACCTTGCCCTACAAGGAAGCCTTTCCGGATGCCGAGGTCATCGGCATCGATGTCGCCGGGCCGCAGATCCGCTATGCCCACGCCCGCGCCGCCGGCCTTGGCCTCGACGTCGGCTTCCTGCAGCGCAATGCCGAGGCGACGGGCTTTGCCGATGGCAGTTTCGACCTGATCGTCAGCCATATCCTGCTGCACGAAACCAGCGGCAAGGCGATGCCGGCGATCATCCGCGAATGTCACCGCCTGCTCAGCCCCGGCGGCCTGATGATCCATGCCGACCTGCCGCCGTTCGACCTGATGGACCCGTTCACCCAGTTCATCCTCGACAATGAAACCTGGTACAACAACGAACCCTTCTGGGGCGCCATGCGCGAGATCGACCAGATCGCGCTCGCCAAAGCCGCGGGCTTTGTCGCGCCGCGCTTCGACACCGCCCCGATGGCGATCATGGAATTCGCCGCCGCAGACGCCAGCTATACCGCGGAAGCGACCGAAACGCTGGCCGAACGCGAGTTCACCGCCGGGGAATATGCGCCGGGCGGGGGCTGGGAAGTGCTGATTGCGGAGAAGGCGGCGTGAGCCTCCGGCGGCTGGGGCCGCTGGCCCCAGACCCCATTTGTGGGTGTCGTCCCCTGAACCAAGTTTCGCCTCTATGCCGGATACCTCGATGGGGGTCTGGGGCCTCAGGCCCCAGCCGCCGGAGGCCCCTTCCTCTTCTTCCAACCGAGCAACACCCATGACCCTCCGTCGCAACGCCCGCGGCAAGCGCCCGCAATTCCATGACGCGCCCGGCCTGGACCAGGCCATGTCGATGATCCTCGTGCTGGCGCAGGAGTTCAGCGCGCTGCGCGACCGGCTCGACACGGTGGAGCGGGTGGCGAGCGAAGCCGGGCTGGGCGCGGCGATCGAGGCCTATCGGCCGCCGCAGGCAGTGCTGGAGGAGCGCGAGGCGCGGCGCCAGGCGTTTCTGGAACGGCTCTATTACCTTGCCCGCAAGGATGCCGCCGAGGCGGCGGAAAATGACAGCAGCGAGCGCTTCACGGCGGCGCTCGACGATATCGCGAAGGGCTGAACCATGGCGACTCTGGCGCGCAACGCACCCTCGCTGCTGGAGGCGCTGGCCGCCGTCGTCGGCGCCGACCAGCTGCTGACCGACGAGACCGAGCGGCGGTTCCACGGCAGCGATGTCTTCAACGCCCGCGAGGTGCCGGTGGCAGTGGCGCGGCCCGGCACTGTGGCGGAATTGCAGGCGGTGGTGCGCGCCTGTGCGGCCGCCGGCGCGCCGATCACCGTGCGCGGCGGCGGCGCCAGCTATACCGATGGCTATCTGCACAGCCGGCCCGGCGGCGTCACCATCGACACCAGCCGGCTTAAGGCCATTCACATCAACGCCCATGATGCGGTGGTGACGGTCGAAGCCGGCGTCACCTGGGCGGAACTCTATGAGGCGCTGAAGGCGCAGGGCCTGCGCACGCCGTTCTGGGGGCCGTTTTCGGGGCTGGCGGCGACGATCGGCGGATCGATGTCGCAGAACAGCATCAGCCATGGCAGCGGCGTCTCGGCAGAATCGCTGCTCAACATCGATGTCATCACCGGCACCGGCGAGATGCTGTCGACGGGCAGTGCCGGCAGCCACAATGGCGCGGCGTTTTTCCGCCAGTTCGGCCCCGATCTTGCCGGGCTGTTCACCGGGGATTGCGGCGCGCTGGGGGTGAAGGCGCGCATCACGCTGAAACTGGCGCGGCGCCGCGAGGCCTTCGATGCCGCCAGCTTCAGCTTTGCGAGCTTCGCGGCGATGCACGAGGCGATGCGGCTGATTGCCATCGAAGGTGTCGATGACGAGAATTTCGGCCTCGATGCCGCGCTCCAGCAGGGCCAGATCGGCCGCAACGACAGCGTCGGCGCCAAGGCCGAGATCGCCATGAGCGTGATGAAAACGGCAAGCTCGCTGGGCAGCGGCATGAAGAGCCTCGCCCGCATGGCCGTCGCCGGTGACCGCGCGCTGAAGGCGGCGAGCTATGCCGTGCACTATATCGCCGAAGGGCTGAACGACGCCGATGCGCGCGCCAAAATCGCGCTGATCCGCAAGCTGGCGGCGCCGCATGGCGAGGAAATCGCCAACACCGTGCCGACCATCGTGCGCGGCATGCCCTTTGCGCCGCTGACCAACCTGCTGGGGCCGAAGGGCGAGCGCTGGGTGCCGATGCACACGCTGCTGCCGCATTCGGTGGCGCCGGCCTTCCACCGCGCCATCACCGCCTATTGGGCCGACAATGCCGAGAGCATGGCGACGCACGGCATCTACAATGGCGCCATGTTCATGGCGGTGGGCGCCTCGGCATTCGTCTACGAGCCGGCACTCTACTGGCCCGATGCGCGCAGCCTGTACCTCGATCGCATGGTGCCCGCCGATCACCTTGCCAGCGTGCCGGCCTATCCGGCGTCGGCGGCGGCCCGTGCGGAGGTCGAGCGGCTGAAGGCCGGCGTCATCGCCCTGATGCACGACCATGGCGGCGCGCATCTGCAGATCGGCAAGGTCTATCCGCTGCTGGACGGCCGCAACCCGGCCGCCGTGGCGCTGCTGCGCGGCATCAAGGCGGCGCTGGACCCGGCGGGGATTCTCAATCCCGGCGCGCTGGGGTTGTAGGGCCGGGGCAAGGAGCCCGAAATCCCCCGCGCCTTACTGCGGCCGGAAACTGAAATCCGAGACCAGCGACGTCGATTCCCACGGCGTCTGTGCATTCTGCGTCTGTTCGATCACCCGGGCGCGGACGCGGCGGAACAGGATTTCCACGGGTTCAGGCGAGGTGCGGATGGTTTCGGCGAGCGCGGCGGTATAGGGGCTGTTGGGCAGGCCTTCGCCATCGGTGGCGGTGCGGCCCGGCGCGGTCGAATAGGCGATGATCGAGCCATTGCGCGCGTCCATCTGGCTGAGGCCGCCGCCGCTGCCCCGCGCGCCGCTGAACGCCACGTTGCGGCAGGCATCGAGGATGACAATGGTCGTCACCGGCCTGGCGCTGTCGAGCAGTTTCAGGATGTCATCGGCGCTCTGGCCATAGGTTTGCAGGCCGCTCTCGTCACGGATCGCCTGGCCGACCGGGATGAGGTAGTTGACCCCGCCTGCCGCCGCGCCATGGCCGGCATAATAGAAGAGCGCGGTGGTGTTGGGCCCGGCCTTGCGCAGCGCTTCGACGAACTGCACCAGCGCTTCCTTCATCTGGACGACATTGAGATTGTAGCGCGGCATGACGGTGAAGCCGGCCTTGGTCAGCGTATCGGCCATCAGTTTCGCGTCCTTGACCGGGTTGGACAGCGTATTGAGGTTGGGGGCATAGGCGCTGTTGCCGATCACCAGCGCCAGCCGCGGCCCCTGCGGCACGCTGGCGCCGGTCAGCCGCACGGGCTGGGCCCGGGCGGGGGCGCCTTCATCGATCAGGCTGCGACTGGCGCCCGGTTTGACGATGAAACTGGCAGCCTGGGTGTAACCGAGCGCGACGGCCTGAGCGAAGAGTTCGTTGGCAAAGGCCGGGTTGGGCGGTACGCCGTCCAGGCCATCGCGATAGATCAGGCCCAGGTTGAAATAGCTGGCGGGAAAGTCGCTCTTCGCCGCAGCCATGAACCAGTCGCGGGCCTTGTCGATATCCTTTGGAACGCCACGCCCGTTCTTGTACATCTGGCCAAGGCTGTTCTGTGCAGCGCCATTGCCGCCTTTTGCGGCTTCGGAATAATATTGGAAGGCGCGGGCATAGTCCTGGGGTACGCCGCGCCCATATTCATATTGCAGCCCGATATTGCTCTTGGCGATGATGTTGCCCTTGGCCGCCGCCAGCTGATAATATTTCATGGCCTGGGCATGATCGACGGGCACGGACCGCCCGGTGGCATAGAAAAAGCCGACGCTGTTCAGCGCATTGGCATTGCCCGCCTCCGCAGCCTGCATGAAATAGCGAAACGCCATTGCATCGTCCTGAACGACGCCGCGCCCATTCTGGTAAACAAAGCCAAGCGCGGTCTGCGCCGGGACATTTCCGGCCTTGGCAGCGGCCTCGTAAAGCTTGAGTGCCGCGGCATCATCTTTCGCCACCACCCGGCCTTGGGCATAGAAGCCGGCGAGATTGTATTGCGCTGCGGCATTGCCTGACTTCGCCGCTTGCGCATAATATCGGAAGGCGATCTGGTCATCGCGCTGCACGCCCTGGCCATAGGCATATTGATCGCCCAGATTGGCGGCGGCCACGGCATTGCCGGCGTCGGCAGCCTCCCTGTTATACTGCAGCGCCCTGGCATAGTCGCGCGGCGTGCCGCGGCCAACCGCGTAGAAATAGCCGAGGCCGGCCTTGGCGGCGGTATCGCCCGCTTGCGCAGCCTCGGTGTAATATTTGAACGCCATGGCATCGTCGCGCGCCACGCCGCGACCATTGGCATAGAGTTCCGCCAGATCGCGCTTTGCCGCGGCATTGCCGGCCGCTGCCGCCTGGCTGTAATATTGCAGTGCCAGCGCGAAGTTCTGGCCAACACCGCGACCATATTCATAGAAATTGCCAAGATTGCGCTGGGCAACCGCATAGCCGGCCCGCGCCGCCCGTTCATAATAGGAAAAGGCCCTGGCATCATCGCGCGGCACGCCATTGCCGGCCGCATAGAGTACACCGATGGCGTTGGTCGCGGCCGCCGATCCGGCCCGGTCCGCCAGATCGAAATATTTCATCGCCAGGGCATAGTCGCGCGGCACCCCCCAGCCATTCGAATAATGGAGTCCGACGCTGAACTGTGCCGCGACATGGCCGGCCTGTGCCGCCTGCAGATAGTAGCGATAGGCCATCGCGGCATTGGCCGGCACGCCGCGCCCATATTGATAGCGCTGGCCGAGTTCGTTGGCGGCGTCGGCATTGCCGGCGGTGGCAGCGACGGTCAGCGCCTCGAAATCCTGCGCTGCCGTATTCGCCGCGGCGGGCGGTGCCTGGCCCATGGCGGGCAGCGGCAGCAGCGCGACGGCCAGTGCGATCCAGCGGCTCTTGTTCATGTTCGTCCCCAATGTCGACGCCGACATCGGGAGGTTAACCGGAGATCATGCCGCATCACAATGCCGTCGCACCGCCATGGACGTCGGCCAGCACGCTTGAAAGCGCCGGGCTTTTCCCGGCGCTACAGAAACGCCTCGACCTCCGCCATGAAGCGTTCGAACTGGTCATGGTGCAGCCAGTGCCCGGCATCGGCGAAGGACACCACCCGGGCATTGCGGAAATGCACCGCGCGGCCATCCTCCTCCGGGTTCGAGGCCCAGCTCTTTTCGCCATAGCAGAGCAGGGTGGGGCAGGCGATCGCCGCCCATAGCGCCTCGATCTCGCCATCGGGCAGGTCATAGGGCGGGAACACCCGCATGTAATTGTCGAACTTCCACGACCAGCTGCCATCCTCGTTGCGCGAAATGGCGTGGCGGGTGAGATGCTCGGCCTGGGCAGCGCTGAGGTAGCTGTTCTCGGCCTGCATGCGCTCCAGCGCTTCCGCAAAGCTGGCATATTTCTTCGGCGCCCGGCCGCTGGCGGCGCGGCGATCGGCGATATAGCGGCGGATGCGCTCGGCCGTGCCCTGCTTGCGCCGCTCGGCGAGCATGGCGGGGGAGGGGCCCAACCCCTCGATGGCGACGATGCGCGAGACCAGCTCGGGGTAAAGCCCGGCAAAGCGCAGCGCGATGCCGCCGCCCAGCGAATGCGCGATGATCTTCACCGGCGCGCGCTCCAGCTGGTGGACCAGCTGGGCGAGATCATGGACAAAGGCCAGCATCGAATAATCGCCATCGGGCGACCACATCGAATCGCCATGGCCGCGCAGATCGGGGGCGATGATGTGGTAGCGGTCGGCCAGCCGCTCCGCCACCCAGTCCCAATTGCGGCAATGGTCGCGGCCGCCATGGACGAGCACCAGCGGCTCGGCGCCCGCGTTCCCCCAATCGACATAATGCAGCCGCAGCCGCTGCGAGATGAAGCTGTTGGAGGTGGGGCGGCGTTCGATCATGCGGCGGTTGAAGCGGCTCGGGGCTGGCCGGTCAAGCGCGTAACAGTGTCAGGCTATGGTCGCGCGCCTTGCGGACAACGATGTGGGCGGTCTCGCGGGCCTGGATGATGTGGTTGTCGAGATTGGGCCTGTTGATCGTCGCCCAGACCATGCGGCCAAAGGCTTCGGCCTCGGGCTCCGTCATGCTGCGGAAGCGGGCGTAGAAGCTGGCGGGATCATCGGCGGCGGCGTGCCAATAGGCCATGAAGCGGGCGAGGAACCAATGTTCGAGATCGTCCGGCTCCGCGTCCAGATAGACGAGCAGATCGACCTGGTCGGCAATGCCCGGCCCGACAAAGCCCAGCCCTTCGAGGATCAGCACATCGGGCGGATCGATGCGCCGCGCCAGCGCCGGATCGACGTCATAGACGCGGTGCGAATAGCCGGGGATGGTCACCGGCCCGGCGCGCAGCGCGGCGGGCAGGGCGGCGAGCGCCGCGGCATCGAAGCTTTCAGGGAAGCCCTTTTTCAGCGCCAGCCCGCGCGCCTCCAGCTCCGCATTGGGCAGCAACCAGGCATCGGTGCCGACGACGGCGACGTTGCTGGCGACCGGAAACGCCGCTGCCAGCGCGGTGGCCAGCGTCGATTTGCCGGCGGCGACGGAGCCGGTGAGGCCGATGACGGCGGGCTGACGGGCGGGCAGGCGCGCGGCGATCAGGCCGGTCAGCGCCGGGACAGCGATGGGGCAGGGCGGCACGGGCATGGCCAATCCTAACGCCGCGTGCCGGGCTTTGCGACCGGTTTTGCCGGCATGGCCGACGGCGCTTGCCATCGCGGCGGCGCTTGGACAGATTGCCGGCAACACCGGGCACCCGATGCAAGGAAAGCCGACAGCATGACGCGCACAGATTTCGCACCGGAAAAAGGCCTGTCCCCCGCCGCGATCGCCGCCCGCATCGACGCCATTCTCGCCGAAGCCACGCTGGCGGAAAAGGTCGGCATGATGTCGGGCCAGGGCTTTTTCGCCGCCATCAAGGCCGATGGCGGCGTCTGGGGCGCCCGGCCCTATCGCGCCGGCGGCGGCATCGCGCGGCTGGGCGTGCCGGCCTTTTACTTCACCGATGGCCCGCGCGGCGTGGCGCGGGGCCAATCGACCTGTTTCCCCTGCACCATGGCGCGCGGCGCCAGCTTCGATGTCGATCTCGAACGCCGCATCGGCGAGGCCATGGCCATCGAGATCCGTGCGCAGGACTGCAACCTGTCCGGCGCCATCTGCATCAACCTGCTCCGCCATCCGGCCTGGGGGCGGGCGCAGGAAACCTATGGCGAGGACCCCTGCCATCTGGGCGCGATGGGCGCCGCGCTTGGGCAGGGGCTACAGGCCCATAATGTCTGCGCCACCGTCAAGCATTATGCGCTGAATTCCATGGAAAACACCCGCTTCAAGGTCGATGTCAGCATCGACGAGCGCGCCCTGCACGAAGTCTATCTGCCGCATTTCAAGACCGTGCTCGACGCCGGCGTGATGAGCGTGATGAGCGCCTATAACCAGGTCAATGGCGAATATGCCGGGCAGAACGGCCATCTTCTCACCGATATCCTGCGCGGCGAATGGGGCTTCACCGGCTTTGTCCATTCCGATTGGGTGATGGGGGTCTACAAGCCCTATGGCGCCGCCGCCGGGCTGGATGTCGAGAACCCGGAGCCGCTGGTGTTCGGTGACAAGCTGATCGCCGCGGTCGAGGGCGGCAGCATCGCGCCCCAGACCATCGACACGGCCTGCCGGCGCATCCTGTCGACGCTCTACCGCTTCGCCGCGGCCGAAGACCCGCTGCCGGCCTATCCGTTGGCACTGGTGGCGGCGCCCGACCATGTCGCACTGGCGCAGGAAGCGGCGGAAAAATCGGCGGTGCTGCTCGCCAACAATGGCGTGCTGCCGCTGGACCGTCTCGGCCTGACGCGGCTGGCGGTGCTCGGCCGGCTGGCGGCGATCGAGAACACCGGCGACAATGGCTCGAGCCGGGTGCGGGCGCCCAGCCATGTCACCGCGCTCGCCGGGCTGACCGCGGCGCTGGGCGCTGAGCGTATCGTCCATGCCGATGAGAACGACCTTGCCGCGGCGCGCGCCGCCGCCGCCAGCGCCGATGCCGTGGTCATCGTCACCGGCTACACCGCCGAGCAGGAGGGCGAGTATATCCCCGGCGACATCAGCCTGGGCCAGGAAAACAGCCTGGCGCCGGACACATCGGCGCTGCCGGAGGCGGTCAAGGAGAACCGCCGCCGCCGCAACTTCTCGATCGGCGGCGACCGCATCGATCTCGGCCTGCCCGCCGACCAGCGCGCGCTGATCGCAGCGGCAGCCGAGGCCGGCAAGCCGCTCATCATCGTCATCGTCGCCGGCTCGGCGGTGATGGTCGAGGGTTGGTACGAACAGGCCGACGCCATTCTGCAAAGCTTCTACAGCGGCATGGCCGGCGGCACCGCGCTGGCCCGGCTGCTCTTGGGCGATGTCAGCCCGGCCGGGCGGCTGCCGTTCAGCGTGGCGCGCGATGCCGGCGATTATCCGCCCTTCGATCGCAACGCCGTGGCGGTGACCTATGACCATTGGCACGGCTATGCCCGGCTGGCGCGCGACGGGCGGGCGGCGCGCTATCCGTTCGGCCATGGCCTGTCCTATGCCCGCTTCACGACGCGCGCGCTGACGGTGCGGCGGCAGAGCGACACGCTGCATTGCACCGTCGCGGTCAGCAACCAGGGCCGGATGGCCGCCGATCATGTCGTGCTGCTCTGGGCGGAAGCGCCGGGTGGCGTGCAGCCCTGCTGGCCGCGCCGCCTCGCCGCCTTTGCCCGCGTCAGCCTGGCGCCGGGCGAGACGCGCATCGTGGCGATGCAGGTCGCGCTGGCGGCGCTGCGCTGGCGCGATCCCGCCACCCATGGCTGGCGGTTGGAGCCGGGGGACTGGCGCTTTTTCGTTGCCGACACGGCCGAGGCACCGGCGGCGCTGGCCACGGTGCTGGCATTGTGACACAGGGCGGCTGCACGCCATCGAAGGGCCGAACCGCATGATCCTCCATGATTATCCGCTGTCCTCGGCCAGCTTCCGCGTCCGCATCGTGCTGCATCTGAAGGGCATCGCCTTCGAAACGCGCAACTATATGCTGCGCGATGGCGAGCAGCGGGCGCCGGCCTATCTGGCGCGCAACCCGGCCGGGCTGGTGCCGGCGCTGGAGGTCGACGGCCAGCTGCTCGGCCAGAGCCTCGCCATCATCGATTATCTCGACCATCTGGTGCCGACGCCGGCGATGCTGCCGGCGGCGCCGCTGGCCCGGGCGCGCGCGCTCGAAATGGCGCTGACCATCGCGGCCGACATCCACCCCATCAACAATCTGCGCATCCTCAACTATCTGAAGACCGAGATGGGGCACGACCAGCCGGCGGTGGACCGCTGGTATCGCCACTGGATCGCCACCGGCTTCGCGACTCTGGAACAGCTGTTGCCGGACACGGAATTCGCCGGCGGCGACACGCCCAACCTTGTCGATGCCTGCCTTGTCCCGCAGATGGTCAATGCCCGGCGCTTCCAGACCGATCTGGCGCCGTTCCCGCGCGTCACCGCCATGGCCGATCGCGCCGCGGCGCTGCCGGCCTTCCGCGCCGCCGCGCCGCCACCACCGCAATAGCGCGGCGAAAAACCGGCGCAGCGGTCACCGCCCCTTGCCGTCGCCGCCATTTCGCCCTAGGCGACGCGGGTCGGGGAGTGGCGCAGCCTGGTAGCGCATCTGGTTTGGGACCAGAGGGTCGCAAGTTCGAATCTTGTCTCCCCGACCATGACCGCTGACAAGGTTCAGCGCGTCGCCTTTTTCAGCCAGAGGATCAGCGCCTGCCGGTCCTCGGGTTTCGGCAGGCCGACGAAGGCCATCTTGGTACCGGGCACCACGGCGGTCGGGCGTTCCAGCCAGGTGTCGAGCACCGCGTCGGTCCAGACGACGCCGCTGCCGCCCAGCGCCTGGGAATAGGCGAAGCCCGCCACCTTGCCGGCCGGGCCGCCGATGACTCCGTGGAGATTGGGCCCGACCTTGTTGGGCTTGCCGGCGGCGAATTCATGGCAGGTGGCGCAGCGCATCGACAGCACGCCGCCGCGCTTCAGCAGGGCGGCGTCATCGGCCGCGGCGGGCGCGGCAAGGCCCAGCAGCAGGGCGGCAAGCAACAGGCGGGTCATCGCGATCCTTTCGTCCAGGTGGCGGCGCGCAACAGGGCGTTGGCGCGGATATCGGCATAGAACAGCCCGAAATCATGATAATGCAGGCTGCCGCCGGGCAGGGGCTTCAGCGCCAGCGTGGATGCCGGTTCGACGATCAGAAAGCCCTGTTCACAGCGCGCGGCGGCGGCATTTGGCACCAGCGCCTGCACCGGTCCCGCATCGGGATCGCCGGGCACCGCACCTTTGGCGGCGCTGGCCGGGGCGGCCGGGCGCGCAGCGTCAAAGGTCAGCGGGTTGATGCAGAAGGGCGCCTTGCCGGGATTGTCGCCATAACGGGCGACATAGCGCGCCGCAAAGCCGGCCCCCAGCCGGGCGAGGTCACCGCCGGGCAGGATGCTGTTCCAGGCGATGACGCAGCCGGTCTGGGTGGGGGTCAGGCAGGGCTGCAGCGTCTTGTAGCGCGCACCGAACTCGCCAACGGTCAGGTCGATGCCGATGACATAGGCGGCGACCAGTGTTCTGGCGAGCGGCCGGCCATCGACGCGATCCTCCAGCAGCTGCGCGACATGGCGGGCGCCCTGGCTATGGCCGACAAGGATGAAGGGCCGGCCGTGATTGTCGTGCGCCAGATAATGATCGAAGGCGCGCAGCACATCGCCATAGGCGATGGTGAAGGCCTCCTCGCCGCCGCCGGCCATGGCGCGGAAGGCGCGGGTCGAGGCCTGGCGGTAGCGCGGAGCGTAGATGCGGCAGCAGCCGTTGAAGATGCCGGCCTGACGCGCGACGACACTGCCATCGGTCCAGGCATTGGCCTCGGCATCGTCGACCGCCTGGTTCCAGTTCGTGTCGCTGCGATAGGTGGTCGGATTGACGTAGAAGACATCGACCTGCGGGCGGGCGACGGCGGCACTGGCGCCCGGCACCACGGTCGCGGCGGCGCCTTCCGCGCCCGGCCGCGCCGCCCAATTGCTTGCCCGGTTGTAGTCGGGCGGCGGCGGCGCGACGGATGCGGGCGTTGCCGCTGCCTGCAACAGCAGGGTTCCCACCATCCAGCCCCACATCGCGCCGTCCTTCCGCCCGTCTGCGAAAGGCCACCTTGGCGCAAACCCGCGCCAGCGCCGGGGCAAAGCCGACGGCTGACCGGCTGGTGAACATTGCCGCCGGCGGCGCGGCCTGCCGGCTTGTGCAATCGCGCCGGCAATGGTCAATTCGGCCGGACAGGGGAAGGTCATGGCCACAGACACTGCACCGCACGCGCTGCCGATCGGCCGCCAGATCGGCTATGGCATCGGCCAGATCGCCGGCCAGGTGTTTCGCGATGTGCCGTCGCTGCTGCTGCTGTTCTTCATGACGACGGTGCTCGGCATCGCGCCGGCGCTGGCCGGGGCGGCGATCTTCGTGCCGAAACTGGTGTTTGGCGTGGGGGCGGACATGGCCGCCGGCGTGCTTTCCGATCGCTGGCGGGCGCGGGTGCCGCGGCGCTGGTGGTTGCTCGCCGGGGCGGCCGGGGCGCCGCTGGCGATGATCCTGCTGTTCCATGTGCCGGAAGGCGCGACGCTGCTGCGCGTTAGCTGGGTGGCCGGGGTGTTCAGCCTCTACATGCTGGTCTTCGGCTGTTTCTCGGTGCCCTATCTCGCCATCGCCGGGGAACTGGCGGCGGACAGTCGCGGCCGCACGCTGCTGATGGCGTGGCGGCTGGTGTTCACCGCCGTCGGTGTGCTGATCGGCGGGGCACTGGCTCCGGCGCTGGTCCAGCAGTTCGGCGGCGGCCAGCCCGGCTATGAAGGAATGGCGCGGGTGCTGGCCATCATCTGCCCGCTGGCGCTGGTCATCGCCTTTTTCGGCAGCGGCGGCACGGCGCCGGCGCCGGTCAGCGCGCGGCCCGCGCTGTCGCCGCGCGCTGCGCTGGCGGTGCTGCTGCGGCCGCGCTTCGGGGTGCTGCTCGGCGCCAATCTGCTGCAACTGGCCGGCTCCGGCATGGGCTATGCCGCGCTCCTCTATTTCCTCAGCTACAACATGCACCGCGCCGATGCGCTGCAACTGGTCGGCGCCATCGTGCTCACCATGTGCATCGGCATCATTATCGCCCAGCCGCTCTGGGTGTGGGTGGCGCGGCGCTTCGGCAAGATCCGCGGCTTTGTTGCCGGCAGCCTCATCTACAGCGCCGCCTATCTGGCCTGGGGCGCGGCCGCGATGGCGCCGGTGCCGGTCATCCTCGGCCTCGCCTTTGCCTCGGCGGTCGGCAATTCCGGCTGGGCGATGCTCGGCTTCACCATGGTCGCCGACATTTCGGGTGACGATCCCGACCATGCCGGGCTGTATTCGGCCGCCTGGATCGCCGCCGACAAGATCGGCTTCGCGCTTGGCGGCACGCTGCTGGTCGGGCTGGTGCTGTCGGCCTTCGGCTTCGATTCGGTGCGTGCCATGACCGGCCAGCCGCAGAGCGCCCGCGCGCTGATCGGCGTGCTGGTCGCCTTTGCGGTGGCGCCGCCGCTGCTGAACCTCAGCGGGGCGGCGGTGCTGGCGCGCTGGGGGCGGGAGCGCTGACCTGCTGCAACAGCGTCAGCACCGGCGCCAGCGCCCGGTCCGGGGCTTCCTCCATCGGGATATGGCCGACATTGTCGAGGATGGTGACCCGCGCATTGGGCAATTGGTGCGAGAACCAGTCGGCGGAGCCCACCGGGATCAGCTTGTCCTCGCGGCCCCACAGGATCAGCGCCGGGTTGGTATAAGTCTTCAGCGCGTCGGTATCGGCCTGGCGGCGATAGCCGGCGAAACGGTCCATGGTGGCGGCGCGGTTGCCGGGATAGCGCAGCAGCTCCCAATAGCGGTCGACCGCGGCCGGCGTCACGATGCTCTGCACGCTGACCGACTGGTGCAGCGACTGTTCGATCATCGCGCGCGGCAGCACCGAGGCGAGCAGGTCGCGCAGCACCGGAATGCGGGCGATGCGGAAGCCGATCGGCGGCGACGATTTGCCCGGCTCGGGCTGGCCGACGCTGTCGACGAGGATTAGCGCCGCCGCCTTGTCGGGATGCTTGACGGCATAGCGCCAGGCGACGCCGCCGCCCATGGAATTGCCGGCGATGGCAAAGCGGGTGAGGCCGAGGCGGTCGACAATGGCTTCGGTGACCGCGACATAGGATTCCGCCGAATAATCCCGCGACGGCACCGGGCCGGACAGGCCGTGCGCCGGGAAGTCGAGGCTGATGACGCGATAGTTCGGCGCCAGCCGCGCCACCCAGGGCTCCCAGGTGTGCAGCGAGGCGTTGGAGCCGTGCAGCAGCACGATGGGGAAGCCGTCGCGCCGGCCTTCGTCGCGCATGTGGATGACGGTGCCGGGGCTGATCTTGACATAGCGCGACGCCGGGCTGCCATATTTGGCGCGCAGCTCTTCGACCGGAATGTCGGGCACGTTGAAGACGATCAGCAGGCCGGCGAGGACGGCGGCGAGCACGCCCAGCCCGATGCCGATGCGGCGCAGCCAGTGCATCACAGCGCCTCGATGCGCAGCGGCAGGCCGTCGCGGGGTTTCGGGATCGGGAACATGATGAACTGGCCCTTGTATTCGGGCGCCGGCACGATGCGATTGTCGGCGAGCAGGTGCCAGAAGAAGCTCTTCACCTGCATATAGGCAAAGTGCAGGCCAAGGCACATATGGCCGCCGCCGCCGAACGGCACCCAGGCATATTTGTGGCGGCCCTTGCTGTTTTCGGCGGTGAAGCGGGTGGGGTCGAACTTTTCCGGCTCCGGCCAGACATCGGCGAGGCGATGGGTGATCATCGGGTTGATGCCGACATGGCTGCCGGCGGGGATGACATGGTTCATGAAGGTGAATTCGCGCAGCGCCCGCCGCGGCATCGATGGCACCGGCGGGATCAGGCGCAGCGATTCCTTGAACACCATCTCGATGGTCTCGAGCTTCGGCAGCGCCTCATAGGTCAGCTCGCCGCCGGTTTCGGCCTTCACCGCCCGGATCTCGTCGCGCACCCTGTCCTGCCATTCCGGATGCTGGCCGAGGAAGTGCATCAGCGAGGTGATTGCCGACGTCGTCGTGTCATGCGCCGCCATCATCAGGAAGTTCATGTGATCGATGATTTCCTGGTTGGTCAGCAGCGCACCTTCGTCATTGGTGGCGTTGCAGACCTGCGAGAAGATGTCGTCACCGGCGACGCCGCGCCGCTTGGGGATTTCGGCAGCGAAGAAGGCGCTCATGAATTCGCGGCCCTTCACGCCGCGGCGCATCTGGGTCAGCGGCAGGGGTTTCCTCACAATGGCGACGCTGGCCAGCACCATGTCGACAAAGGCGCGGTTGATCTTGTCGCCATCCGGCCCCCAGGGCACGCCGAGGAAGGAGGCAGCGGCGAGATCGAGCGTCAGCGCCTTGATCGCCGGATAGAATTTGAACGTCGGGGCGCCGGACCATTTGGCGATGCCGCGGGCGATGCCGCTGTTCAGCTCCCCCAGATAATGCTTCATCGGCTCGGTCTTGAAGGCGACCGACAGCGTCTTCCTATGGATGCGATGTTCGTCGAAATCCATCAGCATCAGGCCGTTGGGGAACAGGTTTTCCAGCACCGGGTTCCAGCCCAGCGACGAGGAAAAGATCTTGTCCTTGTTGAACATCACTAGCTCATTGGCTTCCGGCCCGATCAGCGAGACGCCCCAGCCGCCGAAATCCTGGCGGCGAAACACCCGGCCATAGCGTTCGACCATCGCGGCGCTGCGGCCCAGCGGGTCCTTCAGGAAATCGATGGTGCGCAGCACCGGCACGCGCGCCGGCTCCATGCCCGGCAGATGTGCCAGATCGGCATAGGTCGGTTCGGGCAGATCGGCCGGAATGAAGGCAGACGAAGGGTGGGGGGCGTTCATCTTTGTCTCCGTCGGTCGGTTGGGGTTAGGGAAGTCGGCACCAGCCCGCTCCCCCGCCCGGCCACCCACAGCGTACACTGGAATGGGTG
>NKIQ01000001.1 GCA_002256005.1 Alphaproteobacteria bacterium PA4 | reverse complement strand
ATCTCGATCCTGGGCATCATTCACTCCCGATTGGCGCTGACCGGCTATTGCCGTCAGCTTCGCGCACGGCACGCGCAAAGGTCAAGACGTCCACCTGTCGCGCCCCGGCGCGCCGCAGCAGCCGGGCACAGGCGTTGGCGGTGGCGCCGCTGGTCATCACATCGTCGCCCAGCAGCACCGACCGCCCGGCAACACCTGCGCGGTCCCGCACCCGGAACGCGCCGCGCACATTGACGATCCGGTCCTTGCGGCCCATGCCCTTGCTGGCCGGCGTCGGTTTGACGCGCTCCAGCGCATCCAGCGCCAGCGTGGCGCCGCTGTGCCGGGCCAGCGCCTGCGCCAGCAGCGCCGCCTGGTTGAAACCGCGCTGCCAGAGCCGCTGCCAGTGCAGCGGCACCGGCACCAGCACGATATCGTCATGCAGCATGTCGCCAGCGGCGCGCAGCATGTGCGGCGCCATCATCCGGGCCAGATGCTGGCGGTCGCCATGCTTCAGGGCCAGCAGCACGCTGCGCGCCGGCCCGCCATAGACGGCGGCAGAGCGCGCCGCATGAAAGCGCGGCGGCTCGGCCAGGCAGGGGGCGCAGGTGGCGCCAGGCCCCATGTTATGCGCAAAGGGCGTGCCGCAGCGGGCGCAGAAGGGGGCGGTGATGAACTGCAATTGCTGCCAGCAGCTGAGGCAGAACTGACCATCGCCGGAGACCATGGCGAGGCAGGACGGGCAGCGCGGCGGCAGGACCATGTCCATCAACCCGCGCAGGGGTGCGAGAAGCGCTGTCGCCATCGGCCGAGTGTAGGCCGGGTGGCCGCCCAAGACTATTCGGATTTGTGCGCAATGGCGCTATGGCCGGGTCATGTCCGCCGAACCTTTCGACCGTGCCCTGCGTCGCCGCCGTCACGCCCGCGCCGCACCGGGTTTTGCGCGGGCCGATTTCCTGCATGCCGCCATGGCCGAGGAACTGCGCGAGCGCGTCGCCGGCGTGGCGCGCAAATTTGCCGATGTGCTCGATCTGGGCGGCCCGGCGCCGGCCTGGCCCGGTGCGACGCGGCTGGCGCTGGCGCCGGGGCCGGGTGTCGCGCTGGTGGCGGATGAGGATCGGCTGCCCTTTGCCGATGCCAGCTTCGATCTGGTGGTGTCCGCTGGCGGCTTGGCCAGCGTTTCCGATCTGCCCGGCGCGCTGGTGCAGGCGCGGCGGGTGCTGCGCCCCGACGGGCTGTTCGTCGCGGCCTTCGCCGGCGGCATGACGCTCGCCGATCTGCGGCAGGACCTGCTCGAGGCCGATATCGCCGTCACCGGTGGCGCCGCGGCGCGCACGGCACCGATGGTGGAGGCCCAGGCCGCCGCCGGCCTGTTGCAGCGCGCCGGATTTGCCATGCCGGTTGCGGATGTGGAGCGGCTGACGGTGCGCTATCCCTCGCTGTTCGCGCTGTTCGACGATCTGACCGCGATGGGTGCGCGCTCGCCACTGGCATCGCGGGCGCCGTTGCGCCGATCGGTGCTGGCGGCGGCGGCGGCGCGCTTTGCCGGTCGCGCCGATGCCGATGGCAAGACGCGGGTAACAGTCGACATCATCCACCTTGCCGGCTGGGCGCCGGCGCCGGGCCAGCCGGTGCCCTTGCAACCCGGCTCCGCAACCACGTCGCTGGCCAGCGCGCTCAAAAGCCGGATCTGACCCGCCGAGCGCCTCAATCCTCGCCGCCGACCAGCGGCAGCACCATTTCGCGCGGCGGCTCGCGGTCGAGCAGGCCGGCCGCCTTCAGATCGGCAAGGCCCGGCAGGTCGCGCCGGCTGGTCAGGTTGAAATGGGCGAGAAAGCCCGGCGTGGTGGCATATTGCAGTGGCCGGCCGGGGGTTTCACGCCGGCCGGCAGGGCGGATCCAGCCGGCCTCCATCAGCACGTCGATGGTGCCGCTGCTGACCGCAACACCGCGGATTTCCTCGATTTCCGGCCGCGTCACCGGTTCATGATAGGCGATGACGGCCAGTGTTTCGACGGCAGCGCGCGACAGTTTGCGCACCGATTCCCGCGAAGGGCGCAGATGGTGGGCAAGGTCGGACGCTGTCTGGAACTGCCAGCGGCCACCGCGCTCGACCAGGTTGATGCCGCGCGCCGCATAGCTGTCGGCAAGCTCGCGCAGATGCGGCAGCAGGTCGCCGCGCTCACCGACGTGGCGGGCGATGTCGGCCAGCGTCAGCGGCGCGACGGCGGCAAAGATGATCGCTTCAAGGGCGCGCAGCAGCTCGGGATCGCTCATTTCGCTCTCATCAGGATGGGGGCAAAGGCGGCGCCCTGGCTGAGGCTGGCCTTGCCCAGCCGGGTCAGCTCCAGCGCCGCGACAAAGGTCGAGGCGAGCACCGAACGGGCATAGCCCTCGTCGTTGAGGTCGCGGGGCAGGAAGCGCGACAGCTCCGTCCAGTCGATGCTGGCGCCGAGCAGGCGCTCCAGCCGCTCGATGGCCTCGTCGAGCGCCATCACCGGGCGGCGGCGGACGACATGGGTGCTGTGCGCGGCGCGGGCGCGGATGGCGCCATAGGCGGCGAGCAGCTCGAAATAGCTGGTGTCATAGCGGGCGACGGTTTCCAGCTTCAGCCCCTCGGGTGCCGCGCGGGTGAAGCTGTCCCAGCCCTGTTGCGGGCGCGCCAGCAGCTTTTGCCCGGCATCGCGCATGGCATCGAGGCGTTGCAGCTGGAACTGCAGTTTCAGCGCCATGTCGCGGGGATCGGGCTCCGCCTCCGGATCGGGCGGCAGCAGCAGCGAGGATTTGAGATAGGCCAGCCAGGCCGCCATCACGAGATAATCGGCGGCGAGTTCGAGGCTGAGCGCCTTGGCCTCGCGGATGAAGGCGAGATACTGGTCGACCAGCGCCAGGATGGAAATCTGCGCCAGATCGACCTTTTGTGCGCGGGCGAGGTTGAGCAACAGGTCGAGCGGCCCTTCCCAGCTGCCGAGTTGCAGGACGAGCGTCTGCGGCGCGGCGCGCGGCGGCCTATCGTCGAACGCGTCGCTCATCGCTCCCTCCCCCTGGCGGGGAGGGCGACTCGCAAAGCGAGCGGGGTGGGGGTCCCCGCGCAGTCATGTGAGCGACCCCCACCCCGCTCGGCTGGCGCCGAGTCGCCCTCCCCGCAAGGGGGAGGGAGGGGGAGGTGCTCAGGCCAGCGCCAGCAGCTGGTCACGCGCATCCGCCCATTGCTGCACCGGTGTGGCATCGCCCGGCCCGGCCCAGGCCATGGCGGCGGCGAGGCGCTGCGCCGCGATGGTCGTGATGTCCGGTACTGCCTCGGTGATCGCCCGCATTTCGTTGAAATCGCCGGAACAATGCAGGGCGATATCGCAGCCGGCGGCAAGGCTGGCCAGCGCCCGGGCGCCGAAATCGCTGAGCGCGTTGCTGCCCGGCGGATGCCCGCCCGACTGCGGATTGCCGAGCGCGTGCATGCCGAGATCGTCGGACATCAGCAGCCCCTGGAAGCCGATATCGCTGCGGATCAGGTCGATGACCGTCGGCGACAGCGTCGCGCAGCGATCGGGATCGAGCGCCGTATAGGTGACATGCGCGGTCATCGCCATCGGCGAGCGGCTGGCGAGGGTGCGGAACGGCGCGAAATCCCGCTCCAGTTCAGCGCGGCTGGCGGTGACGATCGGCAGTTCGAGATGGCTGTCGGCGGCGGCGCGACCATGGCCGGGGATATGCTTGACCACGCCGACGACACCGCCCTGTTGCAGGCCATCGAGGCAGGCGCGACCCAGCGCCGCCACCTGCATCGGTTCGGCGCCATAGGCGCGGTCACCAATGATATCATGGCCTTCCGGATCGCGGACATCGAGCAACGGCAGGCAATCGACGCTGATGCCGAGATCGCGCAGCAGCGCCGCCAGCGCCAGCGCGTTCAGCCGCAGCGCCTCCATCGCCGTCACCGGCGCGCGCTGGTAGAGGTCGGCAAAGCGTTCACCAGCGGGGAATTCCGGCCAGTGCGGCGGCCGCAGCCGGGCGACGCGGCCGCCCTCCTGGTCGATGAGAATCGGCAGGGCGCGCCCGGCGAGATCGGTCAGTGCCGCGGTCAGCGCACGGACCTGTTCGGGCGTGTCGATGTTGCGCTTGAAGAGGATATAGCCGGCCGGGTCGGCGGCGCGGAACAGCGCCCGTTCCGCGTCGTTGATGGTGAGGCCGGCGAGGCCGAGAAACAACGGTTGCATGGTCATTCCACCACCGAACAGGGGTTGCCGCTGGCCTTCAGCGCGGCGCAGGCCGCGGCGGTGTCGCTGGCACTGCCGCGCAGCCGGTAGAGCGTCTTGCCGTCCTTTTCGACGGCGCTGATCTTTTTGCCCGTCAGGCCCGCCTTGCCGGCCATGGCGGCCCAGGCGTTTTCGGCCTTTTCCGGGGAAGAAAAGGCACCAAGCTGCACGGTTCCGGCCTTGCCGGCGGCGGGCTTTGCCATGGCGGGCTTCGGGGGTTCGGCAGGCTTGGCCACCGGCGGTTTCGGGGCATCCACGGGCTTTGCCGGGGGGGATTTCGGGGCCTCGCGGGGCTTTTCGGGAGAATTCGGGGGCTTCACCGGGGCCGCAGGCACGGCCTTTGGCGGCACCACGGCCGGGGGCTTTGTGACCGGCGGCGGGGCCGGCAGCGGCGCCTGCACCGCCTCGGCCTGCGGCAGCAGATCGCGCGGCACGCCGGTCGCCGGCGGGGTCGCCGGGACAGTGCCGGGCAGTGGCAGCGGCGCTTCCGGGCCGCTGTTCGGGTCGATGGTGCTCGCCACCTCGCCGCCGGCGCCGGCGTCGTAGATGACGCCGCCCTGCCCCTCGACCTGCAGGCCGGACGGGTCCTTGGGCGCGATCTTGTAGGGGCCGGGCTCCGCCTCGATCAGCGGCGCCTGTTCGGCGTTCATGTAACCATCGGTCGAGCCGCCGGATTTCTGTGCGAACAACAGCACGCCGCCGATCACCGCCGCCGTCGCCAGCGACAGGATGATGGTGATCGTCCAGAACAGCGACCGCTTGCTGACCTCGGTGCGCGCCGCCGGGTCGGCCTCGGCCAGCCAGGGCGCGTCCTCATCCTCGTCATAACGGTCGCGGCGCGCCATCAGTGCAGCTCCTCCGCCGCCTCGACGCCCATCACGGCGAGGCCATTGCGGATGACCTGCGCCACCGCATCGGCCAGCGCCAGCCGCGCCGCGGTCAGCCCCGGATCATCGGCGATGACAAAGCGGCGGGCCGGATCGTCATTGCCCATGTTCCACTGGGTGTGGAAGGCGGCGGCGAGATCGTTGAGGTAAAAGGCGATGCGGTGCGGCTCGCGCGCCTCGGCGGCCTGTTCGACGATGCGCGGCCATTGCGCCGCGACCTTGACCAGGGCGAGGTCGGTGGCATCAAGCCGGTCGAGATCCGCCGGCGGCAGCACGATGCCGGCCTCCGCCGCCTTGCGCTTGGCGGACGCGATGCGGGCATGGGCATATTGGACATAGAAGACCGGGTTGTCGCGGCTCTGTTCCACCACCTTGGCGAAATCGAAATCCAGCTGCGAATCGCTGCGCTTGGTCAGCATGATGAAGCGCACGACATCCTTGCCGACCTCTTCCACCACATCGGCCAGTGTCACGAAATTGCCGGAGCGCTTCGACATCTTCACCGGTTCGCCGGCGCGCAGCAGCTTGACCATCTGGACGATCTTGATGTCGAGCGGCACCTTGCCATCGCTCAGCGCGCGCACCGCCGCGGTCATGCGCTTCACATAGCCGCCATGGTCGGCACCGAACAGATCGACCAGCGCCGTATAGCCGCGTTCCAGCTTGTCCCAATGATAGGCGACATCGCCGGCGAAATAGGTCCAGCTGCCATCGGATTTCTGCATGGCGCGGTCGCTGTCGTCACCGAATTGCGTCGCCTTGAACAGCGTCTGCGGCCGCGGCTCCCAATCCTCGCCGGCCTCGCCCTTCGGTGCCTCCAGCACGCCCTGGTAGATGAGGCCCCGGGCGTCGAGCGTGTCGAGCGCTTCCTGCACCCGATTGCCCAGCGAGGCTTCCGAAAAGAACACATCCTGATGGATGCCGAGCTGGGCGAGATCGGCGCGGATGCGTTCCATCATCAGCGCGACGGTGCGGGTGCGGAACAGCACCAGCCATTCGCTTTCCGGCGCCGTGACATAGGCCGGGCCGAATTCGGCGGCGAGCGCCTGCCCCACCGGCACCAGATAGTCGCCGGGATAGAAGCCTTCCGGAATTTCAATGGTTTCGCCCAGCGCCTCGCGGTAGCGCAGATGCGCCGAGCGGGCGAGCGTCGCCACCTGGCCGCCGGCATCGTTGATGTAATATTCGCGCGTCACCTGAAAGCCGGCGAAAGCGAGCAGGCTGGCCAGCGCATCGCCGACGACGGCGCCGCGGCAATGCCCCATGTGCATCGGGCCGGTGGGATTGGCCGAGACATATTCGACGTTGACATGTTGACCGGCGCCCAGCGCCGAACGGCCATAATCGGCACCGGCAGCGGCAATCGCTGCCAGTTCGGCACGCCAGACCCCGGGATCGAGCGTCAGGTTGAGAAAGCCCGGCCCCGCCACTTCGGCGCTGGCGACATCGGGCAGGCGCGCCAGCTGCTGCGCCAGCATCACGGCGATGTCGCGCGGCTTCATCCCCGCCGGTTTGGCAAGGACCATCGCGGCGTTGGTGGCGAGATCGCCATGGCTGGCATCGCGCGGCGGCTCGACCGTGACATTGGCGAGGCTGAGCCCGGCGGGCAGGTCGCCGCCGGCCATCAGGCCATTCAGGGCATCGGCGACATGGCCGGCAAAACGCGGGTAGAGATTCAAGACGGAAACTTTCGGGGCAAAACGTTTGGCAATGTCCTAACCGAGGCGAGGCCCGGCGTCACCCGGCTTGTCGCGCCCCAAAGGATGCCGGGCATTGACGAGCGCGACCAGCGCGGCCGACGCGACATGGGTATAGATCTGCGTTGTCGCAATATCGGCATGGCCGAGCAGCGTCTGCAGGGTGCGCAGATCGGCGCCACCCTCCAGCAGATGCGTTGCAAAGGCGTGGCGCAGCACATGCGGACTGACGCGGTCGGGCGGGATGCCGGCGTCCGCCGCCAGACCCTTGACCAGCTGATAGAGCCGCAGCCGGGTGAGATGGCTGCCGCGCGACGGGAATAGCCAGCGCGAATCGCTCGGCACATCGGCGGCATGGGCCATGACTGCCGCTTCGGCACGCGTGCCGATCGGCACCAGCCGTTCCTTGCCGCCCTTCCCCACCAGCACCAGGAATCCGCGCCCCGGCCGCACCGCATGGCGCGGCAGCGAGACCAATTCGGTGGCGCGCAGGCCGGAACCATAGAGCAGCTCGATCAGCGCCGACAGGCGCAGCGTGCGGGCATCGGGGGCGTCGGCCAGTTTTTCGGCCAGCGCGGCGAACAGCCGGTCGACATCGCGGGGATCGAGGGTTTTCGGCAGCGGCCGCGCGCTGGCGGCCAGCACCAGATCGCGGCCGGGATTGTCGGGGCGGATGCCGTCGCTGGCCAGAAAGGCGAGGAACTGGCGCACCGCCGAGCCCTTGCGAGCGGCGCTGGCGCGCGCCATGCCGGCCCAATGCCCCGCCAGCTGCGCCAGCGCATCGGCATCGGCAGCACCCAGCCGGCCGCCGAGCCAGTCGCTCGCCTGTTGAAGATCGCGGCCATAAGCGAGCAGCGTGTTGCGGGCGGCACCGCGTTCGGCGGCGAGCATGTCGAGAAACAGGGCGATGAGCTGGCGGTCGCTCGTGTCGCTCATCCGCGCGTCACCGCCTCGGCGGCGATCAGCCGGGCTTCGGTGACACGGCCGACGCGGGTCAGCGCCGCGACGATCAAATAGAGATGCTGCGGCGGCACATCGATCCAGCGGCCTTGCAGGCCGGTGGCGGCGAGCACCGCAACCTCGCCGCTGCGCCCGGCGGCAGCGGCCGCGCCGATGGCGCGCACCCAGCTGTTGGCGGTGGCCGGCAGCAGATCGTCGCGCAGCCCCTCCCAATCGCTGCCGCGTGCCACGCCCAGCCCGGTGAGGCCGGCGAGCAGCAGCGCGGCGTGGCGATCATCGGCACCGGTTTCGGAGCGCCAGTCGCGGAATTCGTCGGCCGAAATCGGCACATTGCCCTGTCCGACGGCGAGCAGCGCCCAGGCGCGGGCGCGCACCGCACCGCCGGCCTGATCGGCGACCGGCCACCAGCGCCGGGCGCGGGCCTGGTCGCCCATCGCCAGCAGCGCGGCGATCATGTCGGCGCTCAAATCGGCATCGGCGCTGGTGATCGGCCAGCGCGCGACGACCGGCGCCGTTTCGATCCGCGCACCATAGGAATCGCCCGTGCCGTCCGACGCCCAGATCGCCTGCAGCGCGGCGCGGCGGTCGCTGCCGGCAAAGGCGTTGCGCAACAGGCCGGCGCGGCTGTCATCGGCGGCATCGCCCGGCGACAGGGCGGCGACGGCGCTGACCAGTTCCGCCGCCGACAGGCTGCCGGTCATCGCCGCCGGGCGCAGCGCTGCCAGCCTGATCTCGGCGCTGACGGTCGGGATGCGCACCAGCCAGCCGAAGCGCGCCGGGCCGAGCGCCGCGAGACGATCTGCGGGCACCGCCACGCCCGCCGCGGTGGCGACGCCGAAGCGATAGCGGGTCAGCGCCGGCGCCTCGTTCCAGTCCATGTTGCTGGCGCGGCCGGCGCCGCCGGCCATGGTGGCGATGCGCTCCCCCAGCCGTACATCGAAGCGATCGACGCGGCGGCCATCGTCGAGGGAATCGAAGATCGTCGCGGCGGTGATGTCATCGCCCTCGATGCCGGCGCACATGCCGAAGGACAATTCCCACAGCGGCGTCTGGAACAGCGCCCGGCCGGTGCGCGCGATGGGGCACAGCGCCGCGACATCGGCGCTGGCCAGCGCCACATCGGCGGCGACACGGTAGAGCGCCGGGCTGTAGCGATCGACGGGGATGGCATCGACAAGCAGCTTGGCCCCGTCGATCTCGCCCATGCGCAGCAGCGCCCCGGCGCGCGCCGCCACCCAATCGCCGGGCACGATGCCCCAGGGCGTGGCGCTCTCGCTCATCAGCGCGCGGCGCAGCGTGATCGCCGCCCAGCGTGACGCGGTGGGGGCGGCGAGCCGGTTGGCGAGGCCGGCGACGAACCGGCCATTGGAGCCCGAAAAGGCCGCAAGGCCGAAACCGCCGGCTTCCGGCTTGAGCGGGCCGGTGACGCGCAGATCGCCGCCACTGGCGGGGGCGGCGAAACTGTCCTCGATCACGGGCATGGTGGTGCCGGGCACCAGTGGAGTCGGGGCAGCGGCATCCGGAGTCGGCGTGGTGACGGCACCGGGCAGGATGACATCGGCGACCGGGGCGGTCGGCGCGTCGAAATCATCGGGCAGCAGCGACTTCGACGTGCGCGGCGCATCGGTTTCGGAGGCCGGCACCTGCGGTTCGGTGGCGCGCTGCTGGCCGATCACCGGCAGCGCAATGGCAATGGCGCAGCCGGCGAGCAGCAGCGACGCGACACGCCCCTTCATCGCCGCGTCCCTGTTGCTGCCATTACGCTGGTCATCCGTCGCAAAATCCTGTGCGGCCGGGCACTTTCCCCGCCGCGCGCGCCGTGTATAGCGGGGGGCGACATGGCGTGCGACAGCAAAATCCCCGAACCGGACGCCCGGCTGCAACGCGCCGCGGCGCGGCCGATCGCGCTCGTCGGCCTGATGGGTGCCGGCAAGACCACCATCGGCCGGCGGCTGGCGCTGCGGCTGGGCCTGCCTTTTGTCGATGCCGATGCCGAAATCGAGATCGCCAGCGGCATGACGGTGGCCGAAATCTTCGAACGCTTCGGCGAGGCGCATTTCCGCGATGGCGAACGCCGCGTCATCGCCAGGCTGGTCGATGGCGCGCCCAAGGTCATCGCCACCGGCGGCGGTGCCTTTGTGCAGGATGATACCCGCGCGTTGCTGCTGGAACGCGCGCTGGTGGTCTGGCTGGATGCCGATGTGCCGACGCTGGTCGACCGCGTGCGCCGCCGCAACACCAGGCCGCTGCTGAAGGGCAAGGACCCCGGCGCCGTGCTGATGGCGCTGGCGGCGGTGCGCAACCCGCTCTACGCCGAAGCGCAGATCCGTATCGCCAGCAAGGCCAGCCCGCACAATGAGACGGTGGAGGCCATCGTCACGGCGCTGGCCGAAGCCAACGCGTCCGATGCCAATGGAGGCACAGCATGATCGTCAATGTGCCGCTCGGCGCCCGCGCCTATCCCATCCATATCGCCCCCGGCCTGCTGGGCAATGCGGCACCACTGCTCGGGCCGCTGGCGCCGCGCGGCCGGCTGGCGGTGGTCACCGATGCGCAGGTGGCGGCGCTGCATCTGCCGGCCTTCACCGCCGGCCTCGCCGCCGCCGGGCTGGCGGTCGACGAGATCGTGCTGCCGGCTGGCGAGGCGACGAAGAACTGGGCGACGCTGGAACTGGTCACCGAGCGGCTGCTGCAACTGGGCGTCGAGCGCGGCGATGCCATCGTGGCGCTGGGCGGTGGCGTCATCGGCGACCTGACCGGCTTTGCCGCCAGCATCCTCAGGCGTGGCTGCAAGTTCGTGCAGGTGCCGACGACGCTGCTGGCTCAGGTCGATTCCTCGGTCGGTGGCAAGACTGCGATCAATGCCGCCGCGGGCAAAAACCTCGTCGGCGCCTTTCACCAGCCGGCGCTGGTGCTGATCGATCCGGATGTGCTGCAGAGCTTGCCGCTGCGCGACCTGCGCGCCGGCTATGCCGAGGTGGTGAAATACGGCCTGATCGGCGACCCCGATTTCTTCGACTGGTGCGAGGCCCATGTCGCCGCACTGCTCGCCGGCGATGCGGCGGCGCAAGCGCATGCCATTGCCGCCTCGTGCCGGGCCAAGGCGGCGGTCGTCGCCGCCGATGAGCGCGAGACCGGGGATATCCGCGCGCTGCTCAACCTCGGCCACACCTTCGGCCATGCCTATGAGGCGGAGGCCGGCTATTCCGACCGGCTGCTGCACGGCGAGGGCGTGGCGCTGGGCATGGCGCTGGCCTTTGACCTGTCGGCGCAGCGCGGGCTGTGCCCGGCCGCCGATGCGGCGCGGGTGCGAGCGCATCTCACCGCCTGCGGCTTCACCCTCAGCCCCGCCGGCTTCGGCATCACCGCCAGCCCGGCGACGCTGATCCACCACATGCGCCAGGACAAGAAGATGAGCGCCGGCACCCTGCCCTTCATCCTCGCCCGCGGCATCGGCCAGGCATTCGTCGCGCGCGATGTGCCGTTGAGGGATGTCGAGTCGTTCCTCGCTGGGGTGCGCTAGGCTGTATCGACATTCAGCATTTCAGCCATTGTGAGCGCTGATTGCGAAGAAACCAGAGCCTCCGGCGGCTGGGGCCGCAGGCCCCAGACCCCAATTACTGGCTACCGCATGGCACCACAGGCGGCTTTTCAGGCCGGATCAAAGCGAAATGGGGTCCGGACCCTAAGGCCCCAGCCGCCGGAGGCCTCTTGAAACTTGAATGTCGATACAGCCTAGCCGCGCTGCGCGGCGATCCAGTCGTCGATCTTCTTCTCCAGCACCGCCATCGGCAGCGCCCCGGTCATCAGCACCTGGGCGTGGAAGCCCTTGATGTCGAACTTCGGCCCCAGCGCCTTTTCGGCCTTGGCGCGCAGCCGCGAGATGGTCAGCTGGCCGACCTTATAGGCCAGCGCCTGGCTCGGGATGGCGATATAGCGCTCCACTTCGGCGGTCGCGTCGGTCTTGCCCATCGCGCTATGGTCAAGCATGTACTGAATGGCCTGGTCGCGAGTCCAACCCTTTGAATGCAGGCCGGTATCGACGACCAGCCGCATGGCGCGCAGCATCTCGTCATCATAGCGGCCCTGCAGCTGATAGGGGTCCTTGAACATGCCCAGCTCCGGCCCCAGCGATTCGGCATAGAGCGCCCAGCCTTCGACAAAGGCGGTGTTGCCGCCGAAGCGCTGGAACGGCGGCAGACTTTCATTTTCCTGCGCCAGGCTGATCTGGAAGTGATGGCCCGGCACCCCTTCGTGCAGATACAACGTCTCGGTGCCCGGCTTGGTGCGCGACGGCAGGTCATAGCTGTTGAAATAGAAGATGCCCGGCCGGCTGCCATCGGGCGTGCCCTGGTTGTAGCTGCCGCCGGCGTCGGTCTTTTCGCGGTGCGGCGGCACCGGGCGGATTTCCAGCTTGGACTTGGGAATGGTCGAGAACAGCGCCGGCACCGCCAGATCTACACGCTTGCCGACATCGTAGAAGGCGTCGCGCATCGCCTCCTTCGATTTGAACTTGAACTGCGGATCGTTGCGGATGAATTCGAAGAAGGCCTTCAGATCGCCCTTGAAACCGACACGGGTCTTCACCGCCTCCATGCCCTTGGTGATGCGCTCCACCTCCGAAAGGCCGATGTTGTGGATCTCGTCGGCGCTCATGTCGGTCGTCGTCGTGGACGCGATCAGGTAGCGATAGAGGTTGGCACCGCCCGGCATGTCGGACAGGCCGGTGCTGCTGCGTGCCACCGGCA
Source organism: Alphaproteobacteria bacterium PA4 (assembly GCA_002256005.1). Lineage (GTDB taxonomy): Bacteria > Pseudomonadota > Alphaproteobacteria > Sphingomonadales > Sphingomonadaceae > Sandarakinorhabdus. The sequence continues at coordinate 172,340 of NKIQ01000001.1, read as the reverse complement.
GATATTCGGTCTTCAGGAAATCGCGCAGCCGGGTCAGCGCCGGATTGATCTTGCCGGCGACGGCGGCGCGATAGCCGGCGCTCAGCCGGGCCTGGTCGGCGGCGCTGATCTCGGCCGGGAATTTCTGCACCGGCTTCAGCATCAGCGAGCCTTCGACGCCCGGCGCGAGCAGATTGTCGAGCTGGTCGATGACATTCTGGACGACGAGCTTGGGCTGGGTGACGCCCGAGGCCATGCCCTGGCGGAACCGCGCGATCGACGCATCGATCAGGATGCCGAAGCCATCGAGCCGCTTCAGGCCATCATCGTAATTTTTCAATGTCTTGTAGGGTGCCGCCCCGTCCCCCGACGACAGTTCCGGGAAGAAGGTGTGGAAGCCCGAGAAATGGTCGATCGGACGGACGACGGTGGCGGCGAGGATGGCGGGGTCGAAACCCTTCAGATCGGTGCTGCGCTGCCAGAGGAAGACATCATAGCTGACCTGGTCATTGGCGTTCAGCGCCTTGCGGTCGATCGCCGCCAGCGCTTTCAGGTCATCGAGCACCGCCTGCTTTTCGGCGGTGATATAGGCGTCGGAGATATAGTCGCCGAACTGATCGGCATAGCGTTCGTCGCCGCGGAACAGGCCCTGGATCGGGTTGCGCTTCAGGCTGGCCTCGTCGCTGGCGACGAACAGCGCGCGCAGCTGCTGCGCCGGGGTGGCGGCAGCCGCCGTGACGGGGGCCGCAGGGGGATTTTGGGCGAAAACGGGAGCGGCAAGGGACAGGGCGGTGGCGGCAAGCAGCAGGGCAATACGCATGGGAACAGACTCCGGAATCAACTGTATCGTTCGTGTAATACGCCAAGCCGCCTCGGGCAAGTCGCGCCGCCACTATTTCAGCGGGATCGCCTTGCCGCGCACCATGACGTACGCGATCTTCAGCACCGCCGCCGGGTCCTGCAACGGGTCACCATCGACGGCGATCAGATCGGCGGACTTGCCCGGCGCCAGCGTGCCGGTGTCCTTGTCGATGCCAAGCAGCTTCGCCGTGCCGCTGGTGGCGGCGACCAGCGCGTCGCGCGGGGTCATGCCGCCCAGCTTCACCATCAGCCCCAGCTCCTCGCCGTTGCGGCCGTGCGTGAACACGCCGGCGTCGGTGCCCAGCGCGATCGGCACCCCGGCCTTGTAGGCGGCGGCGAGCTGCTTGCCCTGCAGGGCGACGACCTGGTTGGCCTTGGTTTCGACCGCGGCGGTGTAGAAGCCCTTGCCCAGCCGCTCCTTCAGCCCTTCGATGGCCATCAGCGTCGCCACCATGGTGGTGCCATGCGCCTTCATCGCCTTGATGCTGGCATCATCGGCATAGGTGCCATGCTCGATCGAATCGATGCCGGCATTGGCCGCCGCTTCGATGCCGCGCGCGCCATGGGCATGGGCGGCGACCTTCAGGCCCAGCCGGTGCGCGGTTTCGGCGATGGAGCGCATCTCGGCATCGCTGAAATGCTGTTCCAGCCCGGCATTGCCCAGGCTGAGCACGCCGCCGGTGGCGGTGATCTTCACCACATCGACGCCGGTCTTGATGACGGCACGGGTGGCGGCGGCGCAGCCATCGGCGCCGGTGCACAGGTTGATCTGCGGCCAGGCGCGGTCGAGCGCGTCGGCGACTTCCGGGTTGATGCCATAGGTGTTGTCGCCATGGCCGCCGATGATCGACAGCGCCGGGCCGGCGGTGAGGATGCGCGGGCCGGGCGCCAGCCCGTCGTTGATGGCGTCGCGCACCGCGACCCCGGCATGGACGCCGGCGCCGAGTTCGCGGACGGTGGTGAAGCCGGCGCGGGCGGTGATCAGTGCATTGTGCAGGCCGACGGCGACCGAATAGGCCTCGGTCCGCTTCGGCGTGAAATTCACATACCAGGCATCATCGGCATCGCCGCCCAGATGCACATGCGCATCCATCAGCCCGGGCAGCACGGTCTTTGTCGACTGGTCGATGACAATGGCCCCGGCCGGAATCGGCGCGCTGGCATCGTTGATGGCGGTGATGCGGCCATCGGTGACGATCACCGTCGAGGGCCCGCGCGCCGGCAGCGCCGCATCGGTGATCAGCCGGCCGGCGCGAATGGCGATGGTTTCGGCGGCGGCCGGCGCCAGCGCGGTGGCGGCGAGCAGGCCCGCGGCCAGCAATGTCTTGAATGTCATGGCGATTCTGCCCTCCCCTGTTTGGCCTGACCATAGGCGTTGGGAGGCCCTGTCGCCAACCCTCCCGATATTCGCCGGCTTGCGCGCGCGCGCACTTGTCGCCACCTTTGCAGACCAAGGGCCGGAACAGGCCAGGGGAGGGTTGCAAGGCGTGAAGCTCAATCGTCGGACGCTGGCGGCCTTTGCGGCGCCCTGCCTGCCGCTGACCGGTGTCGGCCTGCCCATCGTCGTCTATCTGCCGCCCTATTATGCCGGCACGCTGGGCCTCAGCCTCGCCATGACCGGGCTGCTGTTCTCGCTGGTGCGCTGGCTCGATCTGCCGCTCGACCTGATCTTTGGCCATCGCATCGACAAGACGGATACCAGACTGGGACGCTTCCGGCCCTGGCTGCTCGGCGGCGGGCTGGTGATGATGGTCGGGCTGGCGCTGGTGTTCTTCGCGCCGCCCGGCCTCTCGCCGCTGCGCGCGCTGGCGGGGCTGATGCTGATGTACACCGGCTATTCCGCCGCCATGGTGGCGCACACCAGCTGGGGCCAGGCGCTGAGCGACGATTATCACGAGCGCAGTCGCATCTTCGGCTGGTGGCAGCTTGGCAACATGATCGGGCTGATCGGCCTGTTGTCGGTGCCGCTGGTGGCGACGACGCTGGCGCCGCGCTTCGGCTGGACGCCCGGCCCGGCGCTGGGCGTGCACGGCATGGGCTGGGTGCTGCTGGTGCTGCTGCCGGTGGCGCTGATCCTGGTCGCGCTGACCGTGCCGGAACAGAAACCCCGCCACCAGGCGCCGCACGGCTGGGGCGACATCTGGGCGGCGCTGCGGCTGCCGTTGCTGCGCCGGGTGCTGCTGATCGACCTGTTTTCCAGCCTGGCGCCGGGCTTCGGCGGCGCGCTGCTGATCTTCTATTTCGAAAGCGCCCGCGGCTTTTCGGTGGAGGCGGCGCGCGGCCTGCTGCTGTTCTATTTCGCCGCCGGGCTGATCGGCGCGCCGGCCTGGGGCTGGTTCGCCCGTCGCACATCGAAGCATCAGGCGGTGATGTGGTCGATCGGCAGCTATGCAGCGTTCCACGCCCTGCTGGTGACGCTGCCGGCCAGCAATTTCTGGGCCGCGGCGCTGGGCATGACGCTGGCCGGGATTCCGGCGGTGGCGCCGGCTTTCCTCATCCGCGCCATGCTCGCCGATGTCGTCGATGCCGAAACGCTGGACACCGGACGGAGCAATGCCGGGCTCTATTATGCCGTACTCGTCGGCGTGCAGAAGCTCGGCTACGCCATTCCGGTCGGCCTGTCCTATCTGGTGCTCGACCTGGTCGGCTTCGATGCCAAGGCCGGTGCCGGCAACAGCGAGACCGCCATTGCCGGGCTGACAGCGCTGTTCCTCGGCCCGCCGGTCCTCGTCGCCATCATTGCCGCCTGGCTGGCCAAGGGCTGGACGATCACCGCCGCCGTACAGGCGCGGACAGCGGCGGCGCTGGCGACGCGCTGAGATGGCGGGGCCGCTGCGCATCGGCATCATCGGCGCGGCGCGGGTCGCGACCTATGCGATGATCGCCCCGGCGCGGGCACGCGACGATGTGGTGGTGGCAGCGGTGGCGGCGCGCGATCCGGCGCGGGCGCGGGCCTATGCCGAAACGCACGGCATCGGCCGGGTGCACGACAGTTACGCGGCGCTCGCTGCCGATCCCGACATCGATCTCGTCTATGTGGCGACGCCGCCGGCGTTTCACCGCGAACAGGCGCTGCTCGCCATCGCTGCCGGCAAGCCGGTGCTCGTCGAAAAGCCCTTCACCCGCGACCCGGGCGAAGCCGAAGCCCTGCTCGCCGCCGGCCGCGCCGCCGGGGTGCCGGTGCTGGAGGCGATGCATTCGCGGCTCCACGCCCTCTGGCCGCTCATCGCCCGCGTGTTGCCGCAGATCGGCGCCATCCGCCATGTCGATGCCGTGTTCGACGTGACCGTTTCGACCGCTGACGCCGAATTCCGCTGGGACGCGGCGCTCGGCGGCGGCGCGCTGATGGACCTCGGCATCTATCCACTGGCCTGGGTGCGCGCCGTGGCGGGGGAGCCGCTGGCGGTGACGATGGCCAGCATGCACCGCCGGCGCAACGCCGATGCCGCCGTCAGCGCGACGCTCGCCATACCCGGCGGCGTCACCGCCAGAATCGCTGCCGACATGACCGCGCCGCGCCGCGCCAGCCTGACCGTCACCGGCAGCGCCGGCACGCTGCACGTCGACAATCCGCTGGCGCCGCAGCTGGGGCATCGCGTCATCGTCACCACCGCCGCCGGCACGACCGAGCATGTCGCCGATGGCCCCGGCAGCTATGATGCGCAATTGGCGGCGGTCATCGCCCATGTCCGCGACGGCGCGCCCTGGCCGCTGGCTGCCGACGATCCCTTGGCCTCGATGCGCGCCATCGCCATGGTGCGCGCCGCCGCCGTGGAACCGGGGACCGGGACAATCGGTTGAACCTGTGCAGTGTTTGCACAGGACAAAACCAATGAAGATGTTCATCCCCGCGGTCATGCTGATGTCCAGCGCCGGCCTGCTCGCCGGCTGCACCACGGACCAATATGGCAACCAGCATGCCTCGCGTGAACTGAAGGGTGCCGGTATCGGCGCGGCGGGGGGCGCGGTGGTCGGCGTGCTGACCGGCGGCGATGTGCTGGCGGGTGCCGCCATCGGCGCCGGCGCCGGTGCCATCATCGGCGCGGTCACCAACGACAACAACCGCTATGAAGACCGCGATGGCCGCCGCTATTATTACGACAATCAGGGCCGCCGTTACACCTATGACCGCAGCGGCCGCCGTCGTTACCGCTAGATGAAATCGGCAATGTGAGTCGGCGCCGCGATTGACGGCGCCGGCTTCGCTGCCCATGACTCTGCCCGAACACGCCGCAAACCGGCGCCATCGGGGAGAATCGCCATGAAATTCTATGATTCCATCGGGCCCAATCCGCGCGTCGTGCGCATCGCCATGGCCGAACAGGGCCTCAGCGTCGAAACGCTCAAGGTCGACATTCTGAAGGGCGAGAACCGCCAGCCGGCCTATATGGCCATGGTGCCATCGGGCGGCACCCCGGCGCTGGTGCTGGACAATGGCACGGTGCTCAGCGAAATTACCGCCATCGTCGAATATCTCGACGAACAGCCCGGCGCGGCCCGCATCGTCGGCAACACGCCGGAAGAGCGCGCCGAAACCCGCATGTGGGCGCGGCGCATCGACCTCTACATCCTCGAACCCATGGCCAATGGCTTTCGCGCCAGCGAGGGCCGGCCGATGTTCGCGCCGCGCATGACGCTGGTCAGCCCGGAGGCCGCCGCCGAGCTGAAGGCGCTGGCCCAGGAAAAACTGCTCTGGCTCGATGCCCAGTTGCAGGGCCGCACCTGGGTGTGCGGCGATCGCTATTCGCTCGCGGACATCCTGCTGCTCGCCTTTGTCGAATTCGGCGCCAGCGTCGGCCAGCCCTTGCCGGCGGCCGCGGCCTGGCTCGCCGACTGGCACAAGCGCGCCGCGGCCCGCCCGTCCAGCGCCGCCTGACCGGGCCTGTGGCAGCGGCCGTCCAGACCCGTTCGCGCTGGCTGTTTGCCCGGCACTTTCTCGCCGATCCGCGCAGCGTCGGCTCGGCCATCCCCAGTTCGCGCCGCCTGGTCAGCCGGCTGATCGGCGGCGTGGATTGGGAAACGGCCAGGGTCATTGTCGAATATGGCCCCGGCACCGGCTGTGTCACCCGCGCCATCCTTGCCGCCATGGCGCCCGATGCGCGGCTCTATGCCTTTGACATCAACGCCGACTTCATCGCGCATCTGCAGCGCACCCTGCCCGACCCGCGGCTGATCCTTGTCGCCGCCTCCGCCGAAACCGTGGCGGCGCGCCTCGCCGCCGATGGCATCGGCCATGTCGACGCCGCCATCTCCAGCCTGCCCCTCACCATCATGCCGCCGCGCGTGCGCTGCCGCATCCTCAACGCCACCCACCGCGTGCTCGCCCCCGGCGCGCCGCTCAGCTTCTACCAATATTCGACGCGGCAGGTCCGCCAGCTGCGCCGCCATTTCGGCGCACTGGCGATGAGCTTCGAGCCACGCAACTGGCCGCCGGCGTTCGTGTTCACGGCGCGGAAATAGCGCGGGGGTTTTTGCCGCCGGCGGCTGGGGCCGTAGGCCCCAGACCCCATTTCGCTTTGATCTGGCCTGAAAAGCCGCCTGTGGTGCCATGCGGCAGCCAATAAATGGGGTCTGGGGCCGTCGGCCCCAGCCGCCGGAGGCCGCCTCCACGAGCCGCCTCAGATCTCGATCAGATGGTCCGGCAGCTCGTTCACATCGTCCGCCGCCGGCGGGAAATGCCCGGCCAGCACATCGCCGGCGAGGCCGATGGCGGCGACCATGCCATCGGCGGGGCGGCCGGCGCGGATGCCGTCCGTCAGCGCCGAGATGGTGGCGCCCCAATGCTCGGGGGTCACCTTGGCATAGATGGCGGTGTCGGCGATGACTTCGGCGATGTGTTCGGGTTCATCGACATAGATCAGCACGCCGGTGCGGCCGGCGGTGGCCTCCAGCCCGCGGGCGCGGAACTGGGTGAGCGCGGCGCTGTGGACGCGGTCGCGGCGCAGGCCGCCGGGGGTGAGGACGCGCGCCAGCGGCGTGAACCAGCCGAGTGCGAGGCTGGCGGCAAAGACCAGCGCCTGGATGACCAGCATGCCTTCCAGCACATGGGCGGCGCTGGTGGCGCGGGTCGCCTCGTCCCAATCCGTGAACAGGCTGGCGGGTGACCAGCCGGCGAGGAGCGCGACGAGCGGCATAGCCAGGGCGGCAAAGGCCGCCAGCGACAGCGCGGTGGCGGCATAGCGGTGCGGCTCGGTCGCGACGATGACGACGATCTCGCCGGCGGTGCGCCGTTCTGCTGCCGCAATGGCGGTGCTGACGCGCTCGCGATCTGCGGGGGTGAACAGCATCTACCAGCTCCCCGACGAACCGCCGCCGCCGAAGCTGCCGCCGCCACCGCCAAAGCCGCCACCGCCGCCGCCGAAGCCACCGCCGCCCCAGCCGCCACCGCCGCCGCCACCCCAGCTGCCGGGGCCAGGGCCCCAGAGGATGACGGGGCCGGACCGGCGACCGCGCTTGCCGCGCGCCACGGCAAAGAACATCCACAGCAGGATGATCGCCACCCAGAACAGCGCGGCCAGCACATTGGGCTTGTCCCCGCCACCGCCGCGTTGCTGCTGCGCGGCGCTGACGGCAAGCTTGGCCTGCTCCTCCGGCGGCAACTGCAGCAGCGCCACCAGCGCATCGGCGCCGGCGGTGACGCCGCCTGCCATGTCGCCGGCCTTGAAGCGCGGCACGATATCGCGGCGGATGATCTGGGAGGTGACGGCGTCGGTCAGCGTGCCTTCCAGGCCATAGCCGACCTCGATCCTGACCTTGCGTTCGTTGGGCGCCACGATCAGCAGCACGCCATTGTTCTGGCCCTTCTGCCCGATGCCCCAGGCACGGCCGAGCTGATAGCCATATTCGTCGATTTCATAGCCCTGCAGGTCGGGCACGGTGGCAACGACCAGCTGGGTCTTCGTCGCCGTCTCCAGCGCCGCCAGCCTTGTATCGAGCGCGGCGGCGGCATCGGCGGGCAGGATGCCGGCGGCATCGGTCACCCGCCCGGTCAGCGCCGGAAATTTGGGTGCCGCCAGCAAGGGCGACGCCAGCAGCAGGAACAGCGCGGCAAGCGCCAGAAGGAGGCGGTTGCCCGCCGGAAACGCCCGGCCGTTCAGCCCGACATGCATGGCAATAGTCCTCGAAGACGGGACGCAAGAAGGCGGCCCGGTGCGGCGGAACCACACCGGGCGCCCGATCAGAACGCCACGGTCGGCGCGGTGTTGGCGTTGGCCGTCGTCGCCTTGAACGGCGCGATCGGCTGGCTGCCATAGATCACCTTGGCCGCGATCACCGCGGGGAAGGTGCGGATTTCGGTGTTATAGGCCTGCACCGCTTCGTTATAGTCGCGGCGGGCGACGGTGATGCGGTTTTCGGTGCCTTCCAGCTGCGATTGCAGCTGCAGGAAATTCTCGTTCGACTTCAGCTCCGGATATTTCTCCACCGTCACCAACAGGCGGCCGAGCGACTGGCCAAGCTGGCCCTGTGCCTGTTCGAACGCCGCCATCTGGGCGGGGTCGGACAGTTTCGACGGGTCGACGGTCACCTGGCTGGCGCTGGCGCGCGCCTTGGTGACGCCTTCCAGCACATCCTTTTCCTGGGCGGCAAAGCCCTTCACCGTCGCGACCAGATTGGGGATCAGGTCGGCGCGGCGCTGATACTGGTTTTCGACATCGCCCCATTTGGCCTTCACGGCCTCTTCCTTCGTCGGAATCGAATTGACGCCACAGGCCGACAGGCCAATGGCCATCGCTGCGATCAGACCGGCGCGGGTGGCGCGGGTGGCAATACGGCCCATGATCTTTCCATTCCCTTCAAAAACAACAGGCAAAAGGCGGGGTAACACGAATTGGTGTTTCCGTCCGGCACGCGGGCGTGGCACACTGCCATCGTCACTGCCTTGGGCCTCACCGGGCGCATAGATAGTGCGGATTTCGGGAATTCAACAGGGGGACCTCGCCCACCATGCTGCAAGAGTTCAAGGCCTTCATCGCCCGTGGCAATGTGCTGGACCTGGCCGTCGCCGTCGTCATCGGCGCGGCATTCGGCGGGATCGTGTCGTCATTGACCGATGATCTCATCATGCCGCTGATCGGTGCGGTCACCGGCGGTGTCGATTTTTCCAGCCATTTCGTGCTGCTCGGCAGCATCCCGGCGGATTACACCGGTTCGCCGCAGGATTATGCCGCGCTGAAGAAGGCCGGGGTGGCCATCTTCGGCTATGGCAAGTTCCTCACCGCCATCATCAACTTCCTCATCATCGCCTTCGTCATCTTCCAGATCGTGCGCACCGCCAACAAGCTGAACAAGCCGGCCGAAGCCGCGCCGCCCGCCGGCCCGACGCCGTCCGAGCAATTGCTGGCGGAAATCCGCGACGCGCTGAAGGCCCGGCCCTGATCGCCCGATGACCGAGATCGGCACCTGGCTCGATGGCATTCCGGTCTGGGGGGTCGGCCTTGGCCTCGTCATCGCCTTTGCGCTGGCGGCGGAGCTCGGCTTTCTTGTCCACCAGAAGTTCGGGCGGGACGGCAAGGCCGGCGAGGCCAATGACGAAGGCCAGGTGCTGTCGACGGCGCTGCTGCTGCTGGCGCTGCTGATCGGCTTCACCTTTTCGATGGCGCTCGGCCGCTTCGACGATCGCCGCGCGCAGGTGGTGCAGGAGGCCAATGACATCGGCACCGCCTGGCTGCGCGCCGGCCTTGCCGACAATGCTGCCGGCAAGGCGTTGCAGGCCAAGCTTGCCGATTATGCCGCCACCCGCATCTCGCCCGCCGCCGGCACGCCCCAGCATTATGCCGAGGTCAAGGCCGCGGGCGACAGGATGCGCGACGAGATCTGGACGCTGACCACCGCCGCCATCAGCCCCGATCGCAGCACCGCCCAGGCCGCGGCGCTGGTGTCGGCCGTCAATGCCGTGCTCGATACCGCCACCACCCGCGAAACCGCCATCGACGCGCGCGTGCCGGCCAAGGTCATCGTGCTGCTGATGCTCTATGCGACGGTCTCGGCGTTCCTGCTCGGCTATGTGCTCGGCGCCTATGGGTCGCACCATCGCGGCGCAACCACGCTGCTGTTCGTGCTGCTCGCCATGACCATCACCATCATCCTCGATCTCGACCGGCCGCGCGACGGCGGCATCAAGGTCAGCCAGCAGGCGATGATCGACCTGGTTGCCGATCTGAAGGCAGCGCGATGATCGCCGGCCTGGCCCTGCTGCTCGCCGCCGCGACGCCTGTGCCTCCTGCCTTGACCGTCCATTCCGAACGTTTCTTCCATGGCGAGGCGCAGGCGCTGGTCGCTGCCAGCGACGACATCCGCCTGCGCTTTCCGGTGCGCAGCCTGCGCACCAGCGGCCGCTGGCAGGTCTGTTCCGAACCGCGGCTGAAGGGCGATTGCGTGGAGCTGGAGGGCGATTATCCGGTCGAGGCCGGGCTGGGGATGAGCTTCAGCATCCGCTCCCTCCGCCCGATCCCGCCGGGCAGCGGCGCCGGCGCCAGCGCGCCGACGATGGCGCCCGGCGGCGCCTCGCTCACCGGCGTCACCTCGCGCTATTGGCCGGCGCCGACCTATGGCAGCGAGCGCGTGCTGGCCTGCCCCAGGGGCGAGCCCAGCCGCAACTGCGCGCATGATACCGCCGAGGATCTGTGCCGCCGCGCCGGCTATCGCCAGGCCGAACACTTCCAATTGGAAGACGTCGGCGGCAGACTGATGCTGTCCGACGTGCTGTGCGTCAAAGGTGCCTGGGGAGTGACCCGCTGATGAAACGCCCGATGATCCTGCTCGGCCTTACCCTGCTGATGGCCGGATGCGCCAAGGAGGTTGCCTTGGTGAAGGGCGAACCGCCGGTGATCACCGGAAGCCTGGAAGGCGGCCCCTGGCTGGTCGAGGACATCAACGGCGGCGGCATCCCCGACAACACCCGCGTCGACATCACCTTCGATCCCGGCGACGCCGGCACCAGCGCCGTCTCCGGCCGCTCCGGCTGCAACCGCTATCGCGGCGGCTGGACGCAAACCGGCACGACGCTGAAGCTCGGCCCCCTCGCCGGCACGATGATGGCCTGCCCGCCGGCCCAGATGGAAACCGAACGCAAGTTCCTCGACACGCTGGCGGCGGTGACCAGCGTGGCGTGGCAGGCGGACGGCGCGGCGATTTTGAAGGCGCCGGATGGACGGCAGCTGAAGATAAGGCGCGAGAAGGCTTAGGATTTAGAGGAAATTTGCCGCCGACGACTGGGGACTTCGGCATCAGACCCCGTCTTGTTGGTTCCTGGGTTGCGAGGTCGGTTTCTCATGCGTTCTGGATGACCGGGAACTGGGATCACGATCGCCTCAAGATACCCGGTCTCGGTGCGGTTTATCGAGACGCGACAGGTGGCCGCGTCCGCCTCATTTTTGAATATGCGGGCGCAAATGCTGCACAGGCAATTCACCCGGCAACCGGGCGTGCGTTGTCAACGGGCTGCCATGCAACAGTCGTCGAGTCTTTGACGTAAACGCGCAGCCTCCCTGTCTCTCGTCCGGAAATATCCGATCATCATGCCATCAGGCGTTGGGAATGGTCGCGCACCCGGGTGAGTCCCGGCAGCGGTGGCGCAGAAGCAAGCGAACGCATTGTATTTCCCGCCATAAATCCGATCACGGCACTGCACTGACGGGGCAGAATTGCCCCTGCTTTGGTAGCGAGCGAGGCCCGAAAATGGCACTTGACACGTTAAATTGCCTTATGTTTAAAAATGGCCGGGGTCGAAAAAAGGGGAAAAACCGTGAAATTCAAGTCTGCGATTTTTGGTGCCGCATTGCTGGCTGCCACATGTGCAAACGCGGCCGTGATGCGTGTCAGCTGGAGCGGTGCCCAGTTTGGCAATGCTGCAAGCGCGACCGGGCTTTTCGACATTACGCCAGGTGCCGAATCGCAATTTATCCTTGGCTTGCCTAACCCAGCGTTCAGGATTCTCAATGTTACCGTCACGGGCGCCAGTGCCGGCAATGGATCATTCTCTGAAAGCGACTTCGTCTTGGTGGCTTTCAATGCCTCTGGCGCATTGCTCGATTATTCCCGGGAATTGATCGGGCAAGATCTTGGCAACGGCTGCACGTTCGGCGATTTCAGCCTGGCCTGCTATGGCGGCCCATCCGGCGATTTCAATCTTTTCGCGATGGCGCCCGGGGCGACGCCCAACGGTACCTATTATTTTGTGCTGACTGCCGCTGGAGGCGAAACACTCGCCGTAACGTCGATCGCTCCAGGCGTGCCCGAGCCCGCAAGTTGGGCGATGCTGATCGCTGGCTTCGGATTGGTTGGTGCGGCCATGCGCCGCCGCACGATCGCTGTCACCGCCTGAGTTTCAGCTCGAACAATTCTACCAGCTTGCGCGCCCGGCGGCTTTGCCCCGCCGGGCGTTTTGCTGTCTGGCCATACCCGCGCCGCTGGCGGCCATCGGTTGCCACGTCGTTTCGAATGTTCGATTGCGGCGTGACCCGTTGTTCAACGGCCAGCTTTGGATCGCCAACACAGTCCCGAATCGAACGTGGTTCTTGCGGACGGCAGATTGCTGCGCGTTGTCCTGTTTCCAACGCTGAACGTCCTGTCAGAACAAGGTCCGGGCGTCGCACACCAGCCACTACCGCGCCCGATACGCCCGCACCGCCGTCGGCACCAGCACCAGCTCTGCGCCCGCAGCCAGGTCTGCCGGCGGGTCGCTCAGGCTTACTTCGATGATGCTGCCGCTGTCGGTCACCGCTTCCAGCGCGGCCTGTGGCCCGGTGCGCTGGATGCGGCGGAGGCGGGCGGCGATGCCGGGGTGGCCGGGGGCAGCCAGGGCAAATTCATGGGGGCGGATGAAGCCGTCGGCCGGGCCATCGGGCAGCGGCGGTGCCAGATTGGGCAGGCGCACGCCGGCGATGTCGATCAGGCCGGCGTTGGCGGTGCAGGCGATGCGGTTGCCGCCGCCCAGGAAGTCGCAGACGAAGGCGGTGGCCGGGCGGTCCCAGACGCGTTCCGGCGTGTCGACCTGTTCGATGCGGCCATGGTCCATGACGACGACGCGATCGGCGAGGTCGAGCGCTTCTTCCTGGTCATGGGTGACGAACACCGAGGTCAGCCCCATGCGGTCGTGCACGTCGCGCAGCCAGCGGCGCAGGTCCTTGCGCACCTTGGCATCCAGGGCGCCGAAGGGTTCGTCGAGGAGCAGGATGCGCGGCTCCACCGCCAGCGCCCGGGCGAGCGCGACGCGCTGGCGCTGGCCGCCGGACAGCTGCGCCGGATAGCGGGCGCCGATATGGGCAAGCTGGACGAGATCGAGCAGCTCCGCCACGCGCGCGGCGATGGCGGCGCGCGACGGCCGGCTGGCGCGCGGGCGCACCGTCAGGCCAAAGGCGATATTCTCGGCGACGGTCATGTGCCGGAACAGCGCATAATGCTGGAAGACGAAGCCGACGCGGCGGTCACGCGCCGGGGTGTCCGACATGTCCTGATCGCCGATGGCGATGCGGCCGCTTTCGGGAACTTCCAGCCCGGCGAGGATGCGCAGCAGCGTTGTCTTGCCGGAGCCGGACGGCCCCAGCAGCGCCACGAACTCACCGGCGCCGACATCGAGACTGACGCCGTCGAGCGCGGTGAAGGCGCCGAAGCGCTTGACGACATTCTGGGCCGACAGGCTCATGCGCCATGCCCTGCCAGCTGTTCGGCGTAACGCCATTCGAGGAAGGATTTCACCACCAGCGTCACCAATGCCAGCCCGGCCAGCAAGGTTGCAACTGCGAACGCCGCAACAAAATTATACTCATTGTACAGAATTTCGATGTGCAGCGGCAGCGTGTTGGTCTTGCCGCGGATATGCCCCGACACCACCGACACCGCCCCGAATTCCCCCATGGCGCGGGCGTTGCAGAGCAGCACGCCATAAAGCAGCCCCCAGCGGATATTGGGCAGCGTCACCCGCCGGAACGTCGCCCAGCCGGAGGCGCCCAGCGACAGCGCCGCCTCCTCCTCCTCCCGCCCCTGCTCCTCCATCAGCGGGATGAGCTCGCGGGCGACGAAGGGGAAGGTGATGAACAAGGTGGCGAGGACGAGGCCGGGCACGGCGAAGATGATCTGCACATCATGGTCGCGCAGCCACGGCCCGAACCAGCCCTGCATGCCGAACAGCAGCACATAGATCAGGCCGGCGACGACCGGCGACACCGAAAAGGGCAGGTCGATCAGCGTCACCAGCAGCGCCTTGCCGCGGAAATCGAACTTGGCGATGGCCCAGCTGGCGGCAAGGCCGAAGACGATGTTGAGCGGCACGGCGATGGCGGCGACGGTCAGCGTCAACCGCAGGGCGGTGAGCGCCTCCGGATCGCGGATGGCGGCGAGATAGGCGTCGGCACCTTTGCGAAACGCTTCGGCAAAGACGACGATCAGTGGCAGCGCCAGATTGAGCGCGAGAAAGCCCAGCGCCAGCGCGATGAGCAGCCAGCGCAGCCAGCGCGGCTCGGTGACGGCCGTCTTCATGCCGCCATCCGCCGGCGCTGCCAGACCTGCAGGCCGTTGATGAGCAAGAGCAGCGCGAAGCTCGCCAGCAACATGGTGACGGCAATCGCGGTGGCGCCGCCGACATTGAACTGTTCCAGCTGCACGACGATGAGCAGGGGCGCGATTTCGGAGCGCATCGGCAGATTGCCGGCGATGAAGATGACCGAGCCATATTCGCCGAGCGCCCGGGCAAAGGCCAGCGCCGCGCCGGTGAGCAGCGCTGGCGCGATGGCGGGCAGGATGACGCGGCCGAACGCCTGCAACCGCGAGGCGCCGAGGCTGGCGGCGGCCTCCTCCACCTCCGGCCCCAGATCGGCGAGCACCGGCTCGACGGTGCGGACGACGAAGGGCAGGCCGACGAAGATCAGCGCGACGACAACGCCCAGCGGCGTGAAGGCGATCTTTACGCCCCATGCCGCCAGCGCCCCGCCCAGCCAGCCATTGGGGGCATAAAGCGCGGTCAGCGCGATGCCGGCGACGGCGGTGGGCAGCGCAAAGGGCAGGTCGACCAGCGCCGAGACGATGCGGCGGCCGGGAAAATCATAGCGCACCAGCACCCAGGCGGTGAGCAGGCCGAAAACGGTGTTGAGCGCCGCCGCCAGCGCCGCGGTGCCGAAGCTGAGCCGATAGGCGGCGAGCGCGCGCGGCGACAGGGCGACGGCGGCGAATTCCCCGGCCGGCAGGCTGGCGGCGCGCAGGAACACCGCCGACAGCGGCACCAGCACGACCAGCGACAGCATGAACAGCGTCAGCCCGAAGGTCAGGCCGAATCCCGGCAAGATCGAGGCGCGGCGCTGGAGGAGTCCGGTTCGCATGGCCTATCCCTGCCGCGTCAGCGCGCCGGGCGCAACCGGCGCGCGGCAGGACGAACACTTGGTGCCTGTGACCGCCAGGCCGCAGCTATACGTATGCGGTGGCGGCGCACGCTCTTGTCGGCCCTGCCCGGCTCTGCCAGCGTGGCCGCAACGACATAAGGCATTTGGGGGGCGCGCGCGTTGAAGAAGCCGCATCAGGGCTTTGCCGGGCTGTGGAACATCTCGTTCGGCTTTTTCGGCATCCAGCTGGGCTTTGCCCTGCAGAATGCCAATGTCAGCCGCATTTTCCAGTCGCTGGGCGCCGAAGTCGACAGCCTGGCCTTTCTGTGGATCGCGGGGCCGGTGACCGGCCTGCTGATCCAGCCGCTGGTCGGGCATTTCAGCGATCGCACCTGGGGGCGCTTCGGCCGGCGGCGGCCCTATTTCCTCGCCGGGGCGCTGCTGGCCTCGCTGGCACTGTTCGGCATGCCGCATGCGACGGTGCTGCTGACGGCGGCAGTGCTGCTCTGGCTGCTCGATGCCTCGCTCAACATCACCATGGAGCCGTTCCGCGCCTTTGTCGGCGACATGGTCGACAAGGATCAGCACACCGCCGGCTATGCCATCCAGACGATGTTCATCGGCGCCGGGGCGGTGGTCGGCTCGCTGGCGCCGGCGGTCCTGGCCTGGGCGGGGGTGGAGAACACCGCCCCGGTCGGCGTGGTGCCGCCGTCGGTGCGCTATTCCTTCTATGTGGGTGCCGTCGGCATCTTCCTCGCCGTGCTGTGGACGGTGCTGACCACTCGCGAATACTCGCCCGAACAATTGCGCGCCTTCGCCGGCGAAAGCGAAGCCGCCGCGCATCCGCCGCTGGTGGCGCCGGCCAATGGCGGGCTGTGGCTGCTCGCCGGCGCCGCGGTGCTGGCGGCGGTGGCGGTGGCGGGGCTCGACAAGCAGCTCTACGTGCTCGGCGGCAGCCTGTTGCTGTTCGGGCTGGCACAGACCATCAACCGCCGCCGCGTCGCCGCCGGTCGACAGGGTGTGCTGGCCGAAATCCTCAGCGATCTCGCCCAGATGCCGGAACAGATGAAGCGGCTGGCGCTGGCACAATTCTGCACCTGGCTCGCGCTGTTCGTCATGTGGATCTACATGACGCCGGTCGTCACCCAATATGCCTTTGGCAGCACCGACACCGCCAGCAAGGCGTACAATGACGGCGCCGATTGGGTCGGCGTGCTGTTTTCCGTCTACAATGGCATCGCCGCCATCGCCTCGCTGCTGCTGCCGCGCGTCGCCCGCCGGCTGGGGGCGCCCCGCACGCACATCGCCTGCCTGCTGATCGGCGCTGCCAGCTATGCCAGCATCCTGTGGCTGCGCGACCCGCAGGCGCTGCTGCTGCCGATGGTCGGCGTCGGCATCGCCTGGGCGTCGATCCTGACCATGCCCTATGTCATATTGTGTCGTACGCTGCCGGCGCAGAAGCTGGGCATCTATATGGGGATCTTCAACTTTTTCGTCGTGCTGCCGCAATTGCTGGTGGCGACGATCATGGGGGCGATCATCCATGGCTTCTTCCCCACCGAACCCGTGTGGACGATGGCCATCGCCGCGCTGATGATGGTGCTGGGCGCGGCGGCGATGCTGCGGGTGCAGGACGATTGACGCCTCAGCGCGGGCCGGGCGTGTAGATCCGGTCGAAGACGGCGCCATCGGCGAAGAAGGTCGCCTGCGCCTTTTTCCAGCCGCCGAAGTTCCTGTCGATGTCGAACAGCTGCAATTGCGGGAAGCGCGCCGCATAGCGCTGCGCCACCGCGGCATCGCGTGGGCGATAGCCGTTGCGGGCGATCAGCTCCTGCGCCGCCGGCGTGTAGAGATAGGCGAGATAGGCCTCCGCCACCTTGCGCGTGCCGCGGCGATCGACGACCTTGTCGACAACCGCCACCGACGGCTCGGTGCGGATGGACACCGACGGCACGACGATCTCGAAGCGGCCGGCACCGAGTTCGCGCGCTGCCAGTTGCGCCTCATTCTCCCAGGTGATCAGCACATCGCCCAGACCGCGTTCGGCGAAATTGGTGGTGGCACCGCGAGCGCCGGAATCGAGCACCGGCACCTGGGCATAGAGTTTGCGCACGAAATCCTGCGCCGCCGCGGGCGTGCCATACGTCTTCTGGGCATAGCCCCAGGCGGCGAGGAAGTTCCAGCGCGCGCCGCCGCCGGTCTTGGGATTGGGGGTGAGCACGCTGACGCCGGGCTTCACCAGATCGTCCCAGTCGCGGATCTGCTTGGGATTGCCCTTCCTGACCAGGAACACGATCGTCGACCAATAGGGCGTCGATTTATAGGGCAGCCGCCCCTGCCAGTTCGGCGCCACCAGCTGGCTGCGCGCCGCGATCTCGTCGATGTCGCCGGACAGGGCCAGCGTCACCACATCGGCCTCCAGCCCGTCGATCACCGAGCGTGCCTGCTTGCCGGAACCGCCGTGCGACTGGTTGATGGTCACCGCCTGTCCGGTCTTCGCCTGCCAGTCGCGGGCGAAGCCGGCATTGACGCTGCGATAGAGTTCACGCGTCGGATCATAGCTGACGTTGAGGAGCGTGACGGGCGCCGCGAGCGTCGGCAGCGCCATTGCGAGCGCGCCAGCCGCAAGTGCAGAACGGATCAGCCAACGCATGATAGGCCCCTTGCTGTTTGTGCAACGAGTTTATTCCTAGCATTAAACTAGGCAATAAGGATTTCGTTGCAACACGCTAAAGCTGGGCTTCGCCGCACCGGGCGGAATCAGGCGGCGACCCGGTCCAGCGACAGATCGGCCAGGCTGGTGTGATCGAGGATGGCAGCGGTGTTCTCACGCACCGTCAGCATGATCTTGCGGATGACGCAGGTCGATTCCTCGAAGCAGTCGGCGCAGCGCTGATAGGCGCTGACCGACACGCAGGGCACCAGCGCCAGCGGCCCCTCGATCAGCCGGATGATCTCGCCAAAGCTGATCTGGGTCGCCGGCCGCGCCAGGCGATAGCCACCGGCCTTGCCGCGAAAGCTTTCGACAAGGCCGCCATTCTTTAGGTCGAGCAGGATGATCTCGAGGAATTTGCGCGACAATTTCTGGTCGGCGGCGATCAGCGAAATCGGCACCGGCGCGATACTGCCCGAGCGGGCAATGAAGATCAGGGCGCGCAAGGCGTAGCGGGAACGCTGGGTGAGCATGACTGCGGCTGTCTATGCACCGCACGGGCTTTGGCGGCAAGCATGCCACCATCCGGAAATTGCGACAGAGTGACGCCAATATGCGGTGAAAAATCCCATCTTTCGGGAATTCATTCGGACGTGTCGTATTAGTGTAACAGGACACCAAGCCATAACCAATTGAATATACTGTATTTCATCTTCTCGCGGGCAGTTGGCACGGCTGTTGCAAAGCTGTTGGCATGGAAGGCCGGATGGGCCGGACGCTTCCAAACAGTCAAGGAGCAGCCCCCATGTTCGCATCGACCTTCACCACCGCCAGCACCGCCCGCACCGTCATCGGCACCATCGGCACCGTCTTCTGCGCCGGCCTCTGCCTGCTGACCGCCACCGCCCCGGCCGCTGCCGCCGAAGCCCCCCGCGCCCAGCTGGTCAGCGTCGCCGACCTGAACCTCGCTCACCCCCAGGGTCGCAACGCGCTCGACGCCCGCATCCGCCAGGCCGCCCGCACGGTCTGCGACAATGGCAGCGGCGACCTGCGCGCCCGCGCCGAAGCCGCCCGCTGCGTCCGCGCCGCCATCGCGTCGGCCGCGCCGATCAAGGGCTGAGTTACCGGCTCCCCGTTCCCCCCGCGAAGCGCGGCACCCGCCCCCGGTGCCGCGCTTTTGCGTTGGGGGAGGGAACTCCCTCCCCCTTGCGGGGAGGGCGACTCGCGAAGCGAGCGGGGTGGGGGTTCTCGTGTGGGCACATGGGTAACCCCCACCCCGCTCGGCTGGCGCCGAGTCGCCCTCCCGCAGGGGGGAGGGAGTTATCGACTCTCAAACGTCCAGATTCGCCACGTTCAGCGCATTGTCCTGAATGAACGCCCGGCGCGGTTCGACGACATCGCCCATCAGCTTGGTGAAGATGTCATCGGCCAGATCGGCCTCATAGGCATCGACGCGCAGCAGGGTGCGGGCGGCGGGATCGAGCGTCGTTTCCCAAAGCTGCTCGGCGTTCATTTCACCGAGGCCCTTGTAGCGCTGCACGCTCAGGCCCTTGCGGCCGGCATCGAGGATGGCGGTGAGCAGGTCGGACGGCCGGGTGATGCGGCGATCGCCGAGCGTCGCCGAGCCGCGATAGCTGTCGGCCTCCTGCATCGCCAGCGTGTGCAGGCGCGGCGCCTCGGGCGAAGCGAGGAAGCCGGCATCGACGATGTGATGATCGGCAACCCCGCGCCAGTCGCGGCGCAGGTGATAGCCACCGTCCACGCCCGGCTCCGCGGTCCATGCCGCCTTGTCGGTATCGGCCTGGGTCAGCCATGCGGCAGTAGCGGCGGCAGCTTCGCGCGCCGGCGCGCCCGACAGGCCGGGCTCCAGCGCGCCGGACAGCGCCAGCGCCTCGATGACATGGGCCGGATAGCGTTTCGGCACATAGTCCATCAGCGCCCGCAGCTTGCGGGCATGATCGACGACGCTGCGCAGGTCGCGCTCGCTGCGCGGCCCCGCCGGCGTCTGCAGGACAAGGCCGGACAGGCCGGCATCGATCAGATAATCCTCCAGCGCCGGATTGTCCTTCAAATAGACTTCCGACCGGCCGCGCGCGACCTTGTAGAGCGGCGGCTGCGCGATGAAGAGATGGCCGTTGCGGATCAGCTCCGGCATCTGGCGGTAGAAGAAGGTCAGCAGCAGCGTGCGGATGTGCGCGCCGTCGACATCGGCGTCGGTCATGATGACGATCTTGTGATAGCGCAGCTTTTCGAGCTTGAACTCGTCGCGGCCGATACCGGTGCCCAGGGCCTGGATCATCGTGCCGATTTCGCGGCTCGACAGCATGCGGTCAAAGCGGGCGCGTTCGACGTTCAGGATCTTGCCGCGCAGCGGCAGGATGGCCTGGAACTGGCGGTTGCGGCCCTGCTTGGCGGAGCCACCGGCGGAATCGCCTTCGACAAGGAACAGTTCGGACTTGGCCGGGTCGCGCTCCTGACAGTCGGCGAGCTTGCCGGGCAGGCTGGCGATGTCGAGGGCACCCTTGCGCCGGGTCAGGTCGCGCGCCTTTTTGGCGGCTTCGCGCGCCGCGGCGGCGTCGATGATCTTGGCCATGATAGTGCGGGCATGCGCCGGATTTTCCTCCAGCCAGATCGCCAGCTTGTCGGCGATGAGCGCTTCAAGAGGTTGCCGGACTTCCGACGACACCAGCTTGTCCTTGGTCTGCGAGCTGAACTTGGGATCGGGCAGCTTGACCGAGACGATGGCGGTCAGGCCCTCGCGCATGTCGTCGCCGGTCAGCGTCACCTTTTCCTTTTTCAGCGCGCCGCTGCTTTCGGCATAGTTATTGAGCGTGCGGGTCAGCGCGGCGCGGAAGGCGGCGAGATGGGTGCCGCCGTCCCGCTGCGGGATGTTGTTGGTGAAGCAGAGGACCTGTTCGTAATAGCTGTCGTTCCATTCCAGCGCGACATCGATGCCGATGTCGTTCGACTGGCCGTTGATGGCGACCGGCGCCGCGATCAGCGGCGTCTTCGACTTGTCGAGATACTGGACGAACGCCGCGATGCCGCCTTCGTAATAAAGCTCCACCGTCTGCTGTTCGGCATGGCGGGCATCGGTCAGGTGCAGGCGCACGCCGGAATTGAGGAAGGCCAGCTCGCGGAAGCGATGCTCCAGCTTGGCGAAGTCGAATTCGATGATCTTGAAGGTGGCCGGGCTGGGCAGGAACGTCACCCGCGTGCCACGCTTGCCCTCTGGCGCCGGGCCGGTGATCTTCAGCGGCGCCTCGGCATCGCCATGGCGGAAGCGCATCCAATGCTCCTGCCCGTCGCGCCAGATGGTCAGCTCCAGCCATTCGCTCAGCGCATTGACCACCGACACGCCGACGCCGTGCAGGCCGCCCGACACCTTATAGGCATTGGCGTCGCTGTTCTCGAACTTCCCGCCGGCGTGGAGCTGAGTCATGATGACCTCGGCGGCCGAGACGCCTTCCTCGCTGTGGATGCCGGTCGGGATGCCGCGGCCATTGTCGGTAACGCTGACCGAACCATCGGGATTGAGGGTGATGAGGATCAGGTCGCAATAGCCGGCCAGCGATTCATCGATGGCATTGTCGCTGACCTCGAACACCATATGGTGCAGGCCGGAGCCGTCATCGGTGTCGCCGATGTACATGCCGGGGCGCTTGCGCACGGCGTCGAGGCCGCGCAGCACCTTGATCGAATCGGCATCATAATCGGCGGGGGCCTGGTTGGTTTCGTCGGACAAAAGTCGGGCTTCCTCTTGGCTGCCGGCACGCAGCGGCATGTGCCTGACCGGCTATAGACTCTCGCGCGCGTACACGCGAGGCTTTCGTGCGGTTTCGCTGCGGTAATAGGCATAGCTGCAGGCAACAGCGACCGCGCCGAGCAGATGCCAGGCGGCATGGCCCTGCCAGGGGCTGCCGGGGTCGCACAGCGTGCCGGTCTGGTCGGCGATCCAGATGGCAAAGGCCAGCGCATTGGCGCCCAGCCCCAGCAGCAGCAGCCGGGGTTGCCCATCGGGCCGCCGAGGCCGGGCCAGCCACCATTCGACCGCGATGGCGATGACCAGCAGCACGGCGAACAGCCAGCGCCGGGTTTCGGGCCAGAGTGCCAGCGCCCCGATCAGCCCGGTGGCCACGGCCGCGTACAGGGCCGCGGTGGCGCGCGGGGACAGGTCGCGCCAGCGCTGCACCGCCCAGGCCAGGGTGAAGGCACCGAGCAGATACATGCCCAGCACATCGGCAAATTGCCCCCAGAGCGTCAGCGTGGCGTGCAGCGCGACACTGCCCAGCCCGATGACGATGGCGGTAAAGCCGAACCATAAGGCCGCCGGCCCGGCAAAGGGTCGGGCGGGCCGGCGGCCGCCGCCGAGCATGATCCACAGGCCGACGCCGACAAAACCGAACGATGACCAGCTGTTGGCCGGTTGCAGCAACAGATCGCCGGTGCGCGGCGCTTCGCAGAAGCAATGCGTCGACAGGCAGGTGGCGGGCAGGAAGCGGGTCCAGTCGGGGCCGATGGCCTGCAGGCCCGCCAGCGTCAGCGCGGCGGCCAGCCCCGTCAGCAGCAGCGTCAGCGCAGTCCGCCGTGCCAGGCTCATGCCTGCACCACGCCATTGGCGATGTGCAGGCGCGTCGCTTCGCCCACCGCGTCGAACAGCGCCGTGTCGGTGCCGGTCATCCACACCTGCGATCCTGTCGCTGCCAGCCGGGCGAAGAGCGCGGCCCGGCGATCGGCATCGAGATGCGCCGCGACCTCATCGAGCAGCAGCAACGGCGGCCGCCCGGTGCGCTCCGCCACCAGCTCGGCATGGGCGAGGACGATGGCGATGAGCAGCGCCTTTTGCTCGCCGGTGGAGCCGCGCGCCGCCGGCTCGCCCTTGGCGGCATGGGTGACGATGAGGTCGCTGCGATGCGGGCCGATCAGCGCCCGGCCGGCAGCAGCATCGGCGGCGCGGTTGCGGGCCAGCGCTGCGGCCAGATCGGCGACCGCCGCCCCGCCCAGGGCCAGCAGCGGGCGCGCGAACGGGCCCTCGGGCGCCGTCGCCAGCCGCTGCGCCAGTTCGGCGACGGTGGCGGTGCGCGCTGCGGTGATGGCATCGCCATGTTCGGCCATCGCCGCCTCCAGCGCCGCCAGCCAATAGGGATCGGCCGGGGTATCGCCGGTGAGCAACCGGGTGCGCGCCCGCATCGCCGCATCATAGCGCAGCGTTTCGCGGCCATGCGCCGGGTGCAGCGCCAGCACCAGCCGGTCAAGAAAGCGCCGCCGCGCCGCCGGCGTATCGGCGAACAGCCGATCCATGGCGGGGGTCAGCCAGACCAGCGCCAACCAATCCCCCAGCGTTGCCGAGGTGCTGGCGGCGCCATTGATGCGCACGATACGGCGCTCGGGCGCGCTGGCGGCGGTGCCGGTGCCGATATCGACCGTACCGCCATCGGTTGCCAGCATGGCCGCCACGCTCCAGCCGCCGGGGCCGCTGCTGCGCGCCGCATCGGACAGCGAAGCGCCGCGCAGGCCGCGCCCGGGGCCGAGCAACGAAATGGCATCGAGGATGTTGGTCTTGCCGGCGCCGTTTTCGCCGGTGATGACCACGGCGCCCGGCGCCGCCGCGATGGCGAGCGCGGCGTGCGAACGAAAATCGGTCAGCGCGAGGCGGATGATGGCGGGCATTGTGGCGTGTGTAGCGCATCCACGCGCATAGTCATCCCGGGTGAAGCGCGGGGGCGCGAGCCAAGTGGTTCAATATCGCGGCGCCTTGCCCGGCAAACGCGCCAGGAACCCCGCCGCCTGCGCGCGGACGGCGCGCTGCTCCTCGGCCGCAAAGCGATCCCAGCCGTCATACATGCGCAACAGGCGGTGGTTCTTGCCCAGCGTCTCACGGTGGCGGGCGAGGAAATCCCAGTAAAGGCTGTTGAACGGGCAGGCGTTAAGCCCGGTGCGCTGCTTCACGTCGTAGCGGCAGCCGCGGCAATAGTCCGACATGCGGTTGATATAGGCACCGCCAGCGGCATAGGGCTTTGACCCCATCAGGCCACCATCGGCGAACTGGCTCATGCCGATGACGTTGGGCGCTTCCACCCATTCATAGGCATCGTCGTAGACGGCGAGGAACCATTCATGGACCTGCACCGGATCGACGCCGGCCAGCATGGCGAAATTGCCGAGCACCATCAGCCGCTGGATGTGATGGGCATGGGCGTGCCGCCGCGTCGCGCCGATCGCTTCAGCGAGGCAGCGCAGGTCGGTGTCGCCGGTCCAGTAGAAGGCCGGCAGGTCGCGCGTCGCGGCGAGATGGTTGCGCGCCGTATAGTCCGGCCCGGCCATCCAGTGGATGCCGCGCACATATTCGCGCCAGCCGAGGATCTGGCGGATGAAGCCTTCCGCCGCGTTGATCGGCACCGCGCCGGCGCGATACGCCGCCTCCGCCGCCTGGCAGACCTCCAGCGCTGACAGCAGGCCGCAGTTGAGCAGCGACGACAGCTCGCTGTGGAACAGATGGTCTTCGCCCGCCACCATCGCATCCTGGAAATCGCCGAAGCGCGGCAGGCGGCGGGCGATGAAATCGGCCAGCGCCGCCAGCGCCTGCTCGCGGGTGACGGCGCGGGCAAAGGGCAGCAGATCGCCGAAATGCGTGCCGAAGCGGTCGGCAACCAGCGTCAGCACCGCCGTGGTGACCGCATCGGGCGCAAAGGTTGGCGGCGGCGGATAGGCCATGCCCTTCGCCGGCGGCTTGCGATTGTCGGCGTCGTAATTCCACTGGCCGCCGGCGGGGGTGATGCCGTCCATCAATATGCCGGTGTGCCGGCGCATCAGCCGGTAGAAATCCTCCATCACCAGCCGTTTGCGATCCCGCGCCCAATCGGCGAAATCGGCACGGCTCGTCAAAAACCGATCATCGGGGAGGATGCGGCACGGCAGGCCGGTCAGCGCCCCCCAGCCCTGCTGGCTGGCCAGCACCCGCCATTCGCCACCCTCCACGGTGACGATCGCGATGGCGGCATGGCGGGTGGCGGCGCGGGCGACCTCGGCATCGAAGCTCTGGCCATTGGCCGGATCGTCGAGCGCCATATAATCGACCGTCCAGCCCGCGGCGCGCAGCTCGGCCGCGAAATGCCGCATGGCACTGAACAGAAAGGCGATCTTCTTCTGGTGATGGCGCACGTAAGTCGCCTCAGCGCCGACCTCCATCATCAGCACGACCGAATCGGCCTTGTCGGCGTCGCGCAGCGCCGCGAGGCCATGGCTCAGCTGGTCACCGAGCAGCGGGATGAGGATCGTCATGCTGCCGCTGTCCGCGCCCTGCCCTTCCGGGTCAACGCGGGGCTTGGTCGCGGGGCGGTTTTGCCTCCGGCGGCTGGGGCCGACGGCCCCAGACCCCAATCGATTCTTGGGCTCAAAATCTCGTCATGCTGAACTTGTTTCAGCATCCATCCCCCCCCAGGGGAGTGTGCTCCGTCGGCAAGGTGGATGCTGAAACAAGTTCAGGGTGACGGATTGGGCGGTGGCAATAATCGGGGTCTGGGGCCTGACGCCCTGTCATCCTGGACCTGATCCGGGACGCCGGCGGCGAAAACCCTACCGCACCGGCGACCAGTTCGCCAGGTTCACCGCATTCTCCACCCGCCAGACCTGGCCATTCTCGCCGATGAACAATTTCTCCATCTCGGCGCGGGTGAACGGGCGGGAGCCAATGCGCCCCAGAATGGCGATCTGGTTCCCCGATTCATCGACGGCGCGGTCGCGGTCCAGCCCCTTCGACATGGCCAGCGCCGGCTGCTTCGTCCGCGCCCAGGCGATGAGCTCGGGTTTGGGTTTGGGCGAGAAGCCGTAGAAATTCGGCTGGCTGTCGGGTGACATCACTTGCAGCACCTTCATGCCGTTCACGCCATCGGCGACATAGGCGAACAGCGACGCATTGGTGCTGCCGATGACGACATCCTCGGCATCGTTGAGCGTCCCGTCCGCCGTGTAGCGCATGTAGACGGCGGGCATTTCCGGGTTCTTCACATCGACGATGACCAGCCCGTCGCGCTTGGCGGCGACATAGGCATAGGTGCGGGCGACATAGACGCGGCGGGCGTCCGCAAGCGGCACGGTGGCGGCGGGCACCGGCACCGGCGCGCCCAGCCGTGTCACATCGAGCAGTTCCAGCCCGCGCGCCGTCGTCACCCAGAGATAGCGGAATTGCAGCGCGGAGGCGCGCGGATCGGCCATGGCGATGCGGGCGGCAAGGCGCGGGTGCTGCGGATCGTCGAGATCGACGACGACCATGGCGGCCGGCGTCGCCACATAGGCGAAATGGCCGCCGAGCGTGATGTGGCGGGCGCCGGTCAGCACGCCATCGGGGTTCCAGGTGACGGCGCGGCGGAGGAAGTTGTTGCGCGGCTCGCCATCGTTCAGCGTGTCGATATCGGTGAGGATCAGGCCCTCGATGGCATCGGTGATGACGGCATAACGATAGAGCGGGTGGAAGGCCTGTTCCTGGTTCATGCCGCCGAGCGGATCGGCCGGCACCTTGCCGGCGGCGCGCAATTTCTGGTCGGCGATCATGCGATCGTTGCGGACGACGGCGATCGGCTGGTTGGTGGCGATGGCCATGCAGGTGGCGTTCTTCGAGGCAATATGGGTGTCCTGCCCCAGCGGCGAGAAGGGCGCGCGCACGATCTTTTCCGACACGCCCTTGTTGGCGATATTGGCGATGTCATAGGCGCGGAAACCGCCGCGGCCTTCCGCGACGAACAGATATTCGCCGCGGGCCTGGATGCAGCGCGCCGCGCCGCCGGCGGACTGGTGGACATTGCCGATCTGTTCGGTCGGGTCGGTTTCGCCCGAGGCCTTCTTGTCGAAGAGCTTGCCGCGCACCCAGTCGATCAGTTCGCGGCCGTTCTTTTCGACATGCTGGCGCCAGTAATCGGGATAGGCATATTTGTGCAGGTAGGAGCCGAACACCGCCTGCGGTTCGCTGTATTCCGTCACCCGCACCGCCTCGATGCCGCCATCCAGCCCCACCCAGGCCTGGGCGCCGATGAAATTGACGAAATTGGTACCGGTCAGCAGCAGCTGCGCCATGATCGCATTGTTATCGTTGGCCTTGGCCACATGGCAATCGGTGCAGGTCTTGGTTTCCTCGCGGCGTTCGGTGTGCGGGTAATGCGGGGCAAAGGCCTGGGACGAGAAGCCGGCGGCGGAGATCGGCGGCTGCTGCACATAGATGCGCTCGCGGTTGATATTGACCGAGCTCAGCATCAGCGCCGATGACGAGCGCACCGGCGCGATGATGGCGCCCTTCGTCGTCTGGTGGCGACCCAATTGGAACATGTCGTCGCGCGCCACCTGCGGGTTGTAGGTGGCGAAGTTGCGGGTCTCCTGATCCTCATACTTCTGGGTGACGGTCTTCCAGTTCGCCTCGATCGGCAGATGGCAGCCGCCGCAGCTCGTCGTCCATGACAGGTGGCAGGAATAACAGGCCATGGAGTCGTCGCCATGCGCCCGGTCCTGCGCCTTCACGCCGGGGCCGAAGCTGATATAGTCGCGCTTGCTGATCAGCTTGGCGCGCGCCGCCTTGGCGTTGAAATCCGGGTGGCCGCGCGTCACCGAATCGCGCGTCAGATGGATGCGCCATTCGAGTTTCGGGTTGCTCGCCGAACGCTGGATCAGCACGCGGCGGCCGTCGCGCTCCTGCCATTCGAAGCGCGGCCGGCCATCGGGGTTGCGCAGCAGGGTCAGGTCCATGCCTTCAGGCCGGGCCGCCACATTGGAGGTCTTCAGCGTCGGCAGCGCATCGACGCTGCCATGGCAATCCTTGCAGCCGATCTCGACAGCATTGGCGACCTCGCCATGGATGAAGCCATTGCCGTGACTGTCCTGCGCGAAATGGCAATCGGCGCACTGCATGCCGACCTCGGCATGGACGGACATCATGTGCACCGCCTTGCCGCCCTGCGCCGCACCAGGCGTGGCGGCGGGTTCCGGGAATTGCGCCGCGCCGGCCTTGCGCCATTTTTCGGGGTCGTCATTGGCGATGATATGGGCGGTGTCGGTGCCATAGCTGGTCATGTCGCCCTGCGCATCGAGCAGATTGCCCTCGCGATCGCGCTTGAAGACGGCGCGGAAGTTCCAGCCATGGCCGTGATAATCGGCGAACTGGGTGTCCTTGTTGGCCGGGTTGCGGTCGGCGACGGTGCGCAGGAAGTCGACATCGCCCCATAGCCCGCGGGCGGCGGCGGCCTCCGGGTTGCGCTCGTTGATTTCGCGGACTTCGGCGGCGCTGGGGTATTTCTGCTGCGCCGGCCACATGCGCGGCGCGTCCGCCTCATAATCCCACATCGTCGTGCCGTAATAGGTGTTCATGAACATGTTGGGCTGGTGCATGTGGCAGTTCATGCATTGGGCGCTGGGGATGGCGCGGGTGAAGGCGTGGTTGACGGGATGGCCCTTTTCGGTGCGGGAGATCACCGGGTCGACGCTCCGGCTCTGGCCGTCTCGACCGGCGGCGGCCCAGACCGAACTGTGCACCGGATCGCGATCATTGGCATAGACGACATGGCAGGCGCCGCAGCCCGAGGTGCGATAGTCGCCCGGCTGGTCGTTGGTGCCCATGAACCAGGTGAAGGGGTCGTTGAGCCGCGTCTTGTGGATGTTGATCACCGGCACGGCGATACGCAGCCCGGTGCCGGGGCCGCGGTTGGACTGGCGGATATCGGGCCGGCCCGGCTCCTCCAGCCGCTGGAGGGCGCCAAGGCTGTTCGGCAGGCCGATTTCGGGGAAGGTCGGATTGATGATGCGGCCGCCGCGTTCGAACACCCGGAAGATGTCGGCCGGCGGCAGCACCTGCCAGGCCGGCAGCGGCACCAGGAACGGCAGAATGCCGCGGGCGCGTTCATCCTCGCTCAGCGTGCCGAGCGGCCGGCCGTCACGGGTGGGGGAGAACATCGCGGCGCCGACGCTGCCATGGCTCGGTTCCGTCACCCCGCCATGGCCGGCCGTATAGCTCTCGCCGAAGACGTAATTCTTGTAGGGCGCGATGCCGTTGTTGTAGCTCGCGCCGCCGAACAGCATGGCGCCGGTCGCCATCAGCGAGCGTTCCGCTGCCTCGATCACCGGCATGTGGCAGGCGCCGCAGCTGTCGCGGGCAACGCGATAATCGGACGGGTTGACGAAGCGCACGAACGCCGGCGCCTCGCGGTTGAGCAGCGTATAGCTGCGCTTGGGGTTGGCCGAGGAGGGATAGTGCCAGGCCAGCGGATAGCGCGGCAGCACATGGGCGTCGTCGCGCACTTTGGCATAGCCGGCATCGGCGCGGGCGAGGCCGGCGGGCGCGATGACTCTGGCATCGCCGCCATGGCAATCGGTGCAGCCGAGCACGACGGCTTCCGACGCGTGCATCGTCCAGGCGTCGCTGGCGCTGTGGCAGCTGATGCAGCCCGTGGATTTGGCGGCGGCGGCGGCGGCGGTCTGGGTTTTCGGTGCCGGCGGGGCGCTGACGCGGGCATAGTCGCGCGGCACCGGCGCCTCGCCCTCCGACGCCGGCGCGACGACGGTGACAAGCAGCGCCAGCAGCGCCGCGAGCAGGATGCGGGTGGGGCCCATGGCGCGCATCAGTAGGACAGGACCGCGTTGAACAGCACGGAATAATAATGGCCGTCGCGCGGGCTGTTGGCGAACAGGTCCTTGAAGCCGGCGGCAGGCAGCAGCGCCGCGCCCGACAGGCGGAAGACGAGGTTCTGATTGAAATGCGGGCGATAGATCGCCGCCGCCGACAGATCGGTACCGATGCCGCGCGGGATCGAGCCTTCGACGCGCAGCGCCTGCAACACGGCGGTGGAGGCGAACCACAGCTGGTTGGCATTGGCGGAGACGCGCAGTTCCGGCAGCAGGTCGAAATCGGCGCCGATGCCGGCCAGGATGGTGCCGGGGTTGTTGAAGTTGGACTGGCCCTGGTCCTTTGACGAGCGCAGGCTGTTCAGCACGCCGTTGCGGCCGTTGATGGCGATGGCGCGGCCGCCGCCGGCAAAGGGGATGGTCTGGCGGATCCAGTAGCTGGTGTCCGCCCCGGCGAACTGCGGGTTTTCGAAGATCGCGTCATAGCCGGTTTCGCGGTCGTCATGGGGGTTGCTGTCGCCCGAGGCATAGAGGCCGGACAGGCGGATGCGCGTCCAGTCGAAATCCAGCGACGGCTCGGCGGCGAGGAAGAAGGCATTGATGCGCGCCGGCCGCGCGGTGAAGAAGCTGTTGCGGTCACGGCCCAGCGCCCAGGTGGCGGACGCGGTGAGATTGACCCGGCCGATGCGGCCATCGGCGTTATAGCCCAAGTAAACCACATCATATTCGCGCGGCCGCAGATCGCCGAGCAGCGCCGGGCGCACCGGAAAGCCGTTGGTATCGACCTGGAAGGAATCGCGCTCGCGATTGCGGTTGTAGGTGACGCTCAGCTGCGAGGTCAGGCCGGGCAGCGGCAGATCCTGGCGATAGACATTGGCGATGAACACATAGTCGTCGCGCACCCGCCGCGTCACATCGTTGAGGCCGGAATTGGTGTCCTTTTCCAGCCGGGCAAAGGCGGCGAGATTATACTGGAAGCGATTGTCGTCGCGGTTGCCGAACAGCCGCACGCCCAATTGATTGTCCTGAAACAGGAAGCCGCGGAAATCCGACGAAAAGGGCTGGATGCCGACACGGATCGAATCGAAATCATAGCGGTCGGAGGTGTTGCGCAGGTGATAATCGAGGAAGAACTCCTGCACGCCCAAAAAGACATCGGTGCGCCGGCTGCTGCGGCTGGGGGCGACGTCGAGGATCCGCCGCTCCGCGACATCGACATGGTTGATGTTGAAGGCGAACGCCGTGCGGAACTCATACTCCGGCGGCTTGAAGGCGGTGGAGCCCTTGGTCAGCGCGGCGCCCAAAATGAAGGTCTGGGCATAGACGGTGGAATGCTGGCGGCCGAAGGTGTCGTTGTTACCGGGCCGTTCCGTTGTCTGCACGCCGACCGGCTGGGGGAAGCTGCGCGGCTCGATCACCGTGTCGCTGATCGCCGTCAGTTGCAGGAACAGGTCGTGGGTGCCGCACAGCGGGCGGTCGCCCTTCAGCGTATTCTGGGCATAGGGGTCCTGCCAGCGCGATTTGACCAGCCCCAGTGTTTCGACCAGCCGCCAGCGATCGGGGATGCCGAGATGATCGCGCGGGAAATCGCCGGGGCGCGGCGGGGCGATGGCGCCGGGATTGGCCTGGGTGACGGGCGCATCGAGCGCCGGCGTCGCGGGGCCGGGGCGGCGGCGGCCGGGGATCGGCGCGGTGGTCGGATCGGCCGGGCCGGCTTCGGCCTCGGCGGGTGCGCGGGCGGTGCCGGGGTCGAGCCTTTCATAGCAGTCGAACCAATGCGACAGCCCGCCGGCGCTGGCCGGTTGCGCGACGGCGAGCGTCAACAAGGCGAGACTAGAGCGCCTGGCAGACATTCTGTTCCGCCGTGTCGAGGAAGGGGGCAAAGGGGCAGCCGACGAAGCGCAGCCGCACGCCGCTGCTGCCGGGCAGGCTGACGAGAGTCTGGTCGCTGCGCAGGCTGGCCGGTGGCAGGCCAATGCCGCCGACGCGCTTGCCGGCATTGGCGGCGCCGAGGAAGGCGATCATGTCGTCCTGGTCGATGCCGTCGCCCGACACGCCGATGGCGCCGACCAGCACAGTGCCGCGATAGAGCGGCACCGCACCGGGGAAGATCTGCAGGCCATTGGCCAGCCGGTTGCTGCCCGCCACCGCCGGCAAAAAGGTGCAGCGCGCCGGATTGCCGCCGCCCAGCACCTGCACCAGATTCTGGACGATCAGCGCCGATTGCAGCCCGGTCGAGAAGGGCGAGAAACTGGCGATGGGGCGCGACAGCGGCCCCGGCGGCCGCGCCACTTCGCCATCGGGGAAATAGGGCCGGGCGATGTTGCCGATGGCGCGGTTGCTCATCGCCACGCCGCCGCTGAGCACCGCCGGCGATCCGAAGAAGGCGTTGGTGCGCGCGACGAAATCGCGGACATTGGCATCGGGCGCGCCCGCCGCCGTGGTCGTGCCGGCAAGGTCGCTCGCCGCCGCCGGATTGGAGAAGAATGCCGCCGAGCGCGCCTTTTGCAGCGCCACATCGATGCCGAACACCGGCGCATCGGGGGAACGCACCAGCCCCAGCGCTACGCCGCGGGTATCGACGACGCTGATCGACACCTGCGCCCGGCTGTCGAGCGGCTGGCGGATCTGGGCGCGGGCGCGCGCCATGATGGCAAAGGCCTCTTCCAGCAGCGCGCGCACTTCGGCGGCGGTCAGCGGTGCCGCCACATCGCCGGCATCGCTGGCGGCGCGAACGGGATAGCGGTTGCCGCCGGCGCCGTCACTGAGCACGAACGCATCGGGGTGGCTGAATTCGGCCGTGGTGGCGGCGCGGATGCCGCTGGCCTCGCCGCCATAGGGCGTGCCGGCCAGGGTGCTGCCGGCGAAGAAGCCGGCAACAGGCGTCAGGCTGCCGGCGACGCTCGCCAGCGGCGGCGCGGCGGCGGGCGACGACAACAGATCGGCTGTCGTCGCATCGCTGAAGCGCAGCAGCGTGCCATCGACGCTGATCCGTTCGGCGCGGATCGCCTCCGGTGCGGCCAGGCCGGTGGTGGCGGCGAGCGCGATGGCCTCCTCGGCATCCTTGTCGACATCGAGGATTTCGGGATCGAAGCCATAATCGCCATCGGCCATCACGCCAACGCCGCCGACGACGACGCCATTCTTGTAGAGCGGAAAGCCGCCCGGGTCGGCGGCGAGGCCGAGCGGCGCCCGCTTCGGCCCGATCATCGGTGCGCCGCTGCCCAGCCGCGTGTTGAGATCGGAACAGGGCAGCTGCGAGAATTGCACGCCGAACAGCGGGCCGGACTCCAGACCGACCGTGCTCTTCGACGGCGGGAAATGCTGCTGGACGATCTGCGAGGCGGTGCGCGTCGAGAAGGCGTTGCCGCCGGAGGAGAGATAGGCGCCGGTGATCGCCTTCGAAATCGCGCCGAGCGCTGCCGGGAAGGTCACGCCTTCGGCGTCGGTGTTGCCGTTGGCGCCGGCGCGCGTCGTCGCGGTGGCACGCGCGCCGGCCATGCTGAACACGGCGAGCACATTGCCGACGCGGTCGACGACGGCGATGACGGCCGGCAGCCGCCGGGCATTGGCCTCGGCGGCGGCGCGGGCGATGACGCCTTCGACCTCGGCGACGGTCAGCGCTTCGGCGGCGGGGCGGGCATAGACGCTGGTCGGGGTCGCCGGCGTCGTCGGCGTGCCACCACCCGCAACCGGGCTGGCGCTGCCACTGCCGCTGCTGCCGCCCCCACCGCCGCACCCGGCGAGCAGCAGGGCCAGGGCCAGAACGGCAAAGGCTCTCATGCCAGCTGCCGCACCCGCGCGGCGATCCCGGCCAGCGCGGCGCGGAAGGCCGGCGGCGACCAGGCATTGGCATCGCGCGCGGCGGCATAGGCGCGGTCGAGATCGGGGCGCAGCGCCAGCACCGCGGCACGATCGGCCTGGCCGGCGGCGACCAATGCCGCCAGCAGCGTATCGGCGGCCATCACCGCCTGGGTGCCGCCCTGATAATCGGTGTAGCGGTCGGCGTTCCTGACCAGCACGGCATCGAGCATGGCGAGCGTTTCGGCCTTGCCGAAGCGGCCGCGCTCGAACTGCGCGGCAAGCTGCGCCGCGGTCCTGGACAGCGCCGCGCCCGCCGCCAGCGCGTCCGTGCGGCCGATGCCGAAGCTTGCATGCAGCGCCCGGCTCTGCCGCTCCAGTTGCGGTGCCAGGGTTGGCGCAGCGACACTGGCGGCAGCGGCGAGCAGCAGCATGTTCTCGTCATTCCACAGCGGCTGGCCGGGCGGCATCGGGCGGGCGGCGTTGCGGCGCGCGACCAGCGCCACCGCCGGATCATCGGAAAAGCTGCGGTGGCAGGAACGGCAATCGAAGAAGACGAATTCCGGAAACGCCCCCGCGCTGCGCGCCGGATAGAGGGTCAGCGCCCGCTCCACCGCCAGCGCCTGGCCGATGGCCCAGGTCTGGACGCCGCCGGCGATGCGCTTGCGCGCTGCATAGTCGCGGTCTTCGTCATGATGGGCCTGCAGGCTGGTGAACAGGTCGAGCTCGAAACTCAACCGCGGATGGCCAGCCGCCATGATGCGGTGGGTGACGAACTGGCCTGGTTTGGCCGAGCCGAAATGGCAATCGAGGCACAGGTTGGCGCGCAGCGCCGGGCGGTCGATCGCCCAAAGGCCGTTGGCGACATTGTCGGCATGGCTGGCACCGGCGGCATGGCCGGCCAGCCAGCCGGCCTTGCCACCCGCCCCGCCATGACAGGCCTCGCAGCCGACGCCATCCGACTGCTGGAATTGCGCGCCGCGATTGGGGGCCGGGTCGCCATGGCAGGCGGTGCAGTCCCGGCTCGCGCTGACATCCGCGATGCCCAGCCGGTCGCCGATGGCGCGGGCGCGTGGCGCGCCAAGGATTTTCCAGGCGCGGGCGTGGGCGCCGGTCAGGCTGGCGGGGTCGGCCCAGGTCAGCCGCTCATTCTGGCGCACCCTTGGCCCCGTCGCCTCCTGCCGGCCATGGCAGGTGCTGCCGCCGCAGCTGGCGACGCCCAGATGCGGTACGGAGTCATGCTGCGCGGCGGGGGTGGCGGCGGCGCGCAGTCCGGCCGGGGCCGCCAGCACCAGGCTGGCGAACACCGCCACCATCCATGCCCTGACGCTGCCCATATCCCCCCGTTTCGGCGCTCGCAGTCCAGCGACCGCGAACCCTTGCGAAAATGTAGCAAAGCCCGAGCCGCATGGGAACCATTTGCACGGACAGGAAATAACCCCGCACCGCATCCGCAGTCGGCGCTTGTCAGCGCCCCCGCGCTGCCGCTAGAGTTCAGGGTGTTGCACAGGATCGGCATGGCGAGGATCGGGCCCCTTGCACCATGTCGGCCGGCAGCAATTGCGGACAGCGCACCCGCCGGCAGACGCGGGGAATGTTCGTGATGCATGCGTTCGGGCGCCTCGGGGCGGCCGGGCGAACAGGGGGCGGTGTTGCGCAAGGGACTGGTGTGGGCGGCGATGCTGGGGGCGGCAGTGGCAGCAATGCCGCTGGCGGCACAGACGGCCGCGCCGGCCAATCCCACCCGCAATCCCACCGCCGGCGCCCTGCCCAGCCGCAGCGAATTGAACCCCGCCGATCGCCTGCCCGGCCCTGCTGCCGCTGCTGACATGTTCCGCCTGCCGCCGCCCGGCCCCTGCCCCTTTGCCCGGTCCGACCTGACGCTGACGCTGAACGGCGTGACGCTGAAGGGCCTGACCGGCGCCCCCGAATCCCTCGTCCGCCCGGCCTGGGCCGGCCAGATCGGCAAGACGGTGCCGCTGGGCGAGCTCTGCGCCATCCGCGACCGCATCGCCGAAAGCCTGTTTCGCGCCGGGCTGCTGGTCCGCGTCGAGATCCCCGAACAGCGCATTGCCGGCGGCACGCCGGTGCTGGAGGTGATCGAGGCCAGTGTCGCCGGCGTCACCGTCACCGGCGATGCCGGGCCGGCGACGCGGATCATCGAGGATTATGCCGAGCGGCTGCGCGGCATGGCGCCGTTCAACCTGAAGACCGCGCAGCGCTATCTGCTGCTCGCCGCCGAAGTGCCGGGCATCACGCTGCGCACCATCGTCCGCCCCTCCGTCACCGGCCGGCGCGGCGCCGTCGACATCGAATTGCAGGTCAGCCGCGATGCGGTGACGGCGGTCGCCAATGTGCAGAATTACCAGTCGCCGGTCGCCGGGCGCTGGGGGGCGCTGGCCCGGGTCGATTTCAACAGCCTGACCGAATTGGGGGACCGCACCAGCCTCGTTTTCTACCGCACGCTCGATTCCAACGAACAGTTCGTCGGGCAAGTGCTGGAGGAGCTGCGACTGGGCGGCTCCGGCCTGTTGCTGAAGGGCGCGCTGTCCTATGGCGAAAGCCGGCCGGGCGATGTGCTGGCACCGCTCAATTTGCGCAGCCTGTCGACGGTCGCCAGCCTGGAACTCGCCTATCCCGTCATCAAGCGCCGGGCGCTGAACCTGAACGTCGCGACGGGGTTCGAGGCGATTTCGCAACGCTCCGAAATCCGCGGCGGCGGCGGCCGGCTGCTCAACGACCAGTTGCGCATCGCCTATGCCCGGCTGGGCGGCGACATCCACCCCTGGATCGGCCGGCGGCAGGGCGTGGTCGGCGCCAGCGTCGAGTTGCGCAAGGGGCTGAGCATCCTCGGCGCCAGCCCGGACAGCAATTTCCTCGCCTCGCGCGCCGATGGCCGCGCCGATGCGTTGGTGGTACGGATGACGGCGCAGGCGCAACTGCCGCTGGCCGATTGGCTGCTGCTGTCGGCGCGCGGCGAAGGCCAGATCAGCGATGGCCCGCTGCTGGCCTATGAAGAACAACCGGTCGGCACGCTGACCATCGGCCGTGGCTATGATCCCGCTTCGGCCTCGGGCGACCGCGGCGTGGCCGGGGCGTTCGAGGCGCGGCTGGGGCCGTTCGGGGTGGGCGAGCAGTTCAGCGTGCAGCCCTATGGCTTTTACGATGTGGCGCGGGTGACCAATCGCGACGCGCTCGGCGCCGGCAGCACCGCGCTGGCCTCCGTCGGCGGCGGCGCGCAGATCCGCTGGCGCAACGGCGTGCTGCTCGATCTCGTATATGCACAGGGGCTGGACAGCCTCCGCACCGGCCAGGGCCGGCCGGGCGGGCGCCTGCTGGTCAATCTGACACTAGCCGTGAAATGAAGGGGGGCGGTCACTTGCACGACAGACGCACAGCCACCCTGACGCTGCGGGCCCGGCTGTGCGCCTCCACCTTCGTTGCCGGGCTGGCGCTCCATCCCGCCGGCGCGCTGCCGCCGACGCCCGCTGCCGTGCTCACCAATGTCGGCGGCGTCGCACCGACCATCGTCACCAGCGGCGCCACCCAGGATGTGACGCTGAACGCCGCGCGCACGCTGCTGCGCTACAACAA
The DNA here is from genome assembly GCA_002256005.1 of Alphaproteobacteria bacterium PA4. Classification (GTDB taxonomy): domain Bacteria; phylum Pseudomonadota; class Alphaproteobacteria; order Sphingomonadales; family Sphingomonadaceae; genus Sandarakinorhabdus. The sequence goes on along the minus strand of NKIQ01000001.1, from coordinate 135,539 downwards.
TGGCTATGCGATCAAGAGCAACGAGACGGTCAATTTCCATTTCGCCGAGCGCAGCGACATCGCCATCATCCACAACACCGCCAGCGATGTGCCGATCAACATCGATGGCGCGCTCAATGCCTTTGTCGGCACTGTCACCGGCGGCAATGTCTGGCTGCTGAGCAGCGCCGGCATCCTGTTCGGCAAGAATGCCCGCGTCGACGTCGGCGGGCTGATCGCCAGCACCGTCATTCCAAACGATCTGTCCGCGGCGAGCGGCGGCGCGCTCGATCCGCTGACGCTGAATTTTCATTTCGATCAACAGGGCACCAACGGCATCAGCATCGATGCCGGCGCCGTGATCCGCGCCGCCGGTGGCACGCTTGCCTTCATCGCGCCGCAGGTCAGCAGCGCCGCCGGCGCCAGCATCACCGGCGCCAATGGCGCCAGCGCACTCTATGGCGCCGTGCACAACGCCCGCATCCGCTTCGTGCGCACTGCCAGCAACGACCTCGACCTCATCGATTTCGAGGTGCCGACGAAGGGCCAGGCGCAGTTCGGCGCGTCGCTCGACCTGGGCGGCACCACCAGCGCCGGCAACATCTATCTCGCTGCCGTGTCGCGCAGCACGGTGTTCGGGTCGGTCATCAACGCCACCGGCACGCTGACCGCCAACAGCGCCGCCAACGTCAACGGCGACATCGTGCTGTCGGCCGGCGGCGGCATCATCGACCGGGCGCCAGTGCGGGCGCCTGATGGCAATTTCCGCATCGAGGCCAATCTAGGTGCCGTCAACGCCGCCGGTTCGCTGGTCGCCGATGTCACCGGCACGCTGACGCTCGGCGATACGGCCAGCGTCGGCGGATCGATCCTCGTCACCGCCGCCGGCTTCGCCAGCGAAACGCTGACCGCCGGGCGCGACATCATCGTGCGCGCCGGCGATGCCGTGGGCAGCACCAGCCAGGATTTCGCCAATGGCTATGGCGCGCCCTATGGCCCCGGCGGTGGCGACATCATCCTGCGTGGCAAGGCGACCGCCGGCGACGATATCCTGCTCGACGGGCTCTATGGCGGCATTGCCACCGGCAGCATCCAGCTGACCGGCCTTGGCGGCGATGCCGCCGGCGATCCGCTCGGCCAGCTCGATACGGCGGGTGACGGCCATCGCCTCGGCCTCAGGGCGCCCGGCCAGGTCACGCTCGGCCGCGCCTTCGAGAATGACACGCTGGTCGGTGGCGGCGGCCTGGTCATCGACGGCGGCACCGGCGTCCAGATCGATCTGATCGGCGATGTGCGGCTGGACCATGTCACCGCCGGCAGTGGCGCCATCACCATCAATGCCGGCGTCACCCAGTCAGCCAACGGCCCGCCCGATGGCAATGTCCGCATCACCAGCCTCAGCGCCCGTGACGGCATCCGGGTGGCGGCCAGCGGCACGGCAACCATCGACACGGCGGACATCACCCAGTCCGGCGACGTCAGCCTGTCGATCACCGCCGCTGGCGGTATCGATCTGGGCAATGGTGCCGCCAATTACATCGACCTGACCAGCCAGGCCGCCAGCATCAAGGCCGGCACGCTGACCGGCGACAGCATCGATGTGCGCGCCGCCATCGATGTCGAGATCGGTGCGCTCGCCTTCGACTTCGATCCGCAGGGCTTCGCCTTTCGCACCGGCCAGATCAACAGCGGCGGCGATATCCGGCTCGGTCTCGGCACCGGCACCATCGGCGCCCATGATTCGCTGAGCCTGCTCGCCGATGGCGCGGTCACCGTCGATGTGCTCGGCGGGGCGGCGTTCAGCCTGGTCACGGCCCGCAACGGCAGCATCAGGGCCGACAGCGTCGCGATGGGCTCGCTCGAAAGTCGCGGCGGCTTTGCCGTCACCGCCCGCGCCGGCGACGTCACGCTCACCAACAATCGCATCGACGGCGATTTCACCGTCACCGCCACCGGCGGCAATGCCGGGCTTGGCGATGCCCGCATTGCCGGCGCGCTGGCGTTGACCGGCGATACGGTCAGCCTGCTGCGCGTCGCCGGGCTTGATGGCAATGTCAGCACACCGCTCGCCAGCATCGCCATCACCACCACGGTCGGCGGGCTGACGCTGGGGACAGTGCCGCTCAATGCGCTGGGCGACATCCGCATCAGCAGCGCCGGCGACCTGACGATCAACGCCGCGCCGTCGGGCTATGGCTATGGTTCGGCGCCGCAATCGCTGGCCGCCGGCGGCGATGTCAGCCTGTCGAGCGCCGCGCTGCTGCGCATTGCCAATGGCGCCGGCATTGCCACCGGCCGCGACCTGATCCTCGCCGGCCAGTTCATAGACACAGGCGCGCAAACCCTGGCGGCGGCGCGCGATGTGCGGGTGACGGCGGGTGCCGACGCCCGGCTGGGGCGCATCACCGCGACACGTGATCTGCTGATCGATGTCACCGCCGGCGGCATCACCACGACCAACGACCTGACAACGCAGACCGGCCTCATCTCGCTGAAAGCCACCGGCGATGCCTTCCTGATCGGCGCCAGCGCAGCGACCGACCTCATCACCGATATCGGCGGCGCCCTGCAACTGGGCGATGGCGTGTCCGTGTCCGCCAGTCGCGACCTGTTGCTGAAGGCCGGCAGCATCGGCGCGGGCTTTGCGACCATGACGGCCGGGCGCGACGCGCAACTTCGTGCTGGCGACATCGCGCTCGGCAGCCTGTCGTCATTCGGCACCATCACCATCGCCGCCGATACCCTGGCCTATGCCGCGGTGACCGCGCTGGGCAGCGGCCTGTTCGATGCGACGGTCACCGACACATTCGACACGCGCGGCACGCTCAACGCCGGCAGCATCCGCATCCGCGGCGCCACGCTCGCCAATGCCGATACCAGCGGCAGCATGGCGGCGGCGACCGGTATCGACATCAGCGTCACCGGCGCGGCCCGGCTCGGCAATCTCGACGGCGGCAACGGCGGGGTCATTGTCGCCGCCGGCGGCGCACTCGGCATCTTCGGCGAAAATCGCGGCACGACGCTGGCCTATGCCAGCACCGGCGGCGGCATCAGCCTCGCGGACAACCATGTCACCACCAGCGGCGCGATCACGCTCGACGCGCTGGCCGGCCGCATCGACACGCGCGATGCCGGCCTGACGGCGGTGACCGACATCACCGCCAACGCCGGCACCGGCCTTGCCACCGGCACGCTCGACGCCGGCGGCAATGGCCGGTTCGAAACAAGGGCGGGCGATGCGACGCTTGCGACCAGCCGCATCGCCGGTGACCTCTCCATCCGTGCCCTGGCCGGCAAGGCCGGGCTGGGCAATGCCCGCGTCGGCGGCAGCCTGGTGCTGGAAGGCGCGACGATCAGCGGCGCCAGCCTCGAAGGCCTCAACAGCGCGACGGCGCCGCTCGCCAACATCACCATCCGGGCCGGCGCCGGCGGCTATGCCCTCAGCGGCTTTGCACTCAACGCCAGCGGCGATGTCAGCATCAGCGTGCGCGATGACCTGGCGCTCAAATCCGTCGGCAGGATCAATGCCGGCCGCGATGTCACGCTGGTCAGCGGCGGGCTGCTGACGGTCAACACGGGACTGACCGGCGGCCGCGATCTGACACTGGCCGGCGCCCAGGTCACCACCGCGGGCCAGCCGCTCTCCGGCACCCGCGATGTGCGGATCGCCGCCATCGACACGGTCCAGCTTGGCGATATTGCCGCCGGCCGCGACCTGCTGGTCGACGGGCGCGACATCAATGCCAGCGGCGCGGCGCTGACCGCAGCCGGCGCCGCGACCTTGACAGCCGACGCCGTGGATCTCGGCACGCTCACCACCGGCGGCAATGTCCGCATCGATACCGGCGATCTGCGCTATGCCAACATTGCCGCACAGGGCAGCGGCATCATCACCGCCAACGCCCGCGGTACCATCGACACGCGCGGCGCGCTGACCGCCGACACCATCGGCATCACCGCCGGCATGCTCGCCAACAGCGATGCCAGCGGCAGCATGACCGGGCGCGGCGGCATCACCATCACCGTCGACAAGACCGCATCACTGGGCAATCTCGACGGCGGCAGCGGCGGCGTCGCGGTGACCAGCGGCGACACGCTCGGCCTGTTCGGCAGCAACCGCGGGACAGAGCTGCGCTACACCAGCAGCGGCGCCGGCATCATATTGGCGGGCGATCATGATACCGGCATCGGCAGCCTGACCGCGACCGCGCTCAACGGCCAGATCGACAGCCGCACCGCCAGGCTTGTGGCCACGACCGATGTCATCCTGCGGGGCGCCAGTGCCACGCTGGGCAATGTCACCGTCGGCGGCGCGATCGATATCGATGTCGCCGGCGCACTGACGCTGGGCCTTGATCGCAGCCTCGACGCCGCTGGCGGCATCGGCATCATCGCGCAAAGCATCACCGGCAGCAGCGCCGCACTCGCGGCAACCGGCGGCGACATCCGCCTGACCAGCCGCAGCGGCGCCTTGCAGGTCGGGTCGCTCGACGCCAGCCGCGACGTCTTCCTGTCCAGCACCGGCGCGCTGACGGCGGGCAGCATCAGGGCCGCGCGCGACATCGTTGCCGGCGGCGGCGATGTCAGCATCACCGGCCTCGACAGCGGTGGCAGCACAGGGCTGACGATCAACGGCAGCCAGGGCTTTCTCGGATCGGCGCTGACCGGCGGTGATCTTGTCATTGGCGGCGGCAATGGTTTTGCCATCGGGCTGGGTGGGCTCGATATCGGCGGTGACTTCCGCCTGACGACCAGCGGCGCCGTGACCTATGCGGCCGGCAGCCAGGTGCGCGGCGGTGGCCCGGTCAACTACACGATCGGCGGTTCGATCACGCTCGCTGTCGGCAGCTATGATGCCGGCAATGTCAGCCTCATCGCCGGCGGTGACATCACGCTGACCAGTGCCGGTGCGGTGACGCTGGCCGCCGTCGATGCCGGCGACGACGCGCGAATTTCCGGCACGGCGCTTGCTATCGACACGGTTGCCGCCGGCCGGCCGGGCCGCGTCGATGGCGAAGGCGATGGCTTCAACATCCTGTTGTCGGGCACGACGCTGGCCAGCCGCAGCCTCGTCGCCGGCACCGATGTCGCGACGCGGATCAGCGGCGAAAGCCGGCTGGGTGATTTCACCTGCCCCGGCATGTGCCGGGCGAGCAGCGTTTCCGCCGGGCGCGACATCGACCTGGGCAGCGGCCTGTTCAGCCTGGCGCCGGCCGCGGGCGCGCCGGCCATCAGCGCCGGCCGCGACCTGATCATCCGCCAGACCGGCGCCGCTGCCGATCTGCAGTTGGCCACGACGCTGAGCAGCGGCCGCGGCGTGACGCTGGCCAGTGATGGCGGGCTGGTGCTCGGCACGCTGGGCGCACCCGGCCCGGTGACGCTCGCCGCGCGCTTCATCCAGATCGACCGGCTGAACAGCGGCGGCACCACCGCTCTCACCGCCGGGCGCATCCGCGTCGGCGAACTGAATGTCGGCACCAGCGCGCTCGCCGCCGGAGCGACGCTGACCGCCACCGGCGCCGCCGGCAGCGATGCGGTGCAGGTCGACCGTGCGACGGTCTTTGGCGATCTGACGCTGAGCAGCACCAACGGCAATGCCGGGCTGGACGGCGGTGCCGTCGCCGGCCGGCTGGCGCTGACCGGGGCAACGGCAACGCTCGGCCCGGTGACCGGGGTGAGCGCCAGACCCCATGTCCAGCAGCTCGCCGTCCGCACCACCAGCGGCGGCTTTGTCAGCAAATCGGCGCTGGGCGCCGATGCCGATATCGGCCTCGATATTGCCGGGGATGCCGATCTCGCCGGCCTGACGGCGGGCAGCACCATCAACCTGCTGGTCGGTGGCCAGTTGCGGCTGGATGCGCAGTCGCTGTCCGCCGGCGGATCGATCGACATCGGCGCCGCGTCGATCTTGGCCGGCAGCAGCCAGATCGGCGCGGGCGGCACCATCACCATCGCCAGCAGCGGCGATGCCACGCTCGGCAATGTCAGCGCCGGCACCGGCAGCGCCAGCAACCTGACCATCACCAGCGGCGGCGTGGTGCGCTTCGGCGGCGGCGGCCTTGGCGTGCTCGACGGCGGGCTGGCCGCCGGCGGCCGGGTCGCCATCAGCGCCGCCAGCATCGCCGGCGGCAATGGCGACATCAATGCCGGTGAAGACATTCGCCTGTCCGCCACCGGCAGCATCGCCGTCGACACGCTCAGCGCCGGTGACGATCTGATTCTTGCCGCCGCCGACACGCGGCTGGTGCGCGGCACCGCCAGCGGCACCGGGCCGGACAGCGAAGGCGACGGCGCCAACATCCGCCTGTCGGGCGGCGCCGCCGGCGCCTATTATCTGGGCGCGCAGAACGACATCATCGCCAGCCTGACCGGCACGCTGGCGCTGGGCAACCCCGATTGCACCGGGCCGCTGCCCTGCGATGCCGGCAGCGTGAGCGCCGGCGGCGCGCTGCGGCTCGACGCCGGCGGCTTCGCCTTTGCCGTTGGCTTCCGTACGCTTGGCGTGCTGACCGCCGGCAGCGACATCGTGCTGACCAGCGCCGGCGACCTGCGCTTTGCCGGCGGCTTCGCGGCCGGCCGCGATATCAGCATCTCCACCGCCGGCGATCTGGTGCTGGGCGATGTCATGGCGGCCAATGCCCTGCGGCTGGTCAGCCTGGGCGCCGTCACCAGCGGCGTATTGCGCGCCGGCGGCGATCTCGGCGTCTCCGGCGCCAGCCATGCCATCTCCAGCAGCGACGCCGGCGGCATCACCCGGCTGACCAGCCGCGGCGACAGCAGCATCGGCACGGTGCGCAGCCGCGGCGGGCTGACGGTGACGAGCACGGCCGCGGTGACGGTCGGCGATGCCAGCGTCGGCGGCGACATTCTGGTCGATGTCGGCAGCGGCAGCATGGGCCGGGTACGGGGCTGGCAGGATGGCGGTTCCGGCTATGGCAGCGCGATCACGCCGCTGCAGACACTTTCCATCACCACCACCGCCGGTGATTTCCGCCTGGGCGACAGCGACGTCGCCGGCACCGCCACGCTCATCAGCCGCGGCCGGCTGACTCTCGCCGGCCTGACGGCGGGCGGTGCCGTCGATCTGCGCAGCGGCGGCAATCTCGACGCCGGTGCGATCACCGCTGCCAGCGGCGACCTGCAGATCGCCGCAGAGAGCCTTGCGGTCGGCCGCCTGGCCGCGACGAACGGCACCGTCAATGCCACTGCCAAGGGCCCTCTGACCGCCGATGCCGTCACCGCCGCTGGCGATGTCATTCTGTCCGGAACAGTGCTGAGCACCGCCGGGCTCGATGCCGGGCGCGACCTGATCCTGACGGCGACCGCCGGCGATATCAGCGCCAGCGGGCTGGTCGCGGTGCGCGACCTGATGCTGACCGCCGGTGGCAATATCGCGGGCAGCGACGCCGGCGCTGGCGGCAGCGCCACGCTGCGCGCCGGTGGCGGCGTCGATCTCGCCAATCTGGCAACCGGCGGCAACGCCCTGCTGCTGGCGAGCAGCGGCAACGTCACACTGGCCGGCGCGCGCATCGGCGGCGATCTCGATATCAGTGCCGACGCCGGCCGCGCCGACCTGACCGGGCTGGCTGTCGGCAATGATCTGCTGGTCCGTGCCGGTACGGTCGACCGCATCAATGTCGGTGGCCGACAGGCACCGCAAGCCCGCGACATCCGGATCACCACGCTGGACGGTGGCATCGTCGATGCCGATCTGACTGCGACGCGTGACATCAGCATCACCAGCGCCGGCCATGTCGCCGTCAGCCGCGCCAATGCCGGCCAGGACATCGCCATCGCCGGCACGGGCAGCATCACGCTCGCCACCGCGACGGCGCAGCGCGATCTGCTGGCGACGGCAGCGGGCGATGTGCAGGTCGGTGATGCGCGTGTCGGCCGCGACCTGACGCTGAGCGGTGCGCTGGTCAGCCTCGCCACGCTCGGCCCGGTGGCGACCGATGGCGGCACGCTGTTCACCCGCGACATCAGCCTCGTGTCGACGGCGACGGCGACCGGCATCACCGCACTGGACTTCGCCGGCACGCTCACCGCCAGCGGCAACATCCGGCTGGACTATGCCAGCCGCATCGCGGTCGGCGGCCTGCAGGCCGGTGGCGCCATCGGCATCACGGCACCCGACGCCAATATCGGCGCAACCACCGCCGGCGACACGGTCACGCTGACCGGCGGCACATTCGGCATGGCCAGCGTCAGTGCCGGCAGCGACCTCGTCATCAATGTCGCCGATCTGCGCGGCAACGCTTTCAGCGCTGGCGATGATGTCGATGCCGTGGTGCAGCGCGCCAGTGTCGGCCGCATTACCAGCACCGGGCTGGGGCCGGACAATGACCGGGGCGGCACCCTTGTCGGCGCCAACATCCGCATCAGCGGCAATGCCCTGACGATCGGCACGCTCGCCGCCGCGAACGACCTGCTGGTCAATGTCACGCTGGCGCAACGCTGCTGTGACGTGCCGGGGCAGCTGTTCGTGGCGGGGCCCGTGCAGGCCGGCCGCGATGTGCGGCTGAGTGCCGATGCGATCAGCCTCAATGGCGGCAGTGCCGGCCGGGATTTCGTCGCCACGGCAACCGCCGGGCTCGCCAGCACCGGCACGCTTTCCGCCGGTCGCGATGCGCTGCTCGGCGGCAATGGCGTGACATTGGCGCGGCTGACGACCGGCGGCGATGCGCGGCTGACCAGCGGCGCCGGCGTGACCATCACCAGCAGTGCCATCGGCAACGACCTGACCGTCACGGCCGAAACCGGCCGGGTCAGCCTTGCGAGCCTCGGCGTCGGGCGCGACCTGCTGGTCCGCGCCGGGCAGATCGACCAGCTGACATTGGCCGGCCAGACCCAGCCGCGCGACCTGATCCTCACCAGCCTCGCCAGCGGCGTCACGCTCGGCGACCTGATGGTCAGCCGCGATCTGATCGTCAACGCCACGGGCGCCATCGCTGCCGGCACGCTGTCCGCCGGGCGCGACATCACCGCCCGGGGTGTCGGTATCGCTGTCGGCAATGCCGGCGCCGGGCATGACCTGTCGTTCGACACCGGTGCGGGCGCGCTCACCGCCGGCGACCTGTCTGGCGGCGATGATGTGCGATTGCTGGGTGGCACGATCAGCGTCGGCCGGGTCGACACCCGCGCATCGGCACCCGATGACGAAGGCGATGGCAGCATCATCAGCATCGCGGGCAGCAGCATCGCCACCGGCGATCTCGATTCGGGCCGCGACGTGCGGGTGCAGACCGCGGGCGCTCTCGGCGTCGGCAACGTCCGTGCCGGGCGCGATGTCACGCTGACCGGCCTGTCGCTGGCCAGTGGCGCGCAGGTCCAGGGCCGTATCGTGACGATGACGGCGACCGGCGGCGCGCTCAGCGGTGGCAGCGTCACCGCCAGCGGCGATCTCAACCTCGATGCCGCAACGACGCTGACCTTGACCGGCCTGGCCCGGGCGTCGGACGCGGTAACGATCAGTGGTGCCGCCCTGGCGCTTGCGAATGCCGATGCCGGCACCCGTCTGACCCTGACAGCGCGCAGCGGCGATCTCGTCGGCGGCGCCTGGCGCGCCGGCGGCGATGCGGTGGCGCAGGCCAGGGGCGCCCTGCAGTTCGCCAGCCTCAATGGCGACGGGCGGGCGATGCTGAGCGGCGCCAGCATCAGCGGCGGCAATGTGACGGCAGCCAGCGCCGATATCGCGGCAACCGCCGGGGTCACGCTCGCCATCGCCAACAGCACGGGCGATTTCGCGGTGCGCGGCAGCCGCATCGCCGCGACCAGCCTCAACGCCGGGCAGGATGCGCGGCTGTCGGGCAGCGGCGCGATTAGCATCGCCGGGCCGATCCGCGCCGGCCGCGATCTGATCGCCGGCACCGACAGCGGCAGCCTCGCCACCAGCGGCGCGCTCGATGCCGGGCGCGACATCCGGCTCGCCGCCGATGGCATCAGCGTCGGGGCGGCCAGCGCCAGGGGGCAGCTCATCGCCGATGCGCGCGGCGGCGCCCTTGCCATCGACAATGTCGACGCCGGCACCGGCATCACGCTCGGCGGCGCCAGTGTGACAGGCGGCAGTCTTGTCAGCCGCGGCGATGCGGCGATCACCGCCAGCGGCCAGGTGCGCATCGCCAGCGCCAGTGCCAGCGGCGATTTCGCCATCACCGCCGCCAGCATCGATGCCGCGGCCTTGTCGGCCGGGCAGGATGTGCGGCTGGCCGGCACCGCGCCCATTCTCGTCAACGGCCGGATTGGCGCCGGGCGCGACCTGTTCGTCAGCACCAGCAGCGGCAGCGCCGGCACCACCGGTGCATTGACCGCCGGGCGCGACATCCGCGTCAGCGGCGACGGCGTCAGCATCGGGGCGGCCAGCGCCGGCGCGGCGCTGGCCGCCGATGCGCGCGGCGGCGCGCTGCTGCTCGGCGACATCACGGCGGTCGGCCTTGTCGATCTGAAGGGCGATTCGGTGAGCAGCGGCGCGCTGAGCGCCGGCGCCAATGCCGGCATCATCGCACGCAACGGCGTCACACTGGGCTCGGCGCGCGCCGCCGGCGATTTCGCCATCACCGCCGGCAGCATCACCGCCGCCGCCCTTTCCGCCGGCCAGGATGTGCTGCTGACCGGCACGGCGCCGATCAGCATCGACGGCCGGATCGACGCGGCGCGCGACATTCGGGTGACGACGAGCAGCGGCAGCGCTACCACACGCGGCGCGCTGACCGCCGGCCGCGACATCCAGGTCACGGGTGATGGCGTCGGCGTCGGCGCGGCGACAGCGGGCGGCGCGATCCGCATCGCTGCCGGCCGCGCGGCGCTGCGCATCGACGACAGTCGCGCCGGGGGCATCATCGACCTCAGCGGCGCCTCGGTAAGCGGCGGCGCCCTCGCCGCCGGCGGCGACGCGACGATCAGCGCCAGTGGCGCCGTCACACTCGGCACGGCCAACGCTGTCCGCGATTTCGCCATCACCGCCGCCAGCATCGGCGCCGGGGCGCTCAGCGCAGGCCAGGATGTGCGGCTGACAGGGACGGCCCCGATCGCCATCGACGGCCGGATCAGCGCGACCCGCGACATCGCCATCACCACCAGCACCGGCAACGCGACGACCAGTGGCGCGCTGACCGCCGGACGCAACATCAGCGTCACCGCCAATGGCGTCGGCATCGGCGATGCCAGCGCTGGTGGCAGCCTGACCGCCGATGCCGGCGCGGGCGCACTGCGCCTCGGCAATGGCGAGGCCGGTGGGGTTGCCAGCCTGTCCGGCCAATCGGTCACCGGCGGCACGCTGACCGTGGGGACGACCGCCACCGTGACCGCAACCAGCGCCGTCACGCTCGGCACAGCGCGCGCCGGTGGTGACTTCGCCATCTCCGCCGCCAGCATCGGCGCCGGGGCGCTGTCCGCCGGGCAGGATGTGCGGCTGACCGGCACCGCGCCGATCAGCATCGACGGCCAGATCAGCGCCACCCGCGATATCAGCGTTGCCACCAGCAGCGGCAGCGCGACGACCAGCGGCGCGCTGACCGCCGGGCGCAACATCAGCGTCACCGCCAGCGGCGTCGGCATCGGCAATGCCAGCGCCGGCGGCGATCTGACCGTCGCCGCCGGTAGCGGCGCCCTCGCCAGCGGCACGCTGACCGCCGGTGACGACATCTCATTGAGCGGCGGCGACCTGACGCTCGGCGCGCTGACCGCAACCGGGCTGGGGGCGGACAGCGAAGGCGATGGCAGCAACATCCGCCTCACCGGTGCCGCCGTCAGCAGTGGTCGCCTGCAGGCCGCCAGCGACATCGTCGTCACCGCCAGCGGCGCGGCCAGCCTGGGACCGGGCACAGGCGGCGGTGTCATCGCCGGCCGCGATGTGCGGCTGGCGGGGGCGAGCCTGGCCACCGGGCCGCTGGTGCAGGGCCGCGACCTGGCGCTGCGCAGCGGCGGCGCGCTGACCACCGGCGACCTGAGCTCGGCCGGCGGGCTGGCGCTGGCGGCCGGCGGCGCGCTCGCCACCGGTACGGTCCGCGCCGCGGGGGATGTGGCCCTGGCCGGCGCCAGCATCAATGCCGGTGCCATCACCGCCGATGGCGCCGCCAGCGCAACGACGACCGGCGCGCTGACGGCGGGCGCCATCACCGCCACCAGTGCCACCCTGTCGGGCGGCGCCGTCACGCTGGCCGGCGTCACCGCGCGCGATACCATCCGCATCACCGGCACCAGCATCGGCGGCGCGCTGCGGCTCGGCGGCACCGACATCACGCTCACCGCCAGTGGCGACATCGCACCGCTCGGCACCATCGCCGCCCGCCGCGACCTCGCCATCAGCGGCGGCAACCGCATCGGCTATACCGATCTGTCGGCCGGCCGCGACCTCAGCCTCACCGCCCCCATCATCGCCGGCGGCCGCGCCTTTGCCAGCCGCGACCTGACCATCATCGCCACCGGCAGCGTCACCGGCACGCGCTTCGAGGCCGGGCGCAACCTGCTGATCGATCCCGACCAGCCGATCATCGCCGATACGGTGATCGCCGCCGGCGATGCGACGCTGATCGGCGCCAGCATCACCGTGCAGACGCTCGATGTCGGCGGCCGCGCCGCTTTGTCGGCCACCGCCGGCGGCATCAGCATCGATGCCGGCCGGGTCACCGGCAGCGCCCAGATGGTGGCGACCGGCCGCATCACGCTGGGCGACTGGCGCAGCGCGGCGCTGGCCCTGCTATCGGGCGATCTCGATGTGCGGCGCAGCCTGGTGGCGGCGTCGCTGCGGGTGGAAACACCGGGGCCGATGGTGCTGGGCGGCAGCGGTGCGGGCAACGGCTTCCGTCTCGCCGCCGCCGACATCGCGCGGCTGCGCATCGGCGGCGCCGCGGAATTCTTTGCCGGCACCACCGGTGCCATCGCCGCCGCGGTGCTGCCGGGCCAGCAGCCGCGCGCCGTCGCGGCCGCCGCCGGCGGCACGCTGACGCTCGAAGGCTTCAGCTATGATCCCGGCGCGCTGCCGGTGCTCAACCTCTATGCCGGCCGCGGCTTCGATGTGAACGTCACCGGCCGAGTCGCGCCGACGGTCAATGGTGGGGTCATCCGCATCGGCGACCTGGCGGTCGACAGCCTGTGGCGGCCGGGCGCCATCCTGATCAGCGGCGGCTTCGGCTCGGCAGAGCTGGCCGTCAACTGCTTCGGCGATGTCATCGCGGTCAACAGCCTCGTCCTGCTGGCGGTCAACGACGTGGTGTTCGGCAGCGCCGAATTTGCCAGCGCGGTGCGGGCGACGGCGCCCGATGCCATCGATGTCGGTGCCGGGGTGCCCGGCGTTGCCGCGCCCGCCGACAATCGCCTGTTCGCGGTGGCGACGCGGCTGCGCGTCGATGCCGGCAGCCGTGTCGTCAGCCAGAACAGCGCGGCGGTGGCCGGCGGCTATGTCGGCCTGCTGATCGGCGGCGAAGGCGCGAGCGGCAGCAACGGCATCGTCCAGATCAACGGTGCTGCCCGGGTCGACCTGACCGGCAGCCTGGTGCTGCCCAATGCCGATCTGCGCAGCGGGCCGAATGTCGCGCTGATCGGCGGCCTCAACGGCGGCAGCATCGCCGGCAGCTTCAGCTTCAACGGCTGTACGGTCGGCGCCGCCAGCTGCGGCGGCGGCGGCACCACCCCGGCCGAGATCCTGCGCGTCGAGGACTATGTCGTGCCCACCCCCGGCCTGCTGGTGCCACCGTCGCCGAGCGTCACCGTGCTCGGCGTCGACAATCAGGCGAACGATACGACGCCGGTTGCGATTGGAACCGGCGACGGCACGATCGTCATCCAGCGGCGGACGACGCCGTAAGGTCAATTCCCTCCCCCTTGCGGGGAGGGAGTATCTCAGTTACAGCCGCAGCCCGAAACCCACGCCGACCAGGATCGGGTTGATCCGCGCATGCACGGTCTGCACGCCGGCGGCGGTCGTCTGCAGCCGCACGTCCGACGTCATGTCGATGTATTTGACATCGACGTTGAGAAAGAAGCGCTTGCTGACGTCGATATCGACCCCGGCCTGCGCCGCCCAGCCGAAGCTGTCGTTCATGTGCACATTCGTTGGGCCGAGCGCACCCGCCAGGCCGGACGTCGCCTTTTCATTCCAGAAGATCGTGTAATTCACCCCGGCGCCGACATAGGGCCGCACCGCGCCATCGGCGTTGAAATGATATTGCACGGTCAGCGTCGGCGGCAGCACCCAGGTGTCGACGACATTGCCGATGCCCTGCGTCACGCCCTGCTTGCCCTTGGCCGAATGCTTGGCGGTGGCGGCGATCAGTTCGAAGCCGATGTTTTTCGTCGCCATCCAGGTGATGTCGACCTCCGGCACCACCGATGTGGTGACGTTCAGCCGGTCACCGGGCAGCGCCGGCAAAATGCCGTCGGAGGTGCCGGTCGGCGCGATGACGATGCCGCGCAGGCGCAGCAGCACGTCATTGGCCTGCAGGCCCTGGCCGTCGCGCGCCAGCGCCGGGGTCGCCAGCATGGCGCCGGTGAGGATGAGCAGCGGCAGGCTCTTGGTGCGGAAGGTCATGGCGCGGGGTCCTTTGTTGTGTCTGCACCGCGACCTAGGCGGCCCCTGCCCCACCGTCTTTGACCGGCGTCAATTCACGCGGCCGCCGGCCGTGCCATAGCATCCGGCATGTGGCCCTATTTCTCCGATCTGCTCAGCGTGCCGGTGCCGCGCTACACGAGCTTCCCGACCGCCGCCGATTTCGGGGAGGCGGTGGGGCCCGACAATCTGTTGCGGGCGCTGGGCGATGTCGGCGCGGACGAGGGCATCTCGCTCTACCTCCACATCCCCTATTGCGCGCAGCTGTGCTGGTATTGCGGCTGCAACACCGGCGCCGCCAACCGCCACCAGCGCGTCAACGCCTATATCGACCGGCTGGGGGACGAGATCGCGCTGATAGCCGCGGGCCTCGCCGGGCGCGGCCGGGTGCGGCGCATCGCCTGGGGCGGCGGCAGCCCCAATGCGCTGGCGCCGGCAGCGTTCGATGCGCTGATGGATCGCCTCGCCGGCGCCTTCCGGCTCGACGATCCGGTGATTTCGGTGGAGATCGATCCGCGCGGCTTCGACGCCGAATGGGCGTCGGCCTTGCAGCGCAACCATGTCACCCGCGTCAGCCTGGGCGTGCAGACGCTCGACGATGATATCCAGCGCGGCATCGGCCGGGTGCAGCCGGCGGCACTCATCGCCCGCGTCGTCGACCAGCTGCGCGGTGCCGGCGTCGATTCGCTGAATTTCGACCTGATGTACGGCCTGCCCGGCCAGAGCATCGCCAGATTGGGCGCGACCTTCGATGCGGCGCTGGCCCTGCAGCCCGACCGGCTTGCCGTGTTCGGCTATGCCCATGTCCCGCATATGGTGCCGCGCCAGAAACTGATCGATGCCAGCGCCCTGCCCGATGGCTTCGCCCGCTTCGCGCAAGCCGCCTTTGCCTACCAGCGGCTGACCGGCGACGGTTACCAGCCGATCGGGTTCGATCATTTCGCGCGGCCCGGCGACAGCATCGCCGTGGCCGCCCGCAACGGCACGCTGCGCCGCAATTTCCAGGGCTTTACCGAGGACCCGGCCGATGTGCTGCTCGGGCTCGGCACCTCGGCGATCAGCAGCTTTCCGGCCTGGCTGCTGCAGAACGAAAAGCACAATGGCCGTTATCAGCTGAGCGTCGGCAACGGCCGCCCCGCCATCGCCCGCGGCCTGTGGCGCTCGCCGGCCGACCGGGGCAGCGGCCGCGCCATCGAGCAATTGCTCTGCCAGGGCCGCACCGATCTTGCCGGCTGGCCCGACATCGGCGTGATTCGCGCGCAATTGCAGCGCTTCATCGCCGCCGGGCTGGCGGAATGGCAGGGCGACCGGCTGGTGGTCGCTGCCGATGGCCTGCCCTATGTGCGCAGCATGGCCGCCGTGCTCGATCCCTATCGTGCCGCCACGACGCGGCGATTCAGCAGCGCGATCTGACCGGACTCCGCATTATCCCGGATTGAGCGGCCGGGATGCGGCTTGCAAAGCTGTGCGCCTGCCCCGGCGCCGGGGTGGACGGGATGCAAGCCAAAGGGGGTCAGACGCAAATGACGCAGCCAGAAACGCGGGTCTGTTCGGATTGTGCCGTGCGCGGCCAGGCGCTGTGCGGCGTCCTCGACGATGCCGAGCTGGTGGCGTTCAACCGCATTGGCCAGCGCCGTCGCCTCGCCGCCGGGGAAACCCTGATCTGGGCCGGCGACGACAGCCGGCTGTGCGGCAATGTCCTGTCCGGGCTGCTGAAACTGTCGGCCGCCACCAGTGATGGCCGCGAACAGACGGTCGGACTGCTCTATCCGGCGGATTTCCTCGGCCAGCCCTTTGCCGGCCAGACCGGCTTCACCCTCACCGCACTGACCGATGTCACGCTCTGCGTCTTCCCGCGCCGGCCGTTCGAAGCGCTGCTCGCCGCGCATCCGCGGCTGGAGCGCGTGTTGCTGGAACGCACCTTCGCGGCGCTGGAGGATGCCCGCAGCCGCATGCTGATGCTCGCCCGCCTGTCGGCCACCGAGCGCGTCGCCAGCTTCCTCATCGACATGGCCGACCGCAGCCGGCGCTGCGATGCGCGCGCCGCCGAGGCCCAGTCGTTCGAGCTGCCGCTGTCGCGCGCGCAGATCGGCGATCTGCTCGGCCTGACCATCGAAACCGTTAGCCGCCAGTTGACCGGCCTGAAACGCCGCGGCGTCATCGCCCTGCCCGGCCTGCGCGGCGTGACGATCCGCGACCGCGCGGCGCTGGCGGGGTTGGCGGAGGCGGCGTGAGGGGCGCAGCGGCTCATGACGCCGCAGTTTCCGTGTCACCCCCTCAATCGTCCCGCGCTTCCCGCTCCGCCTTGCGCTTTGCCTTTTCGGCCTTTTTCGCCGCCTTGGCGTCGGCTTCTTCCTTTTCGCGCAGGGCGCGGCCGCGGTTGCGATCGGCTTCTTCCTGCGTCGTCGTCACGCTGTCGACGGCGACATCGATGCCAGCACCGACGAGCTTGATTGGCGCGGTGACGACGGTGGCGACGGTGCTGCACCCGGCGAGCAGCAAAAGGATGACGAGGGAGGCGCGACGCAACATGCGCCACTCATACACTGAAACGGCTCAAGCCCGCGCCAGCAATTGCGGGATCGCCGCCTTGAACGGGAAAAAGCCCCTGGTCGCCTGCGGCCAGGCCAGGTCATCCCAGCGGCGGCGCAGCCGCACCAGCCGCACGCCATCGTCCGCCAGCGCGGCGGCGAGCGCCGTCAGCCGGTCTGCGACTGGGCCAACCGCGGCGTCGCCGGTAACGATCTGTTGCAGGCGATGCCGCGCGGCCCAGTCGCGCATGGCGGTGATGGCGTCGGCTTCGTCCAGACGTTCGGCGGTGCAGCCGGTGTGCGCGGCGGCGCGGGCCAGGCCATCGTCGAGGGCGGTTTCGGCATGGGCGCGTTTGAGGGCGCTGGGCGAACCGCCGCTGCGCGACGTGGCCGCCAACGCCATGATCGGTGGCAGCGGCTGGGTTTCAAGGCTCAGATCGTCGGTGGTGAGAAACAGCCCGGTGCGCAGAGCCGGATCGGCCCGCGCCGCCGGTGCGATGGCAATCGGCAGCGGCACCGGCGTATCGGCGATGGGCCGGGCCTCGCGGGCCAGCGGCGCGGTGACGGCGAAGCGGCCGCCGCTGCTGGCGCGGATGATGTCGGCGCGGGCGAGATAGGTCTTGCCGAGCGTCTGCACCCCCGCGACCCAGCGCCACGACAGGGTGTTCGACGCCGGACAGGCATCGAGCAGATGGCGATAGAAGAAGTCCGCCCCCAATTGCCAGGGCAGGCCGAGCGTGAAGATCCAGATGCTGGCGAAGTTCATACGGGCATGGTTGTGCAGCCAGCCGGTGGTGAGGAGTTGGCTCACCCAGGCATCGAAACAGTCGATACCGGTGTGGCCTGCCATCGCCTGCGCCAGCCCGGTGCGCAGCCCGCTGTTGGCCTCCACTTCGCCCTGCAGCCGTGTCACATCGGCGGTATAGCGCGTCCACACCGCCGGCCGCTGCGCCAGCCAGCCGACCCAATAGGTCCGCCAGCACACCTCCTGGATGAACTTTTCCGCCGCATGGGGACCGTGCGCCGCGACGACCTGCGCGCAGACCTCGGCCTCGCCGATCAGCCGACGGCGGATGGCGGGGGACAGGCGCGAGGTGCTGCCGGCGGCATCCGGCCCGGCGTCGCGGTTGCGCTGGGCGGCATAGGCCTGCCCGGCGCGGGGCAGAAAGGCATCAAGCCGGGCGAGCGCCGCGGCGCGGGTGGCGGGGAAGGTCATGGCCGACGGTGTAGTGGAATGACCGTGCCACGGAGCATGGCGCGATGTCGCGCGGCACGGTTGCCGTTGTCGGCCCCTTCAGACCGTGAAGCTTTCCCCGCAGCCGCAACTGCCTTTGGCATTGGGGTTTTCGAAGACGAAACCGGCGGCGAAATCGTCTTCCTTCCAGTCCATGCGGCTGCCGATCAGATACATCAGGCTGCCGCCGTCGATGAACAAGGTGCCGCCTGCGGTGGTCACGGCTTCATCGCCGGGCTTGGCCTCGGTGACATAGTCGAGGCTGTAGGCGAGGCCGGAACAGCCGCGCTTCGGCGTCGTCAGCCGCACGCCGGCGGCCGGCTGCGGGGCCTTGGCGATGATTTCGGCGATGCGGCGGGCGGCGTTTTCGGTCACCGTGATCGGTGCGGGCCGGGGACGGCGCAGCGTCGTCGTTTCCATCACAACATTCCCATTTCCAGCTTGGCCTCGTCGCTCATCTTGCCGGGGTCCCAGGCCGGGTCCCAGACCAGATTGACCTCCGCGCTGGCGATGCCGGGCACGCTCATCACGCGCAGTTCGACCTCGCCAGGCATGGTTTCGGCGACCGGGCAATGCGGCGTCGTCAGCGTCATCGTCACCACGCAATGGCCGTCGGCGATCTCGACATTGTAAATGAGGCCCATGTCATAGATGTTGACCGGGATTTCGGGGTCGAAGATCTGGCGCAGCGCCGCCACCACCTCGTCGACCAGGTCGCCGCCCGGCGCGTCCGCGGGTACGATCTCGGGCTGCTTCGCCAGAAAGCCTTCCAGATAGTCGGGATTGCGCTCGGTCTGCGCGCGCAGCGGCGGCGCCTTGGCGACCGGGGCCGCCTCGCTGACTTCCTTCACTTCGAAATTGCGCTCGCTCATCCCTTGGTCCCCGTTCCGAAAATCCGTGTCACGCGCTCGATGCCGGCGGCCAGGCGCGCGACATCATCGAGATCATTGTAGATGCCGAAGCTGGCCCGCGCCGTCGCAGGCACGCCGAGCCGGGCCATCAGCGGCTGGGCGCAATGATGCCCGGCGCGGATGGCGACGCCGCTTTCATCCAATATGGTGCCGATGTCATGGGGATGCACCCCCTCGATGGCAAAGGACAGAATGCCGGCGCTATCCTTCGGCCCGAACAGCGTCACCGAATTGATGCGGCCGAGCGCGGCGCGGGCGGCCGTCACCAGCGCCGCCTCATGGGCTTGGATGGCGGCGAGGCCGATGCTGTCGATATAGTCGATGGCGGCAGCGAGGCCGATGACGCCGCTGATGTGCGGGGTGCCGGCCTCGAAACGCTGCGGCGGCGGAGCATAGGTCGTCTGCTCGAACGTCACGGTTTCGATCATCGCGCCGCCGCCCTGCCAGGGCGGCATCGAATCGAGCAGGGCATAGCGGCCCCACAGCACGCCGATGCCGGTGGGGCCATAAAGCTTGTGCCCCGAAAACACGTAGAAATCGCAGCCCAGCGCCTGCACATCGAGCGCGAGACGGGGCGCCGCCTGGCAACCATCGACAAGCAACAGCGCACCGACCGCATGCGTGGCCGCGGCGATGCGCGCCACATCGGCGACGCCGCCGAGCACATTGGAGACATGGGCAATGGCGACGAGTTTGGTGCGCGGCGTGAGCAGGGCGATCAGCGCATCTTCGTCGATGCGGCCATCGGCGGTCAGCGGCGCGACGTCGATCTCCACGCCGCTGCGGTCGCGCAGCAGCTGCCAGGGCACGATATTGCTGTGGTGTTCCAGCGCTGAAATCAGGATGCGGTCACCGGCGACGAGGCGCTGGCCCCAGCTTTGCGCGACGAGGTTGATCGCCTCGGTGGCGCCGCGCACGAAGACGACTTCATTGGGCGAGGCGGCATGGATGAAGCGGGCGACGCGCTCGCGCGCTTCCTCGAATCGCATCGTCATGGTGGCGGAGCGTTCATAGACGCCGCGGTGCACGGTGGCATAGTCGGCGCCATAGCAGCGGGCGATGGCATCGATGACCGCCTGCGGCTTTTGCGCCGTCGCTGCGGTGTCGAGATAGGCCCAATTGCCGGCGAGGCCGGGGAAGTCCGTTTTGCGGCTGGTGAGCGCGTGCGACCGACCCTCCCCCAGCCCCTCCCTTTCAGGGAGGGGAGCGGCGATGACCGCGCTCACAGCCTGGGCTCCAATGCGGCCGTCACGCGGGCTTCGGCGGCCTCGCGCGTCGCGTCATCGGCGATGCTGGCGAGCGCGTCGGACAGGAAGGCGCGGGTCAGCAGCGTGCGCGCGGCCACCGGCGGGATGCCGCGGCTTTCGAGGTAGAACAGCGCCGTCGCATCCAGCTCGCCGACCGTCGCGCCATGGGCGCATTTGACGTCATCGGCGAAGATTTCCAGCTCGGGCTTGGCATTGGCGGTGGCGCCACGGTCGAGCAGCAGCGCCTTGAAGCTTTGCGCCGCATCGGTTTTTTGCCCGGCGCGGGTGACGGCGACCTTGCCGAGATAGGTGGCAGTGGCGGTGCCGCCGGCGACGCAGCGGATGATCTGGTTGCTGGTCGCGCCCGGCCCGGCGTGGGTGACGGTGGTGACGATTTCCAGCACCTGCTCGCCGGCGGCGATGATGACGCCGCCCAGTTCGAAATGCGCGCCGGCGTCCAGCGTCACATCCAGCGCGACACGGCCATAGCCGCCGCCGGCGTTGAGGATGTGGAACGTCAGGCTGCCACCGGCGGCGATGTGGATGGCGAAATGGCGGATGCTGGCGCCGCCGGGCGTCGTATCGGTCTCGATCAGCCGCGCCAGCGCTTCACCGGCGGCGACATCAATCACCTCCGGCGCCACCGGCCAGGCTCGGGCGACGCCGGCCATGTCGGCATAGCGCCAGGCCTCGTCTTTCCGGGTGGGCAACAGCGCAGTCATGCCGCCATGCTCTGATAGCCGTCGCGCTCCAGTTCCTGCGCCAGTTCCGGCCCGCCGGTGCGGACAATGCGGCCGGCGACCAGCACATGCACATAATCCGGCACGACATAATCAAGCAGCCGCTGATAATGGGTGATCAGCAGCGTTGCGCGGTCGGGCGAACGCATGCGGTTGATGCCTTCGGAAACAACGCGCAGCGCATCGATATCGAGGCCGGAATCGGTTTCGTCGAGCAGCGCGAGCTTGGGCTCCAGCACCGCCATCTGCACCATTTCGTTGCGCTTCTTCTCGCCGCCCGAAAAGCCCTGGTTCACGCTGCGCTTCAGCATCTCATAGGGCAGGCCCAGGTCTTCGGCGGCAGCCTTGGCCAGCTTCATGAATTCGGCGCCGCTGGCTTCCTTCTCACCGCGCAGCGTGCGCTGGGCGTTGAGTGCGGTGCGCAGGAACATCAGGTTCGAGACGCCGGGGATCTCGACCGGATATTGCAGGCCGAGGAAGACCCCGGCGGCAGCGCGCTCGTGCGGGGCCAGCGCCAGCAGGTCCTGGCCGTCGAAGGTCACGCTGCCGCCGGTCACCGCATAGCCGGCGCGGCCGGCGAGGACATAGGACAGCGTCGATTTGCCGGCGCCGTTCGGGCCCATGATGGCATGGACTTCGCCGGCGTTCACCGTCAGCGACAGGCCGTTGAGGATGGTCTTGCCGTCGATGCCGGCGTGCAGATTGTCGATCTTGAGCACTTACTTCGCTTTCGCAAGTGCCGCCTGCTGGCGGCGGAACAGGGTGATGACGTTCTGATCGCGCAGTTCGTCCTCGATGGTGGCGACCGAGGCTTCGGCGACGGCCTTGGACTGGTCGATGCTGAACTTGGGATGGCCGATCTGGTGAAAGGCGATGACATCGGCGAGCAGCGCGCGCCGCTCCGCCTTGCAAGCCAGCACGACGCGGTTGCTCAGCGTGCCCACGGCTTCATCCTCCAGCGGGATGCTGGCGGCGCCGGCGGTGATGCAATCGGCATAGGTCTTCGTCGCCTTGTCCATCTTCGCCTGCTGGGCCATGCCCTCGCTCGGTTTGGGCGGCGGCGCGGAGCAGGCGGCGAACAGCAGCGCGGCGAGAACGGCCAAGCGGCGCATCAACGGCTGCCCAGCGGTGTGCCGCGCGCCGCCCAGGCGGCGACCTCGCCATCGCTGACCGCGGCAAAGGCGCGCCAGCCCTGCCCGCGATCGCGCAGCAGATATTGCGTGTCCCAGGCGGCGATGGTGGCGCCGTCACCAGCCAGCATGGCATAGCGGATATGGGCGAGCACGACGCCCGGCGCGAGCGGTTCGACCGCCGTCACCAAGGCGCTGGCATCGGCGACACCCTGGCGGGTGTAGAAACCGAACAGCGCATCGACATTGCGGCGGAACACCGCCTCGTCACAGGCCAGGGTCGCGCCGGGGCCGGAAATCACCGCCGGGAAGGACCAGGCGGCCGCCAGCGCGGCGCTGTCCTGCCGGATGAAGGCCGCGGCATAGGCGGTGTAGAAGGGCTGGACTTCGGCCGGGGTCATCCGACCGAGCCTTCAAGGCTGATGCCGAGCAGCTTCTGCGCCTCGACGGCGAATTCCATCGGCAGTTGCTGCAGCACTTCCTTGCAGAAGCCGTTGACGATCAACGCCACGGCGCTTTCGGTGTCGAGCCCGCGCGACTGGGCGTAGAAAAGCTGGTCGTCACTGATCTTCGATGTCGTCGCTTCATGCTCGATGATCGCCGACGGGTTGCGCACCTCGATATAGGGCACGGTGTGGGCGCCGCAGTCCGAGCCCAGCAGCAGGCTGTCGCACTGGGTGTGGTTGCGTGCGCCCTCGGCACTGGCGGCGACGCGCACCAGCCCGCGATAGGTGCCCTGCGAGCGCCCGGCGGAAATGCCCTTGCTGACGATCGTCGAGCGGCTGCGCTTGCCGAGATGAATCATCTTGGTGCCGGTATCGGCCTGCTGGCGATTGTTGGTGACGGCCACCGAATAGAATTCGCCGATCGAATCCTCGCCGCTGAGCACGCAGCTTGGATATTTCCAGGTGATGGCGCTGCCGGTTTCGACCTGGGTCCAGCTGACCTTCGAACGCTTGCCGAGGCAGTTGGCCCGCTTGGTGACGAAATTGTAGATGCCACCGACGCCATTGGCATCGCCCGGATACCAGTTCTGCACCGTCGAATATTTGATTTCGGCATCGTCGAGCGCCACCAGCTCGACGACCGCGGCGTGCAGCTGGTTCTCGTCGCGCATCGGCGCCGTGCAGCCTTCGAGGTAGGAGACGTGGCTGCCATTGTCGGCGATGATCAGCGTGCGTTCGAACTGGCCGGTGTTGGCGGCGTTGATGCGGAAATAGGTCGACAATTCCATCGGGCAGCGCACGCCCTCCGGAATGTAGACGAAGGTGCCATCCGAAAACACGGCGCTGTTCAGGCAGGCGAAGAAATTGTCCTGCTGCGGCACGACACTGCCCAGCCATTTCTGCACCAGCTCCGGAAACTCCTTCACCGCTTCCGAAATCGAGCGGAAGATGACACCGGCGCGGTCGAGTTCGGCGCGGAAGGTGGTGGCGACGCTGACGCTGTCGAACACGGCATCGACGGCGATGCGCCGTGAGCCTTCGACGCCGGCCAGCATTTCCTGCTCGGCGATGGGAATGCCGAGCTTTTCATAGGTGCGGCGGATTTCGGGGTCGAGTTCGTCCAGGGAGCCGATGGTCGGCTTGGCCTTGGGCGCCGCATAATAATAGGCGTCCTGATAGTCGATCGGCGCCAGGTCGAGCTTGGCCCAGTCCGGCGCTTCCATCGTCAGCCAGCGACGATAGGCCTTCAGCCGCCAGTCGAGCAGCCATTGCGGCTCGCCCTTCTTCGCCGAAATGTAGCGGACAGTGTCCTCGCTCAGCCCCTTGGGCGCCATTTCCGATTCGATGTCGGAGGTGAAGCCCCATTTATAGGTGGCGAGATCGGCCACGGCGGCGCGCGCTTCGGCGTCCTGCACCGGGGTTTCGATGGCGCTGTCGTCACTCATGCTACACTTTCCCGCTCAGCCGCTTTTGTTGCCGGCTGCAAAAGATCGGCCAGCGTCACCGCCGCCAGCGCCGCGCGTACCGCCGTGTTGATCGGCCCCCAATGGCCGCGAACGCCGCAGCGGCCTTCGATCACGCAATCATGGGAATCGGCGGAAACACAGGCGGTCAGCGCGATGGGGCCGTCGACCGCCTCGACGATGGCGGCAATGCTGATCGCCGCCGGATCGGCGGCCAGGGTGAAGCCACCGGCGACGCCGCGCGAAGCCACCAGCAGCCCGGCGCGGGCCAGCGTGCCCATCAGCTTGGCCACCGTCGGCACCGGAATCGCCGTCACCTCGGCAACGCGCGCCGCCGACAGCCGGGCGGCCGGCTCGCGCGCCGCTGCCGTCATCACCACGACGGCGTAATCGGCAAGATTGGTCAGACGGATCAAGCACTACCCCAAAGTGGACGAATTTCGTCCGGCTTATGTGGGCGGAGCCGTCTGACTGTCAACGCCCGTTTGCGACGAAGGACAGGGAATTTGCTCCCGCGGCGTCAGGAATAGAGCGCCAGCTTGGGCAGGTCGGGCAGCAGCTTCTTGCGGGCGATGGTCAGCCGCGTCACCGGCGCGGCTTCGGCGAGGAAGCGGCTCGGCGTCATGCCGGTGAACTGCTTGAACTCGCGGATGAAATGCGCCTGGTCGAAGAAGGCGCCGGCGGCGAGATCGGCCCAGCCCGACACCTCGCCATTGCCGATCTGCACCGCGGCGTTGAGCGCGCGATATTTGCGGGCCAGCAGCTTGGGCGACGCGCCATAATAACGCCGCGCCAGGCGCTCCACCGATCGCGCCGACATGCCGGAGGCGGCCACAAGCGTGTCGACAGCCGGGTTGCCGCCGCTGGTCAGCCAATCATCGGCCAGCGCCATGAACCAGCGCGGTGCCGCATGGGCACGGTCGAGCAGGCCGAGAAAGAAGCGATCGGCCGCCGCCACCCGCGCCGCATCGTCGCGCGCCTCGGTCATCGCCGCCAGCACCTCGGCCACTGGCGCATTGCCGATGATGGCGGCGAGATCGGCCAGATCGTCCGACAGCGTGTCGGCCGATTCGCCGATCAGCGTCGCCCAGCCCTGCGGCAAAAGCCCGACACCGAACAGGTGCAGCGGGCCGCAGGCGGCAAAGCGCACCGGGCCACTCGTCGGCCCCTGCACCTGGGCGCCGCAACCCCGGCGCACGGTGCCGGTGGCATAGTGATTCTGCGCCTGGCCGGTGGTGATGATGCGCACCTGCGGCAGCTCCGCCCGCATCAGGTCGCTGAACACCGGCAGGTTCGATTCGAACCAGTAATAGGAGGACAGATAGGGCCTCAATGCCGGCGCCGGCGTGAAATAGCGAATGCTGATCATGCGGCGTGCCCCCGCGTGCGACTCATTCTTGTTGGGCAGACACTATGCGCCGGCAATGTTTCCGGCAACCTAACGAAGGATAAGCCCCCGGCCGCCAAAAAAAGTGGCCCGGCCTGAACGAACAGGCCGGGCCGCAAAGGCAAGGATGCGATGGCGGGCGAGTTTGCCGTACCAGCGCTCCTTTCGGGTCGCAGGTCGGTGATAGGCCGAAGCCGCACGGCGATATTGTATATTTCCGACAAATCGCCGCGCCGGCTCAGCCCTGCTTCACGCCGGCAATCCAGGCATCGACATTCTCCTCGAGGATATCGAGCGGCACGGCGCCGGTCTTCAGCACCACCGCGTGGAAATCGCGGATGTCGAACCGGTCGCCAAGCGCCGTGCGCGCCCGCTCGCGCAGTTCGAGGATCTTCAGCCGGCCGACCATGTAGGCGGTCGCCTGGCCCGGATAGACGGCATAGCGCTCCATCGCCTTGCGGATGCCGCCGACCGGCTCGGCACTGTTGTCGATGTCATACCGGATGGCCTGTTCGACGCTCCAGCGCTTGGCATGGATGCCGGTGTCGACGACGAGCCGGATGGCGCGGTGCAGTTCCAGCTGCAGCCGGCCGAAATCATTATAGGGATCGGAATATTGGCCCATCTCCTTGGCCAGCTTTTCGGTGTAGAGGCCCCAGCCTTCCGAATAGGCGGTGAAGCCGCCGAACTTGCGGAACGCCGGCACATTCTTCAGCTCGGTCGAATTGGCACGTTCGAGGTGATGGCCGGGCAGGCCTTCATGATAGATCAGCGGCTCGATCTCGATGGTCGGCATGTCGACCATGCGGTAGAGATTGACATAGACGGTGCCCGGCCGCGAACCATCCTCCGCCGGCGACTGATAGAAGGCCTTGCCCGCCGATTGCTCGCGGAACGGCTCGACCGCCTTCACCACCACCGGCGCCTTGGGCAGGTTGGCGAAATATTGCGGCAGCTTGGGGCGCAACTCGTCGAGATAGGCGTTGGCGCGGCGCAGATACTCGGCCTTGCCGGTGTCGCCATCGGGCAGGACAAAGCTCTTGTCGTCGCGCATGCGGGCGAGAAAGGCCTTGAGATCGCCCTTGAAGCCGACCTTGCGGGCAATCTCCAGCATCTCGCCCTGGATGCGCGCCACCTGGGCGAGGCCGAGATCGTGAATCTGGTCGGCGCTGAGGTTGGTCGTGGTGTAGGCGGCGAGATTGGCGGCATAATAAGCCGCGCCATCCTTGAAGCGCCAGACGCCGTCGACCGTGCCGGCACGCCGTTCCTGCGCCGTCATCGCGGTGATCAACCGCTCATAGGCCGGCTTGACGCTGGTCAGCAGCGCAGCCTCGGCGGCGGCGACCAGCGCGGTTTTCTCGGCCGCGGCCAGGTCGAGCTTGCCGACCTTGGCCTTCAGATCGGCAAGCAGCGGCGAATCATCTGGGCCGGCGTCGAACGGCTTGCCCTTCAGCGTGTTGCGCGCGTCGGAAATGACATAGGGGAACACCCATTTCGGCGGCAGAACGCCGGCGGCGGCCCGCGCCTCGCTTTCGGCAATGTCCTGATCGAGCGCGGCGCCGAGCCGTTCGAGGCGCTTCACATAGGCTTCGGCATCGGCCTTGCTGGTGACGCGGTGGATGTTGATCAGGAACGCCGGATAACTCGACTGGGCGCCGTTCATCTGGTCGAAGACATAGCCGTTGCGGCGATACTGGAAGCCGCGGGCACGCCGCTCCATCTGCTTTTCGAACAGGCGGTACGACAGCCGCGATTCGGGGCTCAGCGTTGCCGTGGCGAAGCGCGCCCGCATCTCGGCCAGCGCCTTTTGCCCGGCCTCATGCGCCACCACATCGGCAGCATCGCTGTTGTCGTCCCACTTGTCGTAATCGGTCTTGATGCCGCGATAGCTCTGGCCCTGCGGCGAGCGCGCCAGCTGCGCCTTGTCGAAGGCATCGAAGAACGCCGCCAGCTCGGCATCGGCGTTGGCGGCCGGTGCGGCGATGGCGGCGGGGGCAGCCTGGGCCAGCAACGGCGCCGGCAGCAGCAAGGCTGCGGTGAGGAACAGGATATGGCGCATGGGGACCCTTTGCGATGGCGGCGATGCGCTGTCGTATAAGGGGCTGAGGAAAGGAGGCAAAGGGCCTCCGGCGGCTGGGGCCGTAGGCCCCAGACCCCAGTCGGATCAGGTTACATGCTTCATCGCCCGCTGAGGGGCCGAACAATCAAATGGGGTCTGGCAAATGGGGTCCAGGGCCAAGGCCCTGGTCATCCCGGACCCCGATCCGGGACGCCGGAGGCGAAAAACCGCCTTATTCGTAATCCGGACCCAGATTCTGATTGCGCGGCGGCTGCGCGGCGGTGATGCGCAGCGCTTCGGCGGAGGCGGACAGCGAGCCGATGGCGTCCGGGGTGTCGTCTTCGTTGGCGACGACGCGCTGCATCGACAGGATCAGCGCTTCCTTCAGATCGTCGGGGCTGATGGTTTCCTCGGCGATTTCGCGCAGGGCGACGACCGGGTTCTTGTCGCGGTCCTGGTCGACGGTCATCTGCGCACCGCTGGAAATGGCGCGGGCGCGGGTGGCGGCCATCAGCACCAGATCGAAACGGTTGGGGATCTTGTCGACGCAATCTTCGACGGTAACGCGTGCCATGGGGCGACTTTCCGGGTTTTGTCGGGAGCGGCGGCAATGGCGGCAGCGGCCCCAAAAGTCAAGCTGGACTTGACCCGCCGGCCTTGACGGGCCGGGCGGCATCGTCTAACCGCCGCCGCTTCGCAATTGGCCCTGCACCCCCGGTGAAGCAGGCGCCGCATGCCGCAGATGGCGACATGGTGCGAGGCCGGGGTTTGCCCTTTTTTAAAGGGCATCACACAGCAGATTGAAAGCGAGATCAATGTCGAAGCGTCACAACAGCAAGTACAAGCTCGATCGCCGCATGGGCGAGAATATCTGGGGCCGTCCGAAGTCGCCGGTCAACAAGCGCGAATATGGCCCCGGCCAGCACGGCCAGCGCCGCAAGAGCAAGGTGTCGGACTTCGGTCTGCAGCTGAAGGCCAAGCAGAAGCTGAAGGGCTATTACGGCGACGTCACCGAAAAGCAGTTCCGCAAGGTCTATGACGAAGCGGTGCGGATGAAGGGCGACACCTCGCAGAACCTCATCGGCCTGCTCGAACAGCGCCTGGACATGGTGATCTATCGCGCCAAATGGGCGCCGACGATCTTTGCCGCCCGCCAGATCGTCAACCACGGCCATATCATCGTCAACGGCAAGCGCTGCAACATCGCATCCGCCAAGCTGTCGCCCGGCGATGTCGTCGAGCTGGGCAGCAAGGCCAAGGACATGGCGCTGGTCATCGAAGCCCAGGGCCTGACCGAGCGTGACGTGCCGGAATATGTCGCCGTCGAAGGCCCCAAGGCCACCTACGTGCGCGTGCCGACGCTCGACGAAGTGCCCTATCCGGTGAAGATGGAGCCGAATCTGGTCGTCGAGTTTTACTCGCGCTAAGGTTCGCGCCTTTGCGACACGGCAATCGGGCCGGGGGCTTTGCCTCCGGCCTTTTTGCTGCCTGCGACACAGGGTTCGGCTTGCCCTGCCCGCGAATCCCGGTTAACGTAAACGTCAACTGCTGCACACCAGCCGTTCGCCATCTGGGGAGATCGCACATGGATCTGAATTTCTCGGCCGAAGACATCGCCTTTCGCGACGAAGTCCGCGCCTTCATCAAGGACAGCTATCCGCCGCACCTGAACGGCAAGATCGAGGAAGGCGAAGAGCTTTCCAAGGAAGATTTCCTGTCGTGGCACAAGGTGCTGGCCAAGAAGGGCTGGATCGCCCCGGCCTGGCCGGTCCAGTACGGCGGCACCGGCTGGACCAGCGTGCAGCGCTATATCTGGTCGGAAGAAACCGCCCGCGCCGATGCCATTCGCCTGATGCCGTTCGGCCTGTCGATGGTCGGCCCGGTCATCTACACCTTCGGCACGCCGGAGCAGAAGGCCAAGTTCCTGCCCGGCATCCTGTCGGGTGACGTGTGGTGGTGCCAAGGCTATTCGGAACCGGGCGCCGGCTCCGACCTTGCCAACCTCCGCACCAAGGCGGAACGCTTCACCGGCGACGACGGCAAGGAATATTATCGCGTCAACGGCCAGAAGACCTGGACGACGATGGCGCAACATGCCGATTGGGGCTTCTTCCTCGTCCGCACCAACCCGACCGCCAAGGCCCAGGAAGGCATTTCCTTCCTGCTGATCGACATGAAGACGCCGGGCATCACCGTGCGCCCGATCATCACGCTGGGCGGCGAGCATGAAGTCAACGAAGTCTGGCTGGAAGACGTCATCGTGCCAGTCGAGAACCGCATCTATGAGGAGAACAAGGGCTGGACCTGCGCCAAGTTCCTGCTCGCCCATGAGCGCACCGGCATTGCTGGTGTTGCGGCCTCCAAGCGGGGTGTCGAGCGCATCAAGTCGATCGCCCGGTCGGAAATGGACGAAGGCGACCAGCTGCTGAAGAACCCGTTCTTCAAGCGCAAGATCGCCGAGCTGGAAGTCGACCTGTCGGCGCTGGAATTCACCGAGCTGCGCACGCTGGCCGGCGAATCCTCGGGCAAGGGCCCCGGCCCCGAATCGTCGCTGCTGAAGATCAAGGGTACCGAGATCCAGCAGCGCATCACCGAACTGGCGCTGGAAGCGGCCGGCCATTATGGCGCGCCCTATTTCCGCGGCTTCGGCGAGGGCGACAACGAGCACCCGATCGGCCCGGACTATACGCACCGCACCGCGCCGACCTATTTCAACGTCCGCAAGACGTCGATCTATGGCGGCTCCAACGAGATCCAGCGCAACATCATCGCCAAGATGGTGCTGGGCCTGTAATCGCGACGATTGACGGCGACGCCGGCGCAGGGGGCAACCCAGGCGCCGGCTTCGTCACACGCAGCATATGGCGCCTGCAAGAGCGCCGGGGAGACGATCCATGGATTTCAACACGACCGACGAACAGACCATGCTGCGCGACACGGTTTCGCGCTATTTGGCCGATACCTACAGCTTCGATGCCCGGCAGAAGACCGTGCATGGCGGCAAGGGCTGGAACCCCGATGTGTGGAAGGCCTTTGCCGAAGAACTCGGCATCCTTGGCGCGCCGTTCAGCGAAGCCCATGGCGGCCTCGGCGGCGGCGCCATCGAGAACATGATCGTCATGGAAGAAATCGGCCGTGCCCTGGTCATCGAACCCTATCTGTCGACCGTCGTCATCGGCGGCGGCTTCCTGAAGGCCGCCGGCGGCGGCAATGCCGATGCGGTCATCCCGCAGATCATCGGCGGCCAGGTGCTGATCGCCTTTGCCTATGCCGAGCCGCAGGCCCGCTACAATTGGGGCGATCTGCGCACCACCGCCCGCAAGGACGGCAGCGGCTATGTCATCAACGGCCACAAGGCAGTGGTCCGCGATGCGTCCTTCGCCACCCATTACATCGTCACCACCCGCACCGCCGGTGGCCAGCGCGACCGTGACGGCGTGTCGGTGTTCATCGTGCCCGCCGATACCGCCGGCATCACCCGCCGCGATTACCCGACCGTCGATGGCGGCACCGCGTCGGAAGTCTATTTCGAGAATGTCCGTGTCGATGCCGACCAGCTGCTCGGCGATGCCGATGCCGGCCTGCCGCTCGTCGAACAGGTGATCGACGAAGCCACCGCCGCCATCTGCGCCGAAGCCTGTGGCGTCACCCGCGTCCTGCACGCGACGACGCTGGACTATGCCAAGCAGCGCAAGCAGTTCGGCAAGCCGATCGGCGACTTCCAGGTCATCCAGCACCGCCTGGTCGACATGTTCATGGAAGTCGAACAGGCCGTGTCGATCACGCTGATGGCGACACTGAAGCTCGACACCGCCGAGCGGGCCGCTGCCGTTTCGGCCGCCAAGTCCAAGGTCGGCAAGGCCTGCAAGTTCGTCGGGCAGAACGCCGTCCAGATCCATGGCGGCATCGGCATCTCCAACGAACTCGCCGTCGGCCATTATTTCAAGCGCTCGACGATGATCGAAGGCCAGTTCGGCTCGGTCGATCATCACCTCGGCCGTTACGAGCGCCTCACCATCGGTTGACATGGCGCCTTTCGAGGGCTGGGGTCGTCGGCCCCAGCCCCCGAAACGCCCTTTTTTCTCCCAAAACATCCCTAATTGGCGAACCCGCGCGCCGCCGGTGACACGGTGGTGATCGTGCCCGCCCCGATCTGCTGCACTTCCAGCGCGCGTTCCGCGACATTGCCGGGTGTGAAGCGGAAGGCGCCATCGATGCCGGCAAAGCCGTCGCGGCTGGTCAGCGCCGTGCGCGGGAAGGGAGCGCCGAGCGGCCAGTTGCCGGCGATGGTGTTGACCAGCAGCACCGAATCATAGCCGAAGCTGGCAAGGCGGGACGGCGTGCTGCCGTATTTTTCGCGATAGCGCTCGGCAAGGCGGCGGAAACGCTCGTCCGGCACCGCAGCGAACATGGCGCCCTTCAGCGCCGGCGCCCGGGCGAGGCCGGGTTCGTTGTTCCACAGCTCGGTACCGAGCACGATGATGCTGCCGGGCTGGGCGCCGAACTTGGCCAGCGCCGGCAGGAACTGCGCGGCAACGCTCCCCGAATCGGCGATCAGCAGTGCCTGGAATGGCACCGGCGGCAGGCTGCCGGTGGTGGCGACGCTGCCATCGGGCCGGATGCTGACGCTGCCGCCGCCGGCCTTCACCCGGGCATCGAAGCCGGTGACGCTGCGCGCTGCGGCCGTCATCTTGGTGACGTCACGGGCATAGCTGACGACGGCGGTGGAACGGCCGCCAGCATCGCTGACGGCGCGGACAAAGGCGGTCTGGGCGCGCTGGCCATAGGTGCCGGCGGGCACGAGCGCCGCAAAGCGTTCGACGCCGCGGCTGCGAGCAAAGCCGATGGTGCGGGCGATCGACTGGCCGGGCTGGAAACCCATGACATAGACATTGCCACCGGCGATGCCGGCATCGTTGGAAAAGCTGATGACCGGCACGCCCTTGGCGGCCGCCACGCCGGCGACATCGCGGACATCACCGGCGAGCAGCGGCCCCAGGAACAGCGTCGCGC
The DNA here is from genome assembly GCA_002256005.1 of Alphaproteobacteria bacterium PA4. Classification (GTDB taxonomy): domain Bacteria; phylum Pseudomonadota; class Alphaproteobacteria; order Sphingomonadales; family Sphingomonadaceae; genus Sandarakinorhabdus. The sequence continues at coordinate 102,854 of NKIQ01000001.1, read as the reverse complement.
CATCGGCCAAAGCCTTTTGCGCGGCACCGGCGGCGCCGCTCGCGGTGTCATAAACCCGCAAATTGACACGCTTTTCGCCCGCCTCCAGCAGTGCCATGTTGGCGGCATTGGCGATCGACTGGCCGACCGGCGCGTTGGACCCGGTCAGCGGCACCAGCAGGGCGACGCGATTCTGCGGCGCTTCCGGCAGCGGCGCCGGTTTGGGGGCTTCCGGGGCCACAACCGGCGGCGGCGGGGCGACGACGGCGCGTTTCGGCGTCGCGCAGGCGCTGACCAGCAGCGCGAGTGTCAGGGCGGCGAACTGCGGCCCTTGCCAGGTCCGCGCCGAACGCTTCAGGATACGCATGTGCAAACTTTCCAATCCCCAGAAACCGCCGGTGAACCCGACGAGACCGAATCTGCCGGTAAAACCGGCGAGGCCGAATCTGCCGGTAAAACCGGCAATGCGATTCCGCCACTATCACCCGGCCTTTACATCGTCGCGACGCCGATCGGCAATCTCGGTGACCTGTCGCCACGCGCCGCACGGGTGCTTGCCGGCGTCAGCCTGATCGCCGCCGAGGACAGCCGCGTCACCGCCAAGCTGCTACACCATATCGGCGCGCGCGTGCCGATGCTCGCCTATCATGATCACAGCGACGAACGCGTGCGCCAGACGCTGGTTGCACGGGCGTTGCAGGCGCCGGTGGCGCTGGTCAGCGATGCCGGGACACCGCTGATTTCCGACCCCGGCTACAAGCTGGTACGCGACGCCCGCGCCGCCGGCGTCAATATCGTCACCATCCCCGGCCCGTGCGCGGCGGTGGCGGCGCTGACGCTCGCCGGCCTGCCCACCGATCGCTTCCTGTTCGCCGGTTTCCTGCCAGCGAAGGCGGCAGCGCGGGCAACGGCCATCGCCGAGCTGGCGGCCATCCGCGCCACACTGGTGCTGTATGAATCGGGGCCGCGGCTCGGCGCGTCGCTGGCGGCGCTGGCCACCGGGCTGGGCGACCGCCCGGCCGCCGTGGCGCGCGAGATCAGCAAGCGTTTCGAGGAGACGGTGACCGGCAGCCTGTCCGAGCTTGCCGCCCGCTACGCGGAAGCACCGCCGCGCGGCGAGATCGTCATCACCATCGCGCCGCCGGCACCGCCCGCCGCTGCCGATGGCGCCACGCTGGATGCCGCGCTGGCCATGGCGATGGCCGGCGCCAGCCTGAAGAGCGCGGTGGCCGAGGTGACCGCTGCGCTCGGCCTGCCGCGCGCCGCCGTCTATGCCCGGGCGCTGGAATTGCGCGATGGCGTCGCCGACTGATTCGCGGGACCGGCGACGCAACGATCGTCGCGGTCGCCGCGCCGAGGCCATTGCGGCGCTGTTTCTCTGGCTGAAAGGTTACCGCATCCTTGCGCGGCGTGTCCGCTGTGCCGCCGGCGAGATCGATATTGTCGCAGCCAAGGCCGATACATTGGTGTTTGTGGAGGTGAAGGCCCGCGCCACCCTCGACAGCGGCTGGAATGCACTGCATCCTGCGGCCTTGCGGCGCATCGAGGCTGCATCGCGTGTCTTGGCCCCGCGCTATGCGGGTCAGCGCACGACAACGCGGATCGATGCCGTGCTGGTGCGACCCTGGGCACTTCCCGTGCACATGATCGCAGTCAGGCGAGAGGGTGAGAGATGGAGCTGAACGCACTTGGCCTGCTCGACGACGGGGATATCGACCTGGTCGAAGCCGGCATCGCGCTGGCGCTGGCCGATCGCCCGGGCGCCGATCCCGGCCGCCTGCGCCGACTGGTCAGCGGCTGGGCCATCGCCCTGCAGCGCGACACGCCGCCGGTTTCGGGCAGCGGCCGCGCCCGGCGCCTTGCCGGGCTGATCGCCAGCGAGGCCGGGCTGACCGGCGCCACCGATGATTATGACAATCCGCTCAACGCCGATCTGATCGCGGTGGCCGAGCGGGGACGCGGCCTGCCGGTGGCGCTGTCGATCCTTTATGTCGCGCTGGCGCGCCGCGTCGGTTGGCGCGCCCATGCCCTCAACCTGCCCGGCCATGTCATTGTCGAGGTGGTCGGCGGTGTCGATTCGGCGCTGATCGATCCCTTCGATCACGGCATGGGCATCAGCCGCGAACGCGCCATCGAGATCGCCCGCCATGGCGGCGGCGAGCCTGTCAGCGGCCGGTTCGAGCCGATGAGCAACCGCCAGCTGTTGATCCGCATGATCACCAACCAGGCCAGCCGCGCCCGCGCCGCCGGCGACACCCGCCGCGCGCTGGCGCTGCACGAACGCATGACGATGATCGCGCCGCGCCTGTCCAGCCTGTGGTGGGAACGTGCCCGGCTGGAACAGCTGCTCGGGCACAATCGCGCCGCGCGCGGCAGCCTGATGGCCATGATGGAAACCACCCACGACACCACCATGGCGCGTCGTATCCAGGCGGCGCTGGCAGCGCTGGCGCGATCGGACAGCTGAGCGTAGGAAGCGGGCGTTCGTCCGCAACCGGAAAGCCCCTCATGTCGCTGCGCATCGCGGTCCAGATGGACCCCATCGAAACCGTCAACATCGGCGGCGATTCGACCTTTGCCCTGATGCTGGAGGCGCAGCGCCGCGGCCATAGCCTGCACCATTATCTGGCGACGGCGCTTTCGGCCGAAAATGGCCGCGTCCGGGCCAGCGCGCGACCGCTGACCGTGCAGCGCGAGGCCGGCGCGCATTTCGCCTGGGGCGGCCCGGCGGCAACGCTCGACCTGGGCCATGATGCCGATGTCGTGCTGATGCGGCAGGACCCGCCCTTCGACATGGGCTATATCACCGCCACCCACCTGCTCGAGATGGTGCAGGGCGAGACTTTGGTGGTCAACGACCCCGCCGAGGTACGCAATGCGCCCGAAAAGCTGTTCGTGTTGCGCTATCCCGACCTGATGCCGCCGACGCTGGTCACCCGCAGCCTGGCCGAAGCCATGGACTTCCGCGCCCGCCACGGCGCCATCGTCGTCAAGCCGCTCTATGGCAATGCCGGCACCGCGGTGTTCCTGATCGACAAGCATGACGGCAATCTGCCGGCACTGGTCGAGCTGTTCGGCTCGGTGTGGAACGAGCCGTTCATGGTGCAGGCGTTCCTGCCGCAGGTCAGTGAGGGCGACAAGCGCATCGTGCTGGTCGATGGCGAGCCCAGCGGCGCCATCAACCGCCTGCCGAAATCGGGCGAGATCCGCTCCAACCTCGCCGCCGGCGGCGCCGCCCATCCCACCGAGCTGACCCCGCGCGAGGCCGAAATCTGCGCCCGTATCGGGCCGGAGCTGAAGGCACGCGGGCTGGTCTTCGTCGGGATCGACGTCATCGCCGGCTGCCTGACCGAGATCAACGTCACGTCACCGACCGGCATCGTCGCCATCGACCGGTTCAACGGCACCGATACGCCGGCACGCATCTGGGACGCGATCGAGGCGCGGCACCTGGCGCGCGCCTGATCAGCTCCCTCCCGCTTGCGGGGAGGGAGTCATATCCTCATCCTCAGCGCGGCTTGACGAACTTCAGCGTCATGCGATCGCTCTCGCCGATGGCCGTATATTTCGCCTTGTTGGCATCGCCTTCGGCATAGTTGGGCGGCAGCGTCCAGACGCCCTTGGGATAGTCCTTGGTGTCCTTGGCATTGGCGTTGATTTCGGAGGCGCCGACGAATTTGAAGCCGGCGGCTTCGGCCATGGCACGGACGTACGACACCTTCATGTAACCACTGGTCTTCATCAGCGCGTCGGGCTTGTCTTCCGGCAGACGATGCTCCTCGATGCCGAGTACGCCGCCGGGCTTCAGCGCCTTGAAGAAGGCCTTGAACGCATCAGGAGCGAAATCGGCCATGTACCAGTTATGGACATTGCGGAACGTCAGCACGGCATCGGCGGTGCCGGCCGGCGCCACGTCCCAGGCGCCCTTGCCGAACGCCGTCACCTTGACATTGCCATAGACAGCGGGCGCTGCGGCCAGCTTGTCCTGGAAGCGCTTGATGGCCGCCTGGGCACGCTCGCCACCGGCAGGGTCGACATGCGCGGCGTAAAACGTGCCCTTGTCGTGCAAATAGGGGGCCAGGACTTCGGTGTACCAGCCGCCCGACGGCCAGATTTCGACGACGGTCATGTCCGGCTTCAGGCCGAAGAAGGCCAGCGTCTGCGCCGGGTGGCGATAGGCATCGCGCGCCTTGCTGGCTTCGCTGCGATGCGCGCCGGTGAGCGCGGCATCATAGGGGCCGGCAAGGGCGGGGGCCGCGGCGACCAGGGCGGCGACGGCAAAAAGGCTGGGGCGCAACATGGGGCAAATCTCCAATGCGGGGGATGTCGGATGTCATAGGGCCTCGCCGGCGCAGCGACAATGGCGATGACGGGCTTGCAATCTTTCGCCGCCCGCCACACAGCGCCACCAACCACCATGGACACGGCCCCGACCCTCGCCCTGCTCGCCACCGGCCTGTCGCTGGTGCTGCTGGCGATCGTCGGCGATCGCGCCCGGCGGCGCGCACCGCTCGCCTGGCACGCGCATCTGCCCTGGAACGCCCTCGCCTTTCTGGGTGTCGCCGCCTTGTTGCTGGGCGCCGTGCATCTGCTGACGCTGGTCAAGGCCGGTGCCGACTTCACGTTGACGTAATCGACTCTAGCGCGTGAACCCTGACCGGCGCTGGAAATCCTGCGTAAAGACGACATCTGTCGCGCCGCTGCCATCGTTCGGCGTCGCGATCATGGTCACCGTTGCGGTATCGCCCTGCAGCCGGACATGGCTGAAACCCCAGACCATGCCGCGGGCATAAAGGCTGGCATATTGCGGGTTGTTGCGGGCCTGATGCGCCATGAAGGCGGTGTTGAGCGGGCGCTGCTTGCCGGCACTGCCGGTGACGATATGGGGCAGCGGCGGCTGGGTGGTGCCGGCCGTCACCGTGCGGCAATCATCGGTTGCGACCTCCAGCGTATGCTCATGGCCGGCGAAGTACAGGTCGGCATAGCGGCAGACGATGGGCAGGATGGCGCGGCGCAGCGCTTCCGACTGGCGGAACTTGCCACCGGCGGAGGCCCAGAGTGGGTGGTGGGCGATGACGATCTTCCAGCGCGCCTTCGACGCCTTAAGCCGCGCCTCCAAATCGGCGGCCATGGCCTTTTCGGCGGGCGTCGCCGGCACGGTCCAGGGTTCGGACGTTTCGAACTTCGTCGTCGCCACCTCGCTGCCATCGTCGGCAAGCTTGTCCTCCAGCACCTTTTCGCCGGCGAGCAGGACATGACTGTCGATGGCGAAGATCTCGACCTCGCCGGCGGCGGCTTTCGGCACCGCGGCATAGCTGATGCCGTCCATGTAGAAGGGCCGGGTTGCGCTGAGGAATTTCACTTCCGACAGCGCAGCGGCGCGGGACGTATGCCAGTCATGGTTGCCGAGCACGGCATAGATGCGGAAATCCGGATCGCCCCAGCCGAACTTGCCATAGGGCGCCATGAAAATGTCCTGGAAACGCCGGGCATCATCGCGGCCATCGGCACCCAAGGTCGGACCATCGGGATAGATATTGTCGCCAAGCATGACGCCGAACTGGCAGCGATGCGCGCGGCACCAGCCGTCCATGGCGCGGGCGACCGGCATCATGCCGCTGGCGGCGACGGCGCTGCCCTGGACGATGCTGATCGGGCCGGGGGTGAACTCGGCGGCCGGGCGCTTTTCCTTCAGCCATTTGGCGCGCGCGGCGGCGATATAGTCCGCTTCGGTCTTCGGCGGCGTCAGATCCTCGGCATCGAGATAGTCGAGACTATAGCCATGGTCGCCGAAGGCGAGGAACTCGGTCACCGGTGCGGGCTTGCCGGCGGCGCGCGGTGCCGGATCGGTGGCGCAGGCACCGAGCCCGAGCAACAGGACGAAAGCGAAGGGACGAATCGACATCGGCAATTCCTGCGGCAAGGCGGTGAGCCGGGCAAGCGGGTGCGACGCGCGCGCCCGCTTGCCCGTCTGGCTCAATAGGTCAGGCGGAACCCACCGGTGAAGCGCCGGCCGAAGGTTTCGCGCTCGATGGTGCGCTCGGTGACGCCCACATAGCGACGGCCGGGGCCGTTGAGCAGGTTGGACAGATCGGCATAGACTTCGAAGTTCCGGGTGATGGCATAGCGTGCCGACACGTCGAGCTCGTCATCCGCCGCCCAGTAGAAATCGCCACCGACGCTGGGATCGCCCAGGCTGTCGATCCAGTCGCTGCGATACTGGTAGGACACGCGCGCCGAGAAGCCGTACTTCTCATAATAGGGCCCGACATTGACCACCCAGTCGGACGTGCCGGGGAAACGCACCTTGCGGCCCGACGGGCTGGTCGCCTCGCTCTGGTTATAGGTGACATTGGCCTGGATGCCGAAGCCGCCGATGAAGCCGGCATCGGCCTTCACATCGTCGATGCGCATCTGGAACGCAGCTTCTGCGCCATAGATATAGCCGGTGCCGCCATTGACCACGCCGCTGAAGACATAGCCGGAACGATCGACGCCATTGCTGTCGAGCGCATCCGACCCGAACTGGCGCGTGTCGCTGAACAGCACGTCGCGGGCGTGCTTGTAGAAGGCACCAACCGAGATATAGCCGCCAGCCTGCGGGTAGAATTCCCAATACAGGTCAACGCCGCGGGTCTTTTCGGGCACCGCGCCCGGGTTGCCGCCAGAAATGGTGAGATTGGCATCATTGATGGTGACGTTGGGGCGCAGCACCGAATAGTCCGGGCGGGCGGCGCCGGTGTTCAGCGACAGGCGGATCTTGTGCTCGTCGTTGACATTCCAGTTGAGGTGCGCGCTCGGATAGGCGGCGGTGAAGCTGCTGCGCGCCGAAATCGGGGTGGCGACGCCGTTGATCGTGCCGACAGCGTTGGAGGTGTTGGTGACGCGCTCGACGCGGACACCATAGATGATATTGCCCCAGTCGAAGGTCGTCAGACCCATCGCATAGCCGGAGATCACTTCCTCCTTGACGCGGAACTGGTTGCCGGTGGCGATATTGAAAGTGCCGAACGGGATCAGCTTGTCGACAATGCCGGTAATCTGATCCTTGCCGAAATAGCGGAAGTTGAAGCCCAGCGGCAGCTGGCCCTTGTAGGCGCCGGGGACGGCGATGGCGCCGATGTTGGTCGGCACGCCGGCGGCAGCGAACGTCGCTGTCGAATTGATGTCGAGCAGGCGCTCGTCGACGCTTTTGGTGCGGTTGTCATATTGCGCGCCGAAGCTGAACTTGGTGTCGCCGAACAGGCCGGTTTCGCGCGCGATGTCGATCTTGCCCGAATAGGCGTTGGTGGTATCCTTGGCCCTGAGGCTGCGCACGCGCGTCAGGCTGAGCGGGAAGTCCTCGATCTGCAGCACGCGTTCACCGCGCGACAGCGTGCCATCGGCAGCGCGGACGGTGCGGAACAGCGCAACGCGTGACAGCTGCGGGTTTGTGAGATCATAGACCACCGACGGCCGGTTGATGGCATTGACGCCATTGGTGCCAAAGCTGGGGCTGTCATAATTGAGCTGCGCCGGCGCCGAACGATCATCGATCGACTGGGTGTAGTTGCCGCGCCAGCTGACCGTCCATTTGTCAAAGGCGTGATCGCCGCCAACCGTGTTGACGAATACCGACTGCACGAACTCGCGCGACAGCGAATTGTGGTTGATGTCGATACCGTTGACCATGCCCAGATAGGGCGTGTTGCCGGCACAGATGTCGGCATAACCGGTGGTGTTGGGGGCGAGGAAGGGCGTTGTCGGGCAAGCCGTCGTCGCCTGCGGCACGCGGCTCTGCTGGTCGTCGAAGTCGTAGATGCTGTTCCAGCGCAGTTCGTCATCGGTGAAGGCCGAATAGATGCTGGTGGCGAAGATGCGATTGTCGCTGTCCGGCTTCCATTCCAGGCGGCCGGAGACGCTGTAGTTGCGGCGGGTCAGGCGATAGAGCTTGTTCTCGGTCTCGCGGGCCCAGACGCGCGGTTCGCTGCCGGTCAGCGGACGCTTGTCCTCCGCGACGGTTTCCCAGTCGGTTTCGAAATTGTCGGTGGCCATGGTGCGCTGGTACCAGCTGCCCGACACCAGCACGCCGATATCACCGATGCCGGTTTCCCAGCGATCGGAGACGACCGCGGTGCCTTCATATTCGGCGCCGCCGCCGAGATCGACATAGCCGACGCCACCGCGCACCGCGACATGCAGGCCAGCGTAATCGAACGGCGAGCGGGTCACGATGTTGACATTGCCGGCAATGGTTTCGCTGACCATGTTCGGCGTCACCGCCTTGTTGACGACGATCTGCGAGGCGATGGCCGAGGGGATCGAATCGAAGCGGGCATCGCGGCCTTCCGGCGAGACGATGTTGATGCCGTCAAAGGACAAAGTCGTCCAGCTGAGCGGGGCGCCACGCAGATTGATGTAGCGGGCCTGGCCCTGGTCGCGCTGCACGGCGACGCCGGGCAGGCGGCTGACCGCCTGGGCGATGTTCTGGTCGGGCAGGCGGCCGACGGCATCGGCGGACACGATGCTGACCAGCGAGGGCGATTCCTTCTGCGCCTTCAGCGCGGCGACTTCCGATTCCTTGATCGGGCGGCTACCGGTGACGACGATTTCGCCGTCCAGTTCCTCGGTGCCTGCTGCAGCAGCAGTCGCCGGTGCTGCGGTCTGCGCGCTGGCAGCAGCGCTGAACACGGACAGGGCAATGCCGCCGAGCAAGGCGGCGCGACGAGCGCCGATACGCAGTTCAATCATGAAGGAAACCCCCGTCAGTGGCGCAGGATGCGCGATGACGGGGGCGCTAGAGGGGAATTATGACACACAGCCAACGAGTTTATGACAGGATTGTTATAATAACATTCTGTTCATGACGCGTTGCACAATGGCCACAGGCGCAGGCTATTCATAGCGCAGGGCCAGAGCCGGGCTGCGCTGCGCCACCTTCAGCGCATGGCCGATGATGGTGGCGGCGGCGATGATGGCGGCCAGCGCGCCGGCGCCGATGAACCACTGCGGCCCCAAGTCGATGCGATTCGAAAAGCCGTCCAGCCAGTCTCGCATCAGCCACCAGGCCACCGGCCAGGCGATGATATTGGCAATGAGGACCGGACGCGAGAACTGCCAGACCAGCAGGCGGACGATGTCGCCGGTGTTGGCGCCGAGCACCTTCCTTATGCCGATTTCGCGGGTGCGACGCTCGGCGGTGAAGGCCGCAAGGCCATAGAGCCCCAGGCAGGCGACGATGATGGCGAGCCCGGCAAAGGCGGCAAAGGTCTTGGCGCGGGCTTCATCGGCATCATATTGGGCGCGCACGATGTCGTCGGCGAATTTCGCGTCGAACGGCACCTGCGAGGCATAGCGTTTCCACACCGCCTCCACACGGTCGCGCACCGCGCCGGCTTCGCCGACTTTCACCCGCACCATGATGTCCGACAGGAAGCTGCGGTCGTAATAATAGATGATGGGCTCGATGGGGTCGCGCACCGATCGCATCTGCACCGATGGCACCACGCCGACGATGCTCACCGGCACAAGGCCGAACCTGTCCTCGACCATGCTGGCGCGCACCACCTTGCCGACAGCGTCGGCGGGATTGGCAAAGCCCAGCTTGCGCGCCGCTTCGGTGTTGATGACGGCATTGGCGCCGCGCGCAACAATGCTCATGATCTCGGCATCGGTCGGGGAATCGCCGGCGGCAATGTCGACGTCATCGCGCGGGTTGGCAGGGTCCAGCAGCCGGCCGGCCAGGGGCCGCAGCCCCAGCGCCGCGAAAAAGCCGGTATCGACATTATAGGTCGACATCGTCAGCGGGCGCGAAATGCCATCCATCCGGTAATAGCTGGAGCTCTGGTTGCCACCCGCGATCGCCAGATTGGTCCGGCCAACACCGATGACTCCCGGCACCTGGCTGATCGCGGTGACCAGCGAATCCGCCACAGGTTCCACCTGCTTGCGGCCGATGCCGCTGACCTGCAACAGGCCGGCGCGACTGTAGCCGGGATCGGCACTGCGGGCGTACCGCGTCTGCACCGCAACCACCGCCGTGCAGATGACCAGCCCGATCGAGACCGCGAACTGGATGACGACGAGGGCGCTGCGCAGCCAGCCGGAGCCCATGCCTTCGCTGCCACTGCGGTTGGATTTCAGCACCGGTGCCGGGTCGAAGTGCGAGAGCACAAGGGCCGGATACAGGCCGGCGGCAACCCCGACAAGCAGCACCAGGCCGACGACCGGCAACAGGATACCGCCCGTGCCAAAATAGTTCAGGACGAGATCGGCCTTCAGAAAGTCCGACAGCAACGGCAATGCCAGTTCGACGATGGCCAGGGCGACCATCATGGCGATCGCCGCAACAACCAGCGATTCCCCCAGAAACTGCACGATCAGCTGGCGGCGGCTCGCGCCCATCACCTTGCGCAGCGCCACTTCGCGCGCCCGCTGCCCGGCACGCGCCGTGGCGAGGTTGGTGAAGTTGATGCAGGCCATGGCCAGAATGAGAATGGCAACCGCGGTGAAGGTGCCGATGGTCTTGGCGTCATTGGTCGGCGTCATGGCGCCCATTTTCGCCTTGCCGAGATGCACATCGGCAATCGGCGTCATGACCCAGTCCGAGACATCGCCTTCGTTCACCATGACGCCACCGGCGTCCTGCGAGGGGATGTTGCGCTTTTCCCAGGAAGCCATTCGCGGTTGCAGATCGGCAAAGCGCACGCCTGGCCGCAGCCGCACATAATTGTAGCCGCCGTTCCAGCCGAAGTTGGTGTAGAAGGAATCGGGCAGGCCGATCCCGGCGCGATCATAGGGCACGATGATATCGCCGTGGAATTGCGAATTGCGGGGGATATCCTTCAGCACGCCGGTGATGCGGTAATCGATGCTCTTGCCGTTGCGGACCATCGTCAGCGTCTGGCCGACAGGATCATGGCCGGGAAAGCGCTTCATGGCCTCATGCTCGGTCAGCAGCGCCGAATGAATGTCGCGCATCGCCGACCGGCGGTCGCCACGAACCAAGGGCAGTTGAATGATGTCGAGGAAGCTTGGGTCGACCATCAGCACGATCGAGGTGCTGGCATTGCCATTCTGCAGCACCACCGGCTCGCCTTCGGACACATAGGCCAGAGCCTCGATTTCGGGAAAATCCTTCTTCAGCGTGGTGCCAGCGATATGGGCGGTGACCTGGACAGCCTCGTCACCACGGCCATCGGGATCATGGCCGTAGCGCTGCACCTGGAACGCCCGCTCATGCTCAGGCAGCCATTGATCATAGCTGGTTTCGTAGCGCACGAAGAGCAGCAGCAGAATGCAGGCCGCCATGCCGATGGCGAGGCCAAGGATGTTGATGGCGGCAAAGACGCGGTTGCGATCCAGCGCGCGCAGGCCGGTGACGAGGTAATTCTGCAGCATGGTCCCGGGTCCCTTCAGGCAGCGCGGCGGGTTTCGACGAGCACACGGCCATCGAGCATGTTGACCACCCGGCCGGCATAATCGGCGTGCGCCGGGGAATGGGTGACCATGACGATGGTGGCGCCCTCCTCATTGAGCGCGCGCAGCATGCGCATCACCTCCTCACCATGGGCGGTGTCGAGGTTGCCGGTCGGTTCATCGGCGAGGATGAGCGGCGGCTCGGCAACGACGGCGCGGGCGACGGCGACACGTTGTTGCTGGCCGCCCGACAATTGCGAGGGGCGATGGCCGGCGCGGTGCGCGATGCCGACCTTGTCGAGCACCTTGTCGACCCGGGCGCGGCGTTCGGCACCGGTCATGCCGTGATAGAGCAACGCCAGTTCGACATTCTCGCGGACCGACAGTTCATCGATCAGGTTGAAATTCTGAAAGATGAAGCCGATGCGGCGCTTCCGGATGTCGGTCAGCTCGCGCTCGCCGAGCCGGGCGACCTCGCGGCCTTCCAGCGCATAGGTGCCGCCGGTCGGCCGGTCGAGCAGGCCGATCATGTTGAGCAGCGTCGATTTTCCGCAGCCCGACGGCCCCATAATGGCCACGAACTCGCCGGCCGCAATCGTCAGGTTGATATCATCCAGCGCCGTGGTTTCAACGCTTTCGGTGCGATAGGCCTTTCTCAGACCGGTCAATGTGATCACTGTTACTCTCCTGAAAGCGTCAGACGATCCTTGTCGGCAAAGCCGGCATAGGACGAGGTGATGATACGGTCGCCCGGCTGCAAACCGCCCAGCACTTCGATGGCATCGGGGTTGCGGCGGCCAAGGCGGACGGGCCGTTTTTCGGCGCTCTTGCCATCGGCGCTGACGACGAAGGCATAGGCACCGCCGCTGTCCTGGTAAAAGGCGCCGTTGGCGACGAGCAGCGCCGGTGCCGGGTCGCCCAGCGTCAGCCGCGGCTGCAGCGTCTGGCCGCGCTGCAGCGCCGCCGGCTCCTGGCTGCCGTCGAAAGTCAGATCGGCGGTAAAGGTGCCGCCCTTCACCTGCGGATAGATTTTGGCGACGGTCAGCGCATAGGCCTTGCCACCCCATTCGACACGGGCACGCTGGCCGGGCTGGATGCGGCCCAGATAGAATTCGTCGATGTCGGCGACCAGCTTGTTGCGGCCGGCGCTGTCGATCTGGCCCAGCCGTTCACCGCGACCAACGCTCTGACCGACCTGCGGGTTGAAGCCCGACAATTGCCCGGCGACCGGCGCGCGGATGGTCAGCGCGTCGAGGCTGGCGCGGGCAAGGCGGAGATTGGCGGTGAGGCCGCTGGCGGCGCTGCGCAGCTGGCCGAGCTGGCTGGCCTGCAGCCGCTCCTCCGTCACCATGGTTTCGGCGGTGATGCGGCGGCGCTCGGCAAGATAGCGCGCCTCATCCTGCGAATCCTTCAGCGCCTTGCCTGATACCCAGCCACCGGCGGCGAGCTTTTCATCGCGTTCAAGCTGGCGGCCTGCCTTGGACATCTGCCAGTCGACCTCGGCGAGGTTGCGGCGGTTTTCGAGCCGGCTGCGCTGCAGTTCCAGCTCCTGGCTGCGCAGATTGTTGAGCTGCTGGCTGACATCGGCCTCACGGGCGATGACATCGAGTTGAAGCGTCGCGTTGGACAGGATGGCAAGCGGCTGGCCGGGCGTGACCGGGACGCCATCCTCGACCAGCACGCGATCGATGCGGCCGCCTTCGACAGCGTCGAGATAGACCGTTACCAGCGGCGTCACCCGCGCGCGCAGCGGCACGAAATCGTCGAACGTGCCGGCGCTGACCGTGGCGATGCCGAGATTGGTGGTGGCCACCGTCTGGGCATGGCTGCTGCGGTTGACCATCACGGCGACCGTGCCGAGCGCCAGCGTTGCCACGATCCCGCCCATGGCCAGCCGCGCCTTCAGCGGCATCCGCTTCGTTGCGATGACGCGATCCATCGCGGCTCCGGCGGGCGGGCTTTCCGGCTTGGGCTGCAGCGTGACGACGGACATGGGCAGTCTTTCAAAAGGGGGCTGGCGGGCGCGGGAGGGGCCGACGCGCCCGCCAGCGGACCAGCATCACCGGCGGACGGGTTCGTCAGCCGTGATGGTGGCGAGCTGATTGCCGGCACCGCGCGCAGCGGCGAGTTCGGCAATGCGGGGGGAGGCTGCGGCCAGCGCCGTGGTCGCACAGGCGCGCGCGGCCTGGCGTTCGGCGAGATCACGCTGATCGACCGGGGCGCAGACCTGGCGGATCGCCCGGGCCAGCCGCTGTTCGGCCGCATGCAGCCCTTGCGGGCGGCTGAGGTCGAGATCGGCGGTGGCCACGATCCGGGTGCGCGGGGCATCCGGCGTATCGGCCCGGGCGGGACCGGCGGCAACGCCGACAGTGGCCAGCGTGGCAACAGCGGCAAACACAACGCCAAACGACGAACGCAACAGGGAAATCGTCATGGTTACTCTCCACTCGTCTGTGGCCGGGGGCAGCCACGCAAACAGCTATGCAGAGATCGTGCCAGTTACGATTATCACTGAATTTCCAGTGTTTTTCCGCTGAAGCACCGCGCCATCCGCGCCGCGGAGTGTTCGAATTCGAACAGGGCCTGTCCGATAGTGGACAGCGCCGGCCCGGCAGCGGTGATGACGATGGCATCGGCACAGGCCTTTTCGAACTCGTGCGGAGTACGACCCTTGCGCCGCTATCGCCGGTTCAATGCCGTCCGCACACCATTCACCAAGCGCCGCAGCAGCGGCACGTGCGCCAGACGCGCTCGCAACGCGTTTTGCCACGTCAACCCGAAGGCATGTTGTTCTTCCAGCAGGTCGATCATCCGAACCTCGGAGCGATCCGGATGACACAGCGGAAACGCCATCGGCCTGGGCCGCGCGGCGCGCACGGCTTTCGGCATGTCGCCTGTTGTATGCGTGGCGTTGGCCCCGTAACCGATGTTCTCGATAAGGCAATGCGCGGGTATGGTGGCGATCATGTCCCGCATCCAGGCCGCGAAGACCCATTGATAGTCCCAGGTGTCGATGGTTCCAGCCGCCATCTGGTCGAAAATGCCGGACCAATAGGCCATCGCCCGCGGCCGGTTGCCGAGCACATCGGCAAGCTTGCGTTTTGCTGCCGGGTCGGCCCAGCCGGCCATGTCGGCATCATAGTGACACCAGGCGCGCCGCCAGCTCGCCCAGCCCCAGATGTGCATATAGTGCGTGAACACATAGCTGGCGTCGGCGCCATGGCGGTCACCGATCAGATTGCAGCCACTGATCATCGCGACATTGGCATCGTCGCGATAGCGGGCAAGCAGCGCATCGCAATAGGGAAAGAAGCTCGGATCGGGCAGGATGTCGTCTTCGAGGATGACACCCTCAGCCTCGTTCGCAAAAAACCAGTCGATGGCGCCCGAGACCGCGCGCTTGCAACCGAGATTTTCGTCGCGAAACAGTGTCTCGACCTTGCAGGGCCAGTCGACGGCCGTTGCAATTGCACGCACCTCGGCACAGCGTTCCGGCTCCCCGGCACGCGCCGGGCGGGGGCCATCGGCGGCAACATAGAGGCGTGGTGGCTGCGCCCGGCGAATGCTCTCGAACACCCGAACCGTCGTTTCCGGCCGGTTGAAGACGAGAAACAGGACCGCGCTTTGCATCACCCCGCGATGCGGTCGCGGAAATAGGCGATGGTATGCTTCAGCCCTTCGGCCAGAGGCACCTTGGGCTCCCAGCCCAGCCGCTCGCGCGCCAGGCTGATATCGGGCTGGCGCTGGCGCGGATCATCCTGGGGCAATGGCATGAACTTCAGCTTCGACGGCCCACCGACCTGGGCCAGCACCTGTTCGGCCAGTTCCAGCATAGTGAACTCACCGGGGTTGCCGATGTTGACGGGCCCCGGGAAATCGGCCGGCGATTCCATCATCGCCTGCATGGCATCGAGCAGATCGTCCATATAGCAGAAGCTGCGGCTCTGCTGGCCATCGCCATAGATGGTGATGTCCTCGCCACGCAGCGCCTGCACGATGAAATTGCTGACAACGCGTCCATCATTGGGGTGCATGCGCGGGCCATAGGTGTTGAAGATGCGCACCACCTTGATATCGAGACCATGCTGGCGGTGATAGTCGAAGAACAGCGTTTCGGCACAGCGCTTGCCTTCATCATAGCAGCTGCGGATGCCGACCGGGTTGACCCGGCCCCAATAATCCTCGCGCTGGGGGTGAACTTCAGGATCGCCATAGACCTCGCTGGTCGAGGCCTGGAGAATGCGCGCCTTGATGCGCTTGGCCAGCCCGAGCATGTTGATGGCGCCATGGACGCTGGTCTTGGTCGTCTGCACCGGGTCATGCTGATAATGCACGGGACTGGCCGGACAGGCGAGATTGAAGATGCGATCGACCTCGACATAGAGCGGGAAGGTCACGTCGTGACGCATCAGCTCGAAACGCGGATGCCCGATCAGATGCGCGACATTGACCTTGCTGCCGGTAAAGAAATTGTCCGCGCACAGCACATCATGACCCGCCGCTATCAGCCGATCACAAAGATGCGAGCCCAGAAACCCGGCGCCACCGGTGACGAGAATACGCTGCGTGGAAAGCGACATGCAAAAGGCCTTGTCTGGTACGGCCATCAAGAATTGACGGCGCGACCCAAAAACCCATCACGGCAGCGATGTCAACGCGGCGCTGGTCGGGCCGTGGCGTCCATGTGGCGGTTCCCCCTGTTCATGCCGCCTGCGCTTCTGTACGGAAATGAACAGTAACCGAGGAACCCGCAGCCCCGATGACCGCCGTCGGCACCGCCCTGATCGTCGATGATGATGCCGATGTCGCGCTGTCTGCCCGGCTGCTGTTGCGCGACCAGTTCGCCCGGGTCATCACCACCCATGATCCGGCGGCCCTGCCCGGCCTGATCGCCGCGCATCAGCCCGATGTGATCCTGCTCGACATGAACTTCTCGCGCGGCGCATCCAGCGGTGCCGAGGGTTTTCGCGCTCTCGATACGATCCGCAGTCTCGATGCCGAAGCCGTTGTCATCATCATCACGGCGCATGGTGGCATCGCCACGGCTGTCGAAGCGATGAAGCGCGGCGCCACCGATTTCGTCACCAAACCCTGGGACAATGACCGGCTGGTCACGACGGTGAAGACCGCGGCGGCACTCGGACGCAGCCGCCGCGATGCCGCTGTCAGCCAGCAGAAACTGGCGGAAATCGTGGCGACAACCCGCCCGGAAAGCCCCTTGCTCGGCACCTCCCCGGCGATGCGCATGATACACGCCCTTGTCGATCGCGTCGCCCCCACGGATGCCAATGTGCTGGTGCTCGGCGAGAATGGTACCGGCAAGGAATTGATCGCGCGCGAACTTCATGCGCGCTCGCGCCGCGCCGACAAGCCGTTCCTGTCGGTCGATCTCGGCGCCATCGCCGAAAGCCTGTTCGACAGCGAATTGTTCGGCCATGTGAAGGGGGCCTTCACCGACGCCCGTGCCGACCGCATCGGGCGTTTTCAGGCGGCAGACGGCGGCACCATCTTTCTCGATGAAATCGGCAATCTGCCGCTGCACCTGCAACCCAAATTGCTGACCGTTCTCGAACAGAGAAAGGTGACACCGGTCGGCAGCAACCGGGCCATGGACTTCGACGTCCGCGTCATTGCCGCGACCAACCTCGATGCGAAAGCCCTTGCCGACGAACGCCGCTTCCGCCCCGACCTGCTGTTCCGGCTGAACACCGTCGAGATCACGCTGCCACCGCTGCGGGAGCGGCCCGGCGATGTACCGGTGCTGCTCCAGCACTATCTGGCGCTTTATGCGAGGAAATATGGCAAGGCCCTGCCCAGCATGCCGGACGATCTGGCGGCGACGCTGGCCGCCTATGCCTGGCCCGGCAATGTGCGCGCCCTGCGCCATGCCGCGGAACGCGCCGTGATCCTCGCTGGCGGCGAAGCCTTTGTCGCCGAAGATTTCCCACTGCCGCGTGCTGCCGCCGCGATCGACATCGCACCGACGCCAGGCGAAACCGACCTCGACATGAACCTGGAACGGACCGAGCGCCGCATCATCGAACGCGCACTGCAGAAACACGCCTGGAATATTTCCAACGCCGCCGGCGAACTGGGGCTGACCCGGGCTTCGCTCTATCGGCGCATGGAAAAGCACGGACTGTGACGGCGTGAATGGCCTTGGCACCCGATTCGAAATAGGGCTGGTGCTGCGCATCGCCCTGCTGCTCGCGGCCGGGGCATTGCTCGCCTGGGTGCTGACGCGGCCCGGTCTTTACGCCACGACCCTGCTGGCTGGCCTTGCGACGGGCGTCGCCCTCGCCGAAGTCTGGCTGTTTGTACGGCGCACCAATCTCGCCGTCGCGCGCTTTGTCGAATCGGTCAGCAATGGCGATTTCACCATGGCCTTCAGCGGCAATGGCGGCGGCTTCGATACGCTGGCTGCGAGCCTGAACGATGCCATGGCGCGGCTGCGCAGCGAACGCGCCGAAACCCAGGATGACAATCGCTTCCTGTCGGCAATGCTCGATGATGCACCCGGCGCCTTGCTCAGCCTCGATCCCGCCGGCCGGCTGAGCCTGCTCAACAAGGCGGCACGGCGCCTGCTGGCCCCCGGCAACGCGGTGCGGATCGAGGACCTCGCGTCGTTCGGCGATGGCTTTGTCAGCGACATCGCGACGATGAAGCCCGGTGAGCGACGATCAACGCAGCTCAACCTGGCCGGCGCCCCGGTGGCGGCGTTGCTGATCATGTCGGACGTGCGACAGGCGCGCGGCGCACAGCTTCGCATCCTCGCTGTTCAGCCTATCCAGCAGGAGCTGGACCGCGCCGAACTGGCGGCGCAGACCGATCTGGTGCGGGTGTTGACGCATGAGATCATGAATTCGATGACGCCGGTGACCAGCCTGTCGGCAACCGCCGCCAGCCTGATCGCCGCCGCCGACACCGGTCATGATCCCGCCATCGCCGATGCCCGCGCCGCCATCGAAACGGTGGCCCGCCGCGCCGAAGGCGTCATGCATTTCGTTCGCACCTATCGGCAGTTGACACGGCCACCGACGCTGCGCCGGCGACGCGTCGAACTCGCGACGCTGTTCGCCGAACTGAAGCGCCTGTTCGAAAGCGACTGGCCGACATTGCCGCTGACCATCGATCTGGCGCCGCCGGGCCTTGCCATCGACGCCGACCCCGATCTGCTGGCGCAGCTGCTGATCAACCTGTTGCGCAATGCCGCCGAGGCCGCTGCGACCCAGCCTTCACCTGCTGTCAGCCTGGTCGGCACCGCCCTGCCCGGCGGCCGTACCGCCATCGATGTCATCGACAATGGCCCCGGCGTTCCCGAAGATCTGCGCCAGGATATATTCCTGCCCTTCTTCTCGACGAAGAGCGAAGGCACCGGCGTCGGTCTCAGTCTCGCCCGCCAGATCGCTCTTGCCCATGACGCGGCATTGAGCTGCGAACCGGTCGCGCCACAAGGCACCCGCTTCCGGCTGCTGCTGTGACAGTCAATGATGCGGGGCCGTTTGGCGACGCCGCTGCCACAATGACAGGCGCCAACATCACCGCCGAAACGCCCTGGTTGCACCTGCAGCTATACCGTGTGCGGCAGCGCTGGTGGCTACCATTGGTCGGTCTGGTTGTCGGCTTTGGCCTTGCCATCCTGTTTCTGCGCCAGACCGAGTATCTTTATGCCGCAGAGCTGAAGATCTATCCGGCAGCCAGCCCCAGCGACAAGCGGCTGCCAGGCGCGCTTGCAACTCTGGCCGGACAGGGTGGTGAGAGCGCGGCCGTGTCACCTTTTCAGACTTTCATCGCGGGCATCCATGCGCCGGACGTTGCCGCGCGCCTGGCCCGCGATCCGGCTCTGATGCACATCATCTTTGCCGCACAATGGGACGGACGCCAAAACAGCTGGCATGCCCCGTCGCCTGGCCTGATCGACGGCGCCCTGTCTTATATCAACACGGCGCTCGGCCGGTCGACAACGCCGTGGCGGGCGCCCGATGCCATGGCCATGCAGCACTATATCGCCGATTCGGTGCAGGTGCAGCAAAGTGCGCTCAGCCCTATGTCGACCGTGCACTTCAGCCATACCGACCCGATGTTTGCTGCCCGGTTTCTGAGCGCGGTGACCGACTCCACTGTCCGCTGGCTGCGCGAGCAACAGACACAGCGAACCGCGGATCATATCGCCTTTCTGTCGCAGCAGTTGCGGCACAGGCTGCCGGCCGGCGAGCGCCGGGCGTTGCTTCTGGCCTTGGCGCAAGCCGAACAGCGCGGCATGCGCAATTCCGGTAGCACGCCTTATGCGATCGAATATTTTGATGGGGTACAGGTCAGTCCCGAGCCGGCAAAGCCGCGTGTGGTGGCACTGGTCCTGGGCGCCAGTATCGCCGGGCTGGGGTTGGGGCTGATCCTGGCGCTGCTGCCGCTGCCCGCCGGGTTGCAACGCGGCGGGCGCGGCGGTCAGACAAGTCGCTGATAGGCTGCCAGCACGTCACCCGTGGTGCGTTGCCACCGAAATTTTGCGAGCCGTTGTTGCCCGGCGGCGGCAAGCTCCGCCTGTCGCGTTGGCGACAACAGCAGGGCTTCGATAGCGGCCCTTAGCGCTTCGGCATCCCCGTTTTCGGCATATTCGGCAGCGTCCCCGCAGATTTCCGGCATGGCGCTGGCCTGCACCACCACCACCGGCGTGCCGACCGTCATCGCCTCCAATGGCGGCATGCCGAAGCCTTCGTAGAGCGATGGAAACACGAACAGCGCGGCATCTGCATAAAGCTGGCGCAGTTGCCCATCGTCGGCGCCGCGCTGGTGGACCTTGCCGGCAAGGCTATGGCTGACGATTGCGGCCTGTTCGGCGGGGGTGAAGGCGCCGCCACCGACTGCCAGCAGATCATGGCTGTCATGCAGCAGAGGCGACGCCGCATATGCTGACAGTAGCGCGGAAAAATTCTTGTAACCGCCGCGCTGGCCGACATGGAGCAGAAAGGGTCGCGCCGGCGCGTTGCGCATGATCGGGATCTGCGGCTGGTCAACGGCGAGCAACGTGACGCTGGTCTTGGCCGCAACGTCTGGAAAACGCGCCAGCAGGTCGGCACGGGTGCTTTCGGAAATGCAGAGAATATGGTCGGCGCGGGCAATGGCGGCGGCCTTGCGTGCCGCGGTCCGGTCATCCGCCGGGAAATGTTGCGGGAACAATTCGTGGATCATGTCATGGACCATCACGACCAGCCGGGAACCACGCGGCGGCTGTACGGCGGGGCTGTAGAAACAATCCTGCACGATATCGGGCTGAAAAAGCGCCAGTTGCGGTGCCAGCAGCAAATCACCCGCCAACCGCGCAATGCGGCTGGCGTGGCGCGACATCGCCAGGCGCCGACCGCGAACCAGGCCTGCGGGTAGATCGGACAGATAGGCGTTGGTGTAGAGTGGCGAGAGGATGCGCACCTCATGGCCGGCCTCGGCCATGCCCGCCGCCAATCGGGCATGGACACGGGAGACACCACCATGTTCCTGCATGGCAAAGATGAAAGGATCAAAGGCGATCTTCAAAACGCCGCGTCTCTAGGCGATCGGCGCCGCCCTGTCATGCGCCCCGCGCGCGCACCGATCGTCAGGGCGCGGTCGCCATGACGATGAGACAGGCGAAATCCACGCTCGTCACTGCGGTGCCGATCGGACCATAGAGTATGTCGCCTGGACCGGCGATCACGCCCTCGAGATCGATGCGGCCGGCAAGCGGCACCAACCACAGATCGGTGGCCGGCAGATCCGCAAGTGCCGCACCACCGGCATGCCAAAGCGTGAAGGATGCGCAGCGCGACAGCAGCCGCGCCGCGCCCTGCGGGCCGAGTCGGCCGTGGCGCGGATCGTTATAGGGTTCGGCGCGGCTGACCGCGACACCATCATCGACATGCAAGGCGCGGGCACGGCCATAGTCGAACAGCCGATAGGTGACATCGGCAAACTGCTGCACCTCGACCAGCGTGACCCCGGCACCAATGGCATGCACGGTGCCGGGCGCGATGTGGAACCAGTCCCCGGCGACAACCGGTTTCCAATCGAGCAGCTCGACGATGTCGCCGGACAGGGCCGCCGCGCGCAGCGCTTCCGCATGCAAGGGTTTGCGGGTTCCGATACCCAGCGTTGCACCGGGCTCCGCATCGACGACCACCCAGCATTCTTCCTTGCCGCTGGGCAGCCCGCTGGCGGCTGCCTGAGCATCATCGGGGTGGACCTGTACCGACAGTCGGTCGGACGTGAACAACCATTTGATGAGGATCGGCAGCGCCCTGTTCGGATGTTCGAACCAGATTTCGCCGATCGGCGCGTCGGCGCTGTCCAGCGCGGCCGGCAGGTCGCGGCGCCCCCATGGCTTGGTGACGGTACGGCGCGTCAGGCGGATCGGCGGCATGGTTCAGGCCGCCATGGCGAGGGGCGCGTCGGCCGCGCAGCACAGCGCACCGACGATACCGGCGTCTCCCGCCAGCGTCGGCGGGCACAGATAGCCCGTCGCGGTCGCGGCACCACCATAGCCGGCGAGTTGGCGCAACATCGCCGCCTCCACGGCCGGTATCAGGCCGGGCGCACTGCCGACGCCGCCGCCAATGACGATGCGGTGTGGTGACAAGGTCAGCACCAATGTCGCCACCAATTGCCCCAGATACTCGGCAACCAGCCCCTGTTCGACCCCATCGCTGGAAAAGTGATTGAGCGACCGACCAAAGCGCGCCGCAATCGCGGGGCCGGCGGCCAGCCCTTCGGCACAATGGGCATGGAAACGACAGGTGGACGGGCTGGCATCGTCGGCCTGGCGCAGCAGCGGAATATGGCCGATTTCCGGATGCAGCAGTGCCGGTAACGGCAGGCCGTGGTGCAGCACGGCACCGCCGATGCCGGTGCCGATGGTCAGGTAAAGACCGAGCGCGACGCCGCGCAGCGCCCCCAGCCGTGCCTCGCCGATGCCCGCTGCCGCCACATCGGTGACCAGCTTGATCGGCGCCGAGCTGACATTGCGCAGCGCGCCGACAAGATCGAAGCCGCTCCAGCCTGGCTTGTTGGTTTCCAGCAGTCGGCCATAATCGCTCGCCGCCTGGTCGATGACGATGGGGCCAAAAGCGCCGACACCCAGCCCGGCGAGCGCCCCCTCAGCGGCATGATCGGCAAGAAAGGCGCCGATCTGTGGCAGCAGTACCGCCGGTGCCGCGGTCGGTAGCGTGATGCGCGCCCGAAACCCGCCCGCGGCATCGCCGATAGCCACCAGGGTCTTGGTGCCGCCGAGCTCGATGCCGCCGTACAATGCTGGCTCACGCACCGGCGGCATCTCCAGCCTGGCGGGCGATGACGCGCGCGACCAGCGGCCGGCCGGCCAGCAGCGCGACAACGGCCAGCAGGTACAGCCCGGCAAGCATGGCAAAGCCGGCCGCGAGCCCCGAGCGAACTGCGATCAGCGGCAGCAGCACAGTGGCGACACCGGCGCCGATGAAGCCCAGCATCGTCATCAGTCCGGCCGCCGTCGCCCGCGCCGCATCGGGCATGACGTCATGCATCGCGGCATAGACGCAACCGTCGAACAACCCCTTGCCGAAACTGGCCGCAAACAGCAGCAGCCCGACCTGGCCGGCGGTACGCGCCTGCGGGAAGGGCAACAGGAACATGGCAGCGATACCCAGCCCGGCCGCCAGCACGGTGAAGCGGCCGAGGCTGCTGCGCGCGACCAGCCGATCGGCCAGCCAGCCGCCGGTCAGCACCGAGACAAAGCCGGCAGCTGCGATCGCCACCGGCCCGACCAGCGCGCTGTCGGCCAGATCGAGGCCAAGCGCATCATGGGCGTAGGTGTTGCTCCAGTTCAGCACCGCCGAAGAGGCCGCCGTTGCCAGGAAGAAGACGCCGCAGAGCAGCAGCGCTGCCGGATTGGCGAGGATCAGACGCAGCGGCTCGGCGGACACCGCGGTGGCCGGACGCGCCGCCACGGGGGCATCGTCGCGCAGCCAGCGCAGCAACAGCATCAGGACAATGAACCCGAGTGCTGCAAACACCATGAACGGCGCCGCCCAGCCATGCGCATCGGCCAGCTTGCCGGCGACCCAGCCGCCCAGCCCGGCGCCGACGAACACGGCGGTCTGGTGGATCGACAGGGCACGGCTGCGCATCTGCGGCCGGTGCCAGGCGCTGATCAGCGCGGTGGCGGAAGGGTAATAGGTCGATTCGCCGACAGCGACGAGGCCGCGCAGACCGAGCAGCATGGCAAAGCCCGTCGCCAGCGGCATGATGCCGGTGGCAAGGCTCCAGAACAGCAGCCCACCGATGATCATGTTGCGACGCCGGACGCTATCCCCCAGGCGCCCGAACAGAAAGGCGCAGACGGCATAAACCCAGAAGAACGTCGTATCGATCAGCCCAAGCTGGACATCGGTAACCCCAAAGGCGGTGCGCAACAGCGGCTTGACGGTATTGAAGATCGAACGGTCGGCAGCGTTGACGAACGACACCAGCCACAACAGGCCGACCAGCCGCCACGGATAACGGCTGGGGGCAGACGTCGCGTCGGTCATGCGCCGGCGCCCTTGCGCACCCAGGCCAGCCACATGGCCGCCGTCCAGGAAAAGTCCGGTCCACCCGATCCGGCGGCGGTTTCGGGGCTGAAGCTTTCGTAAAAGCCGGAGGTCGCGATCAACCGCGCCGAATCGGCCCGGATGCGTTCCGCCCAGCCGGTTTCACCGGCTTCGGCCAGACCCTCCGCCACCATATAGCTGACCACCAGCCAGACCGGCCCGCGCCAGTAGCGCTGGTGATCATAGGCGCGGCTGCCGGCCTCGAGGCTGGGCAGCAGATAGACGGCGCTGCGCGTCATCCGATCGAGCGCCGCCAGCAGGCGCTGGCGCTGCGCCGGGCTGCCGACACCGGCATAAAAGGCCAGGAAACTGGCGCTGGTGACCAGGCCCGAGCTCACATGCGTCGTCGCATCGCGCGAGCAATAGGCACCGACCTCATCATTCCACAGCCAGTCGATGCCGGCCGTCGACAGGGCGATCCGCGCGGTCAGCTCCGCCACGGCCGCCGCGTCGCCCAGCGCTGTCGCCAGCACCAGCAGGTCCCGGTTGGCGCGCAGCAATTCCATCGACATGCCGACATCGACGACGCGAAACGGCCCGGCATCGGCGATGCGGCGATGGTCCCAGCCACAATCCCGCCCGAACTGCAGGATGGCGACGTAACGATCATATTCTGCCGCTGTCGGCCGCATCGCCGCATCGACATGGCCGGTATCGCGGCGCTGATAGGTGCCGACACCACTGGTATCGACGCGGGCCAGCGCATCGTCCCATTCGCTGCTGTTGTCGCGGCCGGTTTCCCAATTGTGGGTGGCCATTACCAGACCGTTGCCCATCGGATCGCGAAAGCGGTGGAACCAGCGATGGCTGGCAAGGCAGGCATCGTAAAGCCGCCGCAACCGCGGATGCGCGGGATCAGAGCCCTCCTGTTCCCACAGCCGGCGCAGCACCGTCGCCAGCACCGGCGGCTGGGTGATGCCCGATGTCGGCGGCGTGCGGCCCGTGGCCCAGACACCTGGCCCTGGAAAATAGCCGGGATCGTCGCGGTGAAAGATGATGTGGGGGATCATCCCGTCATCCCATTGCCCCGAAACCAGCGTTTCGATCTCGGTCCAGGCGCGATCCCGGTCGAATTCGGCAAAACCCAACGCCACAAAGGCCGAATCCCAATTCCACTGAAAGGGGTAGAGGCCGTGCGTCGGCACCGTATAGCCGCCCCGGTCGTTGCGCCGCAGGATGGCGATGGCACGGGTGTCGAGATCGGCCGACATTCTCAATACCCTTCGACCGCGATCATGCGGATATCATTGACATTGGTGCGGGTCGGCCCGGTCACCACCAACCCGCCGATGCGATCGAAAAGATCGTAGCAGCGGTTGCTGGCCAGCGCGTCATGTCCTGCCGCGACAATGGCCGCGTCGATCCATTCGGCGGCGAAATAGCCGCCGGCATTGTCTTCGGTGCCGTCGATGCCGTCGCTGTCGCCGGCCAGGGCCGCAATCGGTGCGGCCGGATCGATGCGGGTCAGCAGGCCGGTGAGATATTCGAGATTGGGGCCACCACAACCGTTCCGGCTGGCGCGATTGACCGTCAATTCCCCGCCCGACAGCAGCAGATGACGTCCCGGCTGCCGGCGATAATGTTCGGCGATGTCGGCATGGGAGCGCCCGGTCGCCGCAGCCTCCCCGGTCAATTCGGCGCCGAGATCGACGACGTTCCAGCCATCGGCGCGAGCCGCAGCAGCGACCGCCCGCAGGGCGTCGGCATTGGTTGCCAGCACATGCACCGGATGCACCGGCACCGGCGGCGGCCGATTGGCGTGGATGGCCGCCGCCAGTTGCGGGCTGGCGTCCCAGCCGGCGGCGGCGAGCAGGGCCAGGGCCTTTTCGGGCTCGAAAGGGGCGCCGATGCTGGGGCCGGAGGCGACCAGCGCCGGATCGTCACCGGCAACGTCGGAAATGACGAGGGTGAGCAGTTCGGCACCATGCGCACCGGCCGTGGCGGCCAAACGCCCGCTCTTCACCCGCGAGAGATGCCGACGCACAAGATTGATATCGGATATGGCAGCCCCAGAGCGCACCAGCGCATCGTTGATCGCCTGTTTTTCGGTAAAGGCGATGCCGTCAGCCGGCGCACAGAGCAAGGCGGAGCCGCCGCCTGAAATGAGGAAGACCACCCGGTCGTCCGGCCCGGCCTTGGCCGCCAGCGCCAGGATGCGTGCGGCCGCGGCGAGGCCCTGCCCGTCTGGCACTGGGTGGCGTGCTTCGATGATCTCGATATTGGCGGGGGGCCTGTCGACATTGTGCCCCTGCCGGGTCACCACCGCGCCGGAGACGGGCCCCGTCAGACATTCGCTGGCAACCAGCGCCATCTCCGCCGCCGCCTTGCCACAGCCAAGCACGATGGTGCGTCCGGCGGGCGGGCGTGTCGGCAGCAGCGCCGGCATGGTGTGACGCGGACTGGCCGCCGCGATGCCCCGGCGGAAATAATCGGTCAGGGTCTGGCGGCAGTCCATGGGCTTCGGCTTCCTGTCGGCGGGCGGCGAAACTGCCATCCCGCCGCCATCATGCTGCATCAGAAGTTATAGGAAAGCCGCCCCATGAAACGACGCGGCAAGACCGGCCGTCCGACGAAGAAGGCACCGTTGGCCGCCTGGTTGTTGTCCTGGCGGGGCGAGCCCTCGGTGACGGCGGCGGTATTGAAGACGTTGAAGACATTGACGCTGATTCGCATCCGCCCGGCACCGACGGGCACGGTATAGCCGGCATCGACGGTGGCGATGTTCCAGCCTTTCAGCAGGATGGCGTTGCTCGATGCGGTGAAATTGTCACCGGTGTAGTTGGTGAAAGCCGAGATATCGATGGCGCCATCGTCATAGTAGAGCCCGGCGTTGTAGAGGACGTCCGGCTGACGCTCGATATCCTTGCCGATGTTGCTCGGCGTCGTATCGAACGCCGTGTACCGCGAACGCTGGATCGTCAGATTGCCGTTGAAGCGCAGATGCCGCATCAGCTTCAGATCGAGCGTGCCTTCGATGCCATAGGATTCGGTGCCGACCAGATTGACCCGCTCCAGAAAGCCGCCGGCACCATCGTTGACGAACAGCACCTGGCGGCGATTGTCGAGCTTTGTGTAGAGCCCGGCAACGGTCAGCGAGAAGCGCGGCTGCTGCACCTTGATGCCGGCTTCCGCCTGCTTGATGATTTCCGCCTTGTAGGTTGACGGCTGGAACAGCGCATTGAACGACACCGAGCGCAGTTCCGGGAAGAAATAACCGCGGGAAGCGTTGGCATAGAGGCTGACACCGTCACTGAGCTTGTAGAGCGCGCCGATGGCCCCGGCCCATTCGCTGGTCGAGACATTGCCGGTGGTGAAGGCGCCATTGCCCCAGATGACATCGCGGAGCGCCGTCGACAGATTGGCTGTCGTGCTGTCGGTGATCACCGTCGCCGTGCGCTCGCGGCGGATCTGGCCGTTGAGCCTTTCCCAGCGGAACCCGATGTCGAGGTTGAACCTGTCACCGATCTTCATCTGATCGGCGATATAGGCGGCATAGCGTTCCGCCTCGTGGCGGTTGTTGACGTAACCGGCGCCGGCATTGAGCAGGCCGTTGTTCGAAACGATCGTGGTGGCACCGCTGGTCGGATTGGTGACGACCAGGTTGACCAGCCGCGGCGTGTTGTTGAACTCCGCGAGATAGGTGGTGGTGACATTGTAATCCCCGGCACTGGCATTGCCGTAGAAACCGCCAAGCGTCAGGCTGTGATCGATGCTGCCGGTTGCCAGCGACTTCGTGAGGTTGAGTTCACCAGTAAAGTCATGAACGGGCCGGACGCGATCGGTGAAGCGGTTGGCAAACAGCAGTGTGTTGGCCGGCGCCGCGCCGCCGCCGACAAAGCTGAAGGCAGCGTTCGACAGAGCGCCGAGATTGCGGTTGGTCAGGAAGCTCTGCAGGGTTTCCGGCACGTTGATGACGCCGTCACCATCGGACCACAGGCCGAACTTGTGCTTGTAATCGCTGTATTTCACGCCGCCGTTGACACCCCAGCCGCTGTCGCCGAAGTCCTTTTCAAAGGTCAGGCCGATCATGCCGCCCTTGGTCGAAACGCCATCCGCGATATCGGACGAAAAGGTGCCGTTCGGCGTCTTGAAGCCGAGGCTAGCCGCGAAATCATTCTGCACCGAATTGACCAGCTTGCCGTCATTGCCGGGCAGCCGGGACCGTGTCGCACCATCGAGCGGGATCGGCAGATAGAATTGCGCCTGATCGTTGATGTACTGGCCGAGCAACTTGATATGGCCGCTGCCATCACCGAAGCGATATTCGAGATTGCCGCGAATCTGTCCCCCCTTGGTATCGAGGTTGGTGCGCAGTGGCCCCTTGTCGGTGCGATAGAAACCGGACACGGCAAAGAACAGATTGCCGCCCAGCGGTCCGCTGAGCGCGACATCGCCGCGATAGCGATCCTTTTCCGCCACTTCGAGCTGGACGGTCCCCTCGAGCTGGTCGCCGCCCGACTTGCTGATGAAGTTGATGAGGCCGGCGACCGAGCCGGGACCGAACAGATTGGAGACGCCGCCGCGCACGAACTCCAGCCGCGAAATGCCCAGATCGTTTCGGAAATACACGTCATAGGCCGAGGAGTTCAGCCCGAAGCTGGAGAGCACGGTGACGCCATCATACATCAGCGGCGTGAACTGATACTGGCCGCCAGACGGAAGGCCGCGCACGAAGACATTGGCCGCCACTTCGCCACCGCCGCCATCGGCCTTGATGGTCGGAATGGTGTTCAAGATATTGGCCTGGCCGCTGCCACCCAGCCGGATCAGACTGGTTTCGTTGACCTGGGTGACCGCCAGGGGCGTATCAAGGGCGACGCGCGCCCGGCTGGTGCCGGTAATGACGATTTCCGGCAACGCCTCATCGGTGGCTGCGGCGGTTGTCGTCGAGCCGGACGGCGCCTGTGCCATCGCCGCTGTCGGCGCCAATGCCAGCAATGAAACCCCAGCCAGAACCACAGCTGTCACGTGCGTCATCATCGTCTCCCCATCCCGTCAGCCCTGTTTCGAGCCCTTGACGACCATCACGCTAGCAAGCCTCGATTCGGATTACAACTCATAACGGGTATTATTTTGTGCGGTATCGTTTGCTTGCCCCGCCCCGATTTGTCATGAAGTGGCCAATGTCGCGTTCCAGGTTGATCCCCGACGCCTTCCAGCTGCCGTCCGAAAGCGAGACGCGCGTCCTCAGCCATGTGCTGCGCCATCATGATGTCACCCAACCCGACATCGCCAGCGCCACCGGCCTGTCGCAGCAGAGCGTGTCACGGCTGGTCAACGATCTCGTCGAGCGCGGCGCCGTTCAGCTGGGCGAACGCCAGGCCAATGGCCGGCGCGGTCAGCCCCGCATCACGTTGCGCATCGCACCCGACCACGCCTATTCGATCGGCGTGGCGCTGATGACCGATGCCATGTCGGTGCTGTTGATGGATTTTTCCGGCCGCGTCGTCGGCTATGAGCATGTCGACATGCCGGTGATGAGCCGTCGGGCCGTGTTCGCAACGCTGGAAGCGGTCACCGATCGCCTGATCGCCTGCCATCCCGTCGCCCGCGACCGTCTGTTCGGTGTCGGAGTCGGTATCTCCGGCTACAATCTCGATGGACGCTCGCGCTACAATCCGCCGCGCGCTCTCGACGATTGGGCGATGGTCGAAATCGATGCGCTGTTCAGCGACGCGCTCGGCCTGCCGGCCTGGGTGGAGAATGACGGCAATGCCGCCGCCATCGGGGAAAGCCTGTTGGGTGCCGGGCGCGAACATGCCAATTTCGTCTATGTCTTCATCGCGGCCGGCATCGGCGGCGGCGTGGTGCTCAACCATCGACTGATGCGCGGCGTGCATGGCAATGGCGGCGAGATCGGCCTCATCCTGCCGCGCAACGTCTATCAATTGCCGACACTCGAAACCCTGTTGCAATCGATCCGCCGTCGCGGTGTCGAGGTCGAGGGCATTTCCGACATGCTGGCGAAATTCGACATCGACTGGCCCGGTGTCGATGAGTGGGTTGAGCGTTCGCGGGATCCGCTGTCACTGATCGCCTCGTCGATCTCCGCCCTGCTCGATCCGGAAGCGATCGTGCTCGGCGGCCGTCTGCCGGCCAGCCTGTCGCGCAAGATCATCCCGACCATCGAATTGTTCGACGATGCCCGCCGCGAAGAACCGCGACCCCTGCCCCGCATCATCGAGTCACAAACGCGGGTCGATGCCTGCGCGATCGGCGCCGCCATGCTGCCGCTGGAGCAGCGCTTCTTTTCGGCAATGGTCTGAAACTCCCCACAAGCGGGGCAGCCATTCAAGGAATGGCGCATCCGAAGGGATTCGAACCCCTGACCCCTGCCTTCGGAGGGCAGTGCTCTATCCAGCTGAGCTACGGATGCGTGTGGGCGCTGTTAGCAGCGCCCGACGGGGAAGGCCATAGGGCTTGCGCCGGTGCTATTTCTTCGCCGGCGGCTCGATCGGTGTGAATTTGCCGAGGCCGCAGCTGGCACCACGGACATTGCCGCCGCCCTGTTGCAGCACGGTGATGATATCGACATTGCAAAGCTGCGCCACCGACGTCTGGTACATGAAAGCGCGTTCGAAGCCGAGGCGCGGGCAGCTCATCGGCAGCGTATTCCGGTAGATCTTGTTGCCTGTCATCACGAAATCGATGGTCTGGTCGTCGACCACCTTGGTCTGTCGAATGTTGCGCACGTTGACGCAATTGATCGGCTCACCAATGACCTTGACGGGCGGCGGCGGCACCTTGTCCTTGGCCAGCGCCGGCACGGCAAGGAGGCTGAGGGCAAGACCGGTAATGGTGGCAATCGCGACTGGGCGCATGGATCGAAACTCCGCGAGGGTGACAGCCAGTACTCGAAAAAATCAACCCGCCCGCGTGGACGCGGACGGGCTGATTATCGCCAAACCGTGGCGGAACGCAACGCAACGCTTACGAATGCCCAAATAGGCACCACTGCTTGAACGCGCGCTTAACCGCCTGTGTTGCATTGCGATAATGCTCAATTCGGCAACGACTTGTCGGCAAAATCGCACAGCTCGGCGACGGGACAGACAAAACAGCGTGGGCGACGCGCCACACAGATATAGCGACCATGCAGGATCAGCCAGTGATGGGCGTGGCGGCGATAGGGGGCCGGCGTACGCGCCATGATACCCTCCTCTACCGCCAGCACGGTCTTGCCGGGCGCGAGGCCGGTGCGGTTGGCGACTCGAAAGACATGGGTGTCGACCGCACAGGTCTCCTGGCCAAAGGCGACGTTGACGACGACATTGGCGGTCTTGCGGCCGACGCCGGGCAGGGTTTCGAGCACGGCGCGGTCGGACGGCACCTCGCCGCCGAAATCGCGCACCAGAATTTCGGACAAGGCGATGACGTTCTTCGCCTTGGTGTTGAACAGACCGATGGTCTTGATGTGGTCCTTCAGTGCTGCCTCGCCCAGCGCCACCATCTGCGCTGGTGTCGTCACCCGTTCGAACAGGCGCCTGGTCGCCTTGTTCACCCCCACATCGGTCGCCTGTGCAGACAGCACGACGGCAACGAGCAGCGTGTAGGTGTTGACATAGGCCAGTTCGGTTTCCGGCTCCGGCGCAGCGGCGCTGAGGCGGCGATAGAATTCTGTGGTCTGGGCTTCGGTCATGCCATGCGCTTTGGCGTCGCGGCGGGTGCAAAGTAAAGCCGGAAGCGATAACCATGGCCATATGTCGCCAGTGCTCGATCTCACGCTCACGCCCAACCGGTCGTTTGATCGCCGTCACATGCGCTGGCTGGTCGCGGCGGTGGGTGGCATCTTCCTGCTGGGGGGCGTGCGCTTCCTTGCGCTGGGGGCCTGGCCCATCCTGCCATTCATGGCGGCAGATCTGGCGCTGCTGTGGTGGGCCTTTCGCGCCAGCTATGCCGCCGGTGGTGGCCATGAGCGTCTGACACTGGTCGCCGATGCGCTGACCCTGGTGCGGGTCAGCGCACAGGGCCAGGTCCGGCGTTTCGGCTTCGAACCGCTGTTCACGCGGGTGCAGGTCGAGGAAACACCGCTGGGTGATGCCCATGTGTTCCTGGCAGCGCGCGGCCGGCGTGTGCGCGTCGGCGGCTTCCTGTCGGCACCGGAGCGGCGCGAGGTCGGCGCGGCGATCGAGGCCGCGCTGGCGCGCTACAGGGGTGGCAGCCCCAGCACCGCATCCATCGTATAGCGACCGGCCGGGCGCCCGGCGATCCAGCCGGCCGCCTTCAGCGCGCCGCGCGCGAAGATGTCGCGATTTTCGGCGCGATGCGTCAGTTCGATGCGCTCGCCCTCCCCGGCGAACAGCACGCTATGGTCGCCGGCTGCGCTGCCGCCGCGCAGCGCCGCAAAACCGATATGGCCAGGGGTACGTGCACCGGTGATGCCATCACGGCCGCGGTCGCTGACGGCCGCCAGATCGACGCCGCGCCCGGCCGCCGCTGCGGCGCCCAGCGCCAGCGCCGTGCCGGACGGCGCATCGACCTTGTGGCGGTGGTGCAATTCGGCGATTTCGATATCCCAGTCCGGTCCCAGCGCCCGTGCCGCTTGGGCCACCATCCGCGCCAGCAACGTGACGCCAAGGCTGGTGTTGGCAGCCTGCAGCACGGCGATATAGCGCGCCGCCCGGTCGATCATCGCATGGTGCTGCGCCTCCAGACCCGTGGTGCCGATGACCAGCGCCGCCTTGCCATCACACGCCGCGTCCAACGTCGCCGCCAGTGCCGTCGGTGCAGTGAAATCGATCAGCACATCGGCAGCATGAGCGAGCGGGCCGGGATTGGAGCAGATGGTCAACCCCGGTGCGAACGGCGGCCCGCGCGCTCGGCCCACAGCCTCATGCCCGGCGCGTTCGACGGCGCCAGCCAGCGCCAGCCGCGGATCGGCCGCGACTGCGGCGATGATCGCCTGCCCCATGCGCCCGCCTGCACCGAGCACACCGATCCTGATCGCCTTGTCCGTCATGGGCCCAGCTTTGGCGTGTGGCGGCGTCGCACGCAACCTTTCAGCGCTTGTGCAGCCGGCTGCGCAACACCGCGGCGGCGATCAGCGACACCAGCACACCGACGGGCAGGATCTCGGTCGCGGTGACCGCCATGCGCCAGGCGGGCCGGGCATAGTTGCTGGCGAATTGCGCAGCTTCGGCGCGAGCGCGGGCCAATGCCGTGCCGGTGGCGCCGCTGCGCTCGGCCTCCGCCACCATCTGGCCGGCATATTCGGCGCCGAAGTCCATGGCGGTGACCGCCAGCGCCGCTTCCCAGGCCAGAACATAAAACACCGTCGCGACCAGCGTGATTCCAAGGCCCAATGCCAGCGCCGGCCAGAAACCGATGACGCCGCCCAAGGTCGTATCCCGGTGGCGCTTCACGCCTGCGAAGATCAGGCTGAAGGCCAACAGCATGCCGGCATAACCGATCAGCATGCCGATTGCCGGGCTGGGCACATCGTGCTGGAAGATGACGGTGGTTCCGAACAGGATGCTGCCGACGACAAGGCCGGCAGCGATACCGTAGCCGACGATGCTGCGAATCATGGACCTTCCCCCTGGCGTTGGATGAGGCCGCGATTACGCCATGCCGCCGCCGGCAATACCAGTCACCCGAACGGGTGATTCGGCGCGATTCATCCGATCAGCCCCAGGTCCCGCGCCCGGCTCACCGCCGCAGTGCGGTTGCTGGCGCCCAATTTGGTGAACAGGCGCGTCAGATGGGTTTTGACCGTATTGGGCGAGACCGACAACAGCCGCGCAATCTCCTTGTTGCTGTGGCCGGCAGCCAGCGCGCGCAGCACTTCGCGCTCGCGGGGCGACAGGCCGAGGCTGTCGGCCGCGGCGGGATTGCCCGACGGTGGTGACGCCGGCCGCAGCACCACCAGCCCGAGCCAGAGACCCAGTGCCAGAAAGCCCGCTGCCGTCAGCAGCGACAGGACATCGCTGGACAGTGCGCGCAACCGCTGGCCGTGGGTCACCCCGGCCAGCAACAAGGTGCCGGCGGCAAGCACGGCACCATACAGCAGCATCAACCTGCCGAATTGCCATTGCCGCCAGCGTCTCGCCATGGCGCCAGCATAGCAGCACCGTTATCATCCCCGCCATGGACAACATCGTCATCCTGACGGGCGCCGGCATCTCCGCCGAATCGGGCGTGCCGACATTCCGTGGGCCCGATGGCTTGTGGGAGGGGCATCGCGTCGAGGATGTGGCGACACCAGAAGCATTCGACCGTGATCCGGTGCTGGTTCAGCGCTTCTACGACGCCCGGCGCGCAGCGCTGGCGACTGTAGCGCCCAATGCTGCGCACCGGGCACTGGCGCGTCTGGATGCCGCCTGGCCGGGCGACCTGCTGATCGTCACCCAGAATGTCGATGATCTGCACGAACGCGGCGGCGCGAAGCGTTTGCTGCACATGCATGGCGAGCTGCGGCGCGCGTTGTGCACCGGCTGCGGGGCCGCGCCGGCCTGGGACGGCGATCTGTCCGGCGATCCGCCCTGCCCGCGCTGTCGCCAACCGCGGCTGCGCCCCGATATCGTCTGGTTCGGGGAGATGCCCTATCACATGGACGCGATCGAGGCGGCGATCGCCGGCTGCGACCTGTTCGTGTCGATCGGTACCTCGGGTGCGGTCTATCCGGCAGCGAATTTCGTGCGCTGGGCGGAGGCATCGGGGGCGGCGACGCTGGAGCTGAACCTCGAACCGTCCGCCGGCACTCCGCTGTTCGACAGCGCGCGCCATGGCCCGGCCAGCCTGTTGGTGCCGGCGCTGGTGGCGGAATTGCTGGCCGGATAGCGCGAAAGGTCACGCCGCCTGGGGATCGGCGTGATCTTTCGTCAGGCGTCGATCATCCCGGCGAGTTGGGCACGGTCGCCGGCAAGCACCAGTTGCGCGATCGGCGCCATGGTGCCGCCGAAGCCGGCGCGACCGGGGCCGATCTGATCGATGAAGCTGACCACCGACAGATCGTCGAGAACCAGCCAGCTGAACGCCTGCATCGGTGCGACACCGGGATTGCACAGGACAAGGCCACTGCCATTGAGCGGCGTCCACGGCCCGGCCAGCGCCGACGACACCATGCCATAAAGTCCGCTTGGCGCGACGAGGCCGGGAGCAAAGACGCTGCCCTGCGTAGACCAGAACAGATAATAGAGCCCCTGGTGGCGGACGATGTGCGGGCGTTCCAGTTCGTTGCTGATATCATCGGCGGCAAGCAGCGGCGACTGGAGTTGCCACGCGTCACCGTCGCGCCGTGCCATGCCGATGCAGCCGTTGAACAGTGACGTGGATCCGGCGAGCGAGCCGGCGAACAGCAGATATTCGGCATCATCGGCCGGATCGCGGAAATAACCGGGATCGCGATAGGCCTTGATGGTGCCCGGTCCGCCTTCGGCCATGGTAACGACGACATAATGCCGGCCATCATTGGCGGCGATCTCGCGGGGGGCGCTCCAGGCCCCGACGGCAGCGCCCGAGACGCTCGCCTGCGCCTCGAACAACCGCTGTTCATAGCTGAAAGGGCCGTCGCGGCGACCGGCAGCGGTGAAGAACAGCGTCAGTTCCCGGGAGTCGGGATCGTAGATCGTCGAGCCGGACCACTCGCGACTGCCGGGGCTGCTGCCTTCGGCGAACACCGGCCCCAGGTCACGCCAGCCCGCTGCCGTCCGATGCAGCAGGCGCAGCCGCGCCTGGCTGTGCCGTTCCACCGGATCACCGGCGGCGACAGCCGAAAGCACGAGCCACAGCGTGCCATCGCCGATACGGGCGACGGAACCATCGCGGGTCTGCACCGGCCAGAAATCCCATAGGTCGACGCCGGGCAGGATAGGCTGCACCGCTGTCGCGTCGATAACCGGCAGTTCCGGCAGCGGCGCGCGCGCGATGGCGGCAAGATGGTCGGGGGTCCAGATGGCGGTCATGCGTGATGGTGTCGCTTCAATCGAAGCTTCCTCTTCCGCAGCCAAGAGAGGCGAAGGGCGCGCCAGCGCCCCGGGTGAGGGTGTTTTGGACCTTTGGCACAGAAGAGACACCTTCACCCGCTCGCCCAAGCGGGCGAGCCGCCTCTCCCGCAAGCGGGAGAGGGCACCGACTGGGACGCTTGCTCACGTCCGATCAGAAATCGTAGCGAAGCGACGCCGAGATCGTGCGGCCACTGATCGAACGGGCACGGACGATGCCGTTGGCAGGGATGGCGCCTTCTTCGGCTTCGGTGAAGCCCTTGGTGTTGAACAGATTGTTGGCGTTCACCGATACCGACACGCGATCGATCGGACGGAGCACGACAAAGGCATTGACCTGGGCAAAGCCCGGCAGCTTCAGCTGATTGTCATCCTGCGCGAACGAAGACGTGGTGCCGACCAGATTGGCGCCAAGGGTGAACAGGTCCTGCTCATACTGCGGCGTCAGCTGATAGATGAACTCGGCCTGGCGGCGCGGGCGATTGCCGGCAACACCGGGGTTGAGCACATCGGACTTGATGCGCGCATGGGTGTAGGTGCCGGTGGCGGCCAGGCTGAATCCGCCAGACCGGACGTTGCCTTCCAGTTCCACACCCCAGGCATCATAGTTGCGATCGAAGAACCGCTGGGTGGTTGCCTCGAAATTCTGCTCCTGGGTTTCGGCGTAGAAGCCGGTGGCATACAGGCCGACTCCACCCTTGCGATACTTCAGCCCGACTTCTGCCTGCTTGACGAAATCGACGGCGGCGTCGGCATCGACCAGCTTGCCGGTGGTGCTGTTGATGGCCGGGCCGAAGGTCAGGCGATCGGCGTTGGCGCGGGCGCCGCGGCTGTAGCGGGCAAACACCGCCAGATCGTCGGCAATGCGGTAGTTGGCGCCGAACGAGTAGGACAGATAATCGTAGTTGTAGTTGACCGGCGACGGCGAGCCGAGCGGCACCACCGAAGTCTGGGTTTCCGGTTTGGAAATGGTGCCATTGCCGTTGACATCGATGCTGGCGACGCCGACGCGGCCGCCACCGAGATCGGCGCCGAACACCTGGCCGCGTGCCCGGCCCAGGTCATAGCGCAGGCTGCCATCGAGGGTCAGCGTGTCCAGCTTGACAGTGGCCGCGACGAACGGTGCATTGGTGGTGTAATTGAGGTCGTAATTGCGCCGGCAGCAATTGCCGAAGAAGCTGGCGCCATAGGCAACGACACCCTTTTCGGTCTGCAACTGGCCGGCGGCATTGGCGACGTCGATCAGCGCGGCATTGCCGCCACCGGCGACCTCCATCAGGTACGACGACCAGTTCCAGCTGGTGTCGATGGTCTGGCGCGAGAAATACCAGCCGCCGGTCAGCGTCACATCGGCATCACCCCATTTGGTTTCCTTCGACAGGCGCAGGTCGTTGGTGATGTTGTCGAGGCTGTTGAGCTTGGTGTTGAACAGAACGATGCTGGCGAGCAGGCCATTGCCGTTCAGCGATCCCGGATTGGTGATGGTCTGGCCGGCCTTGTCACCGGTCGCATAGCGCAGCGTCGCGCCGGCGCCGCCGATGCTGTTGGCGGTCGCCTGGGCCCCACCGACCGACGCCGGGAACGGCGAGATGAAGCGGCCGGAAATGTCCGAATAGCGGAAACGGTCGATGACGTTCCAACCATCGGCAAAGTCCCAGCTGGCTTCCGTGCCGATGGTGAACACCTTGGCGCGCTGGCCGTCCTGGATGTCATTGGTCACCGGCTTGTTGTCCGGGCCGAGCGTCAGCGCATCGCGGAAATAGCGGCTGTGCAGCGTGTCCTGGTTGATGCTGAAGCCGGGGACGTTCTGGTAATTGGGGTTGGCGTTGGTGCCGGTGACCAGCACCGGATTGGGGAGATAGCCGATGGCGCGGTCGTCGAGATATTTCGCACTGACGCGGATATAGCCATTGCCGAAGTCGCGAGTGATATTGGCCTTGATCTGGCCACCGCGGTTGCCGTCATAGCCCGGATCGCGCGGGCCGGTGCCCTGGCGATAGAAGCCGCCGATGTGATAGCGCCAGCCGTCGCCGAGCTTGCCGCCGTAATCGGCGTCGAGGCGATATTCCTTGAAATCGAGGCCGAGACCGGCCTGGACGGCGCCGCCTTCGGTTTCACCGGTCTTCGAAATCAGGTTGATGACGCCACCGGGCGAATTGGAGGCAAAGGTCGAGGCCGAGCCACCGCGAATCGATTCGATGCGACCGACGCTGAAATCGGAGCGCAGGAAGATGTCGGCATTGCCGAAGGTGATATCCCCGAATTCGAGCACCGGAAGACCGTCTTCCTGCAACTGCAGGAACTTGGCGCCGCCGGAAGCGACGGGAAGGCCGCGCACGGCAATATTGGCATTGCCTTCACCGCCCGACGATTCGGAACGGATGCCGGGCAATTGGCGGAACATTTCGGCGACCGAGCGCGGTGCGAATTTCAGCAACTGTTCGGTCGAAACGCTGCTCACCGACACGCTCGAATCAAGCTTGTTGATGCCGCGCGCGACGGCGGTGACGACGATTTCCTCACCCGTGTCGTTGGCATCGGCGGTGGCCGGCGGCGTCTGGGCAAAGGCGGGCGTGGCAAGCGCGAACAGGGCGGCGCCCGTCAACAGGCGGCGTGCACGACGCGCGGAATGGCTGGCAAAGGTCATGGCCGTTTCTCCCCAAAATCTGGCCGTCTTGATTGCGGCTATTATCGACTATCGCAAATGTGCAATCGATTGCAAGACCGTCGTCGCAGGCTTTCGCAATCGATTGCATAATTCCGGCTTCTGTGGCAATCGCGCCACAGATCGACGATACAGACCCGCAAAGGGCCGTCGCGACACATAGACGATCTGGGGACGATCCGGGGACGATCATGACCATAGCCGCGCCGATCACTGCAGCCATGCGCCGCCCCCATCTGTCGTTTGCGGCCATCGTCCAGATGAACATCGGCTTCCTGGGCCTGCAATTCAGCTTCGGTCTGCAACAGGCCAACATGGGCCCGATCTACGCCTATCTCGGCGCTGATGAGGCGACGCTGCCGCTGCTCTGGCTGGCCGGGCCGATGACCGGGCTGATCGTGCAGCCGCTGGTCGGCGCGCTCAGCGACCGCACCGTCACACGGCTGGGTCGGCGCACGCCCTATTTCCTCATCGGCGCCGTCCTCTGCTCGCTCGGCCTGCTCGCCATGCCCTACAGCCCGGCGCTGTGGGTGGCGGCCAGCCTGCTCTGGATCCTCGATGCGGCCAACAACATCACCATGGAGCCCTATCGCGCCTATGTCAGCGACCGGCTCGACGCGCCGCAGCGACCATTGGGCTTCCTCACGCAAAGTGCCTTCACGGGGCTTGCCCAGACGCTCGCCTATCTGTCGCCGTCGCTGCTGGTCTGGGCCGGCATCAGCCGCGACGCGGTCGCCAGCAACAACATTCCGGTGACCACGCATATCGCCTTTGTCATCGGCGCGGTGCTGTCGATCGCCACCATCCTGTGGTCGGTGCTGCGTGTGCCGGAACTGCCGCTGACGCCGGCCGAAACCGCGGCGATGCGCGCCGAGCCGCTATCGGCCCGCACCACGCTCAGCGATATCGCGCTGGCGGTGCGCGAGATGCCCCGGCCGATGCGCCAGCTCGCCGTGGCCATGTTTTTCCAATGGTATGCGATGTTCTGCTATTGGCAGTTCATCAGCTTCGCGCTCGCCCGCTCGCTGTTCGGCGCCACCGGCGCGGCGACACCCGAATTCCGCGAGGCGGCGCTGATCACCGGCCAGGCCGGGGCGGCCTATAACTTCGTTGCGTTTCTCGCCGCCTTTGCGCTGGTGCCCTTTGCCCGCCGTCATGGCGCGCGGCCGGTGCACGCCGTCTGCCTTACCGCCTCCGGCCTCGCCATGCTGGCGATCCCTGAGATGGCAACGCCGCTTGCCCTTGCCATTCCCATGCTTGGCATCGGATTGGGCTGGGCCGGCATGATGGGTTGCCCGTACATCATGCTCGCCGACGCCATCCCGCCCGAACGCACCGGCGTTTACATGGGCATCTTCAACATGTTCATCGTCATCCCCATGCTGATCCAGAGCCTGACCATGCCGCTGTTCTATGACAGCCTGCTGGGCGGCGATGCCCGGAACGTGCTGTTGCTGGGGGGCGGCATGATGCTGGTGGCAGCCGCCGCGACGCTGGCGGTGAAAAAGGCCTAGAGTCGATTGCCGTCCGACTGCAATCGACTCTAAACGGCCGCCGTCGACGCGCGCACGACCAGTTCCGGTGCCATGACCAGCGACTCGACAGGTTCGCCGGCCAGCTTGCGGAACAGCAGATCAACGAGTGCCGCGGCGCCGCGCGCGATATCCTGGCGAATGGTGGTGAGCGGCGGCGCGGTATGGGCGGCGAGCGCGACATCGTCATAACCGACAACAGCGACATCCTGCGGCACGCGCAGTCCGATTTCGGTCAGCGCGCGGATCGCCATCATGGCAATGATGTCGGAGGCAGCGACGATACCATCCGGCGCCGGATGGCGGGCAAGATGATCGCGGATGGCGACATAGGCCGCATCGGCGGTCAGCTTGACCGGCAGGCTGTCACCCGCAAGGCTGGCGGCGGCGCATGCGCCGGCGAAGCCCTGCTGACGTTCGGCCAGTTCCGGCGCCTCGGTATTGCCGAGGAACAGCAACCGGCGGCGGCCCTGGGCAATCAGATGCTCGGTGGCCAGCCGGCCGCCGGCGCGATTGTCGGACCCGACGCTGACATGGCGCTGGCCGGGGCGATTCGCCCCCCACACCACCACCGGCGCGTCCAGGGCCAGACGTTCCAGCGTCTCCAGCTGGTTGGACTGGCCAATGACGATGGTACCATCGGTGCGGCCGGAGGCGAGGATGCGCGCCAGCCATGCATCATCGGTGGGAATCACCCGCGACAGCAGCAGATCATGGCCGCGATTGGCCAGTGCATCGGCGAGATGACCGAGCATGGCGATAAAGAAGGGATCGGACAGATGCTGCCCGATTTCATGGCCCAACGGCAGCACGACGCCGATGGCCTCGGTGCGCTTCAGCCGCAGATTGCGGGCCTGCTGGTTGATGCGATAGCCATGGGCATCGGCGAGCGCGGTGATGCGCTGGCGGGTGGCGGTACTGATGGCGGTATTGCCAGCAAGCGCGCGGGATACGGTAGAGGCCGACACGCCGGCGATCGCCGCGAGTTGCGCGACATTGGCGATACCGACCGGTGGCGGCACCTGCATCTTGCCCGGCTCGTCACGCTGCTTGGCCATAACCAGCCCTTATCGGTCATGGCGGGGCGGCTCAATGCTTTCCGTGGCAATATCATCGACAAGCGCGAAAAGTGTCGGCAGAGACAGGTCGATCGGGAGAGCCAAATGAACCGCATCCGCGCTATCTGGAATGCTGGCGGTGCCGCCATCATCGGCTGGCTGAACATCCCGTCCATCCTGTCCGCCGAAGCGCTGGCCGGCTGCGGCTATGACGGGCTGCTAGTCGATCTGCAGCACGGTGCCGCCACGCTTGACGACGCGCCGGCACTGCTGCTGGCGATCGAGCATGGCGGGGCGGAGCCGCTGGCGCGCGTGGCCGCCAACAACGCCGCCGAGATCATGCGGCTGCTCGATTTCGGCGCCTATGGCATCATCGCGCCGATGATCAATTCGGCCGCCGAAGCCCAGGCCTTTGCCGACGCCCTGCATTATCCGCCACGCGGTAGCCGTTCCTATGGCCCGCGCCGGCCGCAGCGCCGCTTCGGCCCCGATTATCTCGCCGCCGCATCCGCTTCGGTGGTGTCGCTGGCCATGGTCGAAACCCGCGATGGCCTCGCCAATCTCGACGCCATCCTCGCCGTCCCCGGCTATGACGGCATCTTCATCGGGCCGTCCGACCTGGCCCTCGCCCTCGGCCTGTCGCCGCGTCCCGACAATGACGATCCGCTGCTCATCGCCACCATCAGCGACATCATCGCCCGCTGCAAGGCCGCCGGCAAACGCGTCGGCATCTATTGCTCCGGCGCCGCCTATGCCCGGCGCATGATTGCCGCCGGCTGCGATATCGTCTCGGTAACGCCGGACCTGCTGATGCTGACAGACTCGGCCCGGGCGGTGGTGGCGGCGACGCGGGGCTGAGCGGCTTCTTTCAGACTCAAACCTCGGCGCGCGCCAATCGCGGGCTCAGCCAATGCACCAGCGCCAGCGCGATGAAATAGGCCGAGCCGGCGACGACGAACAGTGGCGTGTAGCTGCCGATGCCATCGAGGATGAAGCCGGCATATTTCGCCATGGCCATGCCGCCGATGGCGCCGACGGTGCCACCGATGCCGATCACCGAGCCGACGGCACTGCGCGGAAACAGATCGGACGGCAATGTGTAGAGATTGGCCGAAAAGGCCTGATGCGCTGCGGTCGCCACGCCGATGATGAGGACGTTGAGCCAGAGGCTGTCGATGGTCTGCGAGAACATGACCGGCAGCACGGCGACGGCACAGGCCAGCATCGTCATCTTGCGGGCGAAATTGACACTGCGCCCGGCCTTGATCATCCGCGATGACGACCAGCCGCCGATGATGCTGCCGACGTCGGACATCAGATAGATGGCGACCAGTGGCGGCCCGAAGCTGACCAGATCGAGATGGTAGCGGGTGCCGAGAAAGCCGGGCAACCAGAACAGGAAGAACCACCAGATCGGATCGATGCAGAATTTGCCCAGCGCATAGGCCCAGGTTTCGCGACGGCGCAGCAGCCGTTTCCAGGGCATCGGCGTTATCGGATCGGCGGGGTCCTCGGCAATATAGGCGCGCTCGGCGGCGCCGACCTGGGGCTTTTCGGCGGGGCGGCGATAGATCATCAGCCAGGCAATCAACCAGGCGATACTGAAGCCACCGGTGATGACAAAGGTGGAGCGCCAGCCATAGGCAATGGTCAGCGC
Source organism: Alphaproteobacteria bacterium PA4 (assembly GCA_002256005.1). Lineage (GTDB taxonomy): Bacteria > Pseudomonadota > Alphaproteobacteria > Sphingomonadales > Sphingomonadaceae > Sandarakinorhabdus. The sequence goes on along the minus strand of NKIQ01000001.1, from coordinate 60,031 downwards.
CGGCACCAGCAATGGCGTGATGATGGCGCCGACATTGGCGCCGGCGTTGAAGATGCCGATGGCGGTGGCGCGTTCGCGGGCCGGGAACCATTCGGTGACGGCGCGGATGCCAGCCGGGAAATTGCCCGATTCACCGATACCGAGACCAAAGCGCGCCATGGCGAACTGGGTGACGCTGTAGACTCCGCCATGCGCCATATGCGCCAGCGTCCAGATCGTGAAGGCGACGGCATAGCCCAGCCGTTCCCCGATGACATCGACGACGCGGCCAAAGCCCAGATAGCCAACGGCATAAGCGAGCTGAAAAAAGAAGATCACGTTGGCAAAATCGGTTTCCGACCAGTGGAGGTCGGCGGCCAGCGTCGGCTTCAACACGCCGATCATCTGGCGATCGACATAGTTGATCGCGGTTGCCGCGAACAACAGACCGACGATGACCCAGCGGTACCGCCCGATGGGCGGCGCGCTGCTAGCCGGCGTTTCGGCGCTGGTCATTCCATGGCTCCCCAAGAAGGCCGGCCCGCGTCAGGCGATGTCCGGCACGGCGTCCGTGATATGGCAGGCAATGCGATGGCGCCCACCGAAGTCCATGCTGGCCGATTGGCCGGCGGCGATCGGATGGACGCCGGTGATGGCGCCGGTCGACACCAACGTGCCGGTCGGCACCGCGATGCCGCGCGCGACCAGCAATTCGAGCAGAAAACGCAACGAGCCGAGCGTGCCATCCGGAAAGTCGCCGGACCGGCCGCTGCCGACAGTGACTCCGTCGATGGCGAGCGTGATCGGCCAGGCATCGATGTCGGCGTTCGCCCAGTCGGCGATGGCCGGACCGATGACAAGACCATGGTTGTTGCCGAAATCCGAAACCGTCACGGCGGGGCCAAGATCATTGATCTGCGCCAGCGGCGAGCTGGCAATCTCGATACCGACATGCACGGCAGCGACCGTCGCTGCGGCCTCGGCAAGGGTGAAACGCTGTTGTCCCAGCGGCACATGGCCCAGCCGAAATACGAACTCCGCCTCCACCGCACCAAAGCCGCCGCGGAAGACCGGCATGGCCGGGGCGCTGTCGGCAGTGAAGACCCGGCGGGCGAGGATCGGCCCCGCGAGGCGGTTGCTGCCATAATCCTGCTCGTGTGGCGGCCAGATGCGCCCGACCTTCCAGCCGGCGACATCGCCGCCCATGGCGCGCAAGGCGTCATCCTGAATGGCATAGGCGTCGGCAAGGCTGGCCGGCAGCGTGCCGGGATAGGCGGGCAGCGGCCGCGCCGCACGCCGCGCCGCAACCAGCGCCGCCGCAATCGACTGGCTTGCTGTCGCTGTAGGTGCCGTGCTGGCCATGTCCCCCATTCCGCTCACGCCGGCGTGTCTCCGCCTGATTGTTCTGTCTGTTAGGAAACCGGTGTCATAAACGCGACAAGGATGCAAGTGCCGTATCGAGCTGGCCGGCATCGGCGGTCGCCCGCCAACCGGCGTCGAGGGCGGCGCGGACCATCGCATCGCCACGCAGCGTGGCTGGAAACACCGCCGACAGTGCCAGACACTGCCCGACCGGATCATCGGCGGCACGGGCGGCATGCCACAACGGCACCGCCAGCGGATCGGCAATGGCCGCCGGGGTGTCGGCCCGGGACAGCCAGCGCAGCCAGGCCGCCACCGGCAGCAGCAGCCGTTCGACCGGCCGGCCTTCAGCGCGCGCCGCCTGTACCGAATCGAGCAACCGATAGGGCAGCTTCTGCGAGCCATCGATGGCGATCTGTGCGAGGTTGTGGACGATGGCCGAATTGCGGAAGCGCATCAGCACCGTGTCGATGTAATCGGCCAGATCGAGGCCCGGCAGCGGCGGCAGGCCCGGCCTGACATCGGCATGCAGCATGGTTTCGACAAAGCGCGACAACGGTGCATCGGCCATGGCAGCGGCGACGCTGGTGGCGCCGCGCAACAGGCCAAGATAGGCCAGGCTCGAATGCGCGCCATTCAGCAGGCGCAGCTTGGCCCGTTCGAAACCGGCGACATCGCTGGTGATGATGGCGCCGACGCTGGCCAGATCGGGGCCATCGGCCGGAAAATTGTCAGCCAGCACCCATTGCGTGAAGCGTTCGCGCTGCACCGGCACATGATCGGCACAGCCGATGGCTGTGGCGACACGGACACCAAGCTCGGCATCACTGGCCGGGGTAATGCTGTCGACCATGGTGCCAACGAAACGGGCTTCACCGGCAATCCATGCGGCAAGCTGTGGATCCTGCCGCGCCGCCAGAGCCTGCACGGCGGCACCGACACGGCCACCATTGTCCGGAAGATTGTCGCACGGTGCCACGGCAAAGGCCGGCAGCCCGGCAGCCCGGCGCAGCGCCAGCCCCCGCACCAGCCAGCCGATGACGCTGCGCGGCGCCTCGGGATGCGCGAGATCATGGACGATATCGGGATGATCGAAGGCGAGCGTCGCATCGCCACCAAGGCAATAGCCCTTTTCGGTGACCGTCGTCGTCACCAGTCGCACATCGGGACTGGCAAGGCAGCTGGCCAGGCGCGCGTTCTCGCCGGGGCCAATGACGCCGGCGACCGCGCCGATGATGCGCAAGTCGGGCACCGCATCCCGCAGCGCCAGCGTATAGAGACCGTCCTGCGCCGCGAGATCGGCGGTGACGGCGCCACTGCGCAACGACACTTCGGCGATGCCCCAGCGCGGATCCTGTGCCAGCAGGCGATCGATGTAATCCGCCTGATGGGCGCGATGAAAGGCACCTGGCCCGAAATGCACGATGCCGGTGGCGCGCGGGATCGGCCCCGGTCGGGCGATCCCAGGCGACAGATCGGCAAGCACGGCGCGCGACAATCTCATTGCAGGCGGCTCACAGCGTCACGCCGCGTTTCCAGATGGCGATCTCGCGCTCGTCGTTGCGCTCTGCGGCGGTTGGCTGGCCGGATGCGATGGCCATAACCGTCGCCAGCAGCGCTTCGGCAGCAACATCCACCCCCTCGCCCAGCACCCGTCCGGCATCGAAGTCGATCCAGCCCGGCTTGGCCGCGGCCAGTGCACTGTTCGAGGCGATCTTCAGCGTCGGCACCGGAAAGCCGAGCGGCGTACCCCGGCCCGTGGTGAACAGGATGATGGTTGCCCCCGCCGCCGCAAGCGCGGTCGACGACACCGCATCATTGCCGGGCGCCGACAACAGGGTCAGCCCCTGCCGTCGCAGCGTTTGGCCATAGTCGATGACGTCGACGACTGTCGCATGGCCACCCTTTTGCACGGCGCCGAGCGATTTTTCTTCCAGCGTGGTGATGCCGCCAGCGATATTGCCGGGCGAGGGATTTTCCGACACCGGCTCGCCATGATCGAGGAAATAGCGTTTGAAATCATTGACCAGCGCCACGGTCGCATCAAAGACCGCGTGATCGGCGGCGCGCGCCAGCAACTGCGTTTCGGCGCCGAAGACTTCCGGAATTTCGGTCAGGATCGCGCTGCCGCCGGCATCGGTGACGGCATCGGCGATACGACCGACCAGCGGGTTGGCGGTCAGCCCCGAAAAGGCATCGGACCCGCCGCATTTGAGGCCGACCACAAGCCGATCGAGTGGCACAAGCTCCGCCTGGTCAGCGCCGGCAAGCGCCACCAGCTCGGCAACCAACGCCACCCCCCTGGCGATCTCGTCACCGTCGCCTTGAGCCCGGAGCGTGCGGATACGCTCGCGCCGCGCAGCGGGAATCTGCGCCAGCAGTGCGTCGATCTGGTTCGATTCGCAGCCAAGGCCGACAATCAGCACACCACCGGCATTGGGGTGATCGGCCAGCGCCGCCAGAATGGCCCTGGTACCCGACAGATCGTCGCCCAGCTGCGAACAACCGTGCGGATGGCCAAAGGCATGGACACCGGAAATGCTGCCGGCCGCGTCGGCGGCCGCCGCGATCTTCTGCGCTGTGCGGGCGACGCAGCCGACCGTCGGCAGCACCCAGATTTCATTGCGGGTACCGACCCGGCCGTCGCCGCGCACAAAGCCCTGAAAGCGCCGCGCGGAGGGCGATGCCGTCGGGCGCGGCGTCGATTGTCGATAGGCATAAACCAGCTCACCAGCCAGCGCCGTTGCCAGATTATGGCTGTGGACATGATCGCCGGGCGCGATGGGCGTTGTCGCCCGACCGATGCAGAAGCCGTACTTCGTTACGGGCTCACCAACGCCATGCGGCCGCAGCGCGAGCTTGTGGCCGCGCGGCACCGGGCTGTTGACGATCACGCCGGCACAGGATTCCCCCATGTTCAGATCGCGCAGTGCCACCGCCACGCCATCACGGGGCGTGACCTGCAGGACAGCAGGAAGATGCGAATCGACCATGCCGCATGCGCTAATGGTTACCGGTGTCATTGTCCATGGTGGCGGTTCGTGGCGGGGCGCGGTAGAGGAGCCCTGCAAAGGGGACAGACGTGGACAGCGACAGCGATTCACCCGGCCAGGGCAAGCCGACCATCAACGATATTGCCCGACTGTCGGGCGTGTCGAAGAAGACGGTGAGTCGCGTCATCAACCGGTCGCCGCTGCTTAATGCCGAAACGCGCAAGCGGGTCGACGATATCATCCGCGAAACCGGATATGTGCCCAATCCGCAGGCGCGTGCGCTGGCGCTGCGCCGCAATTTCCTGATCGGATTGGTGCACGACAACCCCAACGCCCAGACCGTTTTGGGCGTGCAGCAGGGCCTGCTCAGCGTGCTGAAGGGCACCGAATATGAACTGATCGTGCGGCCGGTCGATCGCGGCTCGCTGTCGATGGTCGATGACGTGCGGGCCTTTCTGGAACGCCAGCGCCTGCACGGCATCGTGCTGCTGCCGCCGATTTCGGAAAATGACGATCTGGCGCGGCTGTGCGATTCGCTCGGCTGCCGTTACGTCCGCATGGGATCGGCGCTGCTCGATGTCGACGAGCGCATGGTGGCGTCGAACGATCGCGAGGCGGTGCGTACCGCCGTCGCGCATCTGATTGCCGCCGGCCATCGCCGCATCGGCCTGATCGAAGGGCCGGAGGGTTTTCGTTCGGCACGGGAACGCCGGGACGGTTTTGGCGAGGCGCTGGCGGCTGCCGGGCTGGCGCTCGACCCGGCACTGGTCACGCGCGGCAACTACCGGTTCGAATCGGGCCTCGCCGCCGGTCGCCAGCTGCTGGCCGCCGCGCCGCGCCCCACGGCGATCTTTGCCAGCAATGACGAAATGGCGGCGGGTGCCCTGCATGCCGCACGCGCCGCCGGGCTCGATGTGCCAGCCGATCTCTCCATCATCGGCTTTGACGATACCGCCATCGCCGCGCACATCTGGCCGCCGCTGACCACGGTGCGCTGGCCGATCATCGAAATGGCCAAGGCAGCGGCGCGCAAATTGCTCGCCGGCACGGTCGACGCCCAGACCAATGCGCCCGACGCGACCCTGTTCCTGTCGCAACTGATCGAACGGGCATCGGTGGCGCCACCCCGCTGACGCCGGTCCTGACCTATGTGAAAAGGCAATTGTCTTGCGCGCTGACACCGGTTACCACGGCCGCCATGAGCCGTCCCCTTTCTCTCGATCCCGACCGGCTGTTTCCGGCTGATTCCGGCACGCGGGTCATCGCCCGGCGGCTCTTTGCGTTGGTCGAACGCCTGCCGATCATCAGCCCGCATGGTCACACCGATCCGGCCTGGTTTGCCGATAACACAGCCTGGGCCAATGCGACCGAGCTGCTGCTCACCCCGGATCACTACCTCTACCGCATGCTCTACAGCCAGGGTGTGACACTGGAGTCGCTGGGTGTGCCGGCGCATGGCGAGGCGCCGGACTTCGATCCGCGCGCGGCCTGGCGCAGCTTTGCCGCGCATCAGCATCTGTTCCGCGGCACCCCGTCCCGGTTGTGGCTCGATCACGTCCTGTCGGTCGTGTTCGGTATTGCCGAGACGCTCGGCCCCGCTTCGGCCGATGCGATCTATGATGCCATCGGCGACGCGCTGGCGACGCCAGACTTCCGACCGCGCGCGCTGTTCGATCGCTTCAACATCGCGCTGCTGGCGACAACCGAAGGCGCGCATGAACGCCTCGATCATCATGCCGCCATCCGCGCCTCGGATTGGCCCGGGCGGGTGGTCACCACCTATCGCCCCGATGCCGTCGTCGATCCCGAGCATGAGGAGTTCGGCAGCGCCCTCAAACTGTTCGGCGAACTGACCGGCGAGGATGTGTACAGCTGGTCCGGCTATCTCGCCGCGCACCGCCGCCGCCGGGCCGATTTCCGCGCCGCCGGGGCGACGGCGACCGACCATGGCCACCCCAGCGCCGCGACCGCCGACCTGTCGCGCAGCGACGCCGAAGCGCTGTTCGCCAGGGTCGTCGCCGGCAAGGTCACAGCCGCCGAGGCCGAGCTGTTTCGGGCCCAGATGCTCACCGAAATGGCGGCGATGAGCCTCGATGACGGCATGGTCATGCAGCTGCATCCCGGCAGCCGCCGCAACCACAATGCCCGGCTGCACCGGAGCCATGGCCGCGACAAGGGCGCCGACATTCCCGGCCCCACCGACTATGTCGAGGCGCTGCGCCCGCTGCTCGGCCGCTTCGGCAATGAGCGGCGCCTGTCGCTCATTCTCTTCACGCTCGACGAGGCGACCTATGCCCGCGAACTGGCGCCGCTCGCCGGCCATTATCCCTGCCTCACCCTCGGCCCGGCCTGGTGGTTCCACGACAGTCCGGAGGGGATGCGCCGCTTCCGCGAAATGACCAGCGAGACAGCGGGCTTCTACAACACCGCCGGCTTCAACGACGACACCCGCGCTTTTCTGTCGATTCCGGCGCGGCACGATGTGGCGCGGCGCAGCGATTGCGCCTTCCTTGCCCGGCTTGTCGCCGAGCATCGCCTCGACGAGGACGAAGCCGCCGAACTTGCCGTCGATCTCGCCTGGCGCCTGCCGCGCCGGGCGTATCGGCTCGACTCTTTGCCCGAAGGACCAACCCATGTTTGAAAAAACCTATCACGCCACCCACCCGGACATGATGGATGGAGTCAGCAACGAAGCCCTGCGCGACCGCTATCTGGTCACCGGCCTGTTCCGCAGCGGCGAGGTGGTGCTGAACTATTCCCACAACGAGCGCTTCGTCATCGGCGGCGCCACACCGGGCGCCGTGCCGCTGGCCCTGCCGATGCAGACGGTGCCGGCCTCCGCTGCCGGCAAGCCGTTCCTCGAACGTCGCGAGCTGGCGGCGGTCAATGTCGGCGGCCCCGGCACGATCAGTGTCGATGGCCAGCGCTTCGCCATGGCGCCGCGCGACTGTCTCTACATCCCGATGGGCACGACCGAAGTGCTGTTCGAAGGCGAAGGTGCGCGCTTCTATCTCGCCTCCACCCCGGCGCATGTCGCCAAGACGGTGAAGCAGATCGCCATCGCCGCAGCCAATCCGCTGGAGCGCGGCGGCCTCGACGGCTCCAACGAACGCACCATCTATCAGATGGTCATCCCCGGCATCTGCGATTCGGCGCAGCTGCTGCTCGGCCTCACCATCCTCAAGCCCGGCAGTGTCTGGAACACCATGCCGCCGCACCTGCATGACCGGCGCAGCGAGATCTATTTCTACTTCGATCTCGGCGCCGATGACCGGGTCTTCCATTACATGGGGGAGCCCGATGCCATGCGCCATATCGTCATCGCCAATGAGGAGGCGGTGATTTCGCCACCCTGGTCGGTGCACATGGGCTCGGGCACCCGCGCCTATGCCTTCATCTGGGCGATGGGCGGCGAAAACCTCGACTATACCGACATGAACGTTCTCGATATCTGTCAGCTGAAATGAGCCTGTTCGATCTTTCCGGCCGGGTGGCCATCGTCACCGGCGCCAACACCGGCATCGGCCAGGCCATTGCCGTGGCGCTGGCCGGCGCCGGCGCCGATGTCGCCCTCGTCGGCCGTACGCCGGCAGAGGAGACTGCGGCCCAGATCACGGCTTTGGGGCGGCGCGCCTTGCTCGTTGCCGCCGACCTGTCGACGATCTCACCGGTTGATCGCATCATCGCCGAAACCCGGGACGGGCTGGGGGGACTCGACATTCTTGTCAACAATGCCGGCATCATCCGCCGCGCCGACAGTGTCGATTTCAGCGAGGCCGATTGGGATGCCGTCATCGACACCAATCTGAAATCGGTGTTCTTCCTGGCCCAGGCCGCCGGGCGGGTGATGATCGCACAAGGGCACGGCAAGATCATCAACATCGCCTCGATGCTGACCTTTCAGGGTGGCATCCGCGTGCCAAGCTATACCGCCTCGAAATCAGGCGTCGGCGGGCTGACGAAACTGCTCGCCAATGAATGGGCGGCCAAGGGCGTCAATGTGAATGCCATCGCGCCCGGCTATATCGCCACCGCCAACACCGATGCGCTGCGCGCCGATACCGCGCGCAATGCGGCAATCGAGGCGCGCATCCCGGCCGGCCGCTGGGGCCAGGCCAGCGACCTGGGCGGTGCGGCGGTGTTCCTCGCCTCATCGGCATCGGACTATGTCGATGGCCATATCCTCGCCGTCGACGGCGGCTGGCTGGCGCGATGACCACTCCGGGCCGCATCGTCTGTTTCGGCGAACTGTTGATCCGCCTGTCGGCGCCGGGTCATGCTCTGCTGCTGCAGACGCCATCGCTCGATGTGCATGTCGGCGGCGCCGAGGCCAATGTCGCCATCGGGCTGGCCAATCTCGGCCATGCCACGGCGATGGTCAGCGCGGTGCCCGATACGGCACTGGGGCGTGGCGCGCGCGCTGCCGTCCGGGCGCAGGGCGTCGATACCAGCGGCGTCTCCTCCCGGCCGGGGCGCATGGGCCTGTATTTCCTCAGCCCCGGCGCGGGCCTGCGCGCCAGCGAGATCGTTTATGATCGCGAGCACAGCAGTTTTGCCACGGCCAGCACGGCCGATTTCGACTGGCCGACGCTGCTCGACGGGGCATCACGCCTGCATCTGTCCGGCATCACCCCCGCGCTGGGGCCGGAACCGGCACGCATGGCGCTGGCCGCGGCCGAAGCCGCCACCGCCGCCGGCGTACCCGTGTCCTTCGACGGCAATTATCGCGCCCGGTTGTGGGAGGCATGGGACAGCGATCCGCGTCGCATCCTGACCGCGCTCGTCAGCCATGCCGACATGCTGTTCGGCAATCATCAGGATGTCGCGCTGCTGCTGGGCAAGGAGTTTTCGGGCGATGGCGCCGACCGGCGGCGCGCCGCAGCCGAGGCGGCGTTCGCAGCATTTCCGCGGCTGCAGCTGATCGCCTCCACGGCCCGGCAGGTGGTTGCCGCCGATGATCACCGCATCGCGGCGCGCATCGACACCCGCAGCGATGCGGCGCAGACCGACGCGATTGCCGTCACCGGCATCGTCGATCGCATCGGGGCCGGCGATGCCTTTGCCGCCGGGGTGCTGCACGGGCTGACGACTGGCGACATCCATCATGCCGCGCGCATCGGTCTGGCGCTGGCCGCGCTCAAGCATTCGCTGCCCGGCGATGCCAGCCTGTTCGGCCCGGCCGATCTGGCGGCGTTCCTTGGCGGCGGCCTCGATGTCCGGCGCTGACGGGGTTTCCCGACGAAGGGTGATCGGCGCGGCCGCGCTGCTGCTGGCCAGCCCGGCGCATGCCGGCGATCCGGCTGTCGCCACCCCGGCCGGAACCTTTGCCGGCACCCGCGAAAAGGGCCTCAGCGTGTTTCGCGGCATCCGCTATGGCCGCGCCGATCGCTTCGCCGCGCCGCGCGCCGAAATCAAACCCGGCCAGCGCATCGCCGCCACCGGCTTCGGCCCGGTCGCGCCCCAGGCCGGCACCCGCTATGGCCCGCAATCGGAAGACTGTCTGTTCCTGAACATCTGGACGCCGGCACCGGATGCGCAACGGCGACCGGTGCTCGTCTATGTCCATGGCGGCGCCTATGCCAATGGCAGCGTCACCGACCCGCAGAATGATGGCGCGGCACTGGCGGCGGCCGGCGACGTCGTTGTCGTCACCATCAACCACCGGCTCAATGCGCTTGGCTATCTCTATCTCGCCCGCTTCGACCCACGCTTCGCCGACAGCGGCAATGCCGGGCAGCTCGATCTCGTCCTCGCGCTGCGCTGGCTGCGCGACCATATCGCGGCCTTTGGCGGCGATCCCGGCAATGTCACGATTTTCGGCCAGTCGGGCGGCGGTGCCAAGATCGCGACGCTGATGGCGATGCCGGCCGCGGCCGACCTGTTCCACCGCGCCGTGACGATGAGCGGGCAACAGGTCACCGCCTCCGGCCCGCTCAATGCGACGGCACGGGCACGGGCCTTCCTCGATCGGGTCGGGGTCAGGCCGGACAATCTGGCGCCCCTGCTGACCATGCCGGTTGCAAAGGTCCTGGAGGGGTTGGCGGCCACCGATCCGGTGCTCGGCGGCGGCGTCTATTTCGGCCCGGTGCTCGATATGCGCCACTTGTTGCGCCACCCCTATTGGCCGGATGCCGCCCCCCAGGCCCGCGCGATTCCGATGCTGCTTGGCAACACCCGCGACGAGGCACGGGCGTTCCTGCCGCCCGATTCGGCGAAGCTGGCGGGGCTGGACTGGGACAATCTGGCAGCGCGGCTGGCGCCCGAGCTGCGCGTCGACATATTGCCCGAATGGGTGATCGCCGCATATCGCGCCCGTGAGCCGGACATAACACCGCGCGCGCTGCTGTGGCGCGCCGTCACGGCCGGGCGCAGCTGGCGCGGCCAGATCATCGAGGCCGAAATGCGTGCCGCCGTCGCCGCACCGACCTGGGTCTATCAACTCGATTTCGCCGATCCGGCGCGGCCTGAAGCGGGCGCCATGCATACGATGGACATCCCGCTGATGTTCGGCACCCTGGCCGCCGCCGGTTCACCCAGCGGCACGTCGCCTGGCGCCCAGGCCACCAGCCGGGCGATGCAGGCGGCGCTGCTCGGCTTTGCCCGCACCGGCACCCTGCCCTGGCCGCAATATCGCAGCGACCGCCGCGCCACGATGATCTTCGACAGTGTCTCCCGCGTCATGGACAACCCGCGCGGCTGGGAACGCGAACTGTTTGCCCGCGTGCCCTATATCCAGCCGGGCAGCTGAGCGCGCGTTCGGCTATTGCCGCATTGCCGCATCGCGCGCCGACAGCTTCTCCTGTGGCGCCGGCGCCTTCTGCCCCGGATAGCGGCCGCTGCGCGGAGTCATCGTCGCCAGATCCCAATCGGCGGCCACGAACGGCGCCCGGGTCGGGGCCTGCTTCGGATAGCCACCAACCACCGCCTCATCATCGATGATGGCGCCGCGACCTTCGGCAACGAAGAACAACACGCGGATGTCGTCAGCGTCGCGGTCCCAGGGTCGCGCCCCGGCATTGGCCAGCACATGGGTTTCGACATCGCGCGCCGCCAGCACGCCAAGGCCCGCCGGCGCCGGATCGGGCGCCTCGGCGGTGATCAGCTGTGCGCGCGTTTCGCCATAACGACCGAACATCGGCAGCGGTGCGCCGAACTTGTCGACGGCGATATTGTCCTTGCCGAAATAGCGCAGGTCGCCATCCCCACCCAGGGTGAGGAACGGCAGGCCGGCAGCGGTAGACGGGCCACCGCGCAGCACATTGCCGATCGCCGTCAGTCGCCCCTCGACATAGGGCTGGCCAACCCATTCGAGGTTCATCAGATTATAGTGCACGGCGCGCATGCCGGGATCATAGATCAGATTGTTGATCATCACCGCCTGCACCCCGCCCTTCAGCAGCGGCGAGCGTTCGACATTGTGCGCCCAGATGTTGCGGTAGAAGACGATCCCGGTGGCATTGTCGTGGATGAGGCTGCCCTTGGAATGTTCGCCCTTGGGATGGCTGGCATTGGCCAGGCCTTCGGCGGCAAGATTGTAGGAAAACACGATGTTGTGGCTGGTATTGCGCCGCCATTCGGCGACGTTGGCGCCATTGAAGCGCGGTCCCGACGCCGACATGTTCTCATCGATGCCCCAGGTGAAGCTGCAATGGTCGACGATGACATCATGGGCAGCGACCGTCGAAAAGGCATCGGCCTCCCAGCCCGACAGCGCCGGCTGGCCATCGCGGCCGGTGCGAACCCGAATATGCTGCATGATGACGTCGTGCGCCTTCAGGTCGATGCCGCCGCGGATGATGGTGATGCCAGGCGATGGCGCCGTCTGCCCGGCGATGGTCAGATAGGGTTCGGTGATGGTCAGCGTGGAGCGACCAAGATCGATGACACCGCCAACCTCGAAGACGATGGTGCGCGGCCCTTTGGCCTCGACCGCAGCGCGAAAAGACCCCGGCCCGTCGGCGGCCAGGCTGGTCACCCGGATGATGGCGCCGCCGCGGCCGCCGGTGGTGGCGGTGCCGCCGGTGGGAGGTGTCGGCTCGGCCGCCCGCACCGGCACGACGGCCAGCACCGCCAGCAACAAACCGACGCCAATCGTCCCGCGAAGCGCTTCACGATGCATAGGTCATCTCCCCCCAACTTGCTTGACAAGGTCGTGCGAACGCGACAATGTCGTTTATGACACCGGTTACTTAGCAGGAAAACCGGTGCAGACCACAGCAAATGTGGCGTGATGGGGAGGAAAGGCGCACCCGACAGTCGGGCGCAAATTTCAGCACATAACGTCGCATTGGCAAGGCAGGACGTCGACCATTTTCGGCCGCGTGTTTTGGTAACCGGTGTCAATCGGCAAGGCGCGCGGCGCGGGGCATTCAGGGGAGAGTTTCAACATGGGCTTCCATTCGCGTTTCCACTTCATCGCCGGCCGCGCACTGGCCTGCGCTTCCTTGTCGGCGCTGGCGATCAGTGCCGCCCAGGCGCAGACGGCGGCTCCGGCAGCGGCGCCCGCAACGGCCGCGGCCGATGCTGCGGCCGAGCCGGCGGCAGAGGAAGTCCTGGTCACTGGCTTCCGCGCCTCGCTGACCAAGGCGCTGAACATCAAGCGTGACAATGTCGCCGCCGTCGATGCCATCGTCGCCGAAGACATCGCCAAATTCCCTGACCAGAACCTCGCCGAATCGCTGCAGCGCATTCCCGGCATCGCCATCCAGCGCGACGCCGGCGAAGGCCGTGCCATCACGGTGCGCGGCCTTGGCGCGCAGTTCACCCGCGTCCGCGTCAACGGCCTCGAAACCGTCGCCACCTCGACCGACGGCGCCTCGGCCAACCGCGACCGCTCCTTTGACTTCAACGTCTTCGCGTCGGAACTGTTCAGCTCGATCGTGGTCCACAAGACCGCCGAAGCCTCGCTCGACGAAGGCTCGCTGGGCGCGGTTGTCGATCTCAACACCGGCAATCCGCTCGCCGGCAAGGCCGGCATCACCGCGGTGGCCAGCGTCGTCGGATCCTACAACGACCTGTCGAAATATGTCGGTCCCCGCCTCGCCGGCCTGATTTCGTGGCGCAATGCCGAAGGCACGTTCGGCGCCTCGCTGTCGGCGGCCTTCTCCAACACCGAAATCGACCAGCTCGGCAACAATACGGTGCGCTGGGCCCAGGCCCGCTTCGATTCGGTGAATGGCACGCCCTGCTTCACATCGACCGGCACCGCCGCCGGCGCCGCCCGTCCGAACAGCGGTGGCATTTATACGCCCAGCGCGACTTGCGATTCGGTGGCCCTGGCCTTCCATCCGCGCATCCCGCGCTATGGCGTCATCGAAAATGACCGCGAACGTCTGGGCATCACCGGCAGCGTGCAATGGGCGCCCAGCGATGCCACCAAAGTGTCGATCGACGGCCTTTATTCGCGCTTCCGCGAGGATCGCCGCGAAAAATGGGCAGAAGTGCTGTTCCGCAGCCTTGAGCGCCCGATCGACGTCGTCAACTACACCATCGACGGCAACAACAATCTGATCGCCGGCACCTTCAACGATGTGCCGGTGCGCACGGAAAACTATTATCGCAAGTCGCAGACCGAATTCTACCAGATCGGCGGCAGCTGGGACCAGAGCCTTGGCGATTCCTTCCGCTTCACACTGTTGGGCGGCGCCTCCAAGTCGGACGCCTCGATCCCGGTTGAAACCACGCTGATCTATGACGATCGCGACGCCCAGGGTTACAAATACGACTATACCGACATGCGGCGGCCGCTGCTGACCTTCGGCACCTCGGTCACCGACCCGGCCAACTTCCAGCTCTCGGAAATCCGCGACCGGCCGTCGTCGACCGTCAACACCTTCCGCACCGCCCAGCTGCGTACCGAATGGGATGTAATGGACGGGCTGACGCTCAAGGCCGGCGCCGTCTATCGCCGCTTCAAGTTCGATACGGCCGGCTTTACCCGTGACACCGTCGTCTGCGGCAATGGCGGCGTCGACCGTGTGCTGGGCACCCTGACCTGCTCGCCGACCTCGGCCTTCGGCCCCACCGCCATCTATGGCTTCCCGGGCACGGCAGCGCTGTCGCAGACGGTCAATCTGGGCAACGCCGGCCAGCCGGCCGGCACCACGACGAGCTGGGTGGTCCCCGATCTCGCCGCCGGCGCCGCCTTCACCAAATTGTACGAACGCCCGGCAGTCGTCGATGCCGGCAACACGCGTAGCGTCACCGAAACCGTGAAGGGCGCCTATTTCGAAGTGGGCAGCAAGTCGGAAGTCTTCGGGGTGCGCTATGCCTTCAATCTTGGCCTGCGCTATGTCCACACCGATCAATCCTCGACCGGGCTGGTCAGCGGCGTCGCCGCGACTGTCGAGCGCAGCTATGACGACTGGCTGCCGGCCCTCAACCTGGCGCTGTTCCCGACCGACGATATCGTGCTGCGCTTTGCAGCGGCCAAGGTCATCACGCGCCCAAGCCTCGGCAATCTGACGCCGGGCGGCACCGTCGATGGCTTCAACTACCGCATCAGCTATGGCAATCCGTTCCTCGAACCGTTCCGCGCCAACAGCTATGACATCGCGCTGGAATGGTATTTCGCACCGGAATCGATCTTCTCGGTGGCGCTGTTCAAGAAGGATGTCGCCAGCTTCCCGGTGGCACAGACCCGACAGGACACCTTTGCCTCCACCGGCTTGCCGACGTCGATCATCCCGCCGTCGTCGCCCGCCGCGGTCAATCCGGAAGGCCAGTTGTGGACGATCAATTCGATCACCAACGGCACCGGCGCCAATCTGAAGGGCATCGAAATCGCCGTGCAGGCGCCGTTCCGCTTCCTGCCTGGCTTCTGGTCGAACTTCGGCGGCATCGCCAACGCGACATTCGTCGATTCGAGCGCCGATTATTCGGTTTCAGGCCCGGCGGTGGTCGCCAACGTCGTACCGGGCAACGGCTTCGGTCCGCTGGTCAATTCGGTCCGCAGTTCAACGCTGTTCGGCCTGTCGAAGCAGTCGTTCAACGGCACGCTCTATTATGATGACGGCGCCTTCTCGGCCCGCGTTTCCGGCACCTATCGCAGCGAATTCAACGACGCCAACAGCGGTACCGGCAACATCTTCGAAGGCTATGGCTCGACCTTCAACCTCGATGCCTCGGTGCGCTACAAGATCAACGAGCATGTCGAAGTGTCGCTGGAAGGCGTCAACCTGACCGACAATTACCGCTATCGCTATACCGATGAAGATGCGCAGCGGAATTACGAGAACAACCATTTCGGCCGCACCATCCTGGTCGGTGCGCGGTTCCGTCTCTGACACCGACCGAAGATCCGGAGGGCGCGACGCCATGATCGATCGTCGCGCCGCGCTCTCCGGCCTGGCCCTGCTGGGCAGCGGTGCCGCGCCCGCGCTGGCACAAGGATCGGCGGCGACATCATCGCTCGACCCGCACGCCCGGTTGCGCTGGGGCCAGGGCTTCGAAGGCCAGCGCCGCGCCGATCTCGGCAATGGCCAGTTTCGGAACCCGATCTTTGCCGGCGACCATCCCGATCCCAGCATCCTCAGGGTCGGCGATGATTACTATCTGACCTTTTCCAGCTTCGACGCCTATCCCGGCATCGTCATCTGGCACAGCCGCGATCTGGTGAACTGGCAGCCGGTCACCGCCGCCCTGACGAAACCGATCGGATCGGTCTGGGCACCGGAACTCGTCGCGCACGCTGGCCGCTTCTATTGCTACATTCCGGCGCGCTTTCCCGACTATAAATCTATCTACGTCATCCATGCCGATAACATTGCGGGGCCATGGTCCGACCCCATCGACCTGAAGCTGCCGCTGCACATCGATCCCGGCCATGCCGTCGGGGCCGATGGCCGGCGCTGGCTGTTCCTGTCAGGCGGTGACCGCGTACCGCTGACCGCCGACGGTCTGGCCACGGCCGGACCGGTCGAGCATGTCTATGACCCCTGGCGCTATCCGGTGGACTGGGTCGTCGAAAGCTTCGCCCCGGAAGGCCCCAAAATCACCCGCCGCGGCCCCTATTTCTACATGACGCTGGCGGTGGGCGGCACCGCCGGACCGCCGACCAGCCATATGGTCATCATGGCGCGGTCCCGCAGCCTCGACGGCCCGTGGCAGCATTGCCCGCACAACCCCGTCCTGCGCACCCGTTCGGCACAGGAAAAATGGTGGTCGCGCGGCCATGCCACACCGTTCGAAGGGCCCGGCGGGCAATGGTACATGATCCTGCACGGCTATGAAAATGGCTATTGGACGCTGGGCCGGCAGACGCTGCTGCAACCGTTCGACTGGGACGCCGAAGGCTGGCCGGTGCCGCAGGGCGGTGATCTGTCGCACAGCCTGAAACTGCCCCGCCGCCTGCCCGACCAGTCGCACGGCCAGCCGTTGAGCGATGATTTTCGCAGCGACCGCATGGGCCTGCTCTGGTCCTTCTATGACCCCGGCCCCGGCGAGGCGCGCCGGGCCAGCCGCCGCAACGGCGTGCTGACGCTCGCGGCCAAGGGGCGGTCACCGTCGGACTGTTCGCCGATGACGTTGATCGCCGGCGACCAGGCCTATCGGTTCGAGGCGGATGTCGAGGTCGATCCCGGCGCCGAGGCCGGGCTGCTGCTGTTCTACAACCGCCGCCTCTATGCCGGGCTGGGCATCGGCGACCGCGGCCTCGTCATGCACCGCTATGGCCTGCAACGCACCCGTGGCGAACCACCGGGCCAGCCACTACGCCTGCGCCTCACCAACGACCGCAACATCCTGACCATCCACACCAGCAACGATCAGGGCGCCAACTGGCGCAAGTTCGACGTGCAGATGGAGGTGTCAGGCTATCACCACAATGTCGCCTATGATTTCCTCAGCCTCAGGCCGGCGCTCTACGCCGCGGGGACGGGGGCGGCGCGCTTTGCCAATTTCACCTATCGGGCGCTGCCATGAACCGCCGTGACCTGCTGCTGGCCGCCCTTGCCGCGCCAGCTGCCGCACAGACCCCGCCGCCACTGGGCCCGCGCGCCCTGGCACTGCCCGATCCGGTGGAAAGCATCGACCTGTGGCCGGCGGGCGCGCCTGGCCGTCAGGGTCCGCTGCCGGCCGAACAGGTGCTGGAACGCAGCAACGATGCCGGCTTCAACGATCGGGCCGTGCTCGGCATCGCGCGGCCGCGCATGGTGGTGTTCCGACCGGCGCGGCCCAATGGCGCGGCCGTGCTGATCATGCCGGGCGGCGGCTATCGCTGGGTGGTGGTCGACAAGGAAGGTTATGAAATGGGCCGCTGGCTGGCGGCACGCGGCATCACCGCCTTTGTGCTGTTCTATCGCCTGCCCGGCGAAGGCTGGGCCGACGCGCCGAACGTGGCGCTGACCGATGCCCAGCGTGCCATGCGGTTGATCCGGCATCGCGCCGGCGACTTCGGTATCGACCCGGCGCGGGTGGCCGCCATGGGCTTTTCCGCCGGCGGCCATGTCTGCGCCGATCTGGCGGCGCGCTTTGCGTTGCCATGCGCAGAAGCCGGGGATGGGGCCGATCGACTGTCGGCGCGTCCCATGCTGGCGGCGCCCCTTTATCCGGTCGTGTCGATGACGCCGCCCCTGGCCCATCCCGGGTCGCGCCGGCTGTTGATCGGCGACGATGCCAGGTTGGAGGCGGCACACAGCCCCGATCGCAACATTCCGGCCGACGCGCCGCCGCACTTCCTGCTTCATGCCGAAGACGATCCGACGGTCCCGGTGGCCAACACGCTCGGCCTGCGCGCGGCGTTGCGGGCACGCGGCATCCCGGTCGAAACGCATCTGTTTGCCGAAGGCGGCCATGGTTTTGGCCTGCGCCTCGTGCAGGGCAAACCGGCTGCGGCCTGGCCTGACCTGTTCCTCGCCTGGGCAAAACACATGGCGTTGATCGCCACCTGACCTACCAGACCGCCGGCAGCAACACCGTATCCGGTGGTGTGTTCGGCCGGGTCGGCAGCAGGAACAGCCGGGCAAAGGCGAGACCGACCCCGATGCTGGCAGTAACCCGGCCGATGGCACGGCGCAGCCCGCTGGCCTGGCGCGCTTCCTCCAGCCGCAGCGATGCGCGCCGCATCGCTTCCATGCCGGCACGGAAGCGCGGCGCGGCGGTGTCCAGCGTCATCGGAAACACCTGGCGGCTGATGGCCGTGCAGGTATCGAACACCTGATAATCATAGTCGGTGATGTCGAGGCCCATGGCACGATGCAGGGCCGGACGCATGTGATCCCGGCAATACATGGTGGCATAGACCGAGATCAGGAAAAATCGGATCCACAGCCGGTTCAGCCCGCGGGTCAGGGCCGGATCGGCGCGCAGGATCAGCGCGATCGCCTCGCCGTGGCGATATTCGTCGTTGCACCATGCCTCGAAGCGCGCGAACAGCGGGTGAAAGGCATGCTCCGGATGTTGTGCCAGATGCCGGCAGATGGTGATGTAGCGGGCATAGCCAATCTTTTCCGAGAGATAGGTACCAAAAAGGATGAACTTCGGGCTGAAGTAATGATAGCGCTTGGCGCGGGTCAGATAAGACAGGCTTATGACGATGCCGGCATCCTTCAGACTGTCGTTGATCAACCCGGCATGGCGGCTTTCGTCACGCGCGAGCAGCCGCATCAGTCGGCGGATATCCGGGTTCTGCGTGCGCCGGGCGATTTCGGCATAAAGCACGCAGCCCGAAAATTCCGACGTCATCGACGAGATCAGGAAGGCGGTGAATTCTTCGCGGACGTCGCCGGGCAGTGCTTCGACGATGCCGGTAAAGGCCTCGCGCTTGCGAAAATGGAGGCGATTGGGATCGGCCTCCATGATCGCCAGCAGTTTTTCCCATTCCGACCGCACCGGCGACACGTCGATGCGGTCGAGCGCAGCGAAATCGGTGGTGTAAAAGCGCGGCGATAGAATGGTTTCATTGCTGATCTGTTGTTTCCAGCGGTCCACCCCTGGCGCTGCCGTCAGTGTCATGGTCGTCATCATCCGCCCTCCCGCGCCTGGTCTGCACCCCGGATGGCTAGCCGGCGCCTGCCGGTTCGGCCTTGATCACGATCAATCTGGCGCCGCATGGAACCGGATGAACCGATAGGCGTTCACACGGATTCGGGGTAATCAATCAAGGCCGTGCGCAGCACTTCGTTAGATTGCGTATGGCCCGACGCTCGACAAAACATTAACAATGGCTTGTCGAGTCCGCGTTTCGGACGGTTTAGGGGGCGTCTTGACCATGGCGACAGAGCGATCGGATCGCCCATTGCGCGCGGCGCGCGCGCTGCAGCCGGCACGCGTTATCGTATCGGATCGGGCGCAACCCGAAGCAGCGCCGCGTGGCCGTCGCTTCCTGGTCGTCGATCTCAATAATTTCGCCAGCTTCCCGACGCTTGCCGTAGGGCTGCTGGTCGCGTCGCTGCGCAATCGCGGCCACCGCGTCGACGTGCTTTGCCCGCTTGCCCATGACGTGCCGGCGACGGAGCGGGAACGTCGCGAGACGCTTGTCGATCATGTCCGCCGCCGCATCCATCTGTCGGACTGGCGGCCGTTCCTCGGCGTGCGCGACCTGTTGCGCCGCGCCGAAACCGTGCGCGTCGAACGCACCCATCCGATCGTGCTGCGCGAAATCGCCAAGGCGCTGGACCTGCGTCCCGATGCAGTGCTGATTTCCGCCTATCTGCAGCATTTCAACAGTGCCGAGGCCATTGCCGCCCTGGCCAAGACCCGCGGTATCCCGGTGATTATTGGCGGCCCGATGTTCAACATTGCCGAAGTGGCCGACACCTGGCGGCGCATCCCGGGCGTCGCCGCCATCGTCGGCGCCGAAGTCGATCGCGAGCTGCCCGATCTGATGGAATCGCTGTGCGGCGACGGCAATCCGCTGGCCTATCCGGGTGTGGTGATGCCGGATGGTCGCAAGTCGGTCGCGGCGGCGCCGTTGCGCAATCTCGACGACACGCCGGTCCCCGACTTCACCGATTTCCCCTGGGATCGCTATGCCGGGCGCATCGTGCCGATGATGACCGGGCGCGGCTGCCAGTGGGACAAATGCCGTTTCTGTTCGGACGTGATCTCCGTCTCGGGCCGCACCTTCCGCACGCGCAGCGTCGAAAATGTATTGCTGGAGATGCAGGAACAGGCGCGCCGCCACCAGACGTCGAATTTCCTGTTCCTCGACCTGAAACTGAACAGCTGGCCCGACATGATCCGCGGCATCGCCAGGGGCATCGGCCGCTATGTGCAGGGGGCAGAATGGATCGGCACGGTCCATGTCGATCAGCGGCCAGACAACGGCCTGTCCCGCGCCGACCTGGAAGCTGCCGTCGACGGTGGCATGCGGCGGGTATCGTTCGGCCTCGAAAGCGGCAGCCAGCGGCTGCTCGACCTGATGCACAAGGGCACTTCGGTGCCGCGAAACTCCACCTTCATCAAGGATGCGCATGCGGCCGGCCTGTCGGTACGCTGCACGATGTTCAAGGGCTTTCCCGGCGAAACTGCCGCCGACATGGACGCGACGGTGCGTTTTCTCGACGAACACGCCCCCTATCTCGATCGCGTCCGCTTCAACGAATTCACCATCCACACCGGCACGCCGATCTGGCAGGCGATCACCGACAAGGCCGCCGCCGAGGCGGTGCTGAATGTCACCCGCCGCGATGATCGGCGCGCCCGCGTCCATTACCGCCGCGCCGAGGATCGCGGCCGCGAATATCGCCGGGCGAAGGCGCAGGCGCTCGACATCGTCTATCGCATCAACAGTCGCCAGTTGCGCGATACGGCCCGCCAGTTCGATGGCTTGATGTGATGCGGCGACTGCTGTCGTCCACCCGCTATCGCTCGGCTGCAGCGGGCAACCCGCTGGCCCGCCGATTGCGACGTCTGTCGACAGCGGAGCGGCGCGAGGAAGCGCGCACCTTCCTGGCCGCCTTTCACGCGGCGAGCAACACCGAACCGCGCCAGCGCAAGGCGCGCTGGTCCGACGTGCGTCGGCAATTGTCGCGCACCGGCACCTATGTCCACACGCCGGAGGAACTCGCCTATGGCGCGCGCCTTGCCTGGCGCAACAGTGGTCGCTGTATCGGCCGCTTGCTGTGGGAAAGTCTGGAGGTCGTCGATTGCCGGGCGATCACCGACCCGGAAGCCATCCAGACCCAGATCCGTCGCCATCTCGACGATGCCTATGGCGATGGCCGTATCCGATCGATGATCTCGATCTTTGCACCGGCCGGGCGCGACACCCTGCCCGCCTGGATCGAAAGCCCGCAGATCGCCCAATATGCCTGCTACCCCCAGCCCGACGGCTCGCTGCTCGGCGACCGCCAGAATGTCGAGGCGACACGCATCGCCATCGCCATGGGCTGGCAGCCGCCGGCCACGCCGAGCGCCTTCGACCTGCTGCCCTATTTCCTTCGCGATGCCGCCGATCGCCGCCATCTGTGCCAACTGCCACCAGGGGCGGTACGCGAAATCGACATCCACCATCCCGACCATCCCGGCCTGTCGTGGCTGGGCCTGAAATGGTATGCGGTGCCGCTGGTCAGCAACACGATCCTGACCATTGGCGGTGTCGACTACCCCTGCGCGCCTTTCAATGGTTTTTACATGGGCACCGAGATCGCCTCGCGCGACCTGACCGATGCCAAGCGCTATGACCTCCTGCCGGCCGTGGCACGCGCACTGGATCTCGCGGTTGATAGCAAAGCCTCGCCGCTATGGCGCGACGTAGCGCTGACCGAACTCAATCGCGCCGTGCTGCATTCCTACAAGGTCGCGGGGGTGACCATGGTCGATCATCACACCGCATCCGACCAGTTCATGGCCTTTCACGCCCGGGAACAGGCCCAGGGCCGGCGCGTACCCGCCGAATGGCGCTGGATCGTGCCACCCCAGGCCGGCGCCGCCTGCGAGGTATTTCACCTGCCGATGCAGAATTTCCAGCCAGTGCCGAATTTCTATCGCGACCGGGGGAGTGACGGCCTGCGGCTTATGCCATGGTATGGCGATCATTACCGCTGGCGCGCCTCGATGTGGATCGACCGCGTGCGGCGGCGCTGGAAGATCTGGAAACGAATGCCGTGGTGATCAACGATCTGGCTGCGGCCCGCGACGATGCCCTGGTGCTGCGTCGGGAACTGTCGCTACGCATTCTTCTGCAGAATCTGCTACTTATGCTGTCGCTGCTTTCGTTCACTGCATTGGCCGGGCTGGCAATGATTCGACCCGAACAGGCGGCACTGGTCGCCGCGGTCGAGGGCATAACCGGTTTGGGCCTGGCGTTGATCTGGTGCCATCATGGCATCCGTATCCGGCAGATCACCCAGTTTTTGCTGCGCGACGATGCAACCGCACCGCGCCAGGATTGGGAACATTGGCTGCGTGCCAACCGGCCGCA
The DNA here is from genome assembly GCA_002256005.1 of Alphaproteobacteria bacterium PA4. Lineage (GTDB taxonomy): Bacteria > Pseudomonadota > Alphaproteobacteria > Sphingomonadales > Sphingomonadaceae > Sandarakinorhabdus. Next base: position 37,333 of record NKIQ01000001.1, on the reverse strand, counting down.
GCGACTGCTCGGCACACGCTGGCTGATCTCGACCAAGGGCGTCTTCATCGGCCTGCAGGCGGCATCGCTGCTGCTGGCGCTATGGCTCGGCGTCGGCCGCAACATCGCACCCTTGGCTGTGGCAGTCGCGTTGCTGCTGGCATCGACCGGGTTCCTGATGACCAATCCCAAGGAATAGCATGGTCGGCGTCGACTATGGCATCGTCGTGCCGGTTCGCAACGAAGCGGCGCTGCTGCCGTTGACCGTGCTGCGCCTGCTATCCGCAACAGCAGGCGAGAATGCACGCATCGTCTGGGTCTGCAACGGCTGCAGCGACGACAGCGCGGCGATCATCCGACACCTTGCGGGCCCGGATGCCGAAGTGATCGTCCTGCCCCTGCCCGGCAAGATCGCGGCCTTGCAGGCCGGCGACACGGCGCTGGGCGACCTGTTTCCGCGCTTTTATGTGGATGCTGATTGCTGGATCGGGCCGGGGGGTCTGGCGCCGCGGGTACACGCCCTGCACGCCGGCGACGCCGATCTGGTGGCGCCGGCGCTTGACTATGATGTGTCACGGTCATCCTGGCTGTCGGCCCGGATTGCGGCCTGCTGGCTGGCGCTGCCGCATGGCAGCAGCCTCGCCTATTCGATGGTGCTGGGCGTATCGGCGGCCGGGCGTGCACGCTGGGGTCGCTGGCCAGATGTCACAGGCGACGACATCTTTGTTTCAGCGACCATCCCGGCAGCGCGCCGGCTGCGCATTGCAGGCGCGTTGGCCACCAGCTTTGCCCCGGCAGACTTCGCCGGCTGGATCCGGATGCGGGCGCGCTGGCGTCGGGGTGAGGTCGAACTGGCAGCCATGGGACTGTCCGTTCCACGTCACCCCCGCCAGTATCGGGCGCTCTTCAGCCAATTGCTGCGACCCGATACGGCCATTGGCGCCTGGGCATTTGTCGCGGCCCGACTGGCAGCGCAGCACCAAGCCAGGCCATCGGCAACGACCGCATGGTTGCCGGATCGCCGCGTGAACGGCCGCGACTGAAGCAAGTGAGAGGCAAACATCCCGGCGGCCGCTGGCGGCCGGGGTGATGGTGCCGGAAGAGGACTCGAAGCATGCCTATAAACAACTCAAATATCTGAATAATTATTTCAGTCAGTTTCAATAGGCCCCCAAAAAGGCCCCCAGTGAAGATTGGCGGCCTGAAAAAATTTGCTGACAATCGGTCACTTTGATTCTTTGCCCGGGTACGGGAATGGTAGTGGCATGCGCAATTGATAGCCGTTTTCACGGGTACGTTTGCGAACGTCGACGACCTCTTGCACCACCTTCTCCACCTCCGGCACGGTGTCCGGTCTGGGGCGCGGCGCCGCAGCGGCCCTTTCTATCTCGGCAGCTTGTTTGGCGGCCTCTCGGCGTTTGGCGCCTCGCTCGCGGCTGACGGCGAGCGCGGCGGCTTTATCGCGGTCAGCGGTCAGCTTGGCGGCGCGCAAGGGCGCAATGTCAGGTTCGGCAATCCAGCCTGGGGTGCCATATTTGGTTTCAAGAAACCTGAACTCCCCCGCGAGGGCGCGTTCGACAATTTTGATCCGGGTGGTGCCCAGACGCTTCGCGGTTGCGTCTATGTCCAGCCAAAGGATACCGTCGGCGCGCACCACGGCGTTGGCTTTGCGCGCCATGTCAGCCCGCCACCACCGCGTCGGGTTGCCCGGCGATGAGGGTGTTGATGTAGGCGAGGCACAGGTCGCGGCTGCGGTAGCGGCCATGGGCGACGATCTCCTGCCGCTCCACGATCGGAAAGGTGGAATAGATGTAGCGGATATCGTCGCGGCTGGCGGCGGGGTCGGCCGGGTCAAAGACGCCATAAAGGATGAAATAGAGCGCATCGAGCCGGGCGCGCAGGTGCAGGCGGCGGTCCTCATCCCAGATGAAGGGCGGCAGCACGTCGCCGGCGGCATCGGTGTGACCCATGTCGCGGGCGAAGGGCGCCATGTCATGGGCGGTGTAAGTGAGTTCGAGGACGGCGGCGCGGACTATCTCGGCGGCGGTTTTTGGGCCGAAGGCGCGAGTGTAGGCCGCCGGGGGGATTACCGGGAGTTGTTCGACCAAATACCAGGCTAGGTGATTGGTGTGTACCTTTTGCCGGGCCAGGTAGTCCAAGATAATGGAATTGAGGTTTGCAACCATCAGCGGTTGGAGCGAACCCCATTCGCTATCGGCATCACGATTCGCCGGAAACAGAACCGGCAAGGTATGGCCGGCGCCGAATTTCGGCATAAGGCTTGCGATGAACGTGCGCACATTCGTTGCTGCCGTCACATCCTTGAACGCCAAAACCCAATCAACCGGCGCTTCCCACTGCCCAGCGCCTAGCGAAACCCAATAACGGGGGGTGGCGCCCCGATCGGGATTGGCGTGTTCGTCGACCGTCAGCCCCGTCTGCTGCCCGGGCCGAAACAGGTTTTCGTCGTTAATAGTGATGTCGGCCGCGCGGTGATCGAACGATTGAATGATTTTGCCCTCATAGAGTGGCACCCATTCCCCCTGTTGCGATTGCCATCGGTTGCCGCCGATGTCCCAAGCACCCTCTTGCGTCTCCAATTCCGTCTTCGTGCGAAACTGGCTGCTGTCGTTGGCCATATCGAACATTCGGACATACTTGACCGGCCATGTCGCGACCGGCGTGCGGCCTGACCTGTCCACCAGCACTGGCAACCGCTCATAGATGGCAGTTGTCAGCGCCATGTCGCGGCGCGTGCGGAAAATCGGCGCGGTGCCGGTATTCGGGTTGACCCGCGCAAAGCCCGCCGCCGTGATCGGAAACGCCTGATCGGGGTTTTTCCGTTCTTCAACCGATTGCAGGAAAAACCCGCACTGCGCCGCCGGGAACTTGCGGCTCGGGCTGCCTATCATTGCTGCGAATTTAAAGCGGCTGTCGACATCGGGAAAGAATGGCTCCAGCGCATAGCGCGTGCGGCGGTTCTCGAAGTCATACAGGGCCTTCAAATGCCCGCCGGTTGCCAACTTGCGGAAAAACTCGCTCGCCGACAGGTCGGATGCGATGCCGCTTGGGGTGAGCAGGCCGACCATGCCGCCCGGTCGCACCAGCGCATGCGCACGTTCGACGAACAGGCTGTAAAGGTTGATGTCGCCACGGCTGAGCAGGGGATAATGCCCCGAGCGGCGGGCGATGCGCAGCGTATCGGCGGCGCGGCGGTCGGCCTTGGCATAATCGGCAAACAACGGGTCGTCGGCCTTTTCCAGCGCCTTGATCATCTTCGTCCGGTCGGACGCGCGCTGCGCCTTGGCGATGTCAGGCCGGCGGGCGGCGAACCATTCGATCTGTTGCAGCTTGATGCGGTCCCAGGGCGGGTTGCCGACCAAGGCGTCGAAGCCGCCTTCGCGCCCGCTGCTCGCCCAGTTGCTCCACACGCCGGGAAAGGTGATCTGCCAGTTGAGGAAGCGTTCCTCAGTGATCAGCGCGCGTGCCACCGTCCAGATGGCGTGGAAGCGCTCGGCCTCGTCAGGCTTGCCGCGATACGCTTCTGGCGCCTTCTTGCCCCGTGCGATGGGCAGTGGGTCGCCAAACTGGCCATCAAGCCATTGCGTGACCAGCGCCTTGTCCGGCCCCTTCACGTCGAGCCAGTCGAGCGCGTGCATGAAGCTGACAAAACTATCGAGCGGGCCGACCTGAAATTCGACGTCGCGCCACATTTCGGCACTGTGATGCGCCTCGGCAATCTCGGCATCGGTCAGCGCCTCGATGCGCTGCATGACCGCCGCCTGGCGCTCGGCGGTGCGCAGTTCCTCGACATAGAGGAGTTCGCCGCCCTTGCCGGCCTTGTCGATGGCATCGCGCACCCACAGCCCGAACAGACTGTCCCCGGCGGCGAGGTGATGATCGATGAAGCTGAGCGGGGCGCCGACCGTGAAGGTGTGCAGCCACAGCGATACTTTGGCCAGTTCGACCGCCATGGGATTCTTGTCGGCGCCATAGACGCAGCGTTTCAGCACCATACGCTTGACGAGTTGCGGGTCGTCGAGTTGCGCGTCGCTGACCGTCCAACGCTGGTCCTCGGCATTGTGGCGGATGGTGGCGCGGACCTTGCGGATTTCCTCGGCAACCGGGGACTCATAGTCGAGCCCGGCGACATCATGCGCCAGCGCGCGCGCTTCGGCGATGGCGTCGAGGGTGTGGTTGGTCAGCCGGTCAACGAGGCTGACGAGGAAGTGGCCCGACCCCATGGCTGGATCGCAGACGCGCAGCCGGGTGATCGCCCGCGCCGGATCGACCTTTTGCAGCTGGGTGATGCGATAATCCTCGCTGTCCGCCGGCTTCAGCCGCGCCAGTTCGGCCCGGAAGGCGTCGAGCGCGTCGGTGATGAGCGGTTCGAGGGTTTCATCGAGGATGAGCAGCACCAGATCGTCGGGGGTGTAATAGCTGCCGGAGTTCTTGCGGGCGAAGAGATTGGGGCGGACATCGACCGCACCGTCGGCATCGCGCACCAGTTCAAATTCGAGCAGGCGTTCATAGATGGACCCCAGCTGCTGCACCGACAGATCGCGATAGTTGATGTAGCGGCGCCGGCCGTCCTGTTGTTCGAAGGACAGAATATCGATGGCTTCGGCCATGACATCGTCGGCAAGGGTGATGGCCTTGAGCAGCGGCGTGCGCTCGGCGGCGAACAGCCCGCCATTGTAGGGCGGCAGGCCCACCGAGGGGTCGCCCTTGTCGATCATTTCGGACAAGTCGGCGACGCGGTTCCAGATGTTCTTTGCGCGCGTCGAAAACACATCGCCTTCATCCATGCGGCGGCCAATATCCAGCCGGGCGTGGCGCAGGGCATAGTCATCGAAGCGCTTGTCGCGGACGGGCAACAGGCCCCGGTCTTCGGCATAGAGCACGAACAGCAGGCGATAGAGCAGGATCAGCGTCGCCTGGCGCACCTCGTCGAGTTCGGTTGCGGCTGGGGCGGCGTTGGCAACGGCCTTGCCCAGCGCGGGATAGAGGCGGGCGAAGACAAGGTCCGACAGGCTCTTGGCGACGCGCTCTTCATAGAAGGCGGCATCGCGGCGGGCGGTGTCGTGGAAGCTTGGGGCCTTGGCGCTGGCGCGCTCGAACGCGGTGCGATCGAACATGGCGACGAACACCGCCAGCCAATGGTCGCGCTCGGCATCGGTGATGCCGGTATCGAGCAAGTCGCCATCCAGCCGCATGATGCGCGACAGGTCGAGTTCCAGATAATCATCGATCGTCGAGCGAGCGCCGGCGAAGTAAAGGCGCCACTTGGTGCCATTGGTGAGGATGCCCCAGCGCAGGTCGCCGTTGGTCAGGTCATCGATGCGGCGCAGGTAGCGCAGCAACTGCGTCGAGGGCGTGTCCTTTTCGGTCTTGCCTTCTGCACGGTCCAGCGCGCGGCCCCAGCGCTTGCTCTCGATGATCGCCGCGCCGAACTGGTAGCGCTTCCATTCTTCGGGGTATTCGTTCGCCTTGGCCTTTGCCGCCGCGTCGATGAACAGCAGGCCATCGGGTACGTCCACCCGGCCGGTTGCGGACAGGTTCTGCTGGGTGAGGTACTGCGACCATCCGAGCGCCGCGAGGATCGGCCAGATCAAATCGCCTTCGGTCGTCGCCTCATTGGGTTTGCTGCCATGCGGGAAGCCGGCGAAGATGGCTTTCAACGCTTCGCGGGTTCTGGCGGTATCGACGCCGCAATACTGCGCAGTGCCGGTGATGCCTTCCGACAGATAATCCTGGGTGAACAATGACCCGGCCGTGAAGAGGCTTGGATCAGTCACAAATGCACCACAGCCGTTCAATACTCACTAGCGATCCCCGTTCTCGGCGCCAGACTTAGCGGGCCTCGGGCAGTGCCGGCAAGCGGTGTTGCCTCTTGATCTGAATTGCCGACATAGACGCAGACAAAGCTGGGTATTCAGCCAATCACGCAATTGGCACAGCTAGCCAATCGCCATGCTAATGGTCAAAATCTGACCCTTGGTCCATATCTTGATGGGTCTGCGAATGACGGGATATGGAACGAAGCGTTCTTTCCCTGTCGGACGCCGAAGGTCAGCATTCGGCAGGATGGACATTCTACGAGCATCCGACATGGCACCCCGGAACGAGCAAGCCAGCTGCGGGCGGCCACGAGCCGATCAGGCTCTACGCGAAGGCTTCTGCACGCCGGTCAGACCGGAGCCAGCCATAGGGAAAGATGGAACTGGGACTTTTTTCCGAAAAGACAGATCAATGAGTAGTCTGGACAAGCCGCTTGACAGCTGGTTCGATCATTGAATGGCAATGTATGTCTGGCAATAGGAGGCTATCTGGGTGACAATCTCATTATGCTGGCGACGAAAATTTCAGGGTGTAGATGAAATCGTTTTCGCATCCGACAGCCGATTGTCAGCCGGTTACCGTTGGGATTGCGCACAAAAAATCTTTCCGATCGAAGGACCTAATTTTTGCATTTCTTTTGCCGGCGACGCCGACTTTGGCTTTCCGGTATTATTTCAGTTTCAGTGCATGGTCCGAAATTATCAGCGATTTGCGAACGGAGCCGCACCGATTTCGGAGGTGACGAAGGACTTTCTCGCCATTGCCAACCAGATGGCGTCACTGGTCGATGACCGGAAGCTGGCGCAGTTTACCAAAACTTCCTTTCTGATCGGCGGATACAATTTCGATACCGGGGACGCCTACCAGCGCATCATTCGCTACAGTCGCACGACCGGCCAATACGAGCGGGAAGAATTTGGCGGACTGCGGAGCGGCGGCAAAGGCTTCAAGGTCGGCTTCATCGGCGACGAGCGCGCCGCCTACTTAAAGATCCTCGGAACACTAATCCACGAGCAACAGACCGAACTCAACTTTCAGCCGTTGGAAGCGCTGTCGTGTCTCCTTAAATCCCAGGATAGGAATTCATCGATCGGTGGCTCACCGCAGGTCGTGAAGGTTTATCGTCATCGCAATTATCTGCCTTACGCGGTGAAAGACACCACAACGGACGAAAAGGTATCGCTGTTTGGCCGCCCATTGCTCGCTTATGAGCGCACCTTCTACCCTGTTCTGTCGCTCGATCGCTTTGGCGAACACGATTTCGTGGTCTATCCGGGCAGGCCGAAGTCACGCACGCTTCAGCCGCCACCTAAAATCGGAGAGCCACCGAAATAGGGGGGAAGGCAAAGCGCAGCCCCGACACCGGTTATCAAGTTTGACTGATCCCGTCAGAACGAGCGGATGTCGACAGGTCGAGACGTGTCAGTGAAGCGGGCCTTCAAGTGATCGATAAAGTCAATCGCTGCCTCGCGAAATGTCGCAGCGTCATAGATCCCGGTCGCGTCTAAGCGGCCGTCGGTAACGTCCCGACGCATCTCTTCCAGCCGAACCAACATCCGGTCACGACTTTCGAGCGCGGAGGCCGTACCGAGAACGAATGCCACGGTCTCCTCCGCAGTTTCTTCGTCGTAGAATCGCCTGTAATCTGCCTTTACGAAACGGACCTCGGTCCTGCAACGCGCCGCATCATCGTGCTTGCGACGCTCATGCGCCTTGAGTTGTTGTTGGACCTGCTCGGGATTCCAATTTGCCATTGCGAAGATGTACGTTTGCTCTCTCCCGCATTCAACCCTGCGGGCGTAATGAAGCGCGTTAACGCTGCTGTGAATGGCCGATCTTACAAAGTCGGATTGGGCAATTTAACGCCCCCCTGGCGCCAAGCTGATCGTCTGCTCTAAGCGACTCGAACGGCCTTTTCTATTTCAAGCGGCCATTCGATGCCGCGTGCGCGAACATCCGGGTTTGGGTCGGAAGCGGCCTTTGCCGTCATGGGCACCAAGCGTCAGACTTTGACCACTATATCGTCCGAGGGTCGTTTGCATGCAGGCATAGCTAGTTAGCGCTGTCGTGCTGGCGTGAGTGACGAGGCCATTGTTGCCTACGCCACGGCGCTCGTCGCGAAGACTTGCAACCGCCGGCAGACCGAGCATAACCGCGTTGCTGCCCTGAGAGGGGCGGTGAGGCTTCGAAACCTCAAACGCAGAGCGCCGGTCACGATATCGTGGCCGGGTGGCGGGCGCGCATGTCCAAGACCCTTCGGGGTCCAAAGGCGTCCGCGCCTTGCGCTCTGCCGAGGTTTCGAACACCCGGCTTTCCGCCGCCAGCCTCCGAAAACAGACATGATGGCACCGCTTGGTCGCCGGTCAGGGGGAAATATAATGAAAGCAATAATTTTACCTTTGGGCGCTGCCCTGGCGCTGGTTGGCTGCGCACGTACGTCCAAGGGATACCGGGAGCAGGCCCCCCGGCTGGAACTCTTCTCGGGAAAGGCGCCGTCGGGTGTGCTCGGTTGCATCAATGAGGCTTGGCAGCGGCAGGGGAGCACGACGCAGTACACGCCACTTCCGACCGGCGGCACGGTTGCTGTTGCGCTGCCGACCCTGCTGCTTTCGACCGGCAATCTTCAGATGTTTGTCGATGCCGAGTTGGTCGACGGCAAAACGCGCGTGAGATTTTATCGAATGGCCGGATTGAGGGCGAACGACTACCGCGGTGTCGAAGACCAGATCAGACGCTGCCTTTGAAGGAGGTTCAGGGATTGCGGACAAGCATCACCCACCCGCTGCTGATTGCCGAAATTCAGGCAGCACCGGGCTATGGCAAAGTCGGCATCACGTTTTGCCCAGGCAAAAAACAGCCCGTCGCCGAAACGGGCGGCTGGAACCGCGACTTGGGAGTCGACCTTGACGCTGTTGCAGCTTGGGGTGCGACTGCGGTTGTCACATTGGTCCAAGGCCATGAACTGAAGGCGCTTGATGTAGTCGCCATCGGTGAAATGACGCGGCAGCGGCATATGGCGTGGATTCACCTGCCGATCCGGGACATGTCGGTGCCAAACTCGACGTTCGAGTCAAGCTGGCAGGATGTGGGCGAAGGATTGCGTGCTCGGTTGAGGGCGGGCTTCAATGTGCTGGTGCATTGCAAGGGCGGGCTGGGCCGAGCCGGCACTGTTGGCGCGCGATTGCTAGTCGAGCTTGGTATGGCGCCAGCCGATGCGATCGCAGCGGTTCGAGCCGTGCGGCCGGGGGCTATTGAGACCTTTGGGCAGGAAGCCCATGTAAAGGCCCTGGGCGCCATTCCTGAGGCCATTCCGGACACGTCGGCGCAAGGCGTGCGCGACCGCGCTATCGGCGCGCTGCTGGGGCTTGCTGTGGGTGATGCCCTCGGCACGACGTTGGAGTTCCGGCTTCGGGATAGCTACCCGCTGCTGACTGACATGATCGGCGGCGGGCCTTTCCAGCTGCAAGCGGGCGAGTGGACCGACGACACCGCAATGGCGCTGGCACTGGCTGACTCGTTGCATGCAAAGGCTGACCTGGACGAAGCTGACCTGATGCGTCGCTTCGTTCAATGGTGGCGGGATGGAGTCTATTCCTGCACCGGTAAGTGTTTCGATATCGGCGTAACGACGCGAAACGCACTGTCGCGATGGCAAGCGACTGGTGATCCGTTCGCCGGCTCAACAGCTCCGAACACTGCCGGCAATGGCAGTCTGATGCGGCTGTCTCCTGTGGCAATCCGGTTCTTCAGGGACCGACCAAAATTACGCGATGTCGCAGCGCGGCAAAGCCGAACCACGCACGCCGCACCCGAAGCTGTTGATGCCTGCGTCGCCTTTGCTGAAGCTCTTGCCGACGCGATCGAGGGGCGCTCGCGAACGGACGTTCTGCGAAGCCGTGATGCCAATTACACCGGCGCCATAGCCGCCATCATGGCAGGCTTGTGGCGCGGTCTCGCTCGAACTGATGTCCGGGCTTCAGGCTATGTTGCTCACTCGCTGGAAGCGTCAATGTGGGCCGTTGGCCGAAGCGCAAGTTTTCAGGCGGCCGTGCTGGCAGCCGCCAATCTTGGTGATGACGCGGACACAACCGCAGCGATCACAGGGCAGCTGGCAGGCGCACTTTACGGAGCCTCCGCCTTGCCGCAGGCTTGGACAAGCCGTTTGGCGTGGCGACCGCGCATGACCGGAATGGCGGAGAGGCTACTCGAAACGCCGTAAAAAAGTGTATCTTATGGGGACGGCTTTTCGGCATCGCCATGCGATCGGAGCGGCGTAGGTCCCTACCGCTCGGAAGCACCAAACATGGGTCAGTCCCATGATGGCGTTCCTTTTATAGTCGGTAAGCGTATTCAGTTATGCAGGCCGAAGACCGCGTGGCGAGCGCGCATCATCAGCATGTCAGAAGGGCATCGCAGCCTTTATTTTGAATCGGCGCGAAGGCCCCAAAGGCCGCGCCGGTTATATTTATATATCGGGGGTGAGTGCGTGCAGGTTCGTGCAACCTTTACGCTGCGTCGCCGTCAGGGTCGGTGCATGGTTTGTGCAACGTTGGTGCGGGGGTTGGTGCAGGGGTTGGTGCAAGCCCAAGGCCAGTTACCCATGCCCGATTGTCCCGCTGATAAACCTTGGCAGCGTTGACGATCTTACCTGTATGCAAGAGCCGTTGTAATGCAGCTTCAAAGCCCTTGCTCGTCATTCCCTTGGCGCTGGGCATCGCCGCAAACATTTTGGGCGCATAGTTGCTGGCAGACTTTGAGGCGGACGTTGCGCGCTTCTCTTCGGTGATTTTGGCAAGGCAGCGAAGAAAAGCGGTGTCCTGGTTGGCTGCGGCTATTTCGGCTGCAACGCGCGCCCGCTCTGTGGCTTCTATATCCTCTTCGCGAACGAACGCCCAACGATGCCAGCGGAAAGAAAGCGTCTCGCCATTACGGGAGTAATTAGCCTTTCCAACCGACAGCTTGCGAACATCGGGGTCGATAGCGTCGCCGTCCTTATCAGTCGGTGTCTCGATAAATAGACGTGACCGGACCTGATTCTCCCATGCGGTTGAGCCGCTGAAATCCTCGCCCTTTTTGTTCGGATGGCCCAAGAACAAGACAGTCGTATTACACTCGATTGCCAGCCGGTTGAGAAGGCCGCAAAAGCCCGCAACTTGTGACCGGACGATCTCGTTACCGCTGAACAGGTGAGCCACGTTGTCGAGCGCGACGAAAATGGCCCCAGTGTCGATGACGGTCTTTTGCAACTCCGCCCATCGTGGCGTTGTCGCCAACCGGCCGAGGTGATCGAACGTTGCGAGTTCGTTGCCGACTTCGCCCACGAGGCTGCTAAGGTGCAATTGGCCCGCGAGCGATTCTAGCGACACGCCTAGGCTTTCACAGATAGCCACCTGCCGCCGCTGCAACTCGTCGTCATCATCTTCGCACGTTACGTAGATGGCGACGCCGTTTGAAACCTCCATGCCAAGAAAGGGGACCCCGGCCGCAATGCAGGTGCAAAGTTGTTGCGCCAGCAGCGACTTGCCCGCGCTGCCTGCCCCGGTGAGATAGGTCGCCTGCCGCGACGGAATCCAGCCGGGAAGCGCCCAACGGCGCGACGTGGGAACAAGCCCGGCCCATGACGCCGGATTGAGCAGGCGAAGCCCTTTGGCGGGCGCTGGCGGCGCGCCGGGTTGCTGCTTCGGGGGAGGCCGAACGCCACAATGTTGTTGATCGGGGCTAAGGCTCATTATGCCGCCACCTTCCAAGCTTGTGGCGCAAGCGCCTTAACATGGGGGACGCGCTTCGCACGCAACAGTGCCGCTGCCAGCGGCCGGATCATGGCAGGTTGATCGACGGCGACGCTCGCGCGGTCGAGCAATGGAAGCCAACTGCGCACCGCCTTGAACTGACCTGCAAGCAACAGGCCAGGCAAGGCATAGTCGAGCGGCTCGCTGATCGCTAAACTGGGGATTGCGGCCTGTTTGTGCAGGTCAAGCCATGCGAGGCGCTTAGAAGCCCACGAGCGGGCCCATATCAGTCCGCATGTATAAAGCGTTACGGTGTCACCGAAGGGGATGTCGCCAACAATCCAGCCGCCGCTATCGCCGAGCAGTGATGTGTTGCCGGTGTCGGGGTCGACCAGCACAACGTCGCCGTTGGGTTGCCATGACAGCACAGCGTCAACGTCAAGACACGGGGGCGGCTCCATTGCCACAGCCAGCCGCAAGCCTTTTGACGTCCGCATCATTGCGAATGGTGCCAGCGCATACGGGTTAGTGGTGCCAAGCAAGCGAGCCGTCGCCTCGCGCTGCAAATCGGTTGCGCCAGTCGAAGCCGTGAACCAAATCTGCGCGGGAGTCATCGCGTCACCGTCGGCAATGGATTGGGGGTGAATGCGACTATTCCAAGCGGGCCAATGACCCGATGAAGCGTTCAATTTCATCTTTATGAACCAACGTGCGGTTGCCGAGCTTCACAGCACGAATTTCGCCGGCCTTCACAATCGCGTAGAAAGTCGTGCGGCTCATGCTGAGCATGCTGCACGTATCCTTGACGGTGTTGAGAATGTTCATGATCGTCTCTCGGTGATCAGGCGGTCAAATCCGCACACGCTGATACTCGTCCGTGCTCGTCCGAACTTCAATACCAGCGAAATCACCGTGCAAACGATGGAGTTGGACCTGTAAAATTAATATATTATGCCAATGATATATTTCTATAAATTATATCACGAACTTGATATTTTTCTCGAAAAAGTTATCCACATATTTTTGTTTCCCTTATCTCAAACGCCGGCCCGGGCGGCTAAGGCACGCCGCAAATGAGCGAGTAGATGGGCGCGTCACCGAATCAGCGCAGCGTGCCGGCAGAAGAAATCAGTGCGATTGGGACAGGCTCAAACGGCTGATCACGTCAGATATGCAGGTTTGCCAGATGGCTACATCCGGACCGCCCGAGTGGTCAATTTACCGATGTTTAGCCGCTTCGGGCGACCGTGAACGGGATGATGGTCCCCCCATCGCGCAACGTCCCAACATGGTCGTTTCACCACTGCGCCATCGGGACCCGCGCTGGCTAATCGTTGAAGCCGGGCAGCTCTAACTGCTCGCCCAGCCCTGCAAACGACTGTGGCGCATTTGGATCGAGCAAGGCTGAGACCAAGGTTTTGCCATTAGAAAACATACTCACGACTGCGTTGGGGTAAATGAGTTGCTCGGTGTGGACGATGCGCAAGAATGACTCTTGGTTGAGTTCCCTCTCGATAAACTGGCGCAGGCTTGGCCCAGGTGTGAAACCCCAAAGTAGGATGCGCCGCGCTGCTCTTAGGAGATTTCCGTCGATAGACGGATTAGGAAGCAGGTTTACGTCAATGGTGCGCGCGGCGATCCGTTCAAGATAGCCGTCCCGCGCGTGTAACACTCCACCCTTCGCCTTTATCTCATAGCAGATGGCGTCACAGTCGAAGAAGGTGGTGTGAACCAGATCTGCGAGCGAATGGACCTGCACAAGCCCGACCGCTGACGCCCATGTGTTCGGCAGCGACCAAAAGTCGACTTTCCAATGCGGGTGCTTAGAGGAGAAGCCGCCGAAGCGGTTTGGCTTTGCGTCCATCTCCGCCGCGAGGCGAGTCACCACGGACGGCTCAGCGTCGATAACCAGGTCTATGTCTGATCTGAAGCCCACCTTTCCCTTGCGCGCGAAGTCGCGAACCATACCGCCGATGATAGCTACGGGCCCGAGCGGCTTGAATTGTCTGTCCAGCATCTCGCGCAAACGCTGGATAGGCGGTGCCGTTTCGCGAAGATAATCGTCGATGCGCCGCTTCAGCTTGGGCAGGGAATCGGCCGGGACCACCTACTTCATTTCCTTCAGCTCTGCCCAGAGCTTGATGGTGAAAGTGTCTGTCATCCCCGAGACCATATCCGTCAGCAGCCGCAGCTCTCGGTACCGGACTGAACCCGCAATGCCACTTAGGGTTTTCGTCCGTGAGGCATCTTCCAAATAATTCTGGCTAATCAGGGCAAATACATACTTGCTCTTGGCTCCGGAGCGCCGCGTGAGGAGATCGTCGAACTTCGCGCTCGGGCGGTCGTGAATTGCATCCCAGAAGGCTGACATCAGGCCATCGATAGCTTCTGCTCCACTCGCCTCCATGCGAAGCACGCCCGGATTGCCGAACGCATGCTGGCGTGCCAGCAACTTCAGCTTTTCGCAGATCGCGTTGTTGTCCATAAGCGGCATCTGATGCGAAAAGTTGTTGATCGCATCGCCCGCCATCACAAACCCGTTGCTTGCGTGCTCAATTAGCGCATCGATGAAGTAGGCGCGCAGATAGCCAATCTTAATGTCCCGCGCGATCTCCGGTCGCCGGTCAGCGGCCACGACTTCGGCAAATTTCGCTGACGCCCTAGCAATAACTGGCTCGTTCTTGGTGGTACCATCGGCAAGAAGGCTGGCAAGCACGTCGTCCGGCGAAATCACGCCTTTTTTCATCGCGTCATCGACGTCCAAAACCGAGTAAGCGATGTCATCGCACGCCTCCATTATCCAAGTAAGTGGGTGGCGCTCCCCTTCCGTTAAGCCAGTCTCTGCGCGGATGGTCTCAACAAGAGCGCGCTCGGATTCGAAATAGCCGCACTTCTTCGTAAGCGGGCTGCCTTTGTTCTGGCTGGGGGCGCCGATGGGGTATTTCATAACCGCTGCCAAAGTTGCGGTCGTAAGGTCGAGGCCCAAGTGCGCGATGTTTGTTTGGAGCTTCGTGATGAGCCTGAGCGTCTGCGGGTTGCCGTCAAACTGCAGAAATTCCTTGTGTAGGTCGTCGGGGATAGCCAGCGGGAGACCGCGCCCACGTTCGTCGTGATTATTGAAAATCCATTCTTTACGCTCCTCGAACCAGCGGCCGATCGCGGCCTCGCCCTGATGCCCGAAAGGCGGGTTCCCAAGATCATGCGCGAGCCCGATCGCCGACAGCATCGGCTGCACGACGTTGTGGACGTCAGCGTCAGCGAAAAGTTCAGGCTTGAAGGCGTGAATGCGCGTACCGATAGAGCGAGCGAGATTGGCGACCTCGTGCGAGTGAGTAAGGCGTGTCCGGACACCGTCGTTGTCGTCCATCGGCCATACTTGCGTTTTGTCCGAAAGACGCCGCACAGGCGTTGAGAACAGCAAACGATCATAATCCTGTTGGAAGCGAGAGCGCACCGGGTCGAGCTTCGCGACACTTCCCTCGTCGGCGGCTTCACCTATCCGCCGATGACACCAGATATTCGCCATTTCGAACTCATCCCAACTTAGCCGGCTACCCGGATAGGCGCGCGCGGCAACGGTTCCAAGCCATCCCTTCCGTTGAAGCGCCAGAGAAATGTACAGGACAAAACACGAACATGCGAATTGTCGACTCAAATGGAAATGCAATACGCCTCCATCCTGGCCTAGCCGCTGCCCGCATTACAGCGCTAGCGGTCCACGCGCGATTGGGGTTTTAGCCCTCCTGGGAATGGGCGCTGATTAGCTCTTGATGCGATGTGAATCCTCGGTGTGTACCGACCAGGTGGCTTCAGCGCCTATGCTGGCTGCCGAAAGGGGATAACCGTAGCGCCATCGCGCAGTACATCTATATGGTCGCTCCACCATTGCGCCATCTCGACCCGCTCAGCCCAGTGCTCTCCGCGATGGTAGGCTGATCGCACCTGATCACTGTCGGCGTGCGACAATGCTCGCTCAATTGCATCGGGGTTCCACTTGCCGCTTTCATTCAAAAGGGAGGATGCGGTTGAACGGAACCCATGCGCGGTCATGACGTACTTGCCATAGCCCATGCGCCGCAACGCCTGATTGATGGCGTTTTCGCACATCGGCTTTAAGGCCGACCCCAGCTTGGGAAAGATGTAGCGACCACCACCGGAAATTGTTTGGGCTTCGCGCAACACTGCAACGGCTTGCGACGACAGCGGCACCCGATGCGCCTGGCGCTGCTTCATGCGGGCCGCTGGGATCGTCCAGACGGCCTTTTCGAAATCAATCTCAGCCCACTCTGCTTGACGAATTTCGCCGGGCCGTTGGAAAACATGCGCGGTGAAGCGCAGCGCCAGCCTTGTGACCGGCTGGCCAGAATAACTTTCGATTGATCGCAGCAGACCACCGAAGGCAGCCTGATCGATAATGGCCGCATGGTGAGTGACTTTCGGCGCCACCAGCGCACCTTGAAGCGGTTGCGCGGGATCAGCGGTCGCCCGCGCTGTCACAACGGCGTACCGAAACACACGGCTCGCGAAGGATCGCAGGCGGCGGGCAGTTTCGCGATGGCCTTTGCGTTCGGCCGCTCTCAGTACGGTAAGCAATTCGTGCGGTGTGATGTCTGCGATCGGTCGCTTGCCTAAGGATGGCGAAAGCTTTGACAGCAGCCAGCGGGTTTTAGCGATAGTGACGTATGCCTTATCCTCCGCTTCCAGCTTGGCGATATACTCCTCAGCGATCGCGCCGAATGTGTTGGCTGCTGAGAATTGCCGAGCGATTCGGGCCTCGCGTTTGGCTGCTGCCGGATCGCTGCCCGCTTCTGCAGCGGTGCGCGCCGCGTCGCGGCGGGCTCGGGCTTCCTTCAAGCCCACGTCGGGGTAACTGCCGAGCGCCAGCTTCTTTTCCTTGCCGTCGATGCGATATTTCAACCGCCACAGCTTCGATCCGCCGGTTGTCACCAGCAGGTGAAGCCCCTTTTCATCGGCCAGCTTGCGGTCGATGTCGCCGGGTTTAGCTTGCTTGATTGCGGTATCTGTCAATGCCATCGGTTTACCCTCGCAGCCGTGCTGCAAAGCCGCTTGGAAAAAGGCCCCCAAAAAGGCCCCCAGAAATCTGCGCTTGCCGGCGAATGTCGGCGAACACAGGCGGTCAATGCGAGAGCTAAAGTAGCTGATTTAAAGGGTTTTTTCAACCTCCGGCGGCCGCTGGCGGCCGGGGTGATGGTGCCCGGAAGAGGACTCGAACCTCCACGCCCTTGCGAGCGCCAGCACCTGAAGCTGGTGCGTCTACCAATTCCGCCATCCGGGCACGGGGTAGGAGGGGGCGGTTAGGGGGCGGCGCGGGGCTTGTCAATCGCCTTGTGGTTTCGAGCGACATTTTCAGGGGGCGTGCGGTGCTGCCAGCGGCAACTGGCAGCGCGACAGAGAACGCTGGCCGCGCTAAAGGGCAGCGCCATGACTGATTCCGTATCCGATTCCCTGACCGGTCCCAGCATCGTTCCGCTGCCGCCCGGCGCGCTGGTCACCGTCATCGGTGGCTCCGGCTTCATCGGCCGTTATATCGTGCGGCGGCTGGCCGAGCGTGGCCTGCGCGTACGCGTTGCTGTCCGCCATCCTGAAACCGCACTGTTCCTGAAACCGCTCGGCGATCTCGGGCAGATCCAGCTGGTGCATGGCAACATCACCTCCGATGTGCAGATGACGGCGGCCTTCGCGGACGCCGACGCCGGCATAAATCTCGTCGGCATCCTCGATGAAAGGTCGGGTCAGCGCTTCGATGCCGTGCAGGCCACCGGCGCCGGGCGAGCGGCGCGCGCGGCTGCAGCGGCGGGCGTTCGTCACTACGTCCAGATGTCGGCGATCGGGGCCGATGCCACTTCGCCGGTGCCCTATGCGCGCAGCAAGGCCGAAGGCGAAGCCGCCGTGCTGGCCGCGCTGCCGACGGCCACCATCCTGCGCCCCAGCCTGGTGGTGGGGCCGGAAGATCAATTCCTCAACCGCTTTGCCGCCATGGCGCGGCTGGCACCGCTGCTGCCGGTGATCGCCGGCAGCAGCCGCTTCCAGCCGGTTTATGTCAGGGATGTCGCCGATGCGACGGTGGCGGCGCTGATGCAGCGCGACGCGATGGGCCGGACCTATGAGCTCGGCGGTCCAGAGGCGCTGAGCTTCCGCGCCATCCTGCAGATGATCAACCGCGAAACGCGGCAGCATCGCCGGCTGGTCGAGGTGCCCGATGGCATTGCGGCGCTGATGGGCCGGATGGGCGACCTGCTGCCGTTCATGCCGATGACGTCCGACCAGTTCGCCATGCTGCAGAAGGACAACGTCGTCAGCGCCAGTGCGTCCGGCCTCGCTGATCTGGGCGTGACGCCGACGCCGATGGCGGCGTTCGTGCCGGCCATGCTGGAGCGCTATCGCCCCAGTGGCCGTTTCAACCGCGACGCCTGAACCTTTTCGCCGGGGGCATCCGGCAGCGGAGAACCACGTGGATCACAGCCTCTTCGACATCATCCTGCTCGGCATCGTCGAAGGGTTGACCGAGTTCCTGCCGGTGTCGTCGACCGGTCATCTGATCCTCGCCGGCGAGTTGCTCGGTTTCAAGAGCGAGGCCAATGCGACGTTCGAGATCGCCATCCAGTCCGGCGCCATCCTTGCTGTTGTCGTGGCCTATTGGCGGCGCTTTCTCGATGTCATCATCGGCCTTGGCTCCATGCAGGCGGGACCGCTGGCGTTCCTGCGCAACATCCTGCTCGGCTTCGTGCCGGCCGGTATCGCCGGGGTGCTGTTCCTGAAGGCGTTCGAGGCGATGCTGCTCAGCCCGATGACGGTGGCGGTGGCGCTGATCGTCGGCGGCATCGCGATTCTGTGGATCGAAAAGAACGCCATGGCGCCGTCGGTGCACAGCATCGAGGCAACGCCGGCGCGCTCGGCACTGCTCGTTGGCGTCGGCCAATGTGTTGCGATGATCCCCGGCGTGTCGCGATCCGGCGCCACCATCATGTCGGCGATGCTGCTCGGCATCGATCGCAAGACCGCGGCGGAGTTCAGCTTCTTCCTCGCCGTGCCGACCATCATGGGGGCAACGGTGCTGCTGCTGTGGAAGAACCGCGACAGCCTCGATACCAGCCAGCTGTCGGCCATAGGCATTGGCTTTGCCGTGTCGTTCGTGGTGGCGCTGGCCGTGGTGAAAGGCTTTGTCGCCATCGTCAGCCGGTTCGGCTTCGCACCTTTTGCCTGGTACCGCATCATCGTCGGCGGCGCGGCAGCGGTCTGGCTGTTGGCCAGATAGGTCCGTATCGGCCATTATATCGACAAATTGTCTGCAAACTCGCAAAAACGTCATCTATATAGGACATAAATACTGTCCTATATGCCATTATTTGCGTGACTCGTCCGATTCGCCCGGTTAACGCGGCTTCCGAAAGGGGCTGCGATCATGGCCGAGACACGGATGCTGAAGTTTACCGACCGGGCGCAGACCTATCCGTCGAAGCGCGCCGCCGAAGAACGCGCCAATGATTTCCTCGAAATCGCCCGTCCCTATATCGTCGCCAAGGCAGAGGAACAGGCAGCACGTTGCTCGCAATGTGGCGTTCCCTTCTGTCAGGTGCATTGCCCGCTGCACAACAATATCCCGGACTGGCTGAAGCTGACCGCCGAGGGCCGGCTGGAGGAAGCCTATGAGCTGTCCGCCGCCACCAGCACCATGCCGGAAATCTGTGGCCGCATCTGCCCGCAGGACCGGCTGTGCGAGGGCAATTGCGTCATCGAGAAGGATTTCGGCAGCGTCACCATCGGCTCCGTCGAAAAGTTCATCACCGACACCGCCTGGGACATGGGCTGGGTCAAGCCGGTGCGCATCACAGCCGATCGCTCTGGCCAGTCGGTCGGCATCATCGGCGCCGGCCCGGCCGGGCTGACGACGGCGGAGCTGTTGCGCTCCAAGGGGTACACCGTCCATGTCTATGATCGCTACGACCGCGCCGGCGGCCTGCTGACCTATGGCATCCCCGGCTTCAAGCTGGAAAAGCCGGTGGTCATGCGCCGTGTCGACCGGCTGCGCGATGCCGGCGTGATCTTCCACAGCAATTTCGAGGTCGGCCGCGATGCCAGCCTCGCCGAGCTGCGCGGCCGCCATGATGCCCTGCTGGTGGCGACGGGCGTCTACAAGGCGCGGGATGTCGATGTGCCGGGGGCCGATGGCGCCGGCGTCGTGGCGGCGCTCGATTATCTGACCGCCAGCAACCGCGCCGGCTTCGGCGATGCGCTGCCCAAGAATTTCGATGCGGCCGGCAAGCATGTCGTCGTCATCGGTGGCGGCGATACCGCCATGGATTGCGTGCGCACCGCGGTGCGGCAGGGCGCCGCCAGCGTCAAATGCCTCTACCGCCGCGACCGCGCCAACATGCCGGGCTCGGTCCGCGAGGTCGCCCATGCCGAGGAAGAGGGCGTCGAATTCGTCTGGCTGGCGGCACCGGCGGCGATCGTGCCGGGCGGCGTCACTGCCACGCGAATGCGGCTGGGGCAGGCCGGCGCCGATGGCCGCCGTGCGCCCGAGGTCGATCCCGGCGGCGATTTCACCGCCCCGGCCGATCTGGTCATCAAGGCATTGGGCTTCGATGCCGAGGATCTGCCCGGCCTGTTCGGGGCGCCCGACCTGTCGGTGACGCGCTGGGGTACGCTGCGCTGCGACCACAAGACGATGATGACCTCGCTGCCCGGCGTGTTCGCCGCCGGCGACATCGTGCGTGGTGCTTCGCTGGTGGTGTGGGCAGTGCGCGACGGGCGTGACGTGGCGGCGCAGATGCACCAGTATCTGCGGGCTCGGGCAGGGGCAACGGCAGCAGCCGCTTGATTCGAAAGGAAGCGTACCCATGCGCATGGTTCTTGCCCTGACCTTGCTGCTCTTTGCAGCCCCTGTTGCCGCCCAGACGGCCGCACCGGCGGCGGTTGATCCCGCCCGATTGGCGGCAGCCACTGGCCTTGTCGAAGTCGTGATGCCGCCGGCGCTGCGCAACCGCATGATCGAGCAGACCAGCACGACAATGATGACCAACATGCAGTCGGCCGTCATGAACACGCCGAACATGGCAAAGCTGTTCGAGACGCAGCCCAAGGCCAAGCCTATCTTCGAACGTTTCCTCGCAGAACAGGTCGTGTTCATGCGCACAACAATGCGCGACATGATGCCGACCATGATGACAGCCGCTGCCCGCTCTTATGCTCGGCGGCTCACCATCGCGCAGATGGACAAGGCAAAAGCATTTTTCGCCACACCGGACGGTCAGGCCTATACGCTTGCGGCGACCGACGTGCTGGCAGACCCCGAATATGCGGCAATGATGCAGCAGATCATGAGCCGCATGATGACCGACATGCAGCCGCGCATGGCCAGCGTCGCCGCCGAATTGCGGGCGCTGGATATGCCAGCCGCCAAACAATGAGCCTGCGAGCGTTCGTGAGGATATGTCCATGTTGATGTTGCTGACAGCCGTTGTCGTCGCCAATGCCGCGCCCGCCGCGGCCCCTGCCACTGCCCCGGCGCCATCCGCCGCGTCCGTGCAGGCCGCCGCCGGGCTGGTGCAATTGCTCGGCGTGCGCGAACAGCTCGCTGCCAGCATGAACCAGAATGTCCAGATGATGCGCTCGGGCGTTGCCATGCGGTCGATGCTGGCGCAGCAGCCGGGCTTTGTGCCGGCCTATAATGCCAACAAGGCCAAGTTCGACGCTGCCCTGCAAAAGGCCGGCGCGATCCAGGCCGGCATCGCCGAAAAGGTGATCCGCGACAACAGCCAGGCCGTGCTCAACGCCGCCGTGCAATCCTATGCCCGCAGTTACACGCTGGCCGAGCTGCAGGCGCTGACGGCGTTTTTCCGCACGCCTGCCGGCCAGGCGCTGAACCGCAAGCAGCCACGCATCAGCGCCGAGATCAGCCAGGCGAGCGGTCGCATCATCGGCCAGAAGATCGATGCCGCGATGAACGCTGCCGAGCCGCAGCTGCGCGCCGCGCTGGCGCCGCTGAACAGCGCCCCGCCACCCGCGAAGAAGTAGGACCCGAGACGATGGACATGCCCGCCTTCACCGCGTCTGCCGCCGAGCGCGCCCGCATTGCCGAAATCGGCATCGCCGCCACCGATGGCGTGCCGTCGCGCCGCGTCGTCGTCGCCGGCATCGAGGCACTGAAAGCGGTCTGGCATCGCGGCGCCGTCGATGCCGATGGCAAGACCGGCGATGGCGCCGGCATCCATGTCGAGCTGCCGCTGGATTTCTTCCAGGAACATATCGGCCGCGCCGGCCACAAGCCCAAGCCCAATCTGCTCGCCGTCGGCCAGGTCTTCCTGCCGCGCACCGACCTGGCCGCGCAGGAAAGCTGCCGCACCATCGTCGAATCGGAAATCATCGGGTTCGGCTACAAGGTCTATGGCTGGCGCCAGGTGCCGGTCGACATTTCGGTGATCGGCGACAAGGCAATGCTGTCGCGTCCCGAAATCGAGCAGATCATGATCGCCGGGCCACTTCCCGGCGACAAGGCGGCAATCGAGGCGTTCGAAAAGGACCTCTACCTCATTCGCCGGCGCATCGAGAAGAAGGTCGTCGAGGCGCAGATCCAGGGCTTCTACATCTGCTCGCTGTCGGCGCGCTCGATCATCTACAAGGGTCTGTTCCTCGCCGAGGAACTGTCGGTCTTCTACCCCGATCTGCAGGACGAGCGTTTCGTCTCGCGCTTCGCCATCTATCACCAGCGCTATTCGACCAACACCTTCCCGCAATGGTGGCTGGCGCAGCCGTTCCGCTGCCTCGCCCATAATGGCGAGATCAACACCATCCGCGGCAACAGCAACTGGATGAAGAGCCATGAGATCAAGATGGCGGCGGCGGCATTCGGCGAACATTCCGAGGACATCAAGCCGCTGATCCCGGCCGGCGCCTCCGACACCGCCGCGCTTGATGCGGTCTTCGAAGCCTTTGTGCGCTCGGGCCGCGACGCGCCGACGGCCAAGCTGATGCTGGTGCCGGAAGCCTGGGCCAAGGACGACAGCCTGCCCGACAGCCATCGCGCCATGTATGCGTTCTTTGCCAGCGTCATGGAGGCCTGGGACGGGCCGGCGGCGCTGGCGATGACCGATGGCCGCTGGGTGGTCGCCGGGCTGGATCGCAACGCGCTACGGCCGATGCGCTATTGCCTGACCCGCGACGGCCTGCTCGTCACCGGTTCGGAAGCCGGCATGGTCGTCATCCCCGAAGCCGATATGGTGATGAAGGGCGCGCTCGGCCCCGGCGAAATGATCGCCGTCGACCTGGATGGCGAAGCCGGCTCCAAGCCCGGCTTCTATTCCGATCGGGCCATCAAGGACCGCATCGCCGGCGCCCAGGACTATGCCGCGCTGGTCGCCAATTTCACCACCTTCCAGTCGATGCAGGGTCATGACGGGCCACAGCCCGGCGCCAGCTATGACCGTGACGAGCTGCGCCGCCGCCAGGTCGCCGCCGGCCAGACCATGGAGGACATGGAGCTGATCCTGGCGCCGATGGTGGAAGACGCCAAGGAAGCCATCGGCAGCATGGGTGACGATGCGCCGCTCGCCGTCATTTCCGACAATCCGCGCAACCTCAGCCATTTCTTCCGGCAGAATTTCTCGCAGGTCACCAACCCGCCGATCGACAGCTTGCGCGAAACGCGGGTGATGAGCCTGAAGACGCGCTTTTCCAACCTCGGCAACATCCTCGACGATGACGCCCGGCAGGAAGGCGTCATGGTCATCGACACGCCGGTGATGACCAACAATGGCTGGGCCGTGCTGATGCGTCATTTCGGCAAGCAGGCCGCGGTCATCGACTGCACCTTCGACATTGCCGGTGGCCCCGATGCGCTGCGCGCTGCCATCGCGCGGGTGCGCGAGGAAGCCGAAGTGGCGGTGCGGTCGGGCAAGAGCCAGCTGTTCCTGACCGACGAGAAGCAATCGGCGACGCGCGCCGGCATCACCATGATCCTCGCCACCGCCGGCGTGCACACGCATCTGGTGAGGAAGGGCCTGCGCACCTTTGCCTCGATCAACGTGCGCTCGGCGGAAGCGCTCGACACGCATTACTTCGCCGTGCTGATCGGGGTGGGGGCGACCACCGTCAACGCCTATCTGGCGCAGGAAGCCATCGCCGATCGCCACGCCCGCGGCCTGTTCGGTACGCTCAGCTACGAGCAATGCGTGCAGCGCTACAAGAAGGCGATCGAGGACGGCCTGTTGAAGATCATGGCCAAGATGGGCATCGCCGTCATCTCGTCCTATCGCGGCGGCTATAACTTCGAAGCAGTCGGGCTGAGCCGCGCGCTGGTCAATGACTTCTTCCCCGGCATGCCGGCGAAGATTTCCGGCGAAGGCTTTGAATCACTCTTCATCAACGCCCAGATGCGCCACGACGCGGCATTCGACGAGGATGTCATCGCGCTGCCGATCGGCGGCCTCTACCGCTATCGCGCCAACAGCGAGGCGCATGCCTATGAGGCCGGGCTGATCCATCTGCTGCAGCATGCGGTGGGGGCGGACAGCTATTCCGACTATCTGAAATTCTCCCGCGCCGTCCGCGAACTGCCGCCGATCGCGCTGCGCGACCTCCTCGATTTCGTCGATACCAAGCCGATTCCGGTCGAGCAGGTCGAATCGATCACCGAGATCCGCAAGCGTTTCGTCACGCCGGGCATGAGCCTCGGCGCGCTGTCGCCGGAAGCGCATGAGACGCTGGCCATCGCCATGAATCGTATCGGCGCCAAGGCGGTGAGCGGCGAAGGCGGTGAGGACAAGACGCGCTACACGCCCTATCCCAACGGCGACAACGCCAATTCGGTGATCAAGCAGATCGCATCGGGCCGCTTCGGCGTGACGGCGGAATATCTGCTCGCCTGTGAGGAGATCGAGATCAAGGTGGCGCAGGGGGCCAAGCCCGGCGAGGGCGGCCAGTTGCCCGGCTTCAAGGTCTCCGAAATGATCGCGCGCCTGCGCCATTCGACGCCCGGCGTATCGCTGATCAGCCCGCCGCCGCACCATGACATCTATTCGATCGAGGATCTGGCGCAGCTGATCTATGACCTGAAGCAGGTCAATCCGCGTGCCCGCGTCTGCGTCAAGCTGGTCAGCAGCGCCGGTATCGGCACCGTCGCTGCCGGCGTCGCCAAGGCGCATGCCGATGCCATTCTCATCTCCGGCAATGTCGGCGGTACCGGCGCCAGCCCGCAGACCAGCATCAAATATGCCGGCACGCCCTGGGAAATGGGGCTGTCGGAGGTCAACCAGGTGCTGACGCTGAACGGCCTGCGCCATCGCGTGAAGCTGCGCACCGATGGCGGGCTGAAAACCGGCCGCGACATCGTCATCGCCGCCATTTTGGGCGCCGAGGAATATGGCATCGGCACGCTGTCGCTGGTCGCCATGGGCTGTATCATGGTGCGGCAATGCCATTCCAACACCTGCCCGGTCGGCGTCTGCACCCAGGATGAAGCCTTGCGGCAAAAGTTCGAGGGCAGCCCCGAAAAGGTCATCAACCTGATGAGCTTCATCGCCGAGGAAGTGCGCGAGATTCTCGCCAGGCTCGGTGTGCGTTCGCTGAACGAGGTCATCGGCCGCACCGAGCTGCTGCGCCAGGTCAGCCGCGGCGCCGAACATCTCGACGATCTCGACCTCAACCCGATTCTCGCCAAGGTCGATGCGCCGGACCATATGCGCCGCTTCGGCATCACCGGCCATCGCAACGAAGTGCCTGACAGCCTCGACGCCGACATGATCCGCGATGCCGAACATCTGTTCAGCCGCGGCGAGAAGATGCAGCTGACCTATGCGGTGCGGAACACCCATCGCGCCGTCGGCACGCGCCTGTCGTCCGAAATCACGCAGAAGTTCGGCATGACCGGGCTGGCACCCGGGCATGTCCATATCCGGCTGCGGGGCTCGGCCGGGCAATCGCTGGGCGCCTTCGCCGTGCAGGGCGTCAAGCTGGAAGTGTTCGGCGAGGCCAACGACTATGTCGGCAAGGGCCTCAGCGGTGCCACCATCGTCGTGCGCCCGATGGTCAGCTCGCCATTGGCCAGCCAGGCCAACGCCATCATCGGCAACACCGTGCTCTATGGCGCCACCGCCGGCCGGCTGTTCGCTGCCGGGCGCGCCGGCGAGCGCTTCGCGGTGCGCAATTCCGGCGCCACCGTCGTCGTCGAAGGCTGCGGCGCCAATGGCTGCGAATATATGACCGGCGGGGTGGCCGTGGTGCTCGGCCGCACCGGCGACAATTTCGCGGCAGGGATGAGCGGCGGCATGGCCTTTGTCTATGATGCGACCGGGGACTTCCCGCGCCGGGTCAACCATGATTCGGTGGTGGTCAACCGCCTCGCCAGCGCGCATTGGGAAGGCGTCGTCCACGCCCTCATCAGCGAGCACGCCCGCGAGACCGGCTCGCATTGGGCCGTCGGCCTGCTGGCGGAATGGGACCGGACCCGCGAACGGCTGTGGCAGGTCTGCCCGCGCGAGATGTTGACCCGGCTGGCGCACCCGCTCGACGACAATGTGCAGCGCGAAGCCGCCGAATAGTTGAAACGCGCCGGGGGGCGTCCTATCTCGCTAATACAATCGCCGGAAAGGACGCCGCCATGGCCGACAACAAACAGGACCCGCTGATCGAAAGCCTGATGGCGCTCGCCGTCAGTGCCGCGCCGCTGATCAAGCGGGCCCGCGAATCGGGCATGTTCAAGACCGGCAGCCGCGAAGCCGAAGCCGCCGAAACCGTGGTCAACGTCACGCCAACGCCGCCGCCGGCCGCCGAGCCCGCCCCGGATTTCAGCGCCGAAAAGGCCGCGCTGCAGGACATCATCATCAACCAGGCGGTGAAGATCCAGCAGCTGGAAGCCGAAATCGCCCGGCTGAAGGCGGCCAGGCCCAAGGCGAAAAAGGCCTGAGCCGCGATGGCCGACGCACCCGACATCATGGCCGTGTGCCGGCCGCATGTCGGGCTGTGGCGCGGGCGCTATCGCCATTTCGACACTGACGGCGTCCTCGTCGACGATCACGCCAGCGAGATCATCAACGCCTTTCCCGAATCCGGCCCGTACGCCTATGTACAGACCAGCCGCTTTCTATGGGATGACGGCCGCGCCGAGGAACATGTGTTTCCGGGCGTGTTGCGCGAAAATCGTCTGCACTGGTCGACCGAACGCCTGAACGGCACGGCCTTCACCACGGCCGACGCGCCGCACGCCCTGTTCCTGCGCTTTGCCCGCGTCGATCTGCCGGGTATCGCGATTCTGGAAATGATCGAGCTGGACGAGGCGCAGGGCATTCGCATGCGCAGCTGGCAATGGCGGCGCGATGGCGTGCCGTTCCGGCGCACGCTGGTCGACGAACGCCGCATCAGCCGCTGAATCGGCGCGCGCGGCCTTTCCATCGCGGCCGTTAAACCGCTATGGCTGGCGACAGTCATGTGGCGCCTGTTTCAATATCCCTTGTGTCCGTTCAGCCGAAAGGTGCGCTTTGCCTGTGCGGTGAAGGGCGTGACACTGGAGCTGGTCAATGAATACCCCTGGGAGCGCCGTGACGGCTTTGCGGCGCTGAACCCGGCGGCGCAGACGCCAGTGTTGACCAATGGCGCCATCGTCCTCGCCGACAGCGCCGCCATCTGCGACTATTTCGAGGAAACCGTCGAAAAGACGCCGTTGCTCGGCGCCGGTCCCGAGGAACGCGCCGAAGCGCGACGGCTGATCGCCTGGTTCGACCAGAAATTCTATGCCGAGGTCACTGCGCCGCTGCTCTCCGAACGCATGTACAAGCGGCTGATCCTGCGCCAGGCGCCCGATGCCGGCAGCGTGCGCAACGCCGGTCGCAATGCCGAGGCGCATCTCGACTATCTCGATTTCCTGCTCGATCGGCGGCGCTGGCTGTCCGGACCCGCCTTCGGCCTCGCCGATATCGCCGCCGCCGCACAAATTTCCGTTGCCGACTATCTGGGCGGCGTCGAATGGGATGGCCATGAACCGGCGCGCATCTGGTATTCGGCGCTGAAATCCCGCCCGGCCTTCCGCCCGCTGCTCGGTGAACGCATGGAAGGCCTGTCACCGCCGCTCCACTACGACAAGCTGGATTTCTGATCTCTCACTCCCTCCCCCTTGCGGGTAGGGCGACTCGCGAAGCGAGCGGGGTGGGGGGCGCCCGTGTAGCAT
The DNA here is from genome assembly GCA_002256005.1 of Alphaproteobacteria bacterium PA4. GTDB lineage: Bacteria > Pseudomonadota > Alphaproteobacteria > Sphingomonadales > Sphingomonadaceae > Sandarakinorhabdus. The sequence goes on along the minus strand of NKIQ01000001.1, from coordinate 9,604 downwards.
CAAGCGTAACCCCCACCCCGCTCGGCTGGCGCCGAGTCGCCCTCCCCGCAAGGGGGAGGGAGCAGAGACGCCTCAAACCAGCGCCACCCGCGCCTGCCCGGCCAGATGCGCCAGCATCGCCGTCGTCACCACGCCGCCGGCGCGCGCGCGGGCAACCGGGGTGGCGATGCGAGCGACAGGATCGGCATGGCTCGCCAGCCAGTCCGCAACCGCGGCGGCAGCATCGCTGCCCGGCGCAATGATGCGGCGCAACAGATCGACGCGCAGCTGTTCGAAGTCGCGGACCAGCCCGGCCTTGAGCAAACGTTCCCAAGGGTCGGCGGGGTCGAGGGTCGCAGCGGCGCCCTTGGCCCAGTCGAGCCCGGTGGCATCGCCGAGCGCCGTATAGGCCGCAGCGACCGCGGCTTCACCCAGGCCGAGATCGGCGGCCAGCAACCCGATGGCGATGGCACCGTCCAGCGCCTCGATGGCGGTCAGCCGTGCCGTGATGTCCGCCGGCGCGCCCTTGGCGGCGAGGGCTGCGGCATAGCGATCGATCTGCGCGCGCGGTTCCGGCCGCAGCACGCCGTCGAGCCCGGCAGCGAGGCGGCCGAGGCCGGGCTTCAGCCGGTTGACAACGGTCGATGGCGCCTGCCCCTGGGTGGTGCGCACCAGATCGGCCATGTGCGTGCGCAGTGCTGCAATGGCGGCGACGTGCAGGTCGAGCTGGACAGTCCCTGCGATGGGCGCTGAATCGATATCCGCCCAGAGCCGACGGAAATCGAACAGGTCGCGCGCCACCACGAATGCGGCCGCGACATCGGCGAGGCCGACGCCCATTTCCTCGGCCAGTTCGAAGGCGAGGCCGAGGCCACCGCGATTGACCAGTTCATTGGCCAGCTTGGTGGCGATCAGCTCGCGGCGCAGACGATGGCCATCGATGGCGACGGCAAAGCGTGCCTGCATGGCCGACGGAAAGGCGGCGTGCAGATCGGGCACCAGCAGCGCATCATCGACCAGCGGCGCCATGACCAGCGCGTCATAGACCGCCATCTTGGCATAGGCCATGACGACGGCGAGTTCCGGCCGTTCCAGCGCGCCACCGCTGCGGCCACGCTGCACCAATATGTCGTCGCCGGGCAGCCCCTCGACCTTGCGGTCGAGCTCGGCGGCGCTGGCCTCCAGCGTCTGGATCAGCCGGATATGGCCGGGCAGCGCGGCGCTGCCGCCGCGTTCGGCGATCGACAGCGCCTGCGTCTGCAGGCGATCGTCTGCCAGCACCAGGTCGGCGACATCGTCAGTCATGTCGACGAGCAGCGCGTCGCGGTCGGCGGCGTTCAGCCGGCCGGCCAGTGTCTCGCCGTTCAGCGCGATCTTGATGTTGACCTCGTTGTCCGAGCAATCGACGCCGGCGCTGTTGTCGATGAAATCGGTGTTGATGCGGCCGCCCTTCGTGGCGAATTCGATACGCCCGGCTTGGGTGACACCCAGATTGGCACCTTCGCCGACAACCCGCGCGCCGATGTCGCGGCCATCGATGCGGTGGGCATCATTGGCGCGATCGCCGGCATCGGCATTGCTCTCGCTTGCCGCCTTCACATAGGTGCCGATGCCACCGAACCACAGCAGATCGGTCTTCATCTTCAGGATGGCGGTGATCAGTTCCGACGGGCTGAGCGTTTCGGCCGTAACGCCGAGCATCGCCTGCACTTCGGGGGCAAGCGGTACCGCCTTCAGACTGCGCGGGAAGACACCGCCACCGGCCGAGATCTTCGCCCGGTCATAATCGTCCCAGCTCGACCGCGGCAGCGCGAACATGCGCTGGCGCTCGGCCAGGCTCGCGGCGGCATCGGGCGTGGGATCGAAGAAGAAATGGCGGTGGTCGAAGGCGGCGACCAGCAGGATCGCCGGCGACAGCAGCATGCCATTGCCGAAGACGTCGCCCGACATGTCGCCGACACCGGCAACGCGGATGGGATCGCTCTGCACATCGACGCCGAGTTCGCGGAAATGCCGCTGCACCGAAATCCAGGCGCCGCGCGCGGTGATCGCCATCGCCTTGTGGTCGTAACCATTCTTGCCACCGCTGGCGAAAGCGTCGCCCAGCCAGAAGCCATGCGCCTCGGCAATGGCATTGGCGGTGTCGGAGAAAGTGGCGGTGCCCTTGTCGGCGGCGACGACCAGATAGGGATCGGGCGCATCATGGCAGACCACGTCGGCCGGCGGGATGTTGCTGCCGTCGGCCGCCAGATTGTCGGTCAGCGACAGCAAGGCGCGGATGAAGATGCGATAAGATTCGGTGCCTTCCGCCATCCAGGCGTCGCGATTGGCCGGCGGCGGTAATTGCTTGGGGAAAAAGCCACCCTTGGCGCCGGTCGGCACGATGACGGTGTTCTTGACCTTCTGCGCCTTAACGAGGCCCAGCACCTCGGTGCGGAAATCGTCGCGGCGGTCGGACCAGCGCAGGCCGCCACGGGCGATGGGCCCGCCACGCAAATGGATACCCTCCACGCGCGGGCTGTACACCCAGATCTCGCGATAGGGCACCGGCGGCGGCAGATTCGGCACGGCATGGCTGTCGAGCTTGAAGGCCAGTGCTTCCGGCCCGCCCGGCACAAAGGCGTTGGTGCGCAGCGTCGCCAGCATGACAGCGCGATAAAGGCGCAGGATGCGATCGTCGTCGATCGAGGCGACATCGGCCAGCCCGGCATCGATCGCCGCCAGCTGCGCCGCTGCCTCGCCGGCGCGATCGGCAAGGCCGGTGCCGAAGCGCGCGCGGAACAGCGCCACCAGCGCCCGGCTGATGTCCGGATAGCGGCGCAACGCATCGACGACGGTCATCAGGCCATAGGTGACGCCGGTCTGGCGCAGATAGCGGAAATAGGCGCGCAGCCAGCCCGCCGCCTCGGCATCGAGCTGGCAGGCGATGATCAGCGCGTTGAAACCGTCATTTTCCTGGGCGCCGGTGAGCACGGCATTCAGCGCCGGCTCGATCCGGGCCTTCAGCGCCTCCCAATCGGCGAGCGCGCCAGTGTCGGCGGTTTCCAGCACAAAATCATGAATCCAACCGAGCTTGCCGCCAGCGAGATCGAACGGGAATTCCTCGATGACCTTCAGGCCGAAATTTTCCAGCACCGGCACCGCCTCCGACAGCGGGATGATCTTGCCGAGCCGGTAGATCTTCAGGCGCAGCTGGCCGGGCTCGCTGCCGGTCAGCAATCGCACGGCGCGGTCACTGTCATCGTGCAGCGGTGCCAGCGCCATCAGGTCGGCGGCGGCTTCCTCGGGGCTGTGCTGGTCGCGATAGCTGGCTGAAAATGCCCGGCCGTGACTCATCGACAGGCGTGCGGCGCGGGTAGCGCCGGCCAGGCTGACCAGCGCCGCCTCCAGATCTTCCTCCCAGCCGCGGACGATCTGGCGCAGTTTGCGGTCCAGTTCCGCTTCGTCAGCATCGCCGAAGCGCGCGGCATCGCTGACACTGACGACATAATGCACGCGCGCCAGCCCTTCGGCACGCAATTCGACCTCATAGCGGGCGATGCTGCCACCGGTGCCGCTGGCCAGCATGGCGCCCACGGCTTCACGCAGGCGGCTGTTATAGGCGTCGCGCGGCACATAGACGAGCACCGACAGGAAGCGGCCAAAGGCATCGGCGCGGGCGAACAGCTTGGGCCGCGGCCGGTCGAGCAGGGACAGCAGGCCCAGCGCCATGGTGCGCAGCCGCGCCACCGACGCTTCGAACAGTTCCTCGCGCGGGAAGGTTTCAAGGATGAATTCCAGCGCGCGGCCGGTATGGCCATTGGCGGTATAGCCCATCGAATCGATGACCTCGCCGACCTTCCGGCGCAGGAACGGCACCTTGCGCGGCGACGTGCCGACCGCCGCCGAGGTGTACAGCCCAAGGAAGCGGGTTTCGCTGACGACACGGCCCTGGCGATCAAAGCCCTTGACCGAAACGATATCGCCCGGCGCGCGGCGGTGGACGGTGGAAACGGCGCCGGCCTTGGTGATCAGCAGCGGCTCCGGATTGGCGAGCAGTGCCTTCAGCGCCGCCGGCGTGTCGCCGGCATCGCCACTGCCCGTCCACATCGGATAATGCGGATCGCGCAGCAGGCCGAGGCCGGCATCACTGCTCGGCTGCATCGCCGGATCGTCGAGATCGCCGGCGAGATCATAGCGGCGCATGCCGAGCAGGGTGAAATGGTTGGTCGCCAGCCATTCGAGATAGGCGGTCGCCTCGGCGGCGCGGTGCGGCGCCACCGGCGGCGGATTTTCGGCAAGCGACAGCGCCGCATCCTTCAGCGCCGCCTGCATCGCCGGCCAATCCTCGACGACGGCGCGGACATCGGCGAGCACGCCTTTCAGCGTTTCGACCAGTTCGGCACGCGCGCGCGCACCGGCGCGCGCCACCTCGATATAGATCATCGATTCGCGGGTGACGCCCAGCGCCAGCGAACCACTGGCAATGCCGAGAATCTCGATCAGTGCGCCCTTGGCGTCGCGGCGGACATCGACAATCGGATGCAGCAGCCGCTCGATATCGAGCCCGGCGGCGGTGATGGCGGCCGAGGTCGAGGAGACGAGGAACGGCCGATCGTCACCGATGATCGCCAGCATCATGCGGCGGCGGCCGGGTGCCGCCTCATCATGGGCGCTGGGGTCGAGATGGACGATGGCATCGCCGCCCGGGCGCTGGGTGGCGGCACCTGCCATGAAGCGGGCGATATCGGTGCGTGCCGCGGCGTCGAGCATTTCGACTTCGCCGGGCAACGCGGTTTCGAACAATGCCTTGGCCAGGGCATCCAGCGTGGCGGGGGAAAGCGCATCGCGCGACGCTTTGGGCTGGCTCGACATGTCTCTGCTCCGCTTGGCCTGAGGGCTTCGGCTTATGCGTCCGGCGGTTCGACAAGAGCAACCCCGCAGCAGCGGCTTTTGCGGAATATTCGATGATTTTTACGAAAATGGATCAGAAAATGCCTGTTTTTGCCCCGAAAGTCGCAAGGATTGCGTCAATTCCTGCCGCAAAAGCCGCGTTGCCGCGCGATTCAACACATCGCGCCAATTCGCCACCACCTGCACCGATCGCCCCTCATCGACCGGCAGTGCCACTCCGCGCAACAGCACGCAGCCCGCCATATCGATCAGGCTGGATTCGAACGGCACCGGCCGCGGCAGCAGAGCGATCAGGTCACAGGCAGCCGAAAGTTCGCTCGCCAGACCGGTACTACGGCCGAGCACGGCGCCGGTCACCAGCCCGAAGCGCTGGACAAACGCAGCGCCCACCCTGTCAAGGATCTGGGCGCCGGCGGGATCGTTGACGATCAGACTTTGTGAATCGAACCCCAGCACTCGCTGCCGCCCATTGGCCACCCAGGCATCCAGCGCCAGTCCGGCCAGCCGCCGCTCCACCAGCCGGAACGGCAACGGCAGATCGAGATTGGATTCTGCAAGACCCCAGCGCATTCCACAGGCTCCCGACGATTTCGATACGAGGAGTAACGGCGCAGCGATTGCCGGCTTGCGATATCACCGAGGCACTGATAATGCCCGCGCACCGCCGCTTTAGCTCAGCCGGTAGAGCACATCATTCGTAATGATGGGGTCAGGTGTTCGAGTCACCTAAGCGGCACCACCCATAAAATTATCGTTCTAAATCAGATACTTAGCGAGAGGCTACGTAAATCAGCCTCTCGCTTTTGGCAATTTTTCAACCTATTTGGCATCTTTTTGTGGACCTCGATTAACCGAGGTAGAATCGCTGTTTTTGGATCTGAAAAGGATCTTGAAGACGTCACCGGCATCTCGCAAATGCCATAACATACTGTAATGTTTATATAATAATGCCAATATTGATGGGTTTGCTCATTCGATTCACCAACGTGGCACCGCCCTGCTGATCTGGCGGGATTAACCGGGATCATGCGGGATTTGGTGGTATTCATCCCACCTTTCCTGGGGTGGCACCGTCCGTAGGTTTGCGATTGCCGACGCACTATGGTGCGTTATCAATCGGGTCTCTCGTTTCAAAATGAGCTCACGCTCGTGCATAATCTCCGGTGACGGGCACCATGACCCCAAACTCGATGCAGATCGGATGTTGATATGCATTCCGCTGCCGCCGCAGGCCTTGCCAAAGCGACCACTCGGAGCGACATTGAATTTATCAGCGCATCGGCAGCAATTGGGCCGTCTGCCGACGGACCGCTTTAGGACCGGTATTCGAGGATAGCTGCCGTTGTCGTCACGGCCGCTGTCGACCCAATTGTAGCCGTTCAGTGGCGCTCGCGCGAATGGCCGCTCCGACTGAAACCCGCCATTCGTGCGGTTTCGAGCGGCATTTCCATCCCGAATGTGGATAGGCGTTGAAGCGGGTCCTATGACATCCGCGCTAAGCACTTTTTTCCAGTTGTGGAATCTCAAGTTGTGCGGGGTCCCGATCGACGCCGTTCGGGACTTCGCCAAAAATGGCTTTCTTGAACAACTTCAACCGCCTGTGCTGAATAGGTGGGGTGCGCTTCGGCGCCGATCCCCACCCACGCCAAAGGCCTGTTTGCTTGACCGCGGCCGGCATGCACCCGTATCGCATCCCCGGGATCTTTGGAGGCCAGCGTGATGCTCAACATCGCCTGCATCAGTTATCGCACCAGCACGATCGACGGGCCTCCACATGCGCCGGAACCCGGGCGCTTTCCGTGTGACGATAATGGCTTCATTTTGCTGGGGCTTTATGCCAGCGGATGGGCTCGGCGCGGGCTTTCGGGAACGATCGGCACCAATCGCTCCGATGGCTTTGCCGTTGACGATGCGATTGCCGCTGATTTCGCCGTGGGCAAAGTGGACGGTGCCAGCAACGCCGGTGGGAGAGGTGATGCAGCCGACATCGCCCGTGGCCGGCCCGGGGCGCATCGCGAAAAGCTGGTGTGCGTTGCCGAGATGCTGACAGTGACGGGGGCGTGATGCGAACCCGGGCGGTCTTGCTCACACTGGCGGCAGCGCTGGTCTTGCTATCCATGCTGGCATTCGAAATCGCCCCGAAACTGCCTGAAACGGGGGCGCCTACGGCCAGGCAGGTACGTGCGGGCCAAGAAAGTTTTCGCCGGTTGCGTGACGCGCTTGCCGCTCCCCCACCCGAGGCCGAGGTGCGCTTTGCCGATGCTGATGCGCGCGCCATCGCGTCGCTCGCCGGCAATGCGCTGCATCTCCGCCGCGTCGATGCCGAGGTTTCGGAGGACCATGCCAGCGCTGTGGCCAGCGTGCCGTTGCCGCTCGGGCTGTGGGCCAATGCCCGGCTCGATGCCTGGCCGACGGGTGGTTTCCCGCGGCTGACGGCGCAGGTTGGGAACTTGCCGGTGCCGGGCTTCCTCACGCGGTTCGGCGTGGAAACGGCACTGCAGTTGTTGCGTTGGCGTGGCCGTGACCTGCCGGCGCTCGATGGTCTGGTTCGGGGTTTTGCGGTGGCGGACGGTGTGCTGATAATGACGGTTAAATCCCCGGTCATCACCACCGGTGTCGTCGACAATCTCGTCGGCATTGTCAGCGCTCCGGCCGATCCGGCGCGCACGGCGGCGATCTATTGTGCACTTGTAGCCGCCGAAGTCGCCGCGCCGCAGAGCGATATTGCCTTGCACCTGGCACGCGCGATGGCGCTGGGCACGCCTGCATCCGGCACCGCCGCGATTGCCGAAAATCGCGCCGCGCTGGTCGCGGTATCAATGATGGCGGTGGGGCCGCGAGCCGGACGGCTGGCGAGCGATGCCGGCAAGCGGATAGGTGAATGCAGTCAGAAACTGCGCCAGCCGCAACTTGCCAGGCGCGACGATCTCGCCAAGCACTGGGCGCTTTCGGCAGCACTGGGGGCGACGCTGGGTGGTGATGTCAGCGAGGCAATGGGCAACTGGAAGGAATTGTCCGACAGCTTGCCGGGAGGCTCGGGTTTTTCGTTCGTCGATGTCGCGGCCGATCGCGCCGGACTCGCTGTCGGCAAGGCTGCGATAGATCCCGCGCGCGCGCTGGCTTTCCGCGCCGATATGGCGGCGGCAACGAATGCTACGTTGCTGCCACTGGATGCAACGGTGCTGGCCGAAGGCGTGAGCAACGACGCCTTCAAGGAGCGTTATGGCACGATCGAAAGCGCCGATTACCGCGCCATGACCGGCCGCATCGACGCCTTGCTGCGCAGCCGCGAAGTGCTGGGCAGCAGGTGATACTAAAAAAGCCGCCGCGCCGTGGGGATAGGCGCCGCTAATTGCCCGTTTTCACTGACGTTCGGGACGTAGCTCAGTCTGGTAGGGCTTTGAGTAGCAGTGGGACAGAAAACATGAGGTAATCGCCAGAGCGACGATGCGATTGCTGCGGATGTGGTGGTTGTTTCACGGTCCCCCTCGGACACCAAAGGCATGGCCGCTGTCGACTCAATTGTCGCCATTATTCCGCTCGCATGTAAACGTCCGGTCTTGGCAGGAGCAGACGTTGGAACGGGCAGGCGAAAACGATGACCGGTGGCGATTGTGAGGTTGCAAGAAGGGAGTCTGCGGGGAACGGACCCGTCAAAAGGCGGACAAATCCGATACAAGTGAATGGGCGGCAGCGTTTTGATCGCCGCCCCATTAGTGGAGGATTTAACCGGCATATCCCAGTCTTTATACAACGTCTCTACGCCATCGGTCCCTCTATCTGTGCAGAGAATCACAACATTATTACCGTCGCAAGGCCGACTTGTTGAGAGTTTCCTTAAGGGAAGGCCATATAAACCCAAACCGGGCGGAGGACCGGCGTGCCGTCCCCCGCCAGTGGCGTTGCGGCATCGACGATCATGGCGCTGTGTTCGGGGGCGATGACGGTCGGGGCATTGGCCGGCGCCAGGCTGGTAAGCAACTGGCGGCTGTTGGCAAAGGGTGGCGCGGCGCCATCAACCGACACTGGCGGGCCAAAGGCGGACAGCCCGATCTGTGACCAGTTGAAGGTGCCCAGGGCGCGCGGCACCAGCGTGTCGCCGGTATGGCCGAAGCCAAATTGGCGATCAACCGGCGTGATGTTGGGGAGAGTCAGCCAGGCGGCGCCTCCGGCTCCGACATCGCCGGGTCCTGCGAACATGGCGACGCGATCGAATTCATGGAGCTTGGCGAAATAGCCGGCATGGCCCGCACCCTGGGAATGGCCGGCGATGGTGATCAGCCGCCAATCGGGTTCGCCAGCGCGCAGGTACTGGTTCCAGCCTTCGGCGGGGAAATTGGTATGGAGGTGAGTGAGCAGCGCGCGCACCCTACCGGTGATCGAATTGGCCGGATTGACACTGACCACCGGGCTTGAATCGATGCCGGTGATGATTTCGCGCCTTGTGTCGCCCGAACAATTGGCAGGCGCGCCGGCGCCGCACAGCGTGTCGATGGCTTCGTCATTGGGGTAGGTCAGGCCGATGGCGTGATAGCCGCGCTGCGCCCCGGTTCGGACGATCAGCCGATAAAGACGCGGGATGGCGCCGGTGCCGGGCAGCATGACGAACAGCCGGCCGCGCGGCGCGACCGCCGGATCGGGGTTGATGGCGACATGGGCGGCAAGATTGGTGGTGATGGCAGGGTCGGTGGCGTTGGGGGCGATTTCGCGTTCGACCGAAGGGGGCGGGGTG
>NKIQ01000032.1:28033-29422 GCA_002256005.1 Alphaproteobacteria bacterium PA4 | reverse complement strand
TCATCTATTCGGTGTTCACCGCTATCAGCGCTTTCGCTCAGAGCTGGCCCCAATTGCTGGCGTTGCAGACCTTGGCGGGCATTGGCCTCGGCGGCGAATGGGCGGCCGGGGCTGCGCTGGTGGTGGAAACTTGGCCAAAACGCCACCGCCCGAAAGCCGTCCAGGTGATGGGCTTTGCCGCCGTGGTCGGCCAGATCCTGGCGGCCCTGCTGGCGATCGTGATGTTCGACTGGGGGTGGCGATGGATTCTGGCGGTTGGCGCCGTGCCTGCGCTGGTCAGCCTCGGTCTGCGCTTTGTGACGCCTGAATCGGCGGCTTGGAAGCATTCGCACGATGCCGCTCTCCGCCAGGCGGGGCCGAAGATGGGCTCGCTGACCGAATTGTTTGGCAAGGCCTTGCGGCGACGCACGGTGGCTGGGTCGTTGGTGGCGGCGGCGACGATGATCGGCGCATGGGGCGGCGCCATCCTGTTCCCAACCTTGCTGCAAGGCATGTCCCCCGGTCTGAGCACTGTCGAGTTGACCCGGCAGACGGGCATCATCTTCATGGCGATGAACGCGGGCGCCACCCTCGGCTTTGCGTCCACCCTGGCCCTGGTGTGGCTGGCACCTCTATTGCCGCGGCGCATGCTGTTCGCCGGCTATTGCGCGGGCGCGTGGATCGTCTCGGTCCTGCTGTATGCGGTTGCCAACACCTTCCCGCTGTTTCTGTTGGCCATGTTTGGCTTCGGCTGCTTTGCGCTGGGTGGGTTTGGCATCCTGTCCATCTACCTGACCGAGCTGTTTCCCTTGCACTTGCGCGCCACCGGCCAGGGCTTCACCTGGAACGTGGCGCGGCTGTTTACTGCGGTGGGGCCCCTGACCGTCACGGCCGCATCCGGCAGCTTTGGCTTTCGGGCGGTCGGCCTGGCCATTGCCACCGCCTTCGGCATGGGGCTGGTGGCCATCTGGTTCGGACCGGAGACCGGCCGCGACGCCGGCCCCGACAGCACACCCGGCCATGAACCCAGCGCCGGCACCTTGTCCGGCTGCTGAGTGCCCATGGCTGTCGCCACCGCAAGGAGACCATCGCGTGAACCAGGATGAATACCAAGGCAAAGTGGTCGTCGTGACCGGTGGCAGCCGCGGCATTGGCCGCGGCATCGCCGCGGCGTACGCAGCACGCGGCGCCCAAACAGTGCTGGTTGCGTCATCCATTGGCAACCTCGACATGGCGGCGGCGGCCATCGGCGGCACGGCCACCTTGCGCCCCGAGGTGTGCGCTGCCGACCTCCGCACCGAGGACGGTTGCCGAAGGGTATCGAACCTGGTGTTTGACCGATTCGGACGCTGCGATGTGCTCGTCAACTCGGCAGGCGCCACCCGGGGCGGTGGCTTTCTGGACCTCACC
>NKIQ01000032.1:0-28023 GCA_002256005.1 Alphaproteobacteria bacterium PA4 | reverse complement strand
GCGGAAGCTGATGGGCTGCGTCACCCTGTGCCGGCTGCTCTGGCCCATGCTGAAGACGTCGCGCGGCCATGTGGTCAACGTCATCGGTGGCGCCGCGCGAACCCCTGACGCGGGGTACCTGATCGGTGGGTCCGTCAACGCCGCGATGCACAACTTCACCAAGGGTCTGTCTGGCCTTGGCAAGCGCGATGGGGTCAATGTCAACGCCATCCATCCGGGGATCACGGAGACGGATCGCGTCGCACAGCTCCTCGCGCAGCGGGCCGCGGCGGGGGGCCGCAGCGTCGAAGACGAACGGCAGGCCTACCTGCAGCGCGAAGGGCTCAGCCGCATGGGCCGACCGGAGGATGTCGCCGCGCTGGCGGTCTTTCTGACGTCGGAAAGCGCCCGGCACATCCAGGGCACGGCGATCGCCGTGGACGGCGGCCGAACACCCGGGCTGTACTGAGCGTGACAGGACAGGACCCGAGGAAGACCGGACCTGTCTAGTCCACCTTGATGTTCAGTCGCTTGATGATGTCTGCGTACCTCAGGGCCTCCGACTTCACCATCAGCGCAAACTGTGCGGGCGACCCGGTCCGCAGGCTCATGGCCTGCGCCTCCAGGTGGCTGCGGAGCTCTGGGGTCTGCATGACCTTCTCGACCTCGGTGTTCAGCCGAGCCACGGCGGCTGGTGGCGTGCCGGTTGGCGCAAACAGCCCGATCCAGCCCAGCACCTCGAACTTTGGGAACGTGGCACTGAACGTGCTCACCTCCGGCAAGGCGTCGGGCTTCATGGCCGGCGCGGACCTGAAGGGCATGGGCGGCATCACCGGCGGCGCCACCGCCGATGACGGCAAGTCGAAGATGGCGAAGCTGTTCGACAGCGTCTTCACGCTCAACCGCCTGCTGCGCGACCTTGAAACCTGCGGCAAGCCGGTGGCCGCGGCAGTCAATGGCCTGGCGCTTGGCGGTGGCCTCGAATTCATCCTCGCCTGCCATTATCGCGTCATTGCCGACAATCCGAAGATCACGCTCGGCCTGCCGGAGATCATGGTCGGCCTGTTCCCGGGGGCCGGCGGCACGCAGCGGCTGCCGCGCCTCATGGGCATCCAGCCGGCGCTGATGTACCTCCTTCAGGGCAAGAACATGAGCCCGCAGGAAGCGCTGGGCTTCGGCGTCGCCCAGGCCGTGGTGCCGGCGGCCGACGTGCTGGCCACCGCCAAGGCCTGGGTGAAGGCCAACCCGACCAAGGCGACGCAGCCCTGGGACGAAAAGAGCTTCAAGATGCCGGGCGGCCCGGCCACGGCGCTCAACCCCAATTTCGCGCAGATCTTCGTCGGCGGCACCGCGATGACGCACGTCAACGCCGGCGACAACATGAACGCGCCGCGCGCCATCCTCAGCGCCGTCTATGAAGGCACGCAGGTGCCGATGGACACGGCGATCCGCATCGAATCCAAGTATTTCGCCAAGGTCGTTGCCGACCCTCAGGCCGGCAACATGATCCGCAGCCTGTTCGTCTCGAAGCAGGCTGCCGAAAAGGGTGCCCGCCGTCCGAAGGGCGTGTCGCCGATGCCGACGAAGAAGATCGCCATGCTCGGCGCCGGGTTGATGGGCGCCGGCATCGCCATGGTGACGGCGCAGGCCGGCATCGATGTGGTGCTGCTCGACCGCAACCAGACCGACGCCGACAAGGGCAAGCAGTATACCGCCGACCGGCTGGCCAAGAAGCGCATGGATCCGGCCAAGGCCCAGGCCATTCTCGACCGTATCCACCCGACCACCGATTATGCCGATTTGGCCGGTTGCGACCTGATCATCGAAGCGGTGTTCGAAACCCGCGAGATCAAGGCCGATGTGACGCAGAAGACCGAAGCCGTCGTCGGCCCGGATGTCATCTTCGGCTCCAACACCTCGACGCTGCCGATCACCGGCCTCGCCAAGGCCTGGTCGAAGCCGGCCAATTTCATCGGCATCCACTTCTTCTCGCCGGTCGAAAAGATGCCGCTCGTCGAGATCATCGTCGGCAAGGAAACCGGGCCGGACGCCATCGCCAAGGCGCTGGATTATGTCGCCGCCATCCGCAAGACGCCGATTGTCGTCAATGACAGCCGCGGTTTCTACACCTCGCGCTGCTTCGGCACCTATGTGCAGGAAGGGCTGGCGCTGCTCGGCGAAGGCACGGTGCCGGCGATGATAGAAAACGTGGGTCGGCAACTGGGCATGCCCGTCGGGCCGCTGGCGGTGAACGACGAAGTCGGCCTCGACCTCTCCTACAAGGTCGGCCAGCAGACCAAGGCGGATCTCGGCGACGCCTACAAGCCCGGCCCCGCCGACGGCGTCATCACCGCGATGCACGAGCTCGGCCGCCAGGGCCGCAAGAACGCCAAGGGCTTCTATGTCTATCCTGAAGGCGGCAAGAAGTACCTCTGGCCGGAACTGTCGGCGACCGTCGCCGGCGGCCTTGCCGCCGAACAGCCGACCCCGGCCGCGGTGAAGGAGCGGCTGCTCTATCGCCAGCTCGTCGAATGCGCGCGCTGCTTTGCCGAAGGCGTGCTGGAAACGCCGGAAGACGGCGATCTCGGCGCCATCTTCGGCTGGGGCTTTGCGCCGTTCACCGGCGGGCCGTTCAGCCATATGGACACGGTCGGCCTCGCCACCGTCGTCGCCACGCTCGACCGGCTGGCGCAGGCGCATGGCGAACGCTTCGCCCCGCCGCAGCTGCTGCGCGACATGGCGGCCGCGGGCGAGACCTTCTACGGTCGCGCGGCGCAGAAGCAGGCGGCCTGACGCCCGTCCGGGGGGTGCCGCGCTTGTGCGGCACGCCCGGCGGGCCTATGTATCGACGCTGTAGCAACATGTGAGTTCGCCATGCGCAGCGCCGTGCGAAAATGGGGCAACAGCCCGTCGATCCGCATTCCCGCAGCGCTGATGGCGGCAAGCGGGCTGCGCATCGACCAGCCAGTTGATGTGCAGGTCGAGGATGGCCGACTGGTCATCACACCGATCGTGATCGCCGATCCGGCCTTTGCAGCGGCACTGGTACCGACGCTGGCGGAATGGGCCGGCGCTGCGGATGAGACGGCCTGGGCCGATCTGTGAGGCTGGCGCGCTTCGACACGATTGTCGTGCCGTTTCCCTTTGCCGATCTGCCAGTGACGCGGCGACGGCCGGCGCTGGTGGTGTCCGAGGCCGGCTGGAACGCAGCGGCCGGCCATGTCGTTGCGGCGATGATTACCAGCGCACACCAGTCGGACTGGCCGCTCGATGTTCCCGTCACCGATCTTGCCGCGGCAGGCCTGACCGCGCCATGCCGGGTGCGGATGAAGTTGTTCACGCTCGATTCGGGCCTGATCATCCGCCGTGCCGGGCAACTGTCCACGGCGGATGGCGACGCTGTCACGCAGGCGCTGGCGCGGTTGCTGGCGGCAGGCTAGATTTGCGGCAAATGGGGAACCGCTACCAATGACCATTGCCGAAGCCTTCAGCCTGCCGGGGGGCAGCCGGTTCAAGAACCGCGTCGCCAAATCGGCGATGACGGAGGGGCTGGCGGCACGCGATGGCGTGCCCAATGCCGAGCATGTCCAGCTCTACCGGCGCTGGGCGGCGGGGGGCTGCGGGCTGCTGATCACCGGCAATGTCCAGGTCGATCGCCACCATCTCGAACGGCCGGGCAATGTCATTGTCGATGGCCCGCTCAGCGAGGCGGCGGCGGCGGCCTGGCGCGACTGGGCGGCAGCGGCGACCGCAAACGGCACCCAGGCCTGGGTGCAGATCAGCCATGCCGGCCGCCAGACGCAGGTGACGGTCAACAAGACGCCCAAGGCGCCCTCGGCGGTGCAGCTGCAACTGCCCGGCGGCATGTTCGGCGTGCCGGAACCCTTGACCGAGGCGGAGATCCACGACCTCATCGCTCGCTTCGCCCATGCGGCGAAGGTGGCGCAGGACGCCGGCTTCAACGGTGTGCAGATCCACGCCGCGCACGGCTATCTCATCTCGCAATTCCTGTCGCCACTGGCCAACCGGCGCACCGACCAATGGGGCGGCTCTCTCGAAAACCGCGCCCGTTTCCTCATCGCGACGGTGAAGGCGGTGCGTGCCGCCGTCGGCCCCGGCTTCGGCGTCGGCGTCAAGCTCAACAGCGCCGATTTCCAGAAGGGCGGCTTTGCCTTTGACGATTGCCTGATCGTCGCCGGCTGGCTGGCCGATCTGGGGGTCGACATGCTCGAAATTTCCGGCGGCACCTATGAACAGCCGGCGATGATGGACATGGAGGGGATGACCCCGCGCGACACGCCGGTGCAGGCCAGCACTGCGGCGCGGGAGGCCTATTTCGTCGATCTGGCCAAGGCGCTGCTGGCGGCAAAGACCCCGCCACTGCTCGTCACCGGCGGCTTTCGAACGCTGCGCGCCATGGATGCGGCGGTCGGCAGCGGCATCACCATGGTCGGCGTCGCCCGGCCGCTGTGCGCGGCGCCCGATGCGGTGGCGGACCTGCTCGACGGCCAGAGCGCGGAGCTGCCGCGCTTCGAGGATCGCCTGCGCATCGGCCCCAGCCTGCTCGGGCCGCGTTCGCCGATCAAGCTCGTTCGCGCCATCAACGGCTTTGCCGCCCAGGCCTGGTATTACACCCAGATCCGCAACATCGCCGCCGACCGCCCGATCATCGCCGAGCTGAACCCGTTCTGGGCGTTCCTTTCGGAAAATCGCGAAAACAAGGCGCGCAGCTGAACTGTCATCGTCCCTTCATGGACGCGACAGGTTGAATCGGGCAGGAACGGCGGTCGATGCGTCGCCTTGCCCTTCTCATCCTGCTGCTGCCGATCCTGCTCCTCCTCTACGGCCTCGCCGAGGCCGTGCAGGACCCGCAGGTCGTGCGCTATCGCATCGCCTTGCCGGGCCTCGGCCGGCCGCTGCGCATCGTGCAATTGTCGGATTCCCACGCCAGCCCGATCGACATGCCGACGGTGCGGCTGGACCGGGTCATGGCGCAGATCAACGCCCTCCACCCCGATCTGATCGTGCTGACCGGCGACTATATCGGCGGCAAAAAATTCGATGTGCCGATGAGCCTGTCGACGGCGATCGACCCCTTTCACCGGCTGCGCGCGCCGCTGGGCGTCTATGCGGTGCGCGGCAATCATGATGGCCGCTACTGGACGCGCTGGGGCTTTGCGCGCGGCGAGGCGGTGATGCTGTCGAACCATTGGGCCGATGTCGGCCCCGTCATCCTCGCCGGCGCCCCGTCGCTGGCGGAGGGTCGCAATCCCGCCGGCGCCATGATCCGCGCCGTGCAGGCGGCCCCCACCGGCAAGCCGTTGATCCTCATCGCGCATGAACCCGATTTCTTCCGCTTTGTGCCGCCGCGGGTCGCCCTGATGATCGCGGGCCATACCCATGGCGGCCAGATCCGCCTGCCCTTCCGCGATGGCCTCGCCGGCAGCCCCTATCTCGCCGCCCATCGCCGTGGCGTGTTTCGCGAACATGGCCAGACGCTGGTGGTGTCCTCCGGCCTCGGCACGTCGCTGGTGCCGCTGCGCATCGGGGTGCCGCCGGAAATCGTCGAGATCACGCTGGTCCCGGCGGGTTAGCAGCACCACTCCCTCCCCGCACGGGGGAGGGCGTTCGACCCTACCCCCGCACCACGCAGCGAAAGCCGATATGGCAGGTGCTGGTATCGATCGATTCGGCGTGGCGGGCGGCGGGGCGATAGCGCTGGCAGTAACTGGGGGCGCACAGGAAGCTGCCGCCCTTCAGCACGCGCTGCGGAATCGGTGCGGCAGGGTCCAGTGTGCCGCTGGCCGGACCGCGCGGGTTTTTCGGGATGCAGCAGGCCTTGGCGGCATCGGCGGCATGGCCGGGCTGGAACCAGTCATCAGTCCATTCCCAGACATTGCCGATCATGTCGAAAAGGCCATGGCCGTTGGGCGGGAAACTGCCGACCGGGGCGGTGGCTTCCCAGCCGTCTTCCTTCAGATTCTGGTGCGGGAACTTGCCCTGCCAGGTGTTGGCCATGTGCTTGCCGCCGGGGCGGAAGACATCGCCCCAGGCATAGGTGGCGCCGTCGAGGCCACCGCGCGCCGCATATTCCCATTCGGCCTCCGACGGCAGCGCCTTGCCGGCCCAGGCGGCATAGGCGGTGGCGTCATAGTGGCTGACCTGGACGACCGGGTGATCGTCCATGTTGGCGATGCTGCTGCCGGGGCCATAGGGCTGGCGCCAATTGGCTTGCGGGCGCAATTCCCACCATTGCGACCAGTCGCGCGTGTCGACCGGCCCGCGGGTCTTCTTGAAGACCAGGCTGCCGGCGAACAGCATGTCGGGGCGGGCGCCGGGGTAATCGGCGGGGTTCGGCGGGATTTCGGCGGTGGTGACATGGCCGGTGGCGGCGACAAAGGCCGCGAACTGGGCATTGGTCACGGCATGGGCATCGATGTGGAAGCCATCGACCTCCACGAGATGCGCCGGCGCTTCCTCCGGATAACCGTCATCGGCGCCCATGCGGAACCGGCCGCCGGGAATGGCGACCATGCCGGCCAGCCGATCCCCGCCCATGGCGCTCATCGCAGGTCCGTGACGATTTCCGCCAGCGCGGCGAGGCAATCGCGGCCCAGCGCCATGCTGCGTTCCGGCGACCAGCCATGCAATGGATCGGGCAGATCGTCATTGTCCTTGAACGGCATTTCCAGCGTCATGGCGAGGCAGCCGAAGCGTTCGGCGACGGCATTGGTGCTCATCGTCAGATTGGCGCGGCCGGGGGCGGACGGTGGATAGCCGATGCGCGTCTGGAAATCCGGCGACAGCCGGGTCAGCCGCGCCTTGTAATCGTGGAGCAGCGCCAGCTGCCTGTCGGTGATCGACGGAATGCCCTCGAACCCGGCGATGAACACCTGCGGGATGGCTTCGTCGCCATGCACGTCCATGGCGAAATCGACGCCGCTGGCCTGCATCGCCGTCAGCGTCGCCAGCACTTCCGGCGAGCGTTCGGCGCTGGGCGTCGCCCATTCGCGGTTGAGGTTCACGCCGGCGGCATTGGTGCGCAGATGGCCGCGCGCCGAACCGTCGGGATTCATGTTGGGGACGATGTGGAACCGGCAGGCGGC
Organism: Alphaproteobacteria bacterium PA4; assembly: GCA_002256005.1. GTDB lineage: Bacteria > Pseudomonadota > Alphaproteobacteria > Sphingomonadales > Sphingomonadaceae > Sandarakinorhabdus. Next base: position 20,938 of record NKIQ01000032.1, on the reverse strand, counting down.
CCGCAACCGCCGCGCCACCGGGTCGGCCGGGTCGGTCAGCCGCTCCAGCGCGCCTTCCATCCACCATTCGGCCATGGTCTCGCCGGGGTGCTGGCGGGCATAGAGCCAGACCTGCAGCGGCCCGTCGCCCAGTTGCAGCCGGTCGATGGCCTGGCCGTCGAGCGTCAGGCCGAGGATGTCGGCGCTCACCCCCGGCCGTGCCGCGATGCGGGCGATGAGGTCGTGGTGCCGTTCCATGCTGTAGGGGGCAAAATATGCCAGCCAGACGCTGTCGGCATCGGGCGTCAGCCGGATGGTCAGCGTGCCATTGCCGACGGCGGCGTCATAGCTGGCCGGCGCCCGTGTCCAATGCTGGCGGTCGCTCGAAATGGCGACATTGTAGTGCGGCCAGCCGCCGGGATAGGCGCTGCCGGCCAGATCGACGATGCGGATGGTGCAGGGGGTCCCGCGCGCGCCCGACAGGCGGAAATGGAACCATTGGTAGAATTCGCTGTGGGTGTCGCGATTGATGGCGAGCTCGATCTCGTCCGGGCCATAGCAGCGGCGGACGGCGATATTGCCGGAATCGAAGGCGGAGGTGATGCGGATCATTGTGCCAGCTTCACCGTTTCAACGGCGCCGGATTTGCCCGGGAAGCCGGCGAGCAGCGCGGCCGCGAGGCGCGGCACCGCGACGGTCAGGCTGGCGCCGGCGGCATCGGCGGCCGTCGTCTGGCTGGCGCGGCCTTCCCAGACGCTGGTGCTGTCGGACTGGCGGCGGATGCGCAGTGACAGGCTGGTGGTGCGGATCTCGCTGCTCGGCGCCTTGCCGACCGGCACGCTGACACTGCCGCCGATGCCGCCGCCGCGGCCACCGGTGCCGCCGCCGATGCCGATCTGGAACGGGGCGGCGCGCGGCGGGCCCTGCATGGCGGTCTGTTCGATCTTCAGCACCGCGACATAGGCGCTGGGGCCTTCGACCGGGCGGAAACCGGCGCGTGCCAGCTCGGCGGCGACGGCGCGGGCATAGGTGGCGAATTCCAGCGGCACGGCGGTGCCCGGCGCCACCGCATCGGGGGAGGGCACCACGGCGATGGTATCGCTGGGGATCGGCTGGCCGAGGTGGAAGCGTGTCACCTCCGCCGTCGGGCTGCTGGCACAGCCCGCCAGCACCACTGCCATGGCCAGGGCCGTGCCCTGCAACACCCGCATCGCCATCACGCCACTCCCATCCTCTGAAAAACGCAATCGTGCCGCATTCCCGTGGCATGGGCGACAGCAAGCCGCAAGCCGGAGACGCTGCAACCTTGTCCATCGTTCCTTCACCGCCGCGTCGACCGGTGCTGCTGGTCACCGGCGGCGCCGGCTATATCGGCAGCCATGCCGTGCTGGCGCTGCGCGACGCCGGCGAATCGGTGGTGGTCATCGACGATCTGTCGACCGGTCGCCGTGACGCGGTGCCGGCCGATGTGCCGCTGATCATCGGCGATGCCGGCGATGCGGCGCTGCTGGCCGATGTGTTCAGCGCGCAGGATGTGGAGGCGGTGCTGCACTTTGCCGGCTCCATCCAGGTCGGCGAATCGGTGGCCGATCCGATCAAATATTATCGCAACAATGTCGGCACCTCGCTGGCGCTTGTCGCAGCGGCGATGGCAGCGGGGGTGCGGCATTTTCTCTTTTCCTCCACCGCCTCCGTCTATGGTGTGCCGGCGGAGGACCCGATTCCCGAAGATTGCCAGAAGGCGCCGATCAACCCCTATGGCGCCAGCAAGCTGATGGTCGAACGCCTGCTCGCCGATGTCGCCGTGATCAGTCCGATGAATCACGGCGTGCTGCGCTATTTCAACGTCGCCGGTGCCGATCCCGCCGGGCGCAGCGGCCAGTCGACGCCGGGCGCCACGCATCTCATCAAGGTGGCGCTGGCGGCGGCGCTCGGCCAGCGCGATGGCGTCGACATCTTCGGCGATGATTACCCCACGGGCGATGGCACCGGCATCCGCGACTATATCCATGTCAGCGATCTTGCCGCCGCCCATGTCGCGGCACTGGCGGCGCTGCGGGCCGAACCGGCGCGGTCCTTCACCTGCAACATCGGCTATGGCCATGGCTATAGCGTCAACCAGGTGCTCGATGCCGTCGATCGCGTGACCGGCGCCCGCATCGCCCGGCGCGTGCAGCCGCGCCGCGCCGGCGATCCGCCGACGCTGGTCGCCGATGTGACGCGGCGGCGGGCCTTGCTGGACTGGCAGCCGCGGTTCGACGATATCGACCGCATCATCGCCGATGCACTGGCCTGGGAGCAGCAGTTGCAGCGCCGCCTCGCCGAATCGAATTGACTTTCGCGGGCGCTTTCCCTAGCCAGCGCGCTCTTGTTCCTGCAATTCCTGATCAGAGATTTCCCATGAAGGTCCGCAACAGCCTCAAGTCGCTGAAGAATCGCCACCGCGACTGCCAGGTCGTGCGCCGCCATGGCCGCACCTATGTCATCAACAAGACCAACCGCCGCTTCAAGGCCCGCCAGGGTTGAGGTGTAGCGCCCGCAGGCTTGCGGGTCGCGGACGATGACGGGTGTCGCGCCCATCCGGGCTGTCGTTTTCGATGTCGGCCATGTGCTCTATGGCTGGGACATTGGCGCGCTTTACGAAAAACTGATTCCGGATCGCGCGCGGCGCGACTGGTTCCTGACGCATGTCGTCACCGCCGAATGGCATTTCCAGCATGATCGCGGCCGCTCGGTCCGCGAGACCGTCCCCGAACTGATCGCGCGCTATCCGGCCGAGGCCGAACTGATCCGCGCCTATGCGCCGCGCTGGCTGGAAACCATCACCGGACCGGTGCCGGGCATGCACGAACTGGTGGCCGAACTCGATGACGCCGGCGTGCCGCTGTTCGCCATCACCAATTTCTCGGACGAATTCTGGGCGATGTTCCGGCCGACCGCACCGATCTTCGATCGCTTCCGCGACGTGGTCGTCTCCGGCGCCGAAAAACTGTGGAAGCCGGAGGCGCCGATCTACCGCCTCGCCCGCCAGCGCTTCGGTCTCGCCGCCGGCGAAGGCCTGTTCGTCGATGATCGCATCGAAAATGTCCGCGCCGGCAAGGCCGAGGGCTTTCCCGGCCACCACTTCACCGGCGTCGCACCCTTGCGGCAGCGGCTGGTGGCGGAAGGCCTGTTGCGCTGATCCGGGATGCGATGATGAGCGACGGCACTGCCTTTTCCACCCTGCTGGCGCAGTTGACCGGCGATGCCGATGGCTATGCTATCGATCTCCCGGCGGACTGGTTGCAGGGCCGCACCGCTTTTGGCGGGCTGACCGCGGCGCTCAGCGTCGCCGCGGCGCTGCGCAGCGATGCCGACCTGCCGCCGCTGCGTTCGGCGCAGGTCATGCTCGCCGGGCCGGCATCGGGGCCGCTGCGGCTGGCGGTGCAGCCGCTGCGCGCCGGCAAATCGAGCCGTTTCCTCAGCGTCGATGTGACGGGCGATGCCGGCTTTGCCGCGCGCAGCCTGCTCAGCTTCGGCGCGTCGCGCGCCTCGCAGATCGACTGGCAGGCGCTGCCGATGCCGCCGGCGCTGCCGCCCGAACAGGCCGAAGTCTTCTTCAAGGCCGGCGCCGGCCCGGGCTTTTCGCGGCATTTCGAAACCGCGATCGCCGGCGGCGCGCGACCCTTCCAGCCGACCGCCACACCGGAACTGCTGCTCTGGGTGCGCCATCGCGACGTCGCCGCCCGCCAGGGCCTGCCGGGCCTGGTCGCCGTCGCCGACACCCCGCCGGCCGCCGCGCTGGTGCATTTCCCCGCCCCGGCGCCGTTCAGCACGATGACCTGGTCATTCGACCTGCTGTGCGACGCACCGCAGACCGATGACGGCTGGTGGCTGATCCAGTCCCGCGCCGAAACCATCACCAATGGCTATTCGGCGCAGTCGATGACGATGTGGAACCGTGCCGGGCAGCCGGTGCTGGTCGCGCGGCAAATGGAGGCGCTGTTCATCTGATGCCTGTTCGCCCGGTCTGAGGGTTAGAAGAGGGCCGCCGGCGGCTGGGGCCTCAGGCCCCAGACCCCGATTGCAGGGGCGGTGCTGCCAAACACGTTCAGCATGACGCGCGCTTAGCCTTGAATATATTTACAAAATCGTCCGAATCGGGGGCTGGGGCCTGAGGCCCCAGCCGCCGGAGGCGTCATCACGAACCACTCAAGGCGCACGCGGCGCCGCCAGTTCCTCCCCGATCAGCGCCGGCGGCACGATGCCGGCAGCGCGGATCGCCGCCATGGTCGCGGCGAAATCGAAGCGCTGGCCTGCCGCTTCGGCGCGGTGCGAAGCGGCGGCGATGATCGCGTCCAGCTGCACCTTGCCGATGACATAGCTGGGGCCATAGCCGGGCTGACGCAGGTAGAGCAGTTGTTCGAAGCCGACGAGCGGGCTGTTGGCATCGGACCAGCCACGCGGCGTCCAGGCGGCGTGGAAGCGGCCGGCGGTGGCGAGGTCGATGCTGTTGGCCTGCACGTGCAGCGAGGCCAGCCCGCGCGCGGCGCGGTTGGCGAGCATGATCCAGACCAGCTCGCGGCCGCGCGGATTGTCGTCATAGAGACCGGCCTGCATCGCCAGTTCCTCGAAGGCGGTGGCAAAGCCTTCCGAGCGGTCGGCATAGATGTTGAACAGCGGCGGCACGGCGCGGATCGGGCTGGCGTGTGGCGTCTCGCGCATCCGCGCCAGCTCGATCCAATGGCTGAAATGCGACATCAGCGGCAGCGGATCGGCGGCGGTGACATGGTCGAAGAAATTGCGGCGGCCGGGCGGGGCAAAGACCATGTCCTGTTTTGCGATGGCGGTGCGCGCCCAGTCCGTGCCTTCGGCAAGGCCGGTGGCGGCGATGAAGGCGCTGAACTTGGCCTGCGCGGCACGGACTTTTGCCGCGAACGCCGCCGGATCGTCGACCGGCACCAGCGGTGGCAGCGCCCGGTTTCGCGCTTCTTCCAGCCGCAGCGACGCCAGCGCCCGGTCCAGCTCGCGCTGCAGGATCGTCACCTGCGCGTCCCAGCCATAGGGGCTGAGCTGGACGTGCGCGGCGTGCCAGTCGTAATCCGCCTTGCCAACGCCCGACGGCCCGGTCTTCTTCGGGGCCTCCACCGCCACCCAATTGGCGAAATCGCTGCTCGCTATGGCCGCCGCCGCAATGGCGCGGCGCAGCGCCGGGCTGGCGCCGGTCATGTCGGCGGGCTTCGCGCCATCCAGCGTGCGCATCACCAGCTTGCCCGCGGCCAGCGTCGTCAGCACCTCCGCCTGTTCGCGAAAGGCGCGATCGCCATAGCGCCACAGATCGGCTGCATTGCTGGCCGCCAGATTGACCTTCGCCGCCGCCAGCCGCGCCGGCACCGCCGCCAGCAGCGCCGTCAGCCGCGCATCGTCGGTGCGCGACAGCGGCCAGGCGAAGGCATAAAGATCGATGAATGGCTCGGCATATTGCCCCTCATGCGCCGGCACATCGCTCCAGTCGGCGGCGATCATCGCATAGAAACCCGGGTCGCGCGCCCAGGGCTTCAGCACGCGCAGATTGAACTCCAGCCCGGCCATCTCGGCGCCGACCAGCCGATGATCGATCGCCGCCGCCACCGGCCAGCCGCGCGTGTCGATTGCCGCCAGCCGCGCCTGCCAGGCCGGCAAGGCCGCCGCCTGCGCCGCAATCGCCGCCGGGCCGTAATCGATGCGGCCATCGGCAGCGCGCGGCGTGACGAACGCCCGCCACTCGCGGAACAGCTGCACCAGCGTGGCATGGCCGGCAGGCGCCGCCGCTGCGACTACGGGCGCCGCGATAGCGGGCAGCGGCGTGGCCAGCGCCAGCGCAATGGTCAGCAGCAGCCCGGCGCGTGTTCGCATGGTGTGTCCCCGGTTGATTTTCCGCATCATTCATGAGGTGCTTTCATGAAGCAAGAAGTGGCCTCCGGCGGCTGGGGCCTTGGGCCCCAGACCCCAGTCGATTAGCGCTCAGGACACCGACTGGTGGATCATGAGCTGAGACGATGACTGGGGTCTGGGGCCTGCGGCCCCAGCCGCCGGAGGCAATCCTGCCTGCCTCAGGCGTCCAGCAGCTCCGCGTCCACCGCGTCGGCGTGCGCCTGGATGAAGGCGAAGCGGTGTTCCGGGTTGCGGCCCATCAGCCGTTCGACGAGATCGGCGACGGCGGCCTTTTCGTCGCTGCCGTCGGGCATGGTGACGCGCAGCAGCGTGCGTTTGGCAAGGTCCATTGTGGTTTCGCGCAGCTGCATCGGCGACATTTCGCCCAGGCCCTTGAAGCGGCCGACCTCGATTTTGGATTTGCCGGCGAAGACGGTTTTCAGCAGTTCGAGGCGATGGGCATCGTCGCGGGCATAGGCGATGGTGGCGCCGTGCTGCAGGCGGTACAGCGGCGGCAGCGCGAGGAACAGCCGGCCGTCGCGGACCAGGCCGGGCATTTCCTGGAAGAAGAAGGTCATCAACAGGGTGGCGATATGGGCGCCGTCGACATCGGCGTCGGTCATGATGACGATGCGTTCATAGCGCAGCGCCTGCGGGTTGTACTGGCCGCGCGTGCCGCAACCCAATGCCTGGATCAGGTCGGCGACTTCCGAATTGGCGCCGATCTTGGCGGCATTGGCGCTGGCGACGTTGAGGATCTTGCCGCGGATGGGCAGGATGGCCTGGGTCATGCGCTCGCGGGCCTGCTTGGCGCTGCCGCCGGCGGAATCGCCTTCGACGATGAACAATTCGGTGCCGGCGGCATCGTCGCGGGCGCAATCGGTCAGCTTGCCGGGCAGGCGCAAATTGCGCTTGGAGGTGGCGGTCTTCCTCTTGACGTTCAGCTCGGCGCGGCGGCGCAGCCGGTCCTCCATCCGCTCGATGACAAAGGCCAGCAGCGCCTTGCCGCGCTCGCCGGACGCGGTCAGCCAATGGTCGAAATGGTCCTTGACGGCGTTTTCGACGAGGCGGGTTGCCTCCGGGCTGGTCAGCCGGTCCTTGGTCTGGCTCTGGAATTGCGGGTCGCGGATGAACAGCGACAGCATGATCTCGGCGCCGGTGAACACATCTTCCCCCGACAGTTCGCCGGCCTTCTTGTTGCCGGTCAGCACGGCATAGTTCCTGAGGCCCTTGGTCAGCGCGGTGCGCAGCCCGGTTTCATGGGTGCCGCCATCGGGGGTGGGGATGGTGTTGCAGTAAAAGCTGGCGGCGCCTTCGCCGTACTGCGGCCAGGCGCAGGCCCATTCGACGGCGCCCTTGCCGTCGGAGAGGTCGGCGCGGCCGGCGAACAGTTCGGGCGTCACCAGGTCGCGATCGGTCAGCCGCTCGCGCAGATGGTCGGCGAGGCCGCCGGGGAACTGGAACACCGCCTGTTCGGGCGTGTCGCCGTCGAGCAGCGCCGGTGCTGCCTTCCAGCGGATCTCGACGCCGCCGAACAGATAGGCCTTGGAACGGGCGAGCTTGTAGAGCCGCGAGGCGCGAAAGCGGGCGTCGGTCCCGAAAATCTCGGTATCGGGCAAGAAGCGGATGCTCGTTCCGCGGCGATTGGGGGTGGCGCCCATGCGTTCGAGGCCGGTCGTCGCGAGCCCGCGCGAAAAGCCTTGCGCGAACAATTCGCGGTTGCGCGCCACTTCGACGGTCATCAGCGACGACAGGGCGTTGACCACCGAAATGCCGACGCCGTGCAGGCCGCCCGAGGTGGCATAGGCCTTGCCGCTGAACTTGCCGCCCGAATGCAGCATGGTCATGATGACCTCCAGCGCCGATTTGTCGGGGAATTTCGGGTGCGGATCGATGGGGATGCCGCGGCCATTGTCGGTGATGGTCAGGCTGCCATCGGCCTCCAGCGTCACCTCGATTCGGCTGGCATGGCCGGCCACGGCCTCGTCCATGGCATTGTCGAGCACTTCGGCGGCGAGATGGTGGAGGGCGCGTTCGTCGGTGCCGCCGATGTACATGCCGGGGCGGCGGCGCACCGGTTCCAGCCCCTCCAGAACCTCGATATGGCTGGCATCATAATCACTTGGGGCCGCGGTGGCGGCGAACAGATCGCTCATGCGCTGGTTATAGAAGGCTGCGCCGCGAATGAACAGGCGGCGGCCAGCCGGGGGGTGCGACAAAGTTTTTTCGCAGGTGCAGCATTTTTGGGTTGCAATCGCCTATGCTGCAACGCACAATAACCTTGCCAATATGGCGATCCTCCCCAAGGATTTACTGGGGCCGGCAGGACACTGCCGGCCCTTTTTTTCTGCCCGGCAGCAGGCCGCCAACCGGCCGCTGGCCGCCAGTAACGGACAAATGCCCCAAAGATTGCCGCTGAATTAAGCAGGTCGCCCGATTTTCGGGCGCTTTCGCTGCCAATTCGTCCGAAATCGCCTGCGATTCCCCATCCTCCCGGCTGGCATGATTATTGCAGTGCAGCATGTGGATCTGTTTCAGGCCGCTTTGGGAGAGACGAAATGCGCACGTTCGGGCTTTTGGGTACAGCGATTGCAATGACAATGGCCGCCGCACCGGGCCATGCCGAAGATGCGCCGGCGCCGCCGGCCCTGGCCCCGCCGCTCGCCGGCCCGCTGACGGCCAATCCGGAGCCGGTGAGCTTTGACCTGCCGGTGCTCGGCAAGCTCTATGTCACTGCCGTCGGCTCGGGCCTGATCGGCACCCAGTCGAACACCACGCCGGGGGTGAAGTCGAGCTTTGCCGACATTTCCAATGCCCAGGTGATGATCCAGAAGGCCGATGGCCCGCTGCAATTCTTCGTCCAGGCCGGTGTCTACAACCATGAAACGTTGGGCCTGCCCTATCTGAAGACGACCAGCTTCACCGACAACACCTATGGTGTGGTGCCGCAGGCGTGGATCAAGCTGGTGCCGGTCGACAATTTCAACATCCAGGTTGGCATCCTGCCGTCGATGATCGGTGTCGAAACGCCGTTCAGCTTCCAGAATTACAACATCAATCGCGGCATGCTCTGGGGCCAGGAAAATGTGCTCACCCGCGGCGTGCAGGGCAATCTGACGCTCGGCAAGCTGTCGCTGTCGATGTCGCTGACCGACGGCTTCTTCTCGGGCAAGTATAATTGGCTGACCGGCTCGGCCGCGCTGGCCATCGACAGCTCGAACACGCTGGCTGTGGTCGTCGGCGGCGCGCTCAACAAGAATTACAAGAACACCTTTGCCACCCCGGCGGTGTTCAACAATTCGACCATCGTCAACGTGATCTACACCTATTCGAGTGGCCCGGTGGTGATCACGCCCTATTTCCAGTACACCAAGATCAACAGCCTCCCGCTGATCGGCTCGGGCAGCGCCGAAACCTGGTCGGGCGCCATCCTCGCCAAATACACGGTCTCGGACAATTTCAGCCTGCCGGTGCGTGTGGAGTATATCGACAGCAAGGCCAAGAACGCCGCGTCGCCGAGCCTGCTCTATGGCCCCGGCAGCAACGCCTTCAGCCTGACCGTCACCCCGACCTATACCTGGAAGCGCTTCTTCGCGCGGCTGGAAGGCAGCATCGTTTCGGCAAGCAGCATCACCAAGGGTTCGGCCTTTGGCAGCACCGGCAACGAGAAGTCGCAGGTGCGTGGGCGGTTTGAATTTGGTGTGATGTTCTGAGGCGCAGCGCATCCGGTCGCAGCATCGCTGCGGCCGGACTCGCGCCGGCCCGGCCGGCGGGGCGGTCGCCCCTGCAGCGACCGAACCCGTCTGACCCCGGATCTAGACTCTATTGCGTTGTGATTGAATCGGCTTGGGATTCCCAAGGCGTGTGAGTTCTGATTCACCCTGAGTGCCGGGTTGGAGGTCGGCATGGTAAGGTAAGGCCTTATTCGAACGATCTTCGAGAGCGTGTTGTTGCAGCGGTTGCGTCTGGTCGGCCGTGCCGGGAGGCGGCCAGCCGGTTCGGCGTGAGCGTTGCCAGCGTCGTGAAGTGGTCGCAGCGGCACCGGGCGACGGGATGGCGGCGGCGCGTCAGATGGGTGGCATCGCAAGTCGTCGCTGGAGCCGCATGGTGCGGTCCGGATCGCGCGTCTGGCGGCGGTGCCTGACCTGACGTTGCCGGCGCCGGTGGCCGCGCTGGCGGCGCTTGGCGTGGGGATGCACCCGGTCACGGTGTGGCGGGCGACATCGTCATCATGGACAATCCGGGTAGCCACAGGGCCCCGCCATCCGCAAAGCCAGCCGTGCTGGCGGCGCGCACCGGCTCTTCCTGCCGCCCAACTCGCCCGACCTCAACCCCATCACCCAGTTCGAATGGCCAGGGCCGGCAAAGCACCATTCGCCGCGCAGGATATCCGTCGGCCATGACAATGCTCCAGCCGCCGCGGTCTCGGAGCAGTCGGCCTTGGCGATGATGCTCTTAGGCTTTGGGGGCCCCGGCTTCGCACTGCGTCGGGTGCGCAAATCGGTAAAAAGCTGCTGTCGCCTGATCGCCAACCGACAATCGAGATGCCGAAGGGCTGCCCGATGGGGCGGCCCTTTTCCTTTGGTGTCGCGGCGCAAAAGCCATGGTCGCCAGGAGCCATTTTGCGCTGAATTTCAATCGTCACCACCCCGTTTCCTGCGGCACCAGGTTCCGGCTGCGATATCTATTTTGTTCCGGTTACTGCAACAATCCATTGCATGATTTGGCGATTAAACCGGTTGGCCGACTGGCCTAACTCTTGGGGGTGCCGGACGAACCGGTGCGACGTTCACCAACCGGAATCGCAACCCGTCAGGACAACGGGTCGGACATTTCACTGGAGACAATATCATGAACAGCAGAACCGTTCTCACGACCGTTGCCGCCATCGGCCTTGCCCTTGCCACCGCAAGCGCTGTCACCTCGCCTGCCCTGGCGATCGTGCCCAATTCCACGGCGGCGGTGAATACCGATACGGCCGGCATCGCCATCCACGGCTATGACGCCGTCTCCTACTTCAAGGATGGCAAGCCGCAGCAGGGCAACGCGCGCTTCTCCACCACCTATGAAGGCGCACGCTATCAGTTCGCCAGTGCTGACCATCTGAAGGCGTTCAAGGCCAAGCCGGCCGCCTATGCGCCGGGTTTTGGCGGCTTCTGCGCCATGGGCGTGGCGCTGGAAAAGAAGCTCGATGGCGATCCGATGGTCTGGAAGATCGTCGATGGCAAGCTGTACCTGAACGTCAACAAGGACGTGCAGACCGCCTGGCAGCGCGACATTCCGGGCAATCTGGCCAAGGCCAATCAAACCTGGCCGGCGATCAAGGACAAGACCCCTGAATCGCTGAACTGACCCGAGCCGGCGGCTCCATGGGAGCCGCCACCCCTCAGCTGAAAGGATATGATCATGGATATCACCCGTTCCGCTTTTCTGGCGGGTGCGCTTGCCACGGCGCTGACTGGTCTTTCGACCGGCGCTGCGGCCGCCGACAAGCCGGCACGTGAGAAATGCTTCGGCGTTTCACTTGCCGGTTTCAATGATTGCGCTGCAGGTCCCGGCACATCGTGCGCCGGCACCTCGAAGGTCGACTATCAGGGCAATGCCTGGAAGCTCGTCCCGGCGGGCACTTGCACCACCATGGTGTCCAAGTCCTCGCCGACCGGCCATGGCCAGCTGGCGGCCTATACCGCCGCTGCTGCCGCCAAGCGCGGTTGAGCTGATGACGGCGGTTGCCTGCCCCCCTGGGCTGCCGCTGTCAGCAGGGCTTGGCCTGCATCGCGAACATCTCGATGAGGTGCTCGCCGGTGCAGGCCAGGTTTCCTTTCTGGAAATCCATGCCGAAAACTTCATGAGCGCGGGCGGGCCGACGCTGACATTGCTCGACCGGCTTGCCGCACTTTATCCGATCTCGTTGCACGGCGTTGCCTTGTCGCTGGGCGGTGAAGAACCGCTCGATGCCGGGCATCTGCACCGCCTGCGCCGTATCATCGACCGCATCGCACCGGCATCATTTTCCGAACATCTGGCCTGGTCGAGCCATGACGGCGTCTATCTCAACGACCTGTTGCCACTTGCCTATGACCAGGCGTCGCTGCTGCGGGTTGTCGAACATGTCGACCAGGCGCAATCGGCGCTCGGCATGCGGTTGCTGCTGGAAAATCCGGCGACCTATGTCAGCCACCGGCAAAGCACGTGGGATGAAGTCGACTTCCTCGCCGAAATTGCCCGTCGCAGCGGCTGTGGCCTGCTGCTGGATATCAACAATGTGCTGGTGTCATCGGTCAACCATGGCCGTGATCCACGCGATTATCTGCAAAGGTTTCCGCTGACGCTGGTTGGCGAGATCCACCTTGCCGGCCATGAACAGGATCGCGACGACGAAGGGCAGTTGCTGCTCGTCGATACGCATGGCGACGCCATCGCCGAACCGGTGTGGCGCCTTTTCGCCGAAACCATCGCCCGATCGGGACCGTTGCCGACGCTGATCGAGCGCGACAACGACATCCCGTCCTTTGCCGAAATGGCCGCAGAACTGACGCGCGCCATCTCGATCCTGTCGCAGCATCAACAGGATTGATCATGAGAACGCCGCTCAAATCCTTCTCGATTGCGGTGCGCACCCCGGACGGGGTGCAACCCATGTTCGTCAGCGCTGCCGGTGGCCGTTTTGCCATTTACCAGCGCAACCATGTGTCCAGCCTGGTCGCGGCGCTGGCGCGGACGTTTCCAGTCGTCAAGCGTCTGGTCGGGGATGATTTTTTTGCCGCGATGGCGGCACGGTTCGTGCTGCAGGCGCCGCCCCGGTCGCGGATCATCGCCGAATATGGCGGCGACTTTGCGGCCTTTGTCGCAGCGTTCGAGCCGGCAGAGACTCTGCCCTATCTCGCCGATGTCGCCCGGCTGGAGCATGCACGCGTGGCTGCCTTTCACGCCGCCGATCATGAAGGCTTCGATCTCGACGGTGAGGGCGCGATCGCCGCGGCGTTGACCCGCCGGATTGCGCTGCATCCATCGGCAACGCTGCTCGCTTCACCCCACCCGGTGCTTGGGCTCTGGCAGGCCAACCAGCGCGAAACACCGGGTGCGGTCGCACGCTGGGCGCCCGAAACGCTGATCATTCACCGCGATGGCGACGCCATTGCCCATAGCCCGCTTGACGATTTCGCGGCCGAGTTCGTCACGACATTATTGACCGCCGACAGCCTTGAAGCGGCGTTGCTGACCTTGGCGGAACCCGAACTGGCCGGCGCTGCGCTGCTGCTGGTCGTCAGGCTGGTGCGCGACGGCGCGCTGGTCGTGGCACCCCCCGATCCCACCCCTGAACATTTCTGAAGGGCCATTGCGATGATCACGACATCAACACGCCAGCTCACCGCCCTTGTCGGCAAAACGACGCGACGGCTGTCCCGCATCCCGCCGAGCCTTGTGCAACTCGTTCTGCGCCTCGGGCTGGCCGGCATTTTCTGGTCGTCGGGTCGAACCAAGGTCGAAGGTCTGTTGACGATCACCGACAACACCTTTTTCCTGTTCGAGGAAGAATATGCGCTGCCGTTGATCCCGTCGACGCTGGCGGCGCATCTTGGCACCTATGCCGAGCATCTGTTCCCGATTCTGCTCGTTGTCGGCCTGGCGACACGGTTGTCGGCGGTCGCGCTGTTCGGCATGACATTGGTCATCCAGGTTTTTGTCTATCCGAACGCGCTGGTCTCCACCCATCTCGGCTGGTTCGCCATGGCGCTGGCAATCGCTGCCGGCGGTCCAGGCAAGGTCTCGTTTGATCACCTGCTGTTTCGGCAGCGCGGTTAGCGCTGCGGGCCCGCGCCGACTTCCGCTAATCGGCGGGCGGCTACAGGCCGTGCCGGGGCATGACATTCATGAGTTCACGACCTAGTTGATCAACCGGTTGGCGCGCAGCCGCGGCACCGCAAAATCAACAAACGCACGGACCTTGGCCGAGGCACTCCTGCCCTCGGGATGCACGACGTGCACAGGCAGCGCCTCCTCCTCATAATCCTCAAGGGTCGTCTGGAGGCTGCCGTTCCGCAGGTCGGGTCCGATCTGGTACGACAACACACGCGTCAGACCCCATCCGGATCGGGCGACCGAGATTGCGGCCTCGTTGGACGTGCAGAACAGCGCCGGCTTGACGTGGGTTGTCGTCTTGTTTGTCTTGCCGAAACGCCATTCGAGCGAGGTCCAGGCGCTTGTCGCCGCCACAATCCGGTGCCTGGCCAGATCGGAAGGATTGGCAGGCACGCCATGCCGTTCGAAATAGTCGGGTGATCCGCAGATCACGCGGCGGACCGAGCCGACTTTTGTCGCGCTATAGCTTGAATCGGGCAGCGCCCCGATGCGGATTCCCACATCGATTCCTTCATCGACAAGATTGGTGACGCGGTCGAGAAACATCATCCGGCCGGTGACTTCGGGGTAGGTATCCAGAAACGCGGTGACGATCGGCGTGACGTAGATCTGTCCGAACAGCACCGAAGCCGTGACGGTCAGCACCCCGGTCGGCTTGGCATAGGAGCCTCCAGCCGACGCCTCGGCCTCCTCGATCGCCGCCAGAATCCGGCGACAGTCCTCGACATAATGCTGGCCCGCTTCCGTCAACTTTACCGATCGGGTCGTGCGCGTGAAAAGCCGCGCGCCAATCAGGTCCTCGAGCGCTGACACGGCCCGCGTGACGGCGGGCGGGCTGAGATGCAGCTGCCGTGCGGCCTCGGCAAATCCGCCGGCATCGGCGATGCGTACGATAACGCGCATGGCATGGTAGCGATCCACGGATCCCCTCCAAAGCGTTGGCTGACATCGTTGATATAGCGACAAGACCGGTCAGCTTCCATCACATTATTGCGCAGGCCGGAATACTGACTTCTGGACAATGGCCATTCCTCGCAACCGCAGTCCGGCGCAATTGAGGTCTGCCGCATCTGACGGCCCCACCAGACCACAGGAGCATTCCAAATGAAGCTGTATTTTCACCCGATTTCCGGCCACTCGCACCGGGCCAGGCTTTTCCTTTCGCTGATCGGTGCCACGGTCGAAATCGAGACCGTCGATCTCGCCAAGGGTCAGCACAAATCGCCCGAATATCTTGCCCTTGATCGTTTCGGCCAGGTGCCGCTGCTCGAGGACAATGGCGTCATCGTCGCCGATTCCAACGCGATCCTTGTCTATCTTGCCAAGAAGTTCGGCCGCACCGACTGGCTTCCCGAAGACGCGCTGGGTGCCGCCAAGGTCCAGCGCTGGCTGTCGGTTGCCGCCGGCCATATCGCCTTTGGTCCGGCTGCTGCGCGGCTGATCACCATCTTCAATGCCGGCTTCAATGCCGACGAGGTGATCGCCCGCGCCCATGGCATTCTCAAGATCATCGAAGCCGAACTTGCGGGTCGTCAGTGGATCGCAGCCGATCACGCCACGATCGCCGATGTTGCCCTCTACAGCTACATCGCGCGCGCGCCCGAGGGCAACGTCGATCTGTCGGCCTATGCCAATGTCAACGCCTGGCTCGGCCGTATCGAGGCGCTGCCCGGGTTCGTCGAGTTCGGCAAGACCGCCGTCGGCCTGAACGCATGACCATTGTGACGGGGGCGTCCCATGGCGCCCCCGGACACACCAAAGCGAGGGGACCCGCCATGTTGGAAATTGAAACCGCCACGAGCTGGCCCTTCCACGCGGGCGAGATCGCACTGCAGAAATCGGTCGGCGTCGCTGACCGCATGGCTGAGGTCGGTCTCAGGGTCGTCCGCGATCACATGCCCGATCAGCACCGCGAATTTTACCGCCAGCTCCCGATGGTCGTGCTGGGCTCGGTCGATCCGGCCGGTGACACCTGGGTCACGCTGCTCAGCGGTCATCCCGGTTTTCTGTCCAGCCCTGACCCGAAAACCCTGGCGTTCGCCAGCATACCCGATCCGCAGGATCCCGCGACGGCCGGTCTTGGCGAGCGATCCGCCATCGGCCTGCTCGGAATCGAGCTCCACAGCCGGCGGCGCAACCGCATGGACGGAGTCATCCGCCGCCGCCACGCTGCCGGTTTCGACGTCGAGGTCGAGCACACCGTCGGCAATTGCCCGCGCTACATTCAACTGCGCGAACATGTCTTTGTCCGCGATCCGGCTGCCCAAGCGACAGTGCCACCGGCCCGCGCGACCGACCTTGCCGATCCCGTGGTCCGGGCAATGATCGGCAGCGCAGACACGTTTTTCGTATCGTCTTATGTCGACGGCGAGACCGGCCGGCAGGTCGATGCGTCGCACCGCGGCGGCAAACCCGGTTTCGTTCGCATCAACGACGACGGTTCGCTGACCATTCCCGATTTTGCCGGCAATCTGCTGTTCAACACCTTGGGCAATTTCCTGATCAATCCCAAGGCCGGCCTCGCCTTTCCGGATTTCGACACCGGCGACATGCTGCACCTGACCGGCGACGCCGAGGTCGATCTCGAATCGCCGGAAATTGCCGCGTTTCAGGGCGCCGAGCGGCTTTGGCACTTCCGGCCCCGCAAGGTCCTGCTCCGCCCCGCGGCGCTGCCGCTGCGTTTCACCACCAGTGCGGATGGCCAGTCGCCCAACAGCCTGCTGACCGGCGACTGGGCACAGACGCAGAACCGGCTGGAAGCCGACCGGCTGAGGACCGCATGGCGGCCGTTCCGGATCGCCAGAATCGTCGATGAGAGCAGCGTCATCCGGTCGTTCCATCTCGAGCCCGCCGATGGCAAGGGCATTGTCGTCCATTTGCCGGGGCAGCATCTGCCGATCCGGGTCACGACCGCTGCGGGGTCCACGGCCGCCGTGCGGACCTACACCCTCTCGACGGCGCCGTCGGACGGCTATTATCGCATCAGCGTCAAGCGCGACGGGGTCGTGTCGCGCCATCTCCACGACACGATGCGGGTAGGCGACATCATCGAAGCGCGCGCACCTGCGGGCAGCTTCACGATCGAGCCGCTTGCAACGCGCCCCGCCGTCCTGCTCGCGGCCGGTGTTGGTATCACCCCGATGCTGGCGATGCTGCGGGCGGTCATTTATGACGGGAAGCGCAAGAACAACCGCTTCCGCCCGACCTGGATATTCGTCGCCGCGCGCAGCCTGGCCGAGCGGGCGTTCGACGCCGAGATAGCCGATCTGGTCGCGCAAGGCGCCGGCGCCATTCGTCTGGTGCGTGTTCTCGACGATGTGTCGGACGCGGTCAAAGGCGAGGATTATGACGCCGTCGGGCGGGTCGATATCGAGCTTTTGCGCGTGGTCCTGCCCTTTGACGGCTATGATTTCTTCATGTGCGGCCCGCCACCGTTTATGCAGGGGCTCTATGACCAACTGCGCGCGGTGGGAACGCCCGATCCGCGAATCCACGCCGAAGCCTTTGGGCCAGCGTCGCTGACGCGGACCCCGGACGGGCCGGCAGCGACGCTGTTGCCGGCAGCCACCAAATCCGTGCCCGTCGCATTTGCGAGGTCGGGCAAGGAAGCGCGCTGGTCGCCGGGCACCGGATCGCTGCTCGACCTGGCCGAAGCACGCGGCCTGTCGCCGGATTTCAGCTGCCGTGGCGGCAGCTGTGGAACCTGTGCGACGAAGATCCTGGCCGGCAAGGTCACCTATGCCGATGCGCCGCAGGCCAGGGTCGATGACGATACCGCGCTGATCTGTTGTGCCGTTCCGGCCGATACCGGTGCCGATGGTGGCAGCCGGCTGGTTCTCGACCTGTGAAGAAAGACCATCCCCCCATAGCAACATGAAAGGAAACCAACCAATGACCCGCGCCTTTTCGCACGCCATGATGCGTGTTCATGATCTTGAAACGACCAAACGCTTCTTCGTCGACGGCCTTGGGCTTGTCGAAAAGGCAACCTATGTCAACGACAAGGGCGGTTACACCATGGCCGTGCTCAATGTCGTTGGCGACGCACAGTTCGAGGTCCATCTGACCTTCAACCATGCCGTCGAGGCGTATCAAGGCGGGCGGAACTTTGGTCACCTCGCCTTTGTGGTGGACAATATCTATGACACCTGCCGCCGCATTCTCGACCTTGGATTCACGGTCGCGAGGCCGCCGCGCGAGGGCCATATGGCGTTCTTGCGCACGCCTGAAGGCATTTCGATCGAACTGGTCCAGGACGGCGAAAAGCTGGCCGCCAGCGAGCCCTGGGTGTCGATGCCAAATGACGGCGCCTGGTGATGTCCACCTCACGGCTGCACTTGGATAGCCGGGTTCCCCCGCCGGATCCCGCCTGGCTTTCGCGTCCGCAGGTAGAGCTCGCATGAGCCGGCGTCCGGTCGACCTTGCCTTTTCGCCCTCGGTCAAGGCCGTGCAGGAACGCAAGGGATCGCGCAACCTCTATGACCGCATGGAGATGGGCAGCGAAATCGATGCCGACCTCGCCGCTTTCATCGGTCAGGTCCGCAGCTTTTACCTCGCCACCGCGAGTGCCGATGGCCAGCCCTATATCCAGCACCGGGGTGGCCCGCCGGGCTTCCTCCATGTGCTCGATGCACGCCGGCTGGCCTTTGCCGACTTCAAGGGCAACCGCCAGTTCATCTCCACCGGCAACCTGGCCGAAAATCCCAAGGCCTATATCTTCCTGATGGACTATGCCCATCGGCAGCGGATCAAGATCTGGGGCACGGCCAGGGTTGTCGAAGGCGACCGCGCGCTTGAGGCCAGCATGATGCCGCAAGACTATCGGGCGCGCGCCGAGCAGGTCATCCTGTTCGACGTCGAGGCATGGGATGCGAATTGTCCCCAGCACATCCCGCAGATGTTTTTCGCAGACGATGTCGCGCACGCCATCGCCGAGCGCGACGAAAGGATCGCCGAGCTTGAACGCGCGTTGGCAATGTTCCGCCAGGCGGAATGATTTATTGCATCCAATCACCATTCTTCACCCTGGTAGGCCGGCGTATCTTTTACTCGACATCAGGGCACAGCTGCCTCCCCAGCCCTGATGCCGCCGGTTCGTCACCCTCCCCCCGGTGAACGAGCCCCCGACCGGGCGGGGTCTACCCCCAAGCCCCGCCCGGTCGCCAGTTCGTCACTGTCGCCAAGGAGACCAGCCATGTCGCGTCCGCCACTGCCCCCGTTCACCGAAGCGACCGCCCGCGAAAAGGTGCGCCTCGCCGAAGACGGCTGGAACAGCCGTGACGCGGCCAAGGTCGCGCTTGCCTATACCGAAGACACTATCTGGCGGAACCGCGCCGAATTCCCCCGCGGCCGTGCAGAAATCCAGGCGTTCCTCGAACGCAAATGGGCCAAGGAGCTCGATTATCGCCTGATCAAGGAGCTGTGGGCCTTTGCCGGCAACCGGATCGCCGTGCGCTATGCCTATGAGTATCATGACGACAGCGGCAACTGGTTCCGTGCCTATGGCAACGAGAATTGGGAGTTCGTCGCCGACGGCCTGATGCGCCACCGTCATGCGAGCATCAACGAGCATCCGATCAGGGAAGCGGACCGCAAGTTCCGCTGGCCGCTCGGCCGCCGTCCCGACGACCATCCGGGCCTTTCCGACCTGGGTCTCTGACCCGCGATCAACATTCAGCACAGCCGGTCGCACGCGCCGGCGGAGGAGCCAGACAATGACCGATACCTATCTTGTCGCCGGAATGCGGACCCCGTTCGTGAAAGCCGGCACCGCCTATGTCGGCGAAACGCCACTGACCATGTCTGCTGCGGTCCTGCAGGCCATGGCCGGCCGGCACCGGCCCGATCTGATCGTCTGGGGCCAGGTGATCCCCAGCCTGTCGCTGTCCAACATCGCGCGCGAGGCGGCGCTCGATGCGGGCCTTGATCCGACGATCCCCGCCTATTCGACCCAGCTCGCCTGTTCGACGAGCATGATGGGCGCGATCCAGGCATCGGGCCTTGTTGGGCGCGGCGGTATCGATCTTGCCCTTGTCGGCGGTGTCGAGCAGATGAGCCGGTCGCCGATCGCGCTCGACGAGCGCGTCTCGGCGCGTCTCGCAGCGCTGGCGGCGAGCGATCCGGCGGGCGCCATGCAGGCCTTTGCCGACCTCCGTCCGACCGACTTCGCCCTGCCGAAAAAGGGGTGGGCCAATCGCATATCGGGCCGCTCGATGGGTGATCATATGGAAGAAACCGCCAAGCGCCTGGCGATTGCGCGTGCCGATCAGGACGCTGTCGCGCTGGCCAGCCACCACCGCGCCGCAGCGGCGCGCAGCGCCGGCTTCTTCGGCGATCTGCTGGTCCCGTTCGCCGGCGTTGCCGAAGATGCCCTGATCCGCGCCGACACCACGATGGAACGGCTCGCGTCGCTGCGGCCGGTGTTCGATCCGGCGGGTGGCAGCCTGACCGCCGGCAACAGTTCGCCGCTGACCGATGGCGCGGCCGGCATGTGGGTCGCGTCGGCCAAGGGTCTTGCGGCGCTTGGCAAGCACGCCATGGCTGTCAAACTCGTCGATTTCGAACTCGGTGCGCTCGATTTCCGCACCGACGGCATGCTGATGGCGCCGGCCTATGCCATTCCCCGGTTGCTGGCCCGCAATGGCCTGCGTTTCGATGATATCGCGATCTGGGAAATCCACGAGGCCTTTGCCGCGCAAGTGCTGGCCAACATCCAGGTGGCAACGGACCCTGATGCAAGGGCCGGACATGCGCCGGGCATCGGCGACCTTGGACCGTTTCCGAAAGACCGGCTCAATCCGGTCGGCGGCAGTCTCGCGCTCGGGCATCCGTTCGCCGCAACCGGGGCGCGGATCATCAGCCAGACCGCCAAACAGCTTGCGGGCCGCCCGGCAGGCACAAAGGCCGTGATCTCGATCTGCGCCGATGGCGGCCAGGGCACGGTCATTCTGGTGGAGGCGATCTGATGCACATGTGTTTCGATTGCCTGTTGAAGGAAAGGCCCCACTGGCTGGAGCGCTATATGCTCGGCTGGTACCTGCTGGCGGTCTATGCCGGGGTCGCCTTCCTGCTGCTCGACGGACAGCGTGGTCAGGACGCCCAGGGCCTGTTCTTCCTCATCCTTTTCCCCTGGATCGTCTGGCCGATCGTGGCGGCGATCAGACCCAAGAAGCCGCGATAGGAGCTGTGGCATGCCCAGGATCGA
>NKIQ01000031.1 GCA_002256005.1 Alphaproteobacteria bacterium PA4 | reverse complement strand
CGCCCGCGATAGAGGTCGCATCCGCTCCGGGCCACCCACCAAGGATAATCCCGATGGGTGGCCGGGCGGGGGAGCGGGCCGGTGCCGCCCCGACGCAGTCGGCTCTAGAACATCCTATTGACAAAAGCCACAATAGTGTTGATGTGTATTCTATCAATAGCGCTGGAGGGTGGCGATGGCGAGCGGCAAGGCACCACGGATGACCGTGCGGCGGTTGCGCTTTGCCTATCCGGAAGGGCTGGGCGGCGTCTGGAATCCGGCGCAACCGGCGTTCAGCCATATCGTCAACGCCGGCTCGCTGGCGATGCCCTATCTCGAACCCTATCTGATCGACACGATGCGCCAGGCCCGCGCGAAGCTCGACGATCCGGCGCTGATCGCCGATATCGACTGCTACATCGGGCAGGAGGCGACGCACTATCGCCAGCACCAGCAGTTCAACCGCCAGCTGGCCGATCGCGGCTATGCCGCCGTGCCGCAGATGGAGGCGGTGCTGAAGGCGGATTACCAGGGCTTTGCCCGCAACCGCAGCTTTACCTTCAACCTTGCCTATGCCGAAGGTTTCGAGGCGATGGCGCTGACCATCGGCCATATGCTGATCGCGGATCGTGACCATCTGTTCGGCGATGGCGACCCGGCGGTGGCATCGCTGATCCTCTGGCACTTCGTCGAGGAGATCGAGCACAAGTCCGCCACCTATGACGTGTTCATGGCGCTGGACGGGCGCTATCGCTGGCGCCTCTATGGCCTGTTCTACGCGCTGTTCCACATCATGGGGCGGGCCCGGCAGGGCTATCGTCTGTTGCTGTGCGAGGATGGGCTCTGGTCCGGCTGGCGGGCGCGGCTGCGGCGGTACCGGCTGCTGCTGCGCATCTTCGGCGGGTTGCTGCCGCGGCTGCTGCATGTGCTGAAACCGGGTTACAATCCCCGCGATGTCCCGGACCCCGTCTGGGCGCAGGCCTGGTGGGCGCAGCATGCCGCCGGCGCCGGCGACCTGGGGGCGCTCGACACGGCCCGGCTGGCGGCGCCGGTGCCGATGGCGATGGGGGCAGCGCGGTGATCGCGATGCCGGAACGGGCGCGGGTGCTGCTGTTTCTCAACGGCGTCGGCCTGTTCGTCTTTTCACTGTTCGTCGGCTGGCAATGGTTCATCGCCCTGCTCGGGCAATTGGTGGTCTGGCCGATCCTGCCGCCGGTGGAATTGCACATTCCCGGCGATGCCCGCGCCTGGCGCATGGTGCATATGGAGGCGATCACCCATGGCCTGCTGCTGATGGCCTGGGGACTGGGCGGCGGCTTTATCCGCCTGTCGCCGCGCTGGCATCGCGTGTTTTTCTGGAGCGCGCTGACTACGGCCTGGCTGTTTGCCGTGCCGCCCTGGTTCAACGCGCTGTTCGGCACCCGCGGGCTGGCGATGGGCGGCGGCCCGTTCAAGGGGGGGCTGGCCAATGACATCATCTTCCTGTTCGGCTGGCCGCCGCTGCTCGCCGTGCATCTGACGCTGGCGCTGGCCGTCATCGGCCTGTGGCGCACGCTGAAGACGCTGCCGCGCTGATACGGGCGGCCGCGTCGCCGGAGTTACCGGCCCGAAGCCGGGGTCCCGGCCGCCGCCGACGCGGTCGACGCCGCCAGTGGCACCTGCAACGCCGCCTTGTGCGCCGCTGCCAGCGTGACATAGCCAGCCGCCCCCGCCTGGTTCCGCGCGATCTCCTCGGCGCTCAGCATCCGCAACAGCTTCGCCGGCCGGCCGGTCCAGAGCTCACCGCGGCCGATGCGCTTGCCCGGCGTCAGCAGCGCGCCGGCGGCGAGCATGCCATCGCCTTCGATCACGCAGCCGTCCATGACGATGGCGCCCAGCCCGACGAAGCCATGGCTTTCGATCGTGCAGCCATGGATCATCGCCATATGGCCGATCAGCACGTCATCGCCGATGCTGGTGGCATGGATGCGGGTGGTGACATGGATGACGCTGCCATCCTGGATGTTGCTGCGCGCACCGATACGGATCGACTGGACGTCGCCGCGCGCCACGCAATTGTACCAGATCGAGCTGTGTTCGCCGACGCTGACATCGCCGATCAGGCGGGCGCCCGGCGCGATGAAGGCGCTTTCGGCAACAGCGGGAAAGGCGTCGCCGAAGCGGTAGAGGCTCATGCCGGCGGCCTGTCGATGGCATAGACGATGTGCGGTTTCAGCGGATCACCATCGGCCAGTGCCGGATGGTCGAAGTCCATGGCGGGCTGGCGCACCATGCCGAGCCGTTCCATCAGGCCCCAGCTGCGCGTGTTGCCGAGCACGGTCATGGCGATGATGCGGTCGTTCGCCAGATTGGCCCAGCCCCAGGCCAGGCTGGCTTCGGCCGCCTCGCGGGCATAGCCGGCGCCCCAGGCATCACGCGCCAGCCGCCAGCCGATCTCGATCAGGCCATCGAGCACCGGAATGCCCGGCGGCGGTGTCTTCAGCCCGCAAAAGCCCAGAAAGCGCCTATCCTCGCGGCGCTCGACGGCCCAGAAGGTATAGCCGGTGGCATCCTGCTGGGCGCGCAGCCGCGTTACAGCCGCTCTGGTTTCCGGCCGGCTCTGCAGCGACCCCAGATAACGCATCACCTCCGGATCGCGGCACATGGCGTTGAACGGGATGACATCGCGGTCGCGCCAGTTGCGCAGGGTCAGGCGGGGCGTTTCAATCATTTTTGGTTGATCGCTCCGCTCACGGGAACAGCGGCGCCTGCTCCAGCCCCATGGTTTCGGGCAGGCCGAACATCAGGTTGAAATTCTGGATGGCCTGGCCGCTGCTGCCCTTCACCAGATTGTCGATGGCGGCGATGACGATGGCGCGGCCGGGCACGCGATCGGCAAAGACGTTGATGACGGCATGGTTGGAGCCGCGCACCATCCGTGTCGCCGGGGCAACGCCGGGCGGCAGCAGGTGGACGAAGGCTTCATCGGCATAGCGCGCGGCGAGGATGGCGCGCAGATCATTGACGTGGCGGTCGGTCTCGACGATGCAGGTGACCAGCTCGCCGCGGTTCATCGGCACCAGATGCGGGGTAAAGCTGATCGTCACCGGCCGGCCGGCGGCGCGGGCGAGTTCTTGCTCCATTTCCGGCATGTGGCGGTGACGGCCGATGCCATAGGGGTGCACGGCCTCGGCCACTTCCGGAAACAGATTGGCTTCCTTCAGGCTGCGCCCGGCGCCGGAGACACCCGACAGCGCGTTGACGGTGATGCGATCGGGGCTGATGGCGCCGGCGCCGACCAGCGGCAGCAGTGCCAGCAGCACGGCGGTCGGGTAGCAGCCGGGGCAGGCGGTCAGCGTCGCCGCCGGCAACGCAGCGCGGGCAAATTCGGTCAGGCCATAGACCGCGGCCGGCAGCAGCGCCGGTGCCGGATGCGCGCCGCCATACCAATCGGCATAGGTCGCCGCGTCCTTCAGCCGGAAATCCGCCGACAGGTCGATGATCTTCATGTCCTTGAGCGTGCCGAGCAGACTCGCCGAGGCGGCATGCGGCAGGCAGCCGAAGACGGCATCGATACGCGCGTAATCGATGCTCTCGCTGGTCACCAGCCGCGGCAGTGCGGGGTAGGGGGCGAAATGCGGCCAGATCTCCGCCATCGTCTGCCCGGCCTTGGAATTGGCCGATAGCGCGGCGATCTCGATGCGCGGATGCGTCAGCGCCAGGCGCACCAGATCGGCCCCGGTATAGCCGGAGGCGCCAAGGACAGCGATGCGGATGGGCGTGGTCATGATCAGCGGCCATAGGCCAAGGGGCAGGGCGGTTCAAGCAAGCCCCGGTTGACCGGCGGAGTCGGTCTGCTAGCCTGTCATGGGTTTGCGGGGGGACGACATGATGCTGCTGACACGCCGGCAATTGGTCGGAACATCCTTGCTGGGCGCCGCCGGGCTGGCCGCGCCGGCCCTGGCTGGCGTGGAACCGACCATCCCGATGCAATTGGGACCCTTTTACCCCGTTGCCCACAAGGGCGAGATCGACAGCGACATGGCGCAGCTGGCGGGGCAAGCGCAGCCGGCAAAGGGTGACATCATCGAAGTGATGGGCCGGGTGCTGGGACCGGATGGTCGACCGGTGGCGGGCGCCCGGCTCGATATCTGGCAGGCCAACGCCGCCGGGCGCTATGCGCACAAGGGCGACGACAATGCGGCGCCGCTCGACCCGGGCTTTCAGGGCTTTGCCGTGCTGAAAACCGATGCCGAAGGCCGCTATCGCGTCCGCACGGTGCGCCCCGGCATCTATCCCGCCGGCAATTACAAGCGCGCCGCGCATATCCATTTCAGCGTCGATGGCCAGAATGACCGGCTGATCACGCAGATGTATTTTGCCGACGACCCATGGCTGAGCCAGGACCGGACCCTGCTCTACGACCTCGACAGCAAGGGACCGCCCTGGCCGAAGCAGATCTTCGGCCAGGAGCACAAGCTGGCCGGCAGCACCCATTACATGTTCGATATCGTGCTGGCCTTTGGCTGACCGGCCGCGGGCTGACGATTGCCAGACCGTTATGAAGTCCCGCAATATGGGGCCGTCGGGATTGCTGTCCCGGCTGCTCCACGGGATGTGACACGCTATGGAAACCATCGGCGCCGACCTTCGGCAAATGCAGCGCACGCCCCTGGCGCCGGCGCATGTCGCGGCCATTCGCGCCGCGGGCACGCCGGTGTCCTATCCCGCCGGCGCCTTCCTCACCCGGCCCGGCGACCCGGCCGACCGTTTCACCTATGTCGAAGCCGGCGAGATCGAGGTGGTCAATTCCTTCACCGATGAACGGCATCTGCCGTCGACGCTGGGGCCGAACCAGTTCATGGGCGAAATCGGCTTTCTGAACGGCGGCAACACCACGCTGGCCATGCGCGCGGCCGTCGATACCCGGGTCATCGAAGTGCCGCGTGAGGCGATGCTCGCGCTGATGTCGCAGATCCCCGAAATGTCGGACATCATCATCACGGTGTTTTCGGCCCGCCGCCGCCGCCAGCTCGACGATCGTGACAGCATCCTGGTGCTGATCGGGGAGGAGGAGGATCGCAACATCCGCCAGATCGCCGCCTTCGTCAGCCGCAACCGCATCCCGTTCCAGTCGCTGAAGCTGAACAGCCCGGAGGCGCTGGCGGTCGCCGACAGCTGTGCGATCACCGCGTCGGAGCCCGTGGTCATCTTCGGCCGCGATACCGTCGTCACCGATCCGACACCGGACAAGGTGGCGCGGCTGCTCGGCATCAATCGCGACCTCCTCAACAATGAGGAATTCGATGTGCTGATCGTCGGTGGCGGCCCCGCCGGCGTCGCGGCCGGAGTCTATGCCGGTGCCGAGGGCCTGTCAGCGCTGGTCATCGAGGACAGTGCGGTCGGCGGCCAGGCCGGCACCTCCAGCCGCATCGAGAATTACATGGGCTTCCCCACCGGCATTTCCGGCGCCGATCTGGTCTGGCGCGGCGAAGTGCAGGCGATGAAGTTCGGCACCCGCTTTGCGCTGCCGCGCCGGGTGACGCGGCTGGAACGGCTCGAGGACAGGCGCTTCTGCGCGACCTTCGACACCGGCCAGCGGGTGCAGGCCCGGGCGGTGGTGGTGGCGACCGGCGTGCAATACCGCCGCCTGCCGATCCCCGGCCTTGGCCAGTTCGAAGGCGCCGGCGTCTATTATGCGGCGACCGAGGTCGAGGCCCGCTATTGCCGCGGCACCGAGGCGATCATCATCGGCGGCGGCAATTCCGCCGGACAGGCGGCCATGTACCTCAGCCGCTCGGCAAAATGCGTGCGCCTGCTGGTGCGCGGGTCGTCGCTGGCCGAATCGATGTCGAGCTATCTGTCGAGCCGGCTGGAGGCCGACCCCGCCATCACCATCGAATATGGCGCCGAGGTGAGCGCGCTCGCCGGCGGCGACCATCTCGAGGCGGTGACCATCCGCACCGCCGCCACCGGCGCCACCCGCGAGATCAGGTCGCGCGCGCTGTTCATCATGGTCGGCGCTGCGCCCAACACCGACTGGCTGGCCGACATGGTCAGGCTCGATGGCAAGGGCTTTGTCGTCACCGGGGCCGCCGCCGGCGCCGATTCGCCCTACGCCACCTCGCATCCCGGCATCTTCGCCGTCGGCGATGTCCGGGCCGGATCGGTCAAGCGCGTCGCCTCGGCGGTGGGCGAAGGCTCGGTGGTCATCTCGCGGGTCTGGGATTACGTCAACGCGGCGCCAGCGGGGTGACGCTGCGCGTGCCGATGATGCGGCCCAGCGCCTTCAAATCCTTGCCCTTGACCAGCACCGGCACGTGCGCGGCGCGGATCGCCTCGAACGCCGCGCGCACACCGGCATAGCCCTGCGCCTGCGGATAGCCGACGACGACCGCTACGTTCCAGTCCCCGCCATCATCGCTGCGATACAGCGCATAATGGGTGAACAGCCCTTGCGCGACCGCGACGCGATCCATGGCGAACCAATTGGCCCGAATGAACGCAATCAGATCGGCCGGATCGGGATCGAGCGAGCGCAGGAAGGTCCATTCCTCGACCTGCGTTGTTGCCGCGACGGCCGGGATTGGCAGCAGCGCCGCCAGGCTGGCGGCGAGCAGCGTGCGGCGATGCAGGTCAGCCTCCGGCGGCTGGGGCCTTGGGCCCCAGACCCCGATTGTTGGTTCGGTCCTCGCGTGGCCACACGCGCACCAATCGAATGGGGTCTGGGGACCAAGGCCCCAGCCGCCGGAGGCATCGAATGCCACCCGACGCATGACCTCAGCCGATTTCCACCAGCAGCATGCCATCGGCGATCTGGTCGCCGGTCGCGACATGCACGGCGGTGACGGTGCCGGCGGCGCGGGCGGTGATGCGGTGTTCCATCTTCATGGCTTCCAGCACCAGCAGGCGGTCGCCGGCACTGACGCTGGCCCCGGCGGCAACATCGACGGCGAGCACCCGGCCCGGCATCGGTGCGATGATGCGGCCATCGCTCGGCCCGGCCTGGGCGGCCTTCAGCGGCGCGCGCGTGGCGAGCCGCCAGGTCTGACCGGCCATGCGCACTTCGATGGTGTCGCTGCCGGCCACTACAGCGCCGCTGACCAGGGTGCCGCCGGCGTCGATGACGATGGCCAGCCCGTCGCGCCGTGCGCCGAATTCGGCAAAGCCGTCGAGTCCCGCGACGCGCCAGCGCGCCCCGGCGCGGCGCAGCGCCAGGCTGTGCCGCGTTGCGCCCGCCCAGAGCCGGACGCTGCGTTCGGACGGCAGGTTGAGCCGGAAGGCGCTGCGCCCGAAGACACCGGCATCGGCGGCAGGCGCATCGTCGAGCACCACGGCCATGGCGGCGAGCAGCAGCGCCGCCGCCGGCACGTCCGTGGCCGGCGCCAGCGTGTCGGCATGGCGGGCGATGAAGCCGGTGTCGACCGCGCCGGCGCGGAAGGCGGCATGGTCGGCAAGCCGGGCCAGGAAGGCCCGGTTCGACTTCAGCCCTTCGACGACAGTGCCGTCGAGCGCCGACACCAGCCGGTCGATGGCCGCAGCCCGCGTCGGCCCCCAGGCGATGACCTTGGCGATCATCGGATCGTAATCGAGGCCGATGACGCTGCCGGTTTCGACGCCGGTGTCGATGCGGATTCCTTCACTTGTCCCGAATTCCAGCCGTGTCAGCGTGCCGGTAGAGGGCAGGAAGCCGCCTTCGGCATCTTCGGCATAGAGCCGCGCCTCCAGCGCATGGCCGGTGACGCCCAGCGCCTCCTGTGCCAGCGGCAGCATCTCGCCGCGGGCGACGCGCAGCTGCCATTCGACGAGGTCCTGGCCGGTGATGGCCTCGGTCACCGGATGCTCGACCTGCAGCCGCGTGTTCATTTCCATGAAGTAGAAGGCCGGGTCGCCATGATCGTCGAGCGTGTCGAGATCGAGGATGAACTCGACGGTGCCGGCGCCCTGATAGCCGATGGCATGGGCAGCGGTTGCGGCGGCGACGCCCAGCGTATGGCGCAGCCGGTCCGACAGGCCGGGGGCGGGCGCTTCCTCGATGACCTTCTGGTGGCGGCGTTGCAGCGAGCAATCACGCTCGAACAGATGCACGACATTGCCGTGCGAATCGCCGAACACCTGCACCTCGACATGGCGAGGGCGGGTGATCAGCTTTTCGAGCAGCACCGCGGCATTGCCGAAGCTCGCCTCGCCTTCGCGCTGCGCCGCCATCAGCGCGTCCTGGAACTCGGCGGGGTCGGTAACGCTGCGCATGCCCTTGCCGCCGCCGCCGGCGACCGCCTTGATCAGCAGCGGAAAACCGACGCCCTCGGCCGCGCGTTGCAGCCGGACCAGCGACTGGTCGCTGCCCTGATAGCCCGGCGTGATCGGCACGCCGGCCTTTTTCATCGCCGCCTTGGCGCTGTCCTTCAGCGCCATGACGCGCATGGCGGCCTCCGGCGGACCGACGAAGATCAGCCCGGCCTTCCTGACCGCCTTGGCGAAATCGGCATTTTCGGACAGGAAACCATAGCCCGGATGGATGGCATCGGCGCCCGTCCGCCGCGCTGCCGCGATGATGGCGTCGCCGTCCAGATAGGGCCGCGCCGCCGCCGCACCGATGGCGATGGCCTGGCCGGCCTCGCGCACATAGGGGCTGTCGGCGTCAGCATCCGAATAGACGGCGACGGTGGCGATGCCCATGGCATGGGCAGTGCGGATGACCCGCCGGGCGATTTCGCCGCGATTGGCGATGAGCAGTTTCTTCATGGCGCCCGCCTTACACGCTTCAGGGGCCGGGGTGAACGCCGCTGTTCCGGCCGGGCGATCAGCCGGGGCAGCCCTTGGGCTCAGCCGTCCAGGTCAGGCTGGTGATCCGCCATTTGCCGTCGACACGGGCGAGGCCGAACGAATCGACACCGCAATGCAGGCGCTTGCCATCATAATCGAGCGCATAGGGCGCCCAGACATGGGCGAGGTCGCGCTGGATGAGCACGGTCGGCTCGTGAATGCTTTCCTCGACCTTGTGGCCGGGCCGCTTCAGCCTTTTGGCCATGTCCTCGACGCTGTAGACGGCGGTGCGCAGCGTGCCGCTGGCGTCATAGCTTTGCGCGGTGATGACGGCGGCGGGCAGCATCACGCTGCGAAACAGCGTGTCGTCCTGGGTGTTGATGGCGCGCAGGGCATCATCGACCGTGGCGAGCACTTCGGTGCGCGGATCGGGGGCGGCAGCTGTGAGGCTGACCATCAGCAGCGTGGCTGCCAGCAGATTGCGAATCATCGGGACCATCCTGGTTTGCGTTTGTCGAAAAACGCAGCCAGCCCCTCCTGTCCCTCGGTGGTGGCGCGCCGATACGCTATGGCCGCCGCCGTCTGCGCGCGCAAGCCATCATCGATGGTTCTGCCGGCGACATCGCGCACCAGCTGCTTGGCATCGGCGACGGCGCCGGGCGCGGCGGCGAGCAGATGCACCAGCCAGTCGGCGATCACCGCATCGGCGGCGCTGGCATCGATGGCGGTTTCATGGATCAGACCCATGGCAGCGGCCTCGGCAGCGCCGAAACCTTCCGCGGTCAGGAACCAGCGCCGCGCCTGGCCGGCGCCGATCTTCGCCACGACGAACGGCGAGATGGTGGCCGGCGTCAGCCCCAGCCGCACCTCTGACAGGCGGAACTGCGCGCCGTCGATCGCCACCGCCATGTCGGCGCAGGCGACCAGCCCGACGCCACCGCCGGCGACAGCGCCATGGACACGGGCGATCACTGGCTTGGGGCAAGTGTCGATGGCGTAGAGCATGTCGCTCAGCCGCAGGGCATCGGCGCGATTCTCCGCCTCGCTCCAGCCGGATGCCCGCTGCATCCAGCCCAAATCCGCCCCGGCGCAAAAGCTCTTGCCCGCGCCGGCGAGGATGATGGCGCGCACGGCGGCATCGGTGCCGAGCGTGGTGAAGGCCTCCGCCAGCGCCGCGATCAGCCCTTCGTCAAAGGCATTGTGCCGTTCCGGCCGGTTGAGGGTGAGCCGGGCGATGCCGCGGTCATCGATCTGGATGTCGAGGGAGGACATGCGGGTTCCATACGCCTTGCCCGGCAAATCGCAATGTGTATGATATGAAGAAGGAGTACACATCATGCGAACGAATGTGGTCATCGACGATGATCTGATGCGTGACGCGCTGGCGGCAACGGGCGCCAAGACCAAGCGTGAAGTGGTCGAGAGCGGGCTCAAGACATTGATCCGGCTGGCAGCCGTGGAAGAGTTGCGTCAGCTGCGCGGCAAGATTGCCTGGGATGGCGACCTGGATGAACTGCGGGCCGACCCGGCGCGATGATCCTCGTCGATACCAGTGTCTGGATCGATTATCTCAACAATCTCGACACACCGCAGTCGCTGTTGCTCGGCACCGGTCTGCGCCGCAACATGGTGCTGGTCGGCGATCTGGTCTTGACCGAGATCCTGCAGGGCATCCGCAGTGATCGACAGTTCGACGATATCCGGCGGATTCTGGCCCTGCTGCCGCAGCTCCGCATTTGCGATGACAATGTCTGCGTCGCAGCGGCGCACAACTTTCGTCGGCTGCGGTCGCTCGGAATCACGGCTCGCGGCACGGTCGATACGTTGATCGCGACACGCTGCATCGTCGATGGCCATGCGCTGCTGTTCCGTGACAAGGATTTTGCGCCTTTTGTTGCCCATCTCGGGCTGCGCGACGCCATGTCGGAATAGCGACTGTTACATCCTGAACGTGCCGAAGCGCGTTTCCGGCACCGGCTGTTGCAGGCTGGCGGCGAGCGACAGGGCCACGACGGCGCGGGTGTCGGCGGGATCGATGATGCCATCGTCCCACAGCCGGGCGCTGGCGTGATAAGGGTGGCCTTCGCGCTCGTACTGGGCGCGGATCGGCGCCTTGAAGGCTTCTTCCTCCTTGGCCGATTTGAAGCCGCCGGTCTTGACCGTCGCCAGCACGCTCGCCGCCTGTTCGCCGCCCATCACCGAGATGCGGGCATTGGGCCACATCCACAGGAAGCGGGGCGAATAGGCGCGGCCGCACATGCCGTAATTGCCGGCGCCGAAGCTGCCGCCGGTGACGACGGTGATCTTGGGCACTGCGGCGCAGGCCACCGCCGTCACCAGCTTGGCGCCATGCTTGGCGATGCCTTCATTCTCGAAACGCTTGCCGACCATGAAGCCGGAGATGTTCTGGAGGAACAGCAAGGGGATGCGGCGCTGACAGGCAAGCTCGATGAAATGCGCGCCCTTTTGCGCGGATTCGGAAAACAATATGCCGTTGTTGGCGAGGATGGCGACCGGATAGCCCTCGACATGGGCAAAGCCGGAGACCAGCGTTTCGCCGAAGCGCGGCTTGAACGCCTGCAGTTCCGAGCCGTCGACGATGCGGGCGATCACCTCATGCACATCGACCGGAT
Source organism: Alphaproteobacteria bacterium PA4 (assembly GCA_002256005.1). Classification (GTDB taxonomy): domain Bacteria; phylum Pseudomonadota; class Alphaproteobacteria; order Sphingomonadales; family Sphingomonadaceae; genus Sandarakinorhabdus. Next base: position 21,164 of record NKIQ01000031.1, on the reverse strand, counting down.
GGCGGGTGTCGAGCGGCGCCAGCGCGTGCAGGTCGCTGGCCGGATAGAGCGGCGCGCGCGGGGCGGCGGGCACCATGGCATCGCGCGGCGGCAGCGTCGCGACGATGCGCCGGGCGATGGCGAGCGCATCGCTATCATCCTCGGCGAGATGGTCGGCGACGCCGGACAGGCGGGTGTGGACATCGCCGCCACCCAGTTCCTCCGCCGTCACCTCCTCGCCGGTCGCCGCCTTCACCAAGGGCGGCCCGCCCAGGAAGATGGTGCCCTGGTCGCGGACGATGATCGATTCATCGGCCATGGCGGGCACATAGGCGCCGCCGGCGGTGCAGCTGCCCATCACCACGGCGATCTGGGCGATGCCGGCGGCGGACATATTGGCCTGGTTGAAGAAAATCCGCCCGAAATGGTCACGATCGGGAAAGACCTCGTCCTGCCGTGGCAGGTTGGCGCCGCCCGAATCGACGAGATAGAGGCAGGGCAAGGCGTTCTGGATGGCGATTTCCTGAGCGCGCAGATGCTTCTTCACCGTCAGCGGGTAATAGCTGCCGCCCTTTACCGTCGCGTCATTGGCGACGATGACACACAGTCGGCCGCAGACCTGGCCGACCCCGGCGATCATGCCGGCCGCCGGCACCTCCTCGCCATAGACATCATGCGCCGCCAGCTGCCCGATTTCGAGGAAGGCGGTGCCGGGATCGAGCAGCGCCTCGACCCGCTCGCGCGGCAGCAGCTTGCCGCGGGCGACATGGCGTTCGCGGGAGGATTCGGGGCCGCCAAGGGCAATCTTGGCGATCTTGGCGCGCAGATCTGCGACCAGCGCGGCCATGGCCGCCGCATTGGCGCGGGAATCGGGGCCGGGGGGCAGGGGAGAACCGATGATGGGCATGGACAGGGCTATAGGCGCTTTGTCGCACAGCGCTCAAGTGAGCGGGCTCAAGTCATACCAGATCCCGATGACGATGATTCGCGGATAGGCAACAAAGCCTCCGGCGGCTGGGGCCGACGGCCCCAGACCCCAATCGATTTTACCACAACAAGATTTGGAGTTGCCCCTGGGCCGCGCCAACAGATGGGGTCTGGGGCCGTCGGCCCCAGCCGCCGGAGGCTCTTCCCAAAAAGATCTTGTCCAAGGACTTTGAGATCAGGCCGGCGCCCAGCCCGCCGGCCCGGCGCGGATGCGGAACACGGCGGCGAGATTGTCCGGCGTCAGCACCGCATCGGGCGCGCCATCGGCGACCAGCCGGCCCTGGTGCAGCAGCAGCAGCCGGTCGCACGACGCGCGCGCCAGATCGAGATCGTGGAGTGCCACCACCACGCCGGCGCCGCGCGCCGCCTCGGCGCGCAGCAGCGCCATGATGTGCAGCCGGTGCCAGGGATCGAGATTGGCGACGGGTTCATCGAGCAGCAGCCAGGCCGGCCGCGCCACCAGCGCCCGCGCCAGCAGCACGCGGGCGCGTTCGCCCGTGGACAGCGTGTCGACGCGGCGGGCGGCGAAGTCCTGCGCATCCGCCGCCGCCAGTGCCGCCGCCACCGCTGCCGGGTCCGCCGCCGCGCCGGGGCCGAGGCCCAGTTGCACCAGCGCATCGGCGCGCATCGGCCAGGCGATGTCGCGATCGGCCGGCAACCAGGCGAGGCTGCGGGCGCTCTGGCGCAGCGGCGCACCGTCGAGGGTGATGCTGCCCGGCCCGGTGCCCAGCCCTGCCAGCGCGCGCAGCAGCGTCGTCTTGCCGGCGCCGTTCGGGCCGATCAGCCCGGTGACCTGCCCCGGCGCCAGCGTCAGCGACAGCGGCGCCAGCATCGGCGGGCGAGCGAGGGCGGTGGCGGTCAGCGTCATCGCGCCCTCACCACCAGCCACAGGAAGAAGGGCGCGCCGATCAGCGCGGTGAGCACGCCCAGCTTCAGTTCCTGGCCGTTGACTGGCAGGCGCACGGCGATATCGGCGGCGGTGAGCAGCGCTGCCCCGGCCAGCGCCGAGGGCCAGAGCGCGGCGCCCGGCCGGTTGCCGACCAGCGGCCGCACCAGATGCGGCACGACGAGCCCGATGAACCCGATGCTGCCGGCGACCGCCACCCCGGCGCCGGTCATCACGCCGGTCGCCACCACGATCGTCCAGCGCAGCCGCGCCACCGAGACGCCCAGCGTTTCGGCGACATCCTCGCCCAGGGCCAGGCTGTCGAGCGCGGCCGCCTGCGCCAGCAGCACGCCGCCGGCGATGGCGATGATCGGCGCCGCCAGCGCCAGCTGCCCGAGGCTGCGATCGGCGAGCGAGCCCAGCAGCCAGAACATCACATCGTAGAGCGCATAGGGCGAGGGCGCGAGGCTGAGGCCGAGATTGACCAGCGCGCCGCCCAACGCCGAAATCGCCACCCCTGCCAGCACCAGCGTCGCCGTGCGCGCCGCCGGCCCGGCCAGCGCCAGCAGCAGCCCCAGCGCCAGCAGCGCCCCCGCCATGCCGCCGGCCGCCACCGCCAGCACGCCGCCACCGAGGAAATAGCCGGCGATAACGGCACCCAGCGACGCGCCGGTGGACGGCCCCAGCACATCGGGAGAGGCGAGCGCATTGCGCAACAGCCCCTGCATGGCGGCGCCGCCCAGCCCGAGGCTGGCGCCGATGACAAGGGCAAGCCCGGTGCGCGGCAGGCGCAGTTCGAGCAGCAGCGTCTGCGCCAGTGCCGGATCGCGGGCGGCGACGGCGCGCAGCGTTTCGGGGTCCCAGAACAGCGAGAGCGCCGCGAGGGGGACAAGGAGCAGGGCGAGGGCGAGATTCAGGCGCATGGCCAACTCCTCCTCTCCCGCTTGCGGGAGAGGGGGGTGTACGCCCGTCACCGCGCCACCTCCTGGCGCAGCCGCGCAATTTCCGGCGCCAGACTCGGCCCGAGACACGTCCAAACCCGGCCATCGGTATGCAGCCGCCGCACCCGCGCCGGCAGCGCCGCCAGCGCCGGATGCGCCAGCCAGCTCTGGTTCAGCGACATCTGGCCGGGGTGGTAATCGCCTGTCACCAGCACCATCGGCGGATCGGCGAGCAGGCGTTCGAGGCTCACACTGCCGCGCGGCACAGCCTGTTGCACCAGCCCGGCGTGGCGCAGATAGCGCGCCGCCAGGCCATCGGGCGCGATCGTCAGCCCGCCACCACTGACGAGCAGCGCCGACACGGGGCCCGCCGGCGCTGGCCCCAGCGCTGCATCGAACGCCGCCACCGCTGCCTCTGCTGCGGCCTCGCGGCCCAGTGCTGCCCCGGCGCGGCGGATATTGGCGCGCACAGCGGCGAGCGTCTGCGGCTGCGGCAGCTCGACCACCCTGATGCCCAGCCGCCGCGCGCTGGCGGCGGCATTGGGGTCGCCGCCGCTGGTCAGCACCAGGTCCGGCGCCAGCGCCACGACATCGGTGACGCGGCCGCGGTTGCGGTGCAGCCCGGCGGCGCGAGCGGCGAGTGCCGATTCCTGCGCATCCGCCCCCAGCCGGCTGACAGAGACCAGCTGGCCGGGGGCGGCGAGCAGCAGCGCATAATCGTCGCTGCACAAATTGAGGCTGGCGACGCGCAGCGGCGCGGCGACGGCGGGCGTCGCCAGCAGCAGCAGCAGAGCCGCCAGCCGCGTCACAGCCGCACGCGCACCCCGGCATGGGCGGTCAGCCCCGGGCCGCGATAGGCGAAGACATCGACTTGCTCGGCATCAAGGGCGTTCTCGATACGCCCGGTCAGGTCGATCTGCGGCGTCAGATGCACGGCGCCGCTCAGCGTCACCAGCGTATAGGGCGCCAGCCGCACGCGCACGAAGCGGGCGAAATCGGTATCGTCGCGGGCGCCGGTGATGGCGGCGCTGGCGGCGATGTCGAAGGCCTGTGACGCGTAGCTGGCGGTGACGCTGCCGGAATGGCGGGGGCGGCGCACCTCGCGGCTGGTCAGGCCGGCGGCGACGCGCTGCTCATCGGCGTCGAGCCAGGCATAGGTGGCGTTGAGCGTCAGGCCGGCCAGCGGCCTGGCATTGGCGCTGACTTCCAGGCCGCGCCGCTTGCTGCGACCGCTGGCGTTGGCGACGCCGGACAGGAAGGTGGTGTTGTCGAACGTCGCGATGATTTCATTGTCGAGCGTTGCGTCATACCAGGTCACGTCCAGGCCATAGGCGCCATTGCTCCAGCCGGCGCCCAGGTCCCAGCTGCGGCTGCGTTCCGGCCGGACATTCGGGTTGCCGACAAAGAAGCCGGGGAAGAAGCCGTAGAGTTCGAAAAAGGTCGGGTCGGTGATGCCGGTGCCATAGCTGCCGTGCACGGTGACGCCGCCGCCGGGCTTCACCGCCGCGGTCGCGCGCACGGTCGTCGCGTCGGCGAAGCGGTTGTTCCAGTCGCGGCGCAGTGCCACGCCGCCGCCCAGCCAGTCGGCGACATCGAGGCGATATTCGCCGACCAAGCTGGTCTGCAAGCGGCTGCGGCGCTGGTTCGACAGGGCGGTCGGATCGGCGTCGATGCTGGTGAAGCGTTCGCGGTCATGCTCCAGCGCCAGGGTGACGCGGTGGCGGGCGGCGCCGGTCTCGGTGCTGGCGCTGGTCTGGTAACGCAGCGTCAGCCGGCCGCCGTCCGATTGATTTTCGAAGCGCCCGGCGGTGCGGTTGATGTTGGCGGTATCGGAGAACAGCACGCTCGCCTGCTGCGTCCAGGCATCGTCGAGCAGCGACAGCCCGGCACTGGCCTTCAGCGCCAATTGCCGGCTGCGCGTCGCCAGCGGCGCATCGAGCGGCACTCCCCTGGTGTAATCGAAACTGTCGAATTCGCTGTTCGACGTCGTGTAGCGCGCGACCAGCGCGACATTGCTGTTCGTCGTCGGCCGGCTGTCCAGCTTGGCGTGCAGGGTCAGGTTTTCATAGCCGTCCTTGTCGCCCTTGCCGCCGGCAATGTCATAGCCGGTGGAACGCAAATAGCTGGCCTGGCCGCTGAGCTTCGTGCTGCCAAGCGCGGTGCCGCCGCCGGCGCCAACGCGGACGGTGCCCAGCGACCCGGCCTCGGCCTCGCCATAAAGGCCAGGGTCGTTGCGCGTGGCGATGTTGATGACGCCGCCGATGGCCTGCGAACCCCATAGCGCCGATTGCGGCCCGCGCAGCACCTCGATGCGCTCGACCCCGGCAGCGAGCAGGGTTTCGTAGCGGAACTCGCCGGATGACGCCGGATCGGTGACGTCGATGCCGTCGATGAAGGTCAGCGAATGATTGGCCTCGGCGCCGCGGATGCGAATTTGGGTCTGGGCGCCCAGCGGCCCGGTCTGGCTGACGCTGACGGATGGGACCAGCGTCAGATAATCCTTCACCAGCGGCAGTGACAGGGCGCGAATGTTGTCCGGCCCGATGACGGTGAGGGCGGTGCCGGACAGGGCGACAGGCACCGGCTCGCGCGAGGCGGTGATGGTGACGGGTTCGATGCGCAGATCGGCGATGACGATATCATCGGATGGGGTGGCGGCGCCGGCCAGCAACAGTGCAATCAACATGGTACGTCCCTTCGTTGCCGCCTGCGGAACAGGCGGTGCGACAGCGAAAAGCCGCCGCAAACGAAGGGCGCAGGATTGCGCCTTTGCGTTTCACGCGCTGCTGGACCCGGCAGGGCATGGGACGACCGGGGACGGCAGGTCTCCTGGCTCACGGCTCGAACGTTCCTGCTCCGCCTTCCCGGGTCGAAACCCAGTGGCCTGTGGAGCCGGAACTCGCCGCTTACAGTTGCGGGCACAGCGCCGGATTTGCACCGGCTTCCCTTTTCACCGCGTCTTCACGCGGCACCGTCCGTCGTCAGGATTATCGGGAAGCCTGGCGGCTGGCAAGCCGGGCAGGGATCAGGAGGAGGATTCGGGGAAGGCGGAGCGGCGGCGGCGGTCGCGCAAGGCATAGAGCACCACGCCGAGCACCAGCAGCAGCCAGGGGCCGTTTTCGACGATGCCGGCCGGCAGATGCGGCAGCACCAGCACGTCCGTGCCGGTCAGGAACAGCAGAATGGCCATGGTAACAACGACCATCAAGGCAATGTTATTTATCGACGTTCGCAACACTGCCTCCCTTTCTGCTGCGCTGCAACATGCCCACCAATTGTTGCAGTGACAAGACATACGGGCGACAATTGCGCGCAGATGCACAAAAAATTCGCGCATTTGGTAAACATAAATTTAACAAGGCATTGCGCGCGCAGGGTTCCGCCCCTGCCGCTTGCGTCGCGCCGCCACCTCGGCTATGCGCGGCGGCTCTTTCCGGGCTGGTCGGTACCAGCCCCCAGCAGAAAGCCCAAAGTCATGAAGTCCGGCATCCACCCCGATTATCACACCATCACCGTCAAGATGACCGATGGCACCGAATATCAGACGCGTTCCACCTATGGGAAGGAAGGCGACACGCTGGCGCTGGATATCGATCCGACCTCGCACCCGGCCTGGGTCGGTGGCGCCGGCAAGATGCTCGACGCCGGTGGCCAGGTGGCGCGCTTCAACAAGCGCTTCTCGGGCTTTGGCCTCAACAAGAAGTAAGGCGATCGCGCCGGTTCGGCGCGGTTGTTTCGATACGAAGGGCGATGCGGCGCGGGCCGCGTCGCCCTTTTGTCTGCGCAGCGTTCATCTGCCAGCCACTGCCATCACCGTCACCCGCGCCGGCATCATCGCCGCGGTGCGTCGCCAGCCGGGCACTGTCGACGCGGAATGGCTGCCGCGATGATCTGGGGCCCGGCGAGATATGGACGTGGATGCCGGCGGGGTTCGGGGTCGAGCTGGCGACGGGGTGATGGATGTGGAAGCAGTAGCCGCCGATTGAAGCGGCGCATTCGCAACCGTCTTTACGATCAGAGCAAAGTTTCCCGGTCATCCCGCGCTTGACCCGGGACCCCGTTTTTCTCTGGCGTTGATTTTTGCTACCGCTGTTCGCGCAGGAAAGAAGCCGGGTCCCGGGGCAAGCCCGGGATGACAGAACTATTGCTACTTTTCATGCTGCCATTTCGCCGCCAGCCCGGAGCCCCTTACCCCTTTGCCCGCAACGCCGCCTGCGCCGCCGCCAGCCGCGCGATCGGCACGCGGTAGGGTGAGCAGCTGACGTAATCCAGCCCGAGCTTCTCGCAGAACGCGATCGATGCCGGGTCGCCGCCATGTTCGCCGCAGATGCCGAGCTTGATGTCCGGCCGCGCCGCCTGGCCGCGGTCGACGGCGATCTGCACCAATTCGCCGACGCCGTCCTCATCGATGCCGACGAAGGGATCGCGCGGATAGATGCCCTGGTCGACATAGACGCCAAGGAAGCGCGCCGCATCGTCGCGGCTGATGCCGAGCGCCGTCTGCGTCAGGTCGTTGGTGCCGAAGCTGAAGAATTCGGCGTGCGCGGCGATATCGCCGGCGCGCAGCGCGGCGCGCGGCAGCTCGATCATCGTGCCGACGAGGTAATCGAGCGTGCGGCCCTGCTCGGCAAACACATCGCGGGCTTCGGAATCGATCACCGCCTTGGTGATCTCCAGCTCGCGCGCCGTCGCCACCAGCGGCACCATCACTTCCGGCACCACGGCCTCGCCGGTATCCTTGGCCACCGCCACCGCCGCTTCGAAAATGGCGCGGGCCTGCATGGCATAGATTTCGGGATAGGTGATGCCGAGCCGGCAGCCGCGATGGCCGAGCATCGGGTTGAACTCGTGCAGCTCGCTGATCCGCCGGCGCACCAGCGTCACACTGAGGCCAGTCGCCTCCGCCACATCCAGATAGCCTTCCTCGTCATGCGGCAGGAATTCGTGCAGCGGCGGATCGAGCAGGCGGATGGTGACGGGCAGGCCGGCCATCACCCGGAAAATGCCTTCGAAATCGGCGCGCTGTTCGGGCAGCAGTTCGGCGAGCGCTGCGGCGCGGCCCTTGCCGTCTTCGGCGAGGATCATGCGGCGCACGCTGGTGATGCGGCTGGGTTCGAAGAACATGTGCTCGGTGCGGCACAGCCCGATGCCTTCGGCGCCGAAGCCGCGCGCGGTGCGGCAATCGGCCGGCGTTTCGGCATTGGTGCGCACCTTCAGCCGGCGATGGCGGTCGGCCCATTCCATCAGCTTGCCGAAATCGCCGGCGAGTTCCGGCTCCACCGTCGCCACTTCGCCGAGCATCACCTCGCCGCTGGTGCCGTCGAGGGTGATCGCCTCGCCCTCGTGAATCACGCGGCGGCCGACGGTCATCATGCGGCCGTGCAGATCGATGGAAATGCCGCCGGCGCCGGAGACGCAGGGCCGCCCCATGCCGCGGGCCACCACCGCGGCATGGCTGGTCATGCCGCCGCGCGCGGTGAGAATGCCCTTGGCGGCGTGCATGCCGTGAATGTCCTCAGGGCTGGTTTCGGTGCGGACGAGGATGACGGATTCGCCCAATTTTGCCCGCGCCTCCGCCACATCGCTGTCGAAGACGACGGCGCCCGACGCCGCCCCCGGCGAGGCCGGCAGGCCGCGGGTGATGACATCGCGCGGCGCCTTGGGGTCGAGCGTCGGGTGCAGCAGCTGGTCGAGCGCGCCGGCTTCGACGCGCAGCACGGCCTCCGCCTCGGTGATCAGGCCTTCCGCCACCATGTCGACGGCGATCTTCAGCGCCGCCTTGGCGGTGCGCTTGCCGCTGCGCGTCTGCAGCATCCACAGCCGGCCGTCTTCGACGGTGAATTCGATATCCTGCATGTCGCGGTAATGGCGTTCCAGCAGCGCGAAGACATCGGCCAGTTCGCCGAACACCACCGGCATCGCCTCTTCCATCGCCAGCGGCTTGGCGCCGGCGCGCTCGCGCGCAGCCTTGGTCAGATATTGCGGGGTGCGAATGCCGGCGACGACATCCTCGCCCTGGGCGTTGATCAGATATTCGCCATAGGTGACGCGCTCGCCAGTGGCGGGGTCGCGGGTGAAGGCGACGCCGGTGGCCGAGGTATCGCCGCGGTTGCCGAACACCATCGCCTGCACGGTGACGGCGGTGCCCCAGCTTTCCGGAATGTCGTTGAGCCGACGATAGGTGCGGGCGCGGTCGCTGCGCCAGGATCCGAACACCGCGCCGATGGCGCCCCACAATTGCTCGTGCGGGTCCTGCGGGAATTCATCCCCCCAGCTCTGGGCGACAATCGCCTTGTAGCGGCCGACAAGGCCCTGCAGATCCTCGGCGGTCAGATCGGTATCGAGCGTGACGCCGCGATCTTCCTTGGTGATTTCCAGCGCATCCTCGAACAGGTAATGATCGAGGCCGAGGACGACATCGCCATACATCTGGATGAAGCGGCGATAGCTGTCCCAGGCAAAGCGCGGATTGCCCGAAGCAGCGGCAAGGCCCTGCACGGTGCTATCGTTGAGGCCCAGGTTGAGCACCGTGTCCATCATGCCCGGCATCGACACCCGCGCGCCGGAGCGTACCGAGACGAGCAGCGGGTCGCCGGCATCGCCGAAGCGCTTGCCGACGATGCTTTCGACATGGGCGAGCGCGGCGAGGGTTTCGGCCTTCACCGTTTCGGGCAGCTTGCCGCCGGCATCGTAAAAGGCGGCGCAGACGCTGGTGGCGATCGTGAGCCCGGGGGGAACGGGAAGCCCGATGCCCGCCATTTCGGCGAGATTGGCGCCCTTGCCGCCCAGCAGATTGCGCTGCGTCGCGTCACCATCGGCGCTGCCGCCACCGAACCGAAACACGGATTTGGTCATTCTATGCTCCCAAAACCACCTCTCCCCCAAGGGGAGAGGTGTTCATCCCTCGACCTTCGAAAAATCCGCCACGCTATTCGCCGCGCCGCGCAACCGCGCCAACAACCCCAGCCGGTTTGTCCGCACTGCGGGGTCGGCCGCATTGACGATCACGCCATCGAAGAACGCGTCGACCGCCGGCCGCAACCCGGCCAGCGCCGCCATCGCCGCGGTGAAATCCTCGGCCGCCACCGCCGTCGCAATCGCCGGCACGGCGGCATCGAGCGCCTGGCCGAGCGCGGTTTCGGCGGCTTCGCTGAACAGCGCCGGATCGGTGGCGCCGTCGAACACGACGCCGTCCTTGGCCTCCTCGATGCGCAGGATATTGGCGGCGCGCTTCACCCCGGCGAGCAAATTGGTGCCATCCTCGGTGGCCAGCACCGCCTGCAACGCGCGAACGCGGGCGAGCAGGCGGACGAGATCATCCTCACCACCGAGCGCGAACACGGCGTCGATGAGGTCGTGGCGAACGCCGGCTTCGCGTTGCTGGACTTTGAGGCGGTCGGCGAAGAAGTCGCGAACAAGTTCCAGAGCGCTTGAAGATGCCTGCCAATCACGCCCAGCGATTGCGACCCAGTTTCTATAGAGTGCCTCGATATCAACGCGATGGCCGCCATCTACCAACAAAGCAAGAATGCCGAGAGCTGCGCGCCGAAGCGCGAATGGGTCGCGCGATCCAGTAGGCAACATGCCTTCGACGAAAAAGCTGAAAAGCGTATCCAACTTATCCGCCAGTGCCACTACGCCGTCCTGAGACAGCGGCCCCACCCCCGACCCCTCCCCTGAAGGGGAGGGGAGAATGGCGCCCGATTCCACCAGCCAGCGCGCCAGCTTTGCCACGCGCTCCACCTTGTCGGCGACCGTGCCGAGCTTCTCGTGAAACACGATGGCGTCGAGCTTGGGCAGGAACGCCTCCAGCCCGCCGGCGGCGACCGTCGCCAGATCCTGATCCCAGAAGAATTTCGCGTCCGACAGCCGCGCGCTGAGCACGCGTTCATTGCCGGCGACGATCGCCGTGCCGCCGTCGCTGGCCACCAGATTGGCGACGCAGATGAAGGCCGGGGCGAGCGCGCCGCCAGCGTCCGCACAGGCGAAATATTTCTGGTTGGTGCGCATGGTCAGCTGGATGACCTCGCGCGGCACGGCGAGAAACGCCGGATCGAAGCGGCCGAGCATCGGCACCGGCCATTCGGTCAGCCCGGCATTTTCCGCCACCAGGCCCATATCGGGAATAACCGACAGGCCGGCCGCCGCCGCCACGGCCGCGGCGCCATCGGCAATCGCCGCGCGCCGGTCCGCCGAGGCCACGATGACATGCGCCGCCCGCAGTTGCGCCGCGTAGCTGCTGGCGCTGTCGATGCGCAGCGGCTGCGGTGCGTGGATGCGATGGCCGCGCGTCTCGCGGCCCGCCGTGATACCCAGCGCTTCACACGGCACCACAGCGTCGCCAAGCAGCGCGATGATGCCGGTCAGCGGCCGCACCCAGCGCGGGGCGCCGGCGCTGGCCGAAGCGGCACCCCAGCGCATCGATTTCGGCCATTGGAAATCGCGGACGATGGTCGGCACCAGTTCGGCGAGGATCGCTTCGGCGCTGCGGCCCGGCGTGTCGATATGGGCGAACAGCACCACGCCCTTCGGTGTCTGCCGCTCTTCCAGCTGCTCGCGGCTGAGGCCGGTGGAGCGCAGGAATCCGGCGATGGCGGCGTCGGGCGCGGTCGCGGCCGGGCCCTTGCGCTCCTCGCGCGTCGCGGCGCTGGCGGCGGCGACGGTGCGGGCGATCAGCCACAGCCGGCGCGGTGTCGCATCGGCAATGACCTCGCCATGAGCGAGGCCCGCGGCCTTGCAGCTCTCGACGAAGCGCGTGCGCAGCTGCTCGGCGGCCGCCGCCTGCATCCGCGCCGGGATTTCCTCGCTGGCGAGTTCAAGCAGAAAATCGCTCACGGCTCCCCCTCCCTCTCAGGGAGGGGGTTGGGGGGAGGGTTTTCCCCGGCAGCACACATCACGGCGAAGGCGGCAACCCCCACCCCGCTCTGCTGGCGCAGAGTCGCCCTCCCCGCAAGGGGGAGGGAAGTGAAACTGGTGCTCATGCCGCCTGCTCCACCCAGATATCGGCGACGCCCTTCACCAGGTCGCGCACCCGGCCGATATAGGCCTGGCGCTCCGCCACCGAAATGACGCCGCGGGCGTTGAGCAGGTTGAAGATATGGCTGGCCTTGATGGCCTGGTCATAGGCCGGCAGCGGCAGATTGGCCGCGACCAGCGCCCGGCATTCTTCCGACACATCCTTGAAATGCTGGAACAAACGCTCGGTATTGGCATGTTCGAAGTTATAGGCGCTGAACTGCTGCTCGTTCTTCAGGAAGACATCGCCATAGGAGACGCCGGCATCGTTGTAGCGCAGGTCGTAGACATTCTCGACTCCCTGCACATACATGGCGAGGCGCTCCAGACCATAGGTCAGCTCGCCGGCCACAGGCGCGCAATCATGGCCGCCAACCTGTTGAAAATAGGTGAATTGCGTCACCTCCATGCCGTCGCACCAGACTTCCCAGCCCAGCCCCCAGGCGCCCAGGGTCGGGGATTCCCAATCATCCTCGACAAAGCGGATGTCATGGACATGGCGATCGATGCCGATGGCGTCGAGGGAGCCGAGATAGAGATCGATGAGATCGTCGGGCGAGGGCTTGAGGATCACCTGGAACTGATAATAGTGCTGCAAGCGATTGGGATTGTTGCCATAGCGCCCGTCCGACGGCCGCCGGCTCGGCTGCACGAAGGCAGCGTTCCAGCGCTCCGGCCCCAGCGCGCGCAGCGTCGTCGCCGGGTGGAAGGTGCCGGCGCCCATTTCCACATCATAGGGTTGCAACAGCGCGCAGCCCTGCGCGCCCCAATAGCGCTGGAGCGTCAGGATGATGTCCTGAAAGGACAGGGAGGTCGGCGGGGCAGACAGGACAGGCTCTTTCGCAGGTGCAACAATGGCATGGCGTGTAGCGGGCGGGATGCCGGGGGGTCAACCGGGGGATTTGGCGGGCGATTTCGGGGGCGTTTCGGGGCGCCGCCGGGCATCATGCGCCACCAGCCAGGCGGTGATCGCCGCCGCATCCGCATCGCTGACCGGCGCCTTGTAGACCTGCCGCATCTTCGTCACTTCGCCGGCCCATTCCGCCGGGGTCAGGTGCGGCTGATTCAGCACCATTTCGGTGGAATGGCAGGCGAGGCAATTGTTGTTGATGGCATCGGCGGATGGCTGGCCGGGGCCGAGTTCGGCAAACATCGCGGTGGCAGCGGGCAGGCTGATGGCCACGATCCGCGGCGGCGCTGCGGCGACGAGCAGCAGCCCGGCGACAATGAGCACCCCCCGCATCAGACGAAATCCACCGGCAGCGGCTCGACCTGCACCCGCATATAGCCGCCGGGGTTCCACAGGCCGGTCAGCGGCTGGGTGACGCCGGCCGTGCTGGTGCAGCGCGCCATCAGCACGGCGGCACCGCGTGCCGGTTGCAGCACGGCATCGAAACGGCGGAAGCTGTATCGGCCCATGTCCAGCCCCAGCCGCGCATCCACCCAGTTCGCCCCGCCATCGCCCGAAACCTCCACCCGCGCCACGCCGGCATCGCCGCCCATGGCGATACCGCCCAGCGCATAATCCGGCCGCAGCGGCACCCGCGCCCCGGCGGCGACGCTGGTGATGAAGCTGCGCGGCCCCATGCGGCTGATCGGGCGGCGCGGGAAGCTCGCCGTGCCCGGCGCGATGCCGCCATCCGCCGTGTCGGGCACCAGATAGGCCTTGGCCATCCAGTAGTTATCATCCGGCTTGTCGAGCACCTCCAGCCGGTCGAGCATCTTCACCCAATAGGTCGAAAACCAGCCCGGCACGACCAGCCGCAGCGGGAAGCCGTTGAGCAGCGGCAGCGGCGCCCCGTTCATGTGCGTCGCCAGCATCACCTCACCATCCCGGGCATGGTCGAGCGCCAGCGACTTGGCAAAGTCGGGCGCTTCGTCCACCGGCGGCGCATCCAGCCCGGACGCCCGCACCGCCACCGCCCCGGCGCGCACCCCGGCGCGATCGAGCACATCCTTCAGCCGCACGCCGCGCCACAGCGCATTGCCCATCGCGCCATGCGCCCATTGCGCGCCGGCCACGCGCGGTTCGAACAGCCCGCGCGAATTGCCGGAACATTGGTTGACCGCGGCGATCTCCACCTGCGGCAGCCTGGCCAGATCGGCCAGCGATAGCGCCAGCGGCCGCTCGACATGGCCATCGACGGTCAGGCGGAAGGCGCCGGCGTCGATCTCGGTCGGAAACGGCCAGTGCCAGCGCACATAGAAGCGATCGTTGGGGGTGAACACGCCGGCGTTGAAGACGCTCAAGGGTGTTTCCAGCAGCGGCGGCGCCGTGCGTTGCAGGATCATGCCGCGCTTGCCGGGAAACGCCTCGGTCAGCGGCCGCCGCGACGGCCCGCCGGGCAGGCGCAGATCCGTGCTGGCGGCCAGCGCCGGCGCCGCCAGGCCGGCAGCGGTGAGCGCGAGGAACTGGCGGCGATCGGTCATGACGCCGGTGTAGCGGGGTGCACCCGCCCTGTCATCACGGGGTTGCGGTGACAGGGGCGGTCCCCAGTTGCAGCAGGATCGGCGCCAGCCCGCGCCACCCTGCCGAGACGCTCAGCAACGGCGTCGCGACATGGATCGGCACCAGCAGCAGGATCACCGCCAGCGTCGCCGGGTGGACGCGGCCGCGGCTGCGGCGATCATGGACGACCAGCGCGATCAGGAACAGATCGGCGATAAGATTGGGCGCCATGTCGGTCAGCGGCGGCCGCTCGGGGATGGCGATGAACCAGTTCGGCAGGAACCAGCGCGAAATCGCCGGGCCGACGAGGCACAGCGCCGCGCCAAAGGTGAAGCGGCGGTGCCATTCGACATGGCGGGTGACGCTGGCGATGCTGGCGATCATCAACAGGCTGAAGGTCGTGATGTCGACGATATTGTAGAGCGTGAAATCGAACGGGTGGCCATCGCCGGCGGCAATGCGCCGCTCGATGGCCTTGATCGCCAGGGCGATGCCCAGCGGCAGCATCATCGCCGATATGGCGATGCCGGCCAGCCCCAGTTCCCGATGCCGCGCCGTGCGCCCGCCGGCGATCAGCCGCGTCTGCCAAGCGTAGAGCCCGATCCAGGCAAAGAACAACAGGCCATGGATGTGATGAACGATGGAGAAGGCCGGCGGCCGCGCCAGCACCGGGCCGAAATAGGTGAAGGGAAAGGCGCTGAGCACCATCACCAGCATGAGAAGCGCGCTGGTGGCGAAGAAGCGCGATCGGGTGGCGGGTCGAGCGGTCATGCTGCTGGTTTAGCGGGTGGCGCGCGCGCTGCAATGCCCACCAACGCCACCTCTCCCCTTGAGGGAGAGGTGGGTCACGCCCCGTGCAAGATGTGCATCACATCGCCATCGGCGACGACATAATCCTTGCCTTCCGACCGCAGCCGGCCGGCGTCGCGCGCGCCCGATTCCCCGTTCAGGCGGATATAATCGTCGAACGCGATGGTTTCGGCGCGGATGAACTTCTTTTCGAAATCGCCATGGATTTCGCCGGCGGCCTGGGGGGCGCGGGCGCCGCGCTTCACCGTCCAGGCGCGGGCTTCCTTGGGGCCGACGGTGAAAAAGGTGAGCAGGCCGAGCAGATCATAGGCCGCGCGCACAACACGGGCGAGGCCGGTTTCGTGGAGCCCGAGCGATTCCAGATATTCCTGCCGGTCAGCCGGCTCCATCGTCGAAATCTCCGCCTCGATGGCCGCCGACACGACGACCGCGCCGGCGCCGACCCCCCTGGCCATTGCGGCGACGGCTTCGGACAAAGCGTTGCCGGTGGCGGCGCTGGCCTCCTCGACATTGCAGACATAGAGGACGGGCTTGGTGGTCAGCAGTTGCGCCTGGCGGAGCGCCCGGGCTTCCTCGTCGTCCTTGGGCTCGGTCAGCCGCGCCGGCTTGCCCTGGCGCAGCAGCTCCAGCGCCGCGCCGAGCACGCTGGCCTGCACCTTGGCCTCCTTGTCGCCCTGCTGCGCCTTTTTGGCCAGCGCCGGCACGCGCTTTTCGAGGCTCTCGAGGTCGGACAGCATCAGCTCGGTTTCCACCGTCTCGGCATCGGCGACCGGATCGATGCGGCCATCGACATGCGTCACATCATCATCGATGAAACAGCGCAGCACATGCACGATGGCATCGGTTTCGCGGATATTGGCGAGGAACTGGTTGCCCAGACCTTCCCCCTTCGACGCGCCCTTCACCAGCCCGGCGATATCGGTAAAGCCCAATTGCGTCTCGATGATCTTCTGGCTGTGCGCGATGCCGGCCAGCGCCGTCAGCCGCGGATCCGGCACCGCGACATTGCCGACGTTCGGCTCGATCGTGCAGAACGGATAATTGGCGGCCTGGGCGGCGGCGGTCTGGGTGAGGGCGTTGAACAGTGTCGATTTGCCGACATTGGGCAGGCCGACGATTCCGCAGCGGATGGGCATGGCTGGACTTTCTGATGGTCTGTAAACTGGCGCAGGGTTGGCCGTCGCCGCGTGGCGCGAAGTAACCAGCGACGGCGCAATCGGCAAGCCCGCTTACCTCTCCCCGGCGGGGCGAGGTAAGGCGCTACCGCTGCGGCAGCGTCCTTCGCGCGATCTCGCTCAGGAACCGGGCTTCATCCCCCGCCAGCAGCCAGGGCAGGTCCGCCACCACCGCGCCGAGCAGATCGGCCAGCGGCTCCATCTCCGCCTTGGCGAAATTGCCGAGGACATGGCCGGTGACGCGGTCCTTGTGGCCGGGGTGGCCGATGCCGAGGCGGACGCGGCGATAGGCGTTGCCGACATGGGCGTCGATGGAGCGGATGCCGTTATGGCCGGCAGCGCCACCGCCATGCTTCACACGGACGCGAAAGGGATCGAGGTCGAGCTCGTCATAGAGCACGGTCAAGGCCGTGGCGGGCTCGAGCTTGAAGAAGCGCAGGGCCTCGCCGACGGAGCGCCCGCTGTCATTCATGAAGGTGGCGGGCTTCAACAGGGTCAGGCGATGGGCGCCGATGCGGCCTTCGCTGGCCAGCCCCTGAAATCTTGTCTTCCACGGCCCGAAATCATGGGTCTCGGCAATGGCGTCGACCGCCATGAAGCCGATATTGTGGCGGTGGAGCGCGTAAGATGCGCCCGGATTGCCGAGGCCGACGAAGAGTTGCACTTCCCCGGCCCCGGCAGATCAGGCTCAGGCCGCGGGTGCGGCTTCGGCGGTTTCGCTCTTCAGCGCCGAGGGCGCGACCATTGTGGCGATGGTGAAGTCGCGATCGGTGATGTGGCTGGTGACGCCAGCCGGCAGCACGACGGCGCTGATGTGGATCGAATCGCCCACGTCACGCCCGGCGAGGCTGACGTTGATCTGGTCCGGAATGGCGTTCGACGCGCAATCCAGCTGCAGTTCGTGGCGGACGATGTTGAGCACCGCGCCGCGCTTCATGCCCGGCGACTTGTCTTCATCGACGAAGTGCACCGGCACGGCGACGGTGATGACGGCATCGCCGGCCAGGCGGAAGAAATCGACATGGATCGGACGGTCGGTGACCGGGTGGAACTGCACGTCGCGCGGCAGGGTGCGGATGGCCGCGCCGCCGGCGATTTCGATCTCGACAACCGAGTTCATGAAATGGCCGGTGGACAGCTGCTTGACCAGCAGCTTTTCCTCGACATGGATGGGGGTGGCAGGCTGGCCGGCCCCATAGATCACAGCCGGTACGCGGCCCGTACGGCGGACGGCACGAGAGGCTCCCTTGCCTGCCCGGTCGCGCGCTTCGGCCGCGAGCTTCAACGTTTCGCTCATTGCTCGCTTCTCCAAAAATAGCATTGTTCGCGCCGCCCCGGCCTCCAGGGATGCAGATAGGGATGACGCGAAGGGGGGCGCATAGGGGAGATGCCCGGCAAAAGCAAGTTTGGCTTGGGCATGTGCAAGCAAAAGCCGCCATACCCCAGCAGTGCGATGGGGTATAAGGCGGATGTCGCTGGTCGCTCAGCCCGGCCGGCGATGTCAGCCCCGTCTCCGTCACCGGGTCTCCCGACAGGCGCTGTCACTCACCCGGCGGAAAGCCGCGCATGTCCCCGCATGGCTTTCCGCCGGATTTTCCCCGGAGGATTCGCGGGTCGCCACAGCCGGCGTGGGCGCCGCTATGCCTCGGCCATTGCCTTGGCGGCGGCATAATCGGCCTTGCCGTTCGGGGCGCGCGGCACTTTGGTCACCACCAGGATGCGCTTCGGCGTCTTGTAGCCGGCGAGCGTGGTGCGGACATGGGCCCGCAGCGCCTCGATATCGACGGCCGCATGCGCCTCGACCACCGCTGTCACTGCCTGGCCCCATTTCTCGTCGGCGACGCCGAACACCAGCGCATCGTCGATGGCCGGATGGGTCTTCAGCGCTTCCTCCACCTCTTCCGGAAACACTTTTTCGCCGGCGGTGTTGATGCACTGGCTGCCGCGGCCGAGCAGGGTGAAGCTGCCATCGGCCTCGACGATCGCCCAGTCGCCGGGCATCGAATAGCGCACGCCATCGACGGTGACGAAGGTGGCGGCGGTCTTGACCTCGTCGCGCCAGTAACCGCGCGGGATCAGGCCGCCGCGGGCGATGCGGCCGCGCTCGCCGGGGCCGACCGGGCGCAGATCCTCGCCGACCACCAAAGTCTGGCCATCGGCGCTGAACTTGGTGGCGGCGCCGGCATTGGCGCTGGTCTGCACCGACGAACCGAGGCCGAGCCCCTCCGACGAGCCCAGCGAATCGACGATCATCATGTTGGGCGCGTGGCGCAGCAGCCCGGCCTTGACCTCGGCCGACCACATGGTGCCGCTGGAGATCATCACGGCAACCGAGGCGATGCTGCCCTGGCCGGCATCCAGCGCCTTGAGCAGCGGCCGGGCAAAGGCGTCGCCGACGATCACGGCATAATCACAGGCGCGCGCGGCGCAGGTTTCGACGGCGAGCTGCGCGTCAAAGCCGTCACCGGGCAAGGTGACGATGGTGCCGCCGCGCGACAGCGTGCTCAGCGCGATGATGAGGCCGGTGCCGTGCATCAGCGGCGGCAGCACCAGCGTGCGATACTTGCCGACATTGGCGCGCACCGCGTCGAGGAAGTCCGGCAGGGCAATGTCGGGGGCGAGGCCGACGCCCGCGGTCAGCATCGCCGACAGCGCGCCCTGGTCCCACATCACGCCCTTGGGCATGCCGGTGGTGCCGCCGGTGTAGATGAACAGCATGTCGTCAGGCTGATGGTCCTGCGGGGCGATGCGGGCGCCGCTGCCGGCCACCGTGTCGAAATCCTGCGCGAAATCCGCGGTTTCGCCGCCAACCTGCAGATAGAGCTTCACATTCAGCCGGTCGCGGACGCTCGCCACCAGGGTTGCGAATTCGGCATCATAGACCAGCACCGCGGCGTCGCTGTTGTCGAGGATGTAGAACAGCTCCTCGCCGGTGTAGCGGTAATTGACATTCACATGCACCAGCCGCGCCTTGAAGCCGGCGATGGTGGTTTCGGCATAGGCCGGGCTGTTGCGCATCAGATGCGCGATGCGGTCACCCGGCACGGCACCGGCGGCATGGGTGGCGGCGGCGATGGCATCGGTGCGGGCGTCGAAATCCGCCCAAGTCGTCACCGTGTCGCCGTGGATCGTCGCCGGCTGCGCCGGATCGACGGCTTGCGCCAGGTTCGCAAAGATCGTGCCGAAACTCAGGCCCATGGTCATGTCAGCGTGTCTCCCCGGTACAACCTAGGCGGGGACGTGCGGCCATGACAGCCCGACAAATGACTAGTCGGCTTTTCCCGGCTGCAACAGGCGATGCAGATGGACGACGACATATTTCATCGTCGCGTCATCGACGGTGCGCTGTGCGCTCGACCGCCACGCCGCCTCCGCAGCGGCATAGTCGGGGTAGATGCCGACCAGGTCGAGCTTGTCGGGTTCGATGAAATCGAGGGTTTCCGGGTCGCTGACGCGACCGCCGAAGACGAGATGCAATTTGCTCATGGGCGGGCGTTTAGCGAAGGGGACGCCGGATTGCCAGCACTGCCGCTGCTCGACCGTCAGCTATAGTGCGCGGCCAGCCGTTTCATCATGTCGCCGAACCAGGTTTCGAATTCCGGCCCGTCCCAGGCGCGGTGGTTGCCGGCCTTGTAGGCGGCGCCGTTCAGCGCATAGAATTCGGCGTTGATGCGGTTGGCGAGGCGGTTGTCGCGGGTGGCGATGACCTTGGCCGGCGAGCCGACCACGATGGAATTGGGCGGCACCACCGTGCCATCCTTCACATAGGCGTGCTGGCCGACGATGGAGCCGGCGCCGATGACCGCGCCATTGTAGATGGTGGCGTTGATGCCGATCAGCACATGATCCTCGATCGTGCAGCCGTGCAGCGTCGCGTGATGGGTGATCGAACAATATTTGCCCAGCGTCACCGGCTTGCCCGGATCGGTGTGGATCATCACGAAATCCTGGACATTGCTGTAATCGCCGATGGCGACATGCGCGGTTTCGGAGCGCACCACGGCGTTGCACCACACCGACGCATGCGCGCCAACGCTGACATGCCCATAGAGCTGGGCGCTGGGGTGGACAAAGGCGCTGTCGGCGATGGCGAGGCGGCTGGTCATTTGGCGGTGCGCGCCGCGGCCGATTTGCCGTTCGCCGTCTTGAGGAAGGTCACCAGTGCGTCGAAACCATTCTTCTGGATATAGGCGTTGAAATCCGCCTCCTGCGTCAGGCTGAGGTTGATGCCGGCGACGGTCAGGTTGTTGACGACATATTTGTTCGCCGGCGTCTTCTTCACCTGCCAGATGGCGTCGATCGGCTGGGCGCCGGGGCGGGTGACGCGGGTGAAGACATCGGTCAGCACCGCGCCGCGGCCGATGGTGCGCGTCGTCTTCAGCGCGGCATCGGAATAGTCATACAGCCGGTCGCTATAGGCGTTCAGCACGAATTCCGGCAGCGCCGCCTGATAGGCGCTGTACTGCGCCGGGGTGATGGTGGCGCGGTGGCGGCGGATCAGCCGGTTGCCGATGTCTTCCAGTGCGACATTCTGCTGGAGCATGGTGCGGAAGGTGTTGCGGCTGGCGGCCTTCGACAGGCTCTTGTCGCGCAGCACGGCAAAGGCATCATTGGCCAGCTTTTCGACAAAGCTGCGCGCCGCCGGGTCACCGGCATCGGCGGCGCTGGCCGCGGCGACCTGGGCATGGGCGCCGGCCGTCGGGGCAAGGCCGGAATAAGCGAAGACAAACAAGGCCGTAGCGAATTTCGAAACGCGCATCTGGGGCAGGCTTTCGGCAGGGTCAGGGAGAAAAAGGGAGAAAAAGGGGAAAGGGCGGTCAGCCCTTCAGCTCGTCCCGGGCGGCATCGACGACGGAACGCGCGGCGTTGCGGGCCTTGCGCGTCGCGTCGCTGGCGCGCGCGCGCACCGTGTCGACCGACAG
>NKIQ01000030.1 GCA_002256005.1 Alphaproteobacteria bacterium PA4 | reverse complement strand
GGCGCAGGCGCTCATCGGCCATCGCCTCGATCCGCTCGCCGATCATCTCCAGCCCCGGCAGCGGGCGGACGCCGCGCAGGTCGCGGTCCAGCCGCCGCGCCGCCGCCAGCCAGTCGCCGCGGCCGTCCCCCGCCGCGACCAGCGGATGCTTCAGCACCGCCAGCAGCGGCACCGGCGCAAAGCCCTGGGCCATCGCCTCGACCAGCGCCAGCGCCAGCGCGCCGGGCGGGGTGAGGCGCAGCGGCGTGCCGGCCGAATCGTCGAGATCGATGCCCCAGCGCCGGCAATGCGCGGCGACGCGCCGGGCCAGCCCCCGGTCCGGCGTCACCAGCGCCGCGGTCTTGCCGGGCACCTCCAGCGCTTCCCGCAACGCCAGCGCGATCACCTGCGCTTCTTCCGCCGGTGTTGCCGCCTCGACGGCACGAATGCCGGCCAGCCCGGCGGGATCGGCGCTGCCGCTGTGCCAGCCATCGGCGGCATCGGCCGGTGCCATCGCCGCCTGCACCAGCGCGGTGCGCGCTTCGGGGCCATCGCGTTCCGTCGTTTCGCCCCAGTCGCGGACATCGCTGCGGTCGAGCCGCAGCCGGGCGAGCAGCGCCTTCAGCGCATGTTGCGGATGCTCCTCGCTGTCACGCAGCGGCGTTTCGTCCTCGGGGTCGCCGACGGCAATCGCCGCCCAGCGCGCCTCGCCCGCTTCCGACACATCGGTATCCAGCCCCGGTAGCACCACCAGCCCCTGCGGCAGCGCCAGCACGCCGGCGAGCAGCCGCACCAGGGGCGGCGAACTGCCGGTGACGCCGGCGGCGATGACCAGCCCCGGCGGCGGGCTTGCCTGCCAGCGCGCCAGCAGCGCATCGATCAGCGCCGCCACGCGCGTGCCGCCATCGCTGCCCAACGCGTCGCGCGCCGGTGGCCAGGCGGTGATGACGATATCGAGGAAGGCCAGAGTCTGCTGCCAATGCACCGCCAGTTCCTTGTCGGCGACGACGTGTTTCAGCCGTTCCGGCGCGATTTCCTCGGCGAGCAGCGCATCGCGCGTCGCGCCCAGCGCATCGCCCAGCCGCAGCGCCTCCACCGCGCTGCGGCCCAGTTCGCGCGCCGCTGGCATCGCCCGCACCAGCCGGGCGAGCTCCAGCCGCCGCCGCAGCGGCGGCACCGCCGGCGGCAGCGCATTGTCGCCATTGGCAAAGCGATCGAAACTGTCGTCGCCGAGATCACCCACCGGCGTCAGGCGCGGCAGCAACAGCCCGGTGCCGGACAGGCGGACGAAGGCCTCGGTCAGCGCGCGGGCGGCGCGGCGGTTGGGCAGCAGGATATGGGCCTGGGCCAGCGCCAGCGGATCACCGCCGCAGCGCGCCAGCACACCCTTGGCCAGCGCATCGACAAAGGCGATGTGCGGCGGGATCGAATAGAGATCAGGCGGTCGCAAGCAGGCCTTCGGTTTCGCCGATGCTGGCCGGCGTGCCGACATGGAACCACAGGCCCTGATGCACGGCGCCATAGCAGCGCCCCTGGTCCAGCGCCTTGTTCCAGGCCCGCCACATCGAGAAGGGCTCGACCGGCTCGCCGTCGAACAGCGATTTCGCAATCAGCTGCACGCCCGAATAGACGAAGGGCGCCACCCGCACATCGCCGCGCGGGTGCACGACGCCCATGGGATCGAGATGGAAATCGCCGCGGCCTTCATAGCCATGGGCGCGGGCCAGCGGCACCAGCAGCAGCAGCGCATCCATGGCATTGGCATCCCAGCGCTGGGCGAGCAGGCGCAGCGTGTCGGTGGAGCCATCGATCCACATATTGTCGGCATTGATGACGAAAAAGGGATCGGCATCGATCAGCGGCAGCGCCTTGGTGACGCCACCGCCGGTTTCCAGCAGCGTCTCGCGCTCGTCCGACACGGTCAGCGCCAGATTGCCCGAACGGGCCGCCACCGCCGCATCGATCTGATCGGCGAAATAATGGGCATTGACGACGGCGCTGCCGATGCCCGCCGCCTCGACCCGATCGAGGGCGCGATCGAGGAGGGTGCGGCCGGCGACCTCGACCAGCGGCTTGGGCCGGGTCGCCGTCAACGGCCGCATGCGCTTGCCGAGGCCGGCAGCGAGCACCATGGCGGTCTGCGGCACCGCGACATCGATGTGCGGGCGGATGGCGAGCGGCGGCCGGATCGTCATGCCGCCACCTTGACGCCATGGCGGGCGGCGGCCGGCACATGCGCCGCAAACCATGCCGCCACCGGCGCCAGCGCCGGCGCCTGCAAATTCGCCGTCACCAATTCCCACAGCCGCGGGTGGAAGGTCGGATAGCCGGCCTTGCCGTCGCGGACATAGAGGCGGGTGAAGACGCCCAGAATCTTGATGTTCCGCTGCGCCGCCAGAATGGCATAGGCGGTGCGGAAGGCGACGGGATCGGTCGCCGGCCGCGCCGCCAGATAGCGGTCGAGCATCGCCGCCTCCAGCGCCGGGGACACGACGCGGCGGATATCCTGCAGCAGCGAGGCGAGATCATAGGCCGGGTGGCCGGCCAGCGCGTCCTGATAATCGAGCAGGCCCAGCCCGCGCAGGCC
This sequence comes from Alphaproteobacteria bacterium PA4, assembly GCA_002256005.1. Classification (GTDB taxonomy): domain Bacteria; phylum Pseudomonadota; class Alphaproteobacteria; order Sphingomonadales; family Sphingomonadaceae; genus Sandarakinorhabdus. Next base: position 30,031 of record NKIQ01000030.1, on the reverse strand, counting down.
CGGCCGATCGAGGATCATCAGATTGTCGGCGTGATAATCGCGCAGGGTGAGCACCGGCGGCCCGGCCAGCACCGCCGGCCACAGGCCCTCCCAGGCCGCGTCATAGCCCGGCGCCTCGCTGACGCCGACCGCCGGCAGATACCAGTCCGGAAACAGCCGCGCCTCGCGCAGCAGTTCGGTGCGGTCGTAAGGCGCGACGCCCGTCGCCGGCTGCGCGTGCAGCGCGGCGAGGATATCGACGGCGGTGGCATAGATGTCGAACTCGCGCGTCGCATCGCGGGCCAGCACCGGCCCGACGCGATCATCGCCGAAATCCTCGAGCAGGATCAGGCCCTGCGCCAGATCGACGGCGAGTGGCTGCGGCGCCGAAAAGCCCAGGCCATGCAATTGCTTGCCGATGGCGAGGAAGGGGGTCGAATCCTCCTTGTCCGGTGGCGCGTCCATCAGCACGGCGGTGCGGTTGCCGTCCAGCACGCGGAAATAGCGGCGGAACGAGGCATCACCGGCCAGCGGCACGATGCGCGCCCCGCCCCAGCCATGCGCCGCCAGGAATGCCGGCGCGCTGGCGGGTGGGATCATCTGGGAGAGGGTGGTGGCCACCGGCCTTCCCAAGCCGGGGGCGCTTCCCAAGTCAAGTGCCGAAGCGCATCGCCGCTGCCGGAAAGCTGCAGGCGCAGCGCATCGCCGGGCAGCCGATCCCCCAGCCGCACCGGCCATTCGATGACCAGCGCCGCATCGGTCTCGAACAGGCCGAGCGCATCGGCGTCATCGGGACTGTCGAGCCGGTAGAGGTCGACATGCCAGACCGGTACCCGCACATCGGGCGGGTCGTAATTCTGCACCAGCGTATAGGTCGGCGACGGCACCTCGCCGGCCCAGCCGAGCGCCCGGATCAGCGCGCGGGCGAAGGTCGATTTGCCGGCGCCGAGATCGCCGGACAGCGCGATGGTGTCGCCGGGGCGCAGCACGGCGGCCAGGCGGGCGGCCAGCGCCGCGAGATCGGCTTCGGAGAGGCCCTGCATCAGTCGCGCCGGCTGGCCGGGTGCAGCACGGCATCGGTGGCGGCGAAATCCTTGCCGGTGCAGAGGATGGGCAGGTTCAGGGCCTTGGCCGTGCCATAGACCATGAGGTCGAGCAGGTTGAGCGGTCCGCCGCGCCCATTGCCCGAGCCATAGATTTCATTGGCAGCGACGGCGGCCGCCGCGGCATCGGCATCGAATGGCAGGATCCGCGGATGAAGTTCGTTCAGCAGTGCCAGGGCGTTGGGATCGGGACGGTTGCCGGCAGCGGCCATGACGCGATGAAATTCGACCAGGGCCGGCGCCGGAACGCCGGCCGGTTCATCGACCAAAGTGGCGAGCAGACGGTCTGCGCCGCGCTCGTCTTTTGCAATTGCGACGAGCGCCGATGTGTCAACGATCAGAGCGATCATCAACGCGGGTTACCGCGATCATCATACTCGCGCGCGTCGAATTCGGCCATGCTGGGAATATCGGTGCGCTCACGCAACTTCGCCACAATGGCGTTGAGCCGCGCCATCCGGTCGGCGCGTTCATCCACCACTGCCGGCACCGGCAAAGCCTCCAGCGCCTCCTCGATCACCTGTGCCTGGCTGCGGCCATCGCGGGTCAGCAGCTTCAGCCGCGCGGCGGCGCGGTCGGAACGGATGGTGATGGGTTGCTGGGCGCGGCGGGTCTGCATGACGCCACGATACCACAACCGTACCTGCACGCACAATCGGCGTGCAAGCACGCCGGTCAGAAGTCCATCGTCACATAGGCCTGCGCCAGCCGCCCCGGAATCGGCCCATAGGCGCCGGCGCCGCGCAGATCATAGCCCTGAACGTCGAAGACATTGGTGACCTGCACGCGCAGCACCGCGCCATTGCCGGCGAGGCGGAAGCGGTAGCGGCCGCCGATATCGACATTGGCGCGCGCCGGAATCGCCACGCGGTTGCTCACCGTTGCGGTTTCGGCGCTGCGCCAGGCCAGCTTGGTGTCCAGCGACAGGCCGGGCAGCGCCTGTGGCCGCCAATCGGCGCTGATCTCGATGCGCTGGTCGATGGCGCCGACCGGGCGATTGCCGATGCGGCCCTGTGCCACCGCATCGCCGGTCACCCTGGGCCACAGCAGCACGGCGCCGGCGACGATGCTCAGGTCGCGCGTCGCCGGCCCGGCCACCGACAGCTCCAGCCCACGGTTGATGACCTCCCCCAGCACATCGAAGCGGTTGTTGGCATCGAGGTTGAAATAGGGCTTGGAAATGTCGAACACCCCGGCGACCAGCTTGATGTCGGGCGTGATGGCATAGCGCAGCCCGGCATCGAACTGGCGGGTGCGGATCGCCGGCAGCGCCTCGTTGCGGTTGGCGGCATTGCCGGGCGCGATGCCGCTTTCCTCCAGCCCGGTGACGGCGCCAGCATAGACCACCAGTCGCGGTGCCAGATTGGCGGCGATGGTGACATTGTAGAGCAAGGGCCGCGCATCGGTTTCCTGCACGCCGGCGCCGCCGGGCAGGTCGATCCGCTTCCGATAGTCGCTATACTGCAGCCCGGCCGAAATCTCGCCGACATCGCTCCAATGCCCTTCATAGGCGATGCCGCCGGTCCATTGCCGCACCCGGTCCTGCTGCTGCGGGCCAAAGCCGAACTGCGGTTTGGCGAGCGTCGAGGGCTGGTCGATGATGACCGGCCCCAGATCGAGGACGGTCGAGCCGCCGAAGCGGCGATCCCCGGCGCGGCCGCGCATGGCGACATGCAGGCGATGCTGGCGCGGGCCATCGGCAATGGTACGCGTCAGCCGCAGCTCGCCGCTGACCGACACGAACGCCAGCTGCGGATCGGCAAAGGCCAGCTGCCGGCCGCTGCCATCGGGGCGCAAATCGCGGACCAGGTTGGAATATTGATCGTCGACGATGCGCGACGAGCGGAACAGCCCGGCACGGAGCAGCCATTGCGGCGCCAGCTGCCAATCGCCGATCAGGCCGAGATTGGCCTCGGTATTGGTGCCGGCGATCCAGTCGGGACCGAAGCGCTGGCGGCGCGGCAGCGGCTGGGGCAGCACCTCGGTCGCGGTCAGGAAGGTGACGCGATGATCGTCGAGCAGGGTGCGGGTGACGTTGACGAACGGCATCAGCGTCAGGCCCGGCGCCGGCGTCCAGCGAGCGATCAGCGCGCCGCCGATCTTGTGGTCGCGGGTCCTGTCCAGCCCGCTTTCGACGCGGGTGAAGGCACCAAGGCCGAGGCTGAGGGTCGTCGCCACCGGCAGCACGGCATCCAGCTCGGCATTGACCGTGCCCCAGCTGTCGATGCCGACCTGCACGCTCGCCGCCGCCGTGTCGCCGGGCCGGCGAAAGCCGAAATCGACAAGGCCGGTCGGCGCCGGAAACGGGTTGCCCAGCGCGCTCAGCCCGACCCGGATGGTCGTCGCGCGCGCCAGCCGCGGGGTCGGCACGATCACCGGATCGAAATACAGGCCATCGATGCGGACATTGCCGGCGGCGACCGGCGAGAAGCCGCGCACGCTCATCTGGTTGTAAAGGCCGATGACCTCGCGCCCGATGCTGGTGCCAAAGGCATCGCCGGCCTGGCGCACGGCATTTTCATCGGCACGGGCGCCGGACGCAGCCGGCCCGGCGGCGGGAATCACCACCGCAGGCAAGCCCTGCGCCACGGCCGGCACAGCACCGCCCAGCAGCAACATGAAAAATCGGCGCGCCCCCCGCATCAGCCATCTCTGTGCAGGCGGCGCGCCGATTGTCCAGCGCAGAAATGGCGATGGGCCGAAGGACCTCAGTAGCGATAGGCGTCCGGCTTGAACGGGCCGCTGGTGGCGACGCCGATGTAATTGGCCTGCTTCTCGGTCAGCCTGGTCAGCTTCACGCCCAGCTTTTCGAGGTGGAGCATCGCGACCTTCTCGTCGAGGTGCTTGGGCAGCACATAGACCTGGTTCTGGTACTTGCCGGGGTTGGTGAACAGTTCGATCTGCGCCAGCACCTGGTTGGTGAAGCTCGCCGACATGACGAACGACGGGTGGCCGGTGGCGCAGCCGAGGTTCACCAGCCGGCCCTTGGCCAGCACGATGATCTGGTTGCCGGGCTTGCCGTCTTCGCCGGGGAATTCGACGATGTCGGTGCCCGGCTTCACTTCCGTCCATTTGTAGTTGGACAGCGCTGAAATCTGGATCTCGGAATCGAAATGGCCGATGTTGCAGACGATGGCGTTGGACTTCATCGCCTTCATATGCTCGGCGGTGATGACATCGGCATTGCCGGTGGCGGTGCAGAAGATGTCGGCGCGGGTCACCGCCTCCTCCATCGTCACCACTTCAAAACCTTCCATCGCCGCCTGCAGCGCGCAGATCGGATCGATTTCGGTCACCATCACGCGGGCGCCGCCGTTGCGGAGCGACTGGGCGCTGCCCTTGCCGACATCGCCGAAGCCGGCGACGCAGGCGACCTTGCCGGCCAGCATCACATCGGTGGCGCGGCGGATGGCATCGACCAGCGATTCCTTGCAGCCATAGAGATTGTCGAACTTCGACTTGGTGACGCTGTCGTTGACGTTGATCGCCGGGAACGGCAGCTCGCCCTTTTTGGCGATCTCGTAGAGGCGGTGGACGCCCGTGGTGGTTTCTTCCGAAACGCCCTTCAGATTCCTGACCGTCTCGGTGAGATAGCCCGGACGCGCCTTGATGAACGCCTTCAGCGCGCGTTGGAATTCGACTTCCTCTTCATTCTCCGGCTCGCCCAGCGTGGCGCCGGCTTCCAGCTTGGCACCCCACAGCGCGAACATGGTGGCGTCGCCGCCATCGTCGAGGATGATGTTGGCGGTGGTGTCGCCCCAATCGAAGATGCGGCCGACATAGTCCCAATAATCGGCGAGGCTCTCGCCCTTGATGGCATAGACCGGGATGCCGCGCGCCGCGATGGCGGCGGCGGCGTGATCCTGGGTCGAAAAGATGTTGCAGGTCGCCCAGCGCAGCTCGGCACCCAGTTCGGCCAGGGTTTCGATCAGCACCGCGGTCTGGATGGTCATGTGCAGCGAGCCGGTGATGCGGGCGCCCTTCAGCGGCTTCGAGGCGCCGAATTCGGCACGCAGCGCCATCAGGCCGGGCATTTCGGTTTCGGCGATCTGGATCTCGCGGCGGCCAAAGCCGGCGAGGCCGATATCGGCAATGGCGTAATCGGTCAGGGTCGCTTGGCTGGCCACGGGTGAATCCTCGCTGCAATCGGAAAGCCTGCGCCATAGAGGTGGCGGACCATTCGAGCAAGCATAAAGATATCTTTATATGATGTGCGACATCAGCGGCCGCCGGTTCCCAGCCGGTCGCGCAGGAAATCGATGGTCACCCGCACCTTGGCCGGCAGCCAGCTGCGGCTGGGATAGATCAGCCAGACACCGCTGCCGAAGCTGGCGGTGGTGGCGACATGGCCGGGCAGCGCATCGACCAGCCGGCCGGCGGCAAGATCGGCGGCGACCAGCCAGTCCGGCAGCAGTGCCGGCCCCATCCCGGCGCGTGCCGCATCGCGAATGCCGAGCGGCGAGGACAGGGTGAAATCGCCGTCGACCTGCACGGTGGTGGTGCTGCTGCCATCGTCGAACAGCCAGTCGCGCCGCCCCAGGGGCCCGGCAAAGATCAGGCAGCGATGCCGGGCCAGATCGGCGGGTTCCCGCAGCGGTGGCGCCGACGCCAGATAGGCCGGGCTGGCAACCAGACCATAGCGCATGCTGTGCAGCTGCACGCCGATGGCGCCAGCCGGGATCGCCGGCCCCAGCCGGATCGCCAGATCGACATGTTCGGCGATGAGATCGAGATTGGCGTCGGACATGATGAGTTCGAGCTTCAGGCCCGGCCAGCGGGCACGGAACGCCGGCAGCAGCGGCACCAGCCGTTCCAGCGCATAGGCGACCGACGCCGTCAGTCGCACCCGGCCCTCCACCCCTTCCGCCACGCGCGCCAGATCACCGGCGGCGGCGAGCTCGTCGACCAGCGGCTCGATGCGGGCCAGATAGGCACTGCCCGCCTCGGTCAGCGCCAGCCGCCGCGTCGTGCGCTGGAACAGGCGCAGGCCCAGTTCCGCCTCCAGCCCGGCAATGGCGCGCGACACTTGCGAGGGATCGAGATCGCGCTGCCGCGCCACCGCCGAAAAGCTGCCCTGGCGGGCGACATCGATGAACAGGCTGAGCGTGGCGAGATCCATTGATGCATATTCTGCACGAATGTTTTGCCGTGTCGATGATTTATCGCAAATTCCGCCCGGCCTAAACCGCTGACGACCGCTGCAGACGGCGGCCACCAACCAAAGCAGGGACGTTCATCATGACGAATATCAACACCATCGCGCTGGTCACCGGCGCCAACCGCGGCATCGGCCGCGCCCTTGTCGAAGCGCTGCTCGCCCGCGGTGCCCGCCGCGTCTATGCCGCCGCCCGCGATATCGACAGCCTCGGCGTCTTTGCCGATCCGCGCGTCGTGCCGCTGGCGCTCGATGTCACCGACGCCGCCCAGATCACGGCGGCCGCCGCCCGCGCCGCCGATGTCACCCTCGTCATCAACAATGCCGGCGCGCTGGAAGGCGGCACGGCGCTGGACGCCGATGTCGACAGCCTCGATCGCCAGTTGCAGGTCAATGTCATCGGCCCGGCGCGCATCGCCCAGGCCTTTGCCGCATCGCTGAAGGCCAATCAGGGGGCGCTGGCCAATGTGCTGAGCGTCGTCGGCCGCGCCCCGATGCCGGGCCTTGCCTTCTACAGCGTCTCCAAGGCCGCCGCCGCCTCGCTGACCGCGGCGCTGCGCGGCACGTTCGCCGGCAGCGGCGTCAGCGTCCATGGCATCTTCCCCGGCCCGGTCGATACCGACATGGCCAAGGATATCGACATGGACAAGACGCCGCCGGCCGTGGTGGCCGCCGCCATCCTTGACGGCATCGCCGCCGGTGCCGCCGACATCTACCCCGATGCCATGGCGCAGATGGTCGGCGCCGGCTGGGCCGCCGATCCGCTGGCCATCGAGCGCCAGTTCGCCGCCTGAGTCTGCCCGGCGCGAGGCAGCAAGGGGCCGGGGGGAGGCAACGCCCCCCGGCCCTGCCGCCATTGTCGCGATGCGGGCCGGCCCCGGCCTGTTTCACGGTCGACCGCCGCCTTGTCATTGACCCCGCCGCCAAACGGGACAATGTTGGCAGACAAGCGGCCAGCATAGGCCGTCACGACGGCTGCGGGGGCAGAATATGACGACAGGCGAAACCGGCATCGATCTGGACGGGGCCGATCAGGCCGGTGGCGGGCTGAACATCATGGTGGGGCTGGCGCGCGAGGATCTGCTGGGCGCCGTCACCATGATGCTGCGCGAAACCGCGGGCAACCCGCTTCGCATGATGAAGCTGGGCCAGGCCGTTGCCAGCGACATGGTCAGCATCGCCACCCTGCGATCGGATTTGAAGCCCGACCCCAAGGACAAGCGCTTCCTGGATCCGGCCTGGCAGCAGAACCCGCTGTTCCGCATGAGCATGCAGACCTATCTGGCCGCCCAGAAGCATGTGAAAAGCTGGGTCACCGATCTCGAAGTGGACGATCTGGAACGGGCGCGGGTGAATTTCGTCACCAGCATGATCATGGATTCGCTGGCGCCCGGCAACACGCTGGCCGGCAACCCCACCGCCATCAAAAAGGCCATCGAAACCGGCGGGCAATCGCTGATGCGGGGCCTGAAGAACGCCTATGACGACATGGTCAAGAACGATGGCATCGTCAGCCAGGTCGACAGCCGGCCCTTCAAGATCGGCGAGAACATCGCCATCCAGCCCGGCGCCGTGGTGCATTGCACCCCGATGATGGAGCTGATCCAATACGCACCCACCACCGCCGATGTGCACGCCATCCCGCTGCTGATCATCCCGCCGCAGATCAACAAGGCCTATCTGCAGGACCTGACCCCGGACAAGAGCATGATCCGCTTCATGCTGGCCAATGGCATCCAGCCGTTCCTGATCAGCTGGCGCAACCCCACGATCGAACACCGGGACTGGGGCCTTGGCCATTATGTCGATGAAATCATTGCCGCGATGGATGTGGTGAACGCCATCACCGGCAGCCACAAGATCAACGTGACCGGCGGCTGTTCCGGCGGCATCACCATGGCCACATTGCTGTCAAAGCTGAAGGCGCGCGGCGATGACCGGGCCAATTGCGCCACCGCCATGGTGTGCATCCTCAACCCGGAGCGCAACGACAGCGAAGTCGGCGCGCTGGTATCGGACAATGGCATCAAGCTGGCGCGGGAACGTTCCGCCAAGAAGGGCATTCTGGAAGGCACATCGCTGTCGCGCATGTTTGCCTGGCTGCGGCCCAATGATCTGGTGTGGAACTATGTGGTGAACAATTACCTGCTGGGCGAAGATCCGCCCGCGTTCGACATCCTGTTCTGGAACAATGATTCGACCAATCTGACCGCGGCCCTGCATTCGGACTATCTGCGGGTTTACGAGGAACAGCCGTTCCTGAACCATGGCGCATCGCACATCGCCGACCATGCGCTGGACATTTCGAAGGTGGATTGCGACCTGTTCATCCTGGGCGGGGTCACCGACCATATCACGCCCTGGAAGGCCTGTTACCGTTCCACGCAATTGTTCGGTTCGGCCAGCATCGATTTCGTGCTGTCGCATTCCGGGCATATCCAGGCGATCGTCAACCCGCCCGGCAACCCCAAGGCGAAATATTATCATGCCGAAGGCGGCAAGCCGCCGGCCACGGCAGAGGCCTGGCTGAAAACCGCGCGCGAACATGCCGGCAGTTGGTGGCCGTTCTGGATGCAGTGGCTGCAGGCGCGGTCCGGTCCGCAGCAGCCGGCCCCGGCTGCCCTGGGCAATGCGGCGCACCCGCCCGGGGCCGCCGCGCCCGGCACCTATGTGTTCAATTGAAAGATCGCCGCATGACCCAGTCCACACCCCGGTTCAGCATGAAGGCTGTGGATGGGCGCACCTTGCGGGTGGCGCACTGGACGGCGACCGATCCCTTGCCCGGCGTGCGCCCGCTGCTGTTCTTCAACGGCATCGGGGCCAATATCGAGCTGATGGCGCCCTTTGCCGAACGCCTGTCGGATCGTGACGTCATCACGTTCGACATGCCGGGCGTGGGCGGATCACCCGATCCGGCCATGCCCTATCGCCCCTGGATGATGGCGCGCGCCGCGGAACGGATCATCACCGATGCCGGCTTTGACCGGGTGGATGTGATGGGGGTCAGTTGGGGCGGCGCGATGGCGCAGCAATTCGCGCTGCAATGTGCCGGCCGGGTGGGTCGGCTGGTGCTGGCGGCCACCACGGCCGGCATGCTGATGGTGCCGGGCAAATTGTCGGCCCTGACCAAGATGGCAGACCCGCGGCGCTACGTTGATCCGGACTATATGCTGAAGAATTTCCGCACGCTCTATGGTGGCGATCACAATGGTGCCGGGGGCCATGCCAGCCGCATCACGCCGCCCAGCACCGCCGGCTATGTCAACCAGCTGCTGGCTATGCTGGGCTGGACCAGCGCGCCCTTCCTGCCGCTGCTGCGCGCCCCCACGCAGATCATCATGGGCGATGACGACAATATCGTGCCGGTGATCAACGGCCAGATCCTCAACCTGCTGATCCGCGGTTCCCGGCTGGATATCATCAAGGGCGGCGGCCATCTGTTCATGGTCAACCAGGCCGATGAAACCATTGCCCTGATCCGCAATTTCCTGGATGCGGACGCCGCGCATGCGGTGGCGGCCTGACGCGGTCGGCGACGGCTGCCCGCTTGCGGCCCCCGGCGCAGCCGTTAAGGTTGTGACCGACACCGGCCGGCGATCAACGCCGGCCGCTGAACTGTCGGGGGACTATCATGGACATGACGAACTGGATGGCGACGGCGGTGCCGATCATCACCGCAGTGGGGCTGAAAATTGTCGGGGCGATCCTGCTCTACATGGTCGGGCGCTGGCTGATCAGCTTTGCCGTCAATGTGCTGTCGAAGGTGCTGACGGCGCGCAATTTCGATCCGACGCTGCAACGCTATATCGCCAACATCCTCGGCGTTGTCCTCAACATCGTCCTCGTCGTCGCCATCCTCGGCTATTTCGGTGTCGAGACCACCAGCTTTGCGGCGCTGCTCGCCGGGGTCGGCCTTGCCATCGGCGCGGCCTGGTCGGGGCTGCTCGGCAATTTCGCCGCCGGCGCCTTCCTCATCATCTTCCGGCCCTACAAGGTCGGTGACTATGTCGTCGCCGGCGGGGTCGAAGGCAGTGTCACCGAAATCGGCCTGTTCAACACGACGATCACCAGCCCGGACAATGTCCAGACCATCGTGGGCAATGCCAAGGTCTCGGGCGACACCATCAAGAATTATTCGTCGCACAGCTATCGCCGCGTCGATCGCACCGCGCAGCTGGCCTTTGGCGTCGATCCGCTGGATGCCATCGCCCGGCTGAAGCCGGCACTGGCCGCCATTCCCAATGTCGTTGCCGAGCCGGCGCCCGATGTCGAGATCGTCGATTTCAACGAGCGCGGCACCGTGCTGGTCGTCCGCCCCTATTGCCACACCAGCCATTACTGGCAGGTCTATTTCGACACCAACAAGCTGATCGCCGCGACCTTCGGCGCCGCCGGCTTCCCGCCGCCGTTCACCGTGGAGCGCGACCAGGTGATGATCATGGACGCCCCGGCGCGCACCACGAAGCGGGCGCCCAAGGCCGACTGACGCACGCACCGGGGGCTGGCAATTGTCGGCGGTGGCGGGCAGAGTGCCGGCCATCATGCCAGCCCCCGGAGATTTATGCCTCAATTCCCGTCGCGCGCCCAATGGCTTGGCGCCCTGCTGACCATCACCATGCCCGTCGCCATCAATGCCGCGCCGCTTGCCTATCCGGTGACGGCGACCGTCCCGCAGGTCGATGTCCAGCACGGCGTCAGCGTCGCCGATCCCTATCGCTGGCTGGAAAACGACGTGCGCAGCGATGCGCAGGTCGCCGCCTGGGTGGCGGCGGAAAACCAGGTCACCAACGCCTATCTCGCGACGCTGCCGCAGCGCGACGCCATCAAGGCGCGGCTGGCGCAGCTGTGGAATTACGAACGCTTCGGCATCCCGCGACTGCGCGGGGCCACGCGCTTCTACACCCGCAATTCCGGCCTGCAGAATCAGGCGGTGCTCTATGCCCAGCAGGGCGATGCCCCGGCGCAGGTGCTGATCGACCCCAACCCCTGGGCCCGGGACGGCGCCACCGCGCTCGCCGAATGGGAGCCTTCGAAGGACGGCAAATATCTGGCCTATGCCGTGCAGGATGGCGGCACCGACTGGCGCACCATCAAGGTGCGCGACGTCGCCACCGGCAACGACCTCCCCGACATCGTCGAATGGGCCAAGTTCACCGGCATCGCCTGGACGAAGGATGGCAGCGGTTTCTATTATTCGCGCTTTGCCGCCCCGGCCGCGGGCGAGAAGTTCCAGTCGACCAACCTCAACCAGCAGCTGATGTTCCACCGCCTCGGCACGCCGCAGAGCGCCGATACCCTCATTTATGCGACGCCCGACCGGCCGAAGCTCGGCCATGGCGGGGATGTCAGCGACGATGGCCGCTGGCTGGTCATCACCTCGTCCGCCGGCACCGACGACCGTTATGAAATCAGCGTCGCCGACCTGTCGAAGGGCGAGAAACCGCGCACGCTGATCGCCGGACTGGATTACAGCTGGAGCCTCGCCGGCAGCCGCGGCACCACGCTCTATTTCGTCACCGACAAGGGCGCACCGCGCTATCGCCTCGTCAGCATCGACGCCGTCACCGGCGCCATGGCGGAACTGGTGCCGGAAGGCCCGGCGACGATCGCCGGCGCCGCACTGGTCGGCCAGCGCTTCGTCATCGCGACGCTCGCCGACGCCAAATCGGTGGTGCAATTGTATGAACTCGACGGCAAGCCGGCCGGCACCGTACCACTGCCCGGCATCGGCAGCGTCGCCGGCTTCGAAGGCGGCGACAGCAGCCTGACGCACTTCGCCTTTTCGAGCTTCAACGCGCCGACGACGATCTATGCCTATAACAGCGCCAGCAACAGCGCGACGGCGATCCGCACGCCCAAGGTCGATTTCAAGCCGGAAGACTATGTCGTCTCCCAGGTCTTCTACACGTCGAAGGACGGCACCCGCGTGCCGATGTTCGTCAGCCACCGGAAGGATCTCGACCCCAAGACAACCCATCCGACGCTGCTCTATGGCTATGGCGGCTTCAACATTTCCAGCACGCCGGGCTTTTCGGCGTCGCGACTGGCCTGGATGGAAATGGGCGGCGTCTTCGTCGTCGCCAACATTCGCGGCGGCGGCGAATATGGCAAGGCATGGCACGATGGCGGCCGGCTCGCCAACAAGCAGAATGTCTTTGACGATTTCATCGCCGCCGGCGAGGCGCTGGTGAAATCGGGCGTGACCAGCCCGCGCCAGCTCGCCGTGCAGGGCGGCTCCAACGGCGGCTTGCTGGTGGGCGCGGTCGTCAACCAGCGGCCGGACCTGTTCGCCGCCGCGCTGCCCGCCGTCGGCGTCATGGACATGCTGCGCTTCAACCGCTTCACCGCCGGCCGCTATTGGGTCGATGATTATGGCGATCCGGGCAAGGCGGCGGACTTCAAGACGCTCTATGCCTATTCGCCCTATCACAATATCCGCGCCGGCAATTATCCCGCCATCCTCGTCACCACCGCCGATACCGATGATCGCGTCGTCCCCGGCCACAGCTTCAAATATGCCGCGGCCCTGCAGGCGGCGAAGATCGGTGACAAGCCGCACCTGATCCGCATCGAAACCCGCGCCGGGCACGGATCGGGCAAGCCGACCGACAAGATCATCGCCGAAGCCGCCGACCTCTGGGCCTTTGCCGGCACCTGGACGGGGCTGATCAAATGAGCCTGCGCCCGCTCGTCACCGCCCTGCTGCTGGGACTGCCGACCATGACCGCTGCCGCGCCCCTCGCCTATCCGCCCACCGCCACCGTCACCCAGAGCGACGACTGGCACGGCACGGCCGTCGCCGATCCCTATCGCTGGCTGGAAGGCGATGTGCGCTCGCAAGCGCCCGTTGCCGACTGGGTGGCGGCGCAGAACCGCGTCACCCAGGCCTATCTCGCCACCCTGCCCGGCCGCGACGCCATCAAGGCGCGGCTGACGCAATTGTTCGATTATGAGCGGGTGACCCTGCCGGTGTCGCGCGGCGCCCGCACCTTCTACCGCCGCAATTCCGGCCTGCAGAACCAGTCGGTGCTCTATGTGCGCGAGGGCGATGCCGCCCCGCGCGTGCTGATCGATCCCAATGGCTGGGCCAAGGACGGCGCCACCGCGCTCGCCGAATGGGCGCCGAGCAATGACGGCCGCTATATCGCCTATGCCGTACAGGATGGCGGCACCGACTGGCGGACGATCAAGGTTCTCGATGTCGCCAGCGGCCAACCGCTCGCCGATGATCTCGACTGGGTGAAATTCTCCGGCATCGCCTGGAATGCCGACAGCAGCGGCTTTTTCTATTCGCGCCACCCGGCCGACCCCAAGGGCAAGGATTTCGTCTCCGCCGTCTACAATCACGACGTCTGGTTCCACCGCGTCGGCACGGCCCAGAGCGCCGATGTGAAGCTCTTCGCTTCCACCGGCAACCCCGGCTATTACAACCAGGCGACGAGCAGCGACGATGGCCGCTGGCTGGTCATAAGGTCGAGCACCGGATCCGACGACAGCTATGAAATCCGCGTCGCCGACACGCGCAGCGCCGCGCCGAAACTCATCACGCTGGTGCCGGACCGCAAGGCCGACTGGCGCTTTGCCGGGGCGGAGGGCGACACGCTCTATTTCGTCACCAACGACGGTGCACCGCGTTACCGCGTCGTCGCCTTCAGCGGCGTCGGCAGCGGCGCGCCCAGGCTGACGACCATCGTCGGCGAAGGCCCGGACACGCTGACCGGCGCGCATATCATCGGCACGCACCTGATCGTCACCGCGCTGCAGGACGCCCGGAGCGACGTGCGCCGCTACACGCTCACCGGCAAGGCCGAGGGCAAGGTCGCGTTGCCCGGCCTCGGCACCGCCTCGGGCTTCGACGGCGTCCCCGGCAGCGCCACCGCCTATTACAGCTTCACCAGCTACAACGCCCCGGCGACCATCTATCGCTATGATGCCGCCAGCAACACATCGACCGTCTATGCGGCACCGAAAGTGGCGTTCGACCCTGCAAACTATGTCGTCGAGCAGCGCTTCTTCACCTCGAAGGACGGCACGAAGGTGCCGATGTTCATCGCCTATAAAAAGGGCCTGACCACGCCGGCGCCGACGCTGATGTATGGCTATGGCGGCTTCAACATCAATGTGCTGCCGGCCTTTCAGGTCGATGCGCTGGCCTGGATGGAAATGGGCGGCATCTATGCCGAAGTGACGCTGCGCGGCGGCGGCGAATATGGCGCCCAATGGCATGATGCCGGTCGCCGACTCAAGAAACAGAATGTCTTCGATGATTTCATCGCCGGCGGCGAATATCTGATCGGCTCGGGCCTGACGCCCAGGGGTGGCCTCGCCATCCAGGGCGGCAGCAACGGCGGGCTGCTGGTCGGGGCTGTCGTCAACCAGCGGCCGGACCTGTTCGCCGCGGCGCTGCCGGCCGTCGGCGTCATGGACATGCTGCGCTTCCCGCTGTTCACCGAAGGCCGCACCTGGACTGACGATTATGGCGACCCCGCCGACGCCGTGCAGTTCCGCAATCTCTACGGCTATTCGCCCTATCACAACATCCGCGGCGGCCGGGATTATCCCGCGATCCTGGTCACCACCGCCGATACCGATGATCGCGTCGTCCCCGGCCACAGCTTCAAATACACCGCGGCGCTGCAGGCGGCGCAGATCGGCGACAAGCCGCATCTGATCCGCATCGAAACCCGCGCCGGCCACGGATCGGGCAAGCCGACATCGAAGCAGATCGACGAAATCACCGACCTGTGGAGCTTCATCGGCTACTGGACCGGGCTGACGCGGAAATAGGGGGACCAACTCCCTCCCCCTTGCGGGGAGGGAGTGGCACTGCTACCCCGCCATCACATGCGGCACGAACCGCGCGGTATTCCCCGTCACCAGCCCGTCCTCGCGGATGCCGATGCCGGCTGGCGCGCCGTCGACGATCCAGCTGCCGATGACGGCGCGGCGGTCGCCGTCACCCGGCAGCGCCTGATAACGCTGATAGACATAGCCTTCCGCGCCATAATCCCCGTCGCTGGCGGCGATGACGTCGCCATTTTGCACGATGCGGACATTGGCGCCCTCGCGGCCGAGCAGCGGCTTGACGACCTGATCGCCGATGAGTGGCGTGCGCGCCGCCTCCAGCAGATTGGGGTGGCCGGGGAACAGCTCCCAGAGGATCGGCAGGATGGCTTTCGTCGACCAGAGCATCTTCCAGATCGGCTCCATCCACAGCGTTGAGCCCAGCGATTCGATGACCTGCGGCCCAAAATCGTCGCGGACCAGCCATTCCCAGGGGTAGAGGTGGAAGATCGCATCGATCGGCCGGTTGGCGGTGTCGACGAAGCGGCGCTGCCGCCGGTCCCAGCCGAGATCGGGCAGCGCGATCAGCTGGGTGTCGATGCCGGCCTCGCGCGCGCAATCGGCGTGATAGGCGATGGTGACGGCGTCCTCGCCTGTCGGTTCCGGCAGATGCGCCAGATAGAGCGTGCTGGTGCCGGGCGGCGGCGCGATCGCGCGCCAGCGGTCGACCAGCCTGTCGTGCAAGCTGTTGAACTGGTCGCGGGCGGGGAACACCGCCGTCTTCCAGTCCCACTGGATGATCGCCGCCTCGATCAGGCTGGTCGGCGTGTCGCAATTGAATTCGAACAGTTTCGGCGGGCCGCTGCCATCATAGGCGAGATCGAAACGGCCGAAATTGAGCGCGCGCGGCTCGCCGTCCCAGGCATCGCGGATGGCCTGGTGGCAGGCGGCGGGAATGCCGAGCTCGCCCAGCCGATCCTGATCGATGACATGCTGGCCGGCGGCAAGGAACAGCCGGTAGAGCTCCGCCGTCGCCGTCTCCAGCGTGTCGACATCGGCGGCGGTCAGCTCCCAACAGGCGCTTTCGTCCCAATAGGGCCGATCCGCGGGGCCATGCCAGACGAGGCCCAGCGCCGCGACGCGCGCCGGCCAATCGCCGCGCGGCGTCAGCTCAAGGCGGATCATTCGCCGCTGCTGGCGT
Source organism: Alphaproteobacteria bacterium PA4 (assembly GCA_002256005.1). Lineage (GTDB taxonomy): Bacteria > Pseudomonadota > Alphaproteobacteria > Sphingomonadales > Sphingomonadaceae > Sandarakinorhabdus. The sequence continues at coordinate 13,809 of NKIQ01000030.1, read as the reverse complement.
GGGCCGACATGCCGAAGCCGCCGCGGCTGACATCGCCTGTGCGGGCGGTGCCGGAAACGCGCTCGCCGATGGCGGGGACCGCGCTGTTGCGGGCAAAGATGTACCCATGGCCGCTGCTGCCATTGCGGCACTTGGCTTCGGGCGCGCGCCGGCCATTGCTGTCCTGACAAAGCCGGGTGCTGCCCGCCGGGACCGGCGAATCACAGGCAGACACCAGCAGCGCGCCGGCAACCGCCGTGACGATGGGCAGCGCCGGCAAGGGCGACATGCGGGAGCGCGAAGACGACATGCAAAGCCAAGCTGATGACAACTGCCGGGTTTTGGCAGCCGCAGCAGTGTATCGCCGGCTTCGGTCCGACGCAAATCCGGGCCGGGGCGCGCGCCGCGCTTGACTCGGCTTCGGGAGGGTCGCCAAATAGAACATAAGAGGAACAAAATGAATCGCGCCCGCCTGTCGGCCCTTGCGGCCCTGCTGCCGGATAAAGGCCGGCTGCTGCCGCCGGCGGACGCCGGTGCGGCGCGGCTGGGCTTTGGCGCCGACACCGTCGATGCGCGGCTGGGCGGCGGGCTGGCGGCGGCGGCGCTGCACGAGCTGTATCCGGCGGCAGCCGGTGACGCGACGGCGGCGGCGGCGGTGGCGCTGCTGCTGGCCGGGCGCAATGCGCGCCCCGGCCCCATCATCTGGCTGCGCCCCGATCGCGCCGCGCGCCAGGGTCGGCCCTATGGGCTGGGGCTGGCGGCGCTGGGCCTCGATCCGGCGCGGCTGCTGCTGGTGCAGGCGCCCGACATGCTGGCGGTGCTGCGCGCCGGTGCCGATGCCGTCGCCTGTGGCGCGGTGGCGACGGTGATCCTCGAAGTGGAAAGCAAGGGTGTGGACCTGACCGCGACGCGGCGGCTGGCGCTGGCGGCGGCGCGATCGGGGGTGACGACGCTGCTGCTGCGCAGTGGCGAGATCGCGCCCAGCGCTGCCGACACGCGCTGGCAGGTCGCCGCCGCGCCCTCGCGCCCGCTGCCCGCCAATGCCCCCGGCCCGCCGGCCTTTGCGCTGACGCTGCTGCGCCATCGCGGCGGCCTGCCGGGATTTTCATGCCTGTTGGAGTGGGACCGTGACCGAGCTGCATTTGCCGCGGCAGATCCTCGCGTTGCACCTGCCGTGGCTGCCGAGCGAGCGGCTGTGCCGCGACGCCCGGCGCCACGGCGGCGCGCCGCCTGAGGCGCCCTTTGCCCTTATCGAGAAGCAGCGCGGCAGCCTGGTGCTGGCGGCGGTGGACGCGCGCGCCGCAGCATTGGGCCTCGCCCCCGGCCTGACGCTGGCCGATGCCCGGGCGCGGGTGCCGGACCTGCTCGGCTTTCCGCACGATGCCGCCGCCGATGCGGCGCTGCTCGACTGGCTGGCCGCCGGCGCCGATCGCTACACGCCGATGGTGATGGTGGGGCCGCAGGCGCTGCTGCTCGACATCACCGGCTGCGACCACGCCTGGGGTGGCGCGCCCGGCCTGATCGACGACATGCTGGCCCGGCTGGCGCGGCTGGGGCTGACGGCGCTGCCGGCGCTGGCCGCCACCCCCGATGCCGCGCTGGCGCTGGCCCAGCACCAGCTAGGCGATGTCGCAGACCTGCCGGTGACGGCGCTGCCGGTGGCGGAAGGGGTGCATCTGGCGCTGCGCCGCGCCGGGCTGAAAAGCATCGGCGCGGTGGCGCGCCAGCACCGCCCGGCGCTGGCGGCGCGCTTCGGCGCCGACATGGTGATGGCGCTGGCGCGGCTGACGGGCGACATCGACGTGCGCATCACGCCGCGCCGCGACCCCGCCCCGGTCAGCGCCGAGCAGCGCTTTGCCAGCCCGCTGGCCAGCAGCGAGGCGGCGCTGGCGGTGATCGAGGCGCTGGCGGTGCGCGCCGGCATGGAGCTGGCGACGCGGGCGCTCGGCGGCCGGCGCTTCGGCGTGGCGCTGTTCCGCAGCGACGGCCATGTCGACCGGCTGGCGGTGGAGACCGCGGCGCCGGTGCGCGATGCCCGCATCCTCATCCGGCTGCTGCGCGAACGCATCGGCGCGCTCGCCGATCCGCTCGATCCCGGCTTCGGCTATGATGCCATCCGCCTCGATGTCGTCACAACCGCGCCGCTGGCCGACAGCCAGTTGCGGCTGGAAGGCGGCGATCTGGCGGAAACCGAGGTCGGCGCGCTGGTCGATCGGCTGGCGACGCGGCTGGGGCGTGGCCGGGTGCGGCGGCTGGTGCCGGGCAACAGCCATATTCCCGAACAGGCCGCCTTCGACCTGCCGATCGGCGCCCCGACATCCCCCCCTTTTCTCCCGAAATCCCCCGTGGGATCGCCCGTTTCTGGCCCGGACGAACCCGCGGAACGCCCCATTCGCCTGCTCGATCCCCCGGAAATCATTGATGTTATCGCCGAAGTGCCGGATGGCCCGCCGCGCCGGTTCCGCTGGCGCCGCGACACGCACGACATCGTCCGCCACGAAGGCCCGGAACGCATCGCCGCCGAATGGTGGCGGCGCAGCGACGGCGCTGGCCTGACCCGCGACTATTACCGCGTCGAGGATGGCGAGGGCCGGCGCTTCTGGCTGTTCCGCCACGGCCTCTACGGCACGGAAAAGCTGACCCCCGGCTGGTATCTGCACGGCCTGTTTGCATGAGCTTTGCCGAGCTGGCGGCCGCCACGCATTTTTCCTTCCTGCGCGGCGCCTCCGCCCCCGGCGACATGGTGGCGACGGCGCTGGCGCTGGGCCATGCCGGCATCGGCATCGCCGACCGCAACAGCGTCGCCGGCGTCGTCCGCGCCCATGTCGCGCTGCGCGAAGCCGTTGAAGAAGCCAAGGAAAATTCTCACGCCTTGCCGTTTCGCCTCGTCGTCGGCGCCCGGCTGGTCTTTGCCGATGGCACGCCCGACATCATCAGCTATCCGGCGCATCGCCAGGGCTGGGGGCGGCTGTGCCGGCTGCTGACGCTGGGCAACCGCCGCGCCGAAAAGGGCGATTGCATCCTCCATTTCGCCGATCTCGCCGACCATGGCGACGGGCAATTGCTGCTGGCGACGGCGCCCGACCGGCTGGATGATCTGGCGGCGCTGGCGCCCGGCCGCTGCTGGCTGGCCGCCGCCATGCCGCGCGCCGGTGCCGATCGCCGCCACCTCCACCGCTTCGCCGGCGCCGCCGCTGCCGCTGGCGTGCCGCTCGTCGCCGTCAATGCGCCGCTCTATGCCAGCCCGACGCAGCGCCGGCTGCACGATGTGCTGACCTGCATCGCCGAAAAAACCACGCTGGCCGAAGCCGGCACCCGCCTTGCCGCCAATGCCGAGCGCCATCTGAAGCCCGAATCGGAAATGCGCCGGCTGTTCGCCGACCAGCCGCACGCCGTTGATGAAAGCATCAACATTCTGAAACGCATCAGCTTTTCGCTCGATCAGCTGCGCTATGAATATCCGCATGAACCGGTGCCGCCCGGCCATTCGCCGCAGGGCTGGCTGGAAACGCTGACCCTTCAAAAGGCGCGCGCCCGCTGGCCGGATGGCATCCCGCCCGCCATGGCGGCGCTGCTCGCCGAGGAATTCCGCATCATCGCCAAGGCCGGCTATGCCCCCTATTTCCTCACCGTCCACGACATCGTCGCCTTTGCGCAGGGGCGCGGCATCCTCTGCCAGGGCCGCGGCTCGGCGGCCAATTCCGCCGTCTGCTTCGTGCTCGGCATCACCGCGGTCGATCCATCGAAGCACAACCTGCTGTTTTCCCGCTTCATTTCCGAAGAGCGCAAGGAGCCGCCCGACATCGATGTCGATTTCGAGCATGAGCGGCGCGAGGAGGTGATGCAGTATATCTATGCCCGCTATGGCCGCGAACGCGCCGGCATCGCCGCCACCGTCATCCATTACCGCCCGCGCAGCGCGGTGCGCGAGGTGGGGAAGGTGCTGGGGCTGACCGAGGATGTGACGACGCGGCTGACCGGCACCGTCTGGGGCAGCTTTGCCAGCCATATGGAGCAGCAGCGCATCGTCGAAAGCGGTTTCGACCCGGAAGCCCCCGAAATCCGCCGCCTCGCCGATCTGGTCGGCCAGATCCTCAGCTTTCCCCGCCATCTGTCGCAGCATGTCGGCGGTTTCGTGCTGACCGAGGACCGGCTCGACGAGACCGTGCCGATCCACAATGCCGCCATGCCCGATCGCACCTTCATCGAATGGGACAAGGACGATATCGACGCGCTTGGCCTGATGAAGGTCGATGTGCTGGCGCTGGGCATGCTCAGCTGCATCCGCAAGGCCTTTGCCCTGCTCGCCGTGCATCAGGGCCGGCACTACACGCTCGACACGGTGCCGGATGACGCCCCCGATGTGTACGACATGCTGTGCCGGGGGGACAGTATCGGCGTCTTCCAGGTCGAAAGCCGCGCACAGATCAACATGCTGCCGCGCCTGCGTCCGCGCGAATTCTATGACCTGACCATCCAGGTCGCCATCGTCCGCCCCGGCCCCATCCAGGGCGACATGGTCCACCCCTATCTGCGGCGGCGGCAGGGGCGCGAACGGGTGGACTTCCCCTCCCCCGCGCCGCCGCACGACCCCGATGAGCTGCGCCAGGTGCTGGGCAAGACGCTGGGGGTGCCGCTGTTCCAGGAACAGGCGATGAAGCTGGCCATCACCGCCGCCAATTTCACGCCCGGCGAGGCCAATCAGCTGCGCCGCGCCATGGCGACCTTCCGCAACCTCGGCACCATGCAGAATTTCGAGACCAAGATGATCGAGGGCATGGTGGCGCGCGGCTATGACCGCGAGTTCGCCGCCCGCTGTTTCCGCCAGATCCAGGGCTTCGGCAGCTATGGCTTCCCGGAAAGCCATGCGCTGGCCTTTGCCCGGCTGGTCTGGGTGTCGAGCTACCTCAAATGCCGCTATCCGGCGATCTTTGCGGCAGCGCTGCTCAACGCCCAGCCGATGGGCTTCTATGCCCCGGCGCAGATCGTCCGCGATGCCCGCGAACATGGCGTGGAGGTGCGGCCCATCGACATCAACCACAGCGACTGGGACAACAGCATCGAGGGCGAGCCGCATGACCCCAACCCGGCTCTCCGCCTCGGCCTGCGCCAGATCACCGGCTTTCGCGAGGCCTGGGCCGCCGCCATCGTCGCCGCCCGGCCCTTCGACAGCCTGGAGGCGCTGGCCCGCCGCGCCGCCCTGCCGGAACGCGCCCTGCGCCTGCTCGCCGATGCCGATGCCTGTGGCTCGCTCGGCCTCGATCGCCGCACCGCGGGGTGGGAGGCGCAGCGCACGCCCGGTGGCGCGCTGCCGCTGTTCGCCGCCGCCGATGCCCGCGAACTGGGCGCCGAACCCGCCGCCGATCTGCCGCTGCTCCGCCCCGGCGAGCAGGTGGCGGCCGATTACCAGACCATCCGCCTGTCGCTGAAGGGCCATCCCATGGGCCTGCTGCGGCCGCTATTCGCCGCCGAACGCGTGCTGACCTGCGCCGAAACCAGCGCCGCCCGCAACGGCCGCCGCGTCCGCACCGCCGGCGTCGTGCTCGTCCGCCAGCGCCCCGGCAACGGCAACGCCATCTTCGTCACCATCGAGGATGAAAGCGGCGTCACCAACATCGTCATCTGGGCGCGATTGTTCGAAATCTACCGCCGCCCGATCATGGCGGCGCGGCTGATGCTGGTGGAAGGCGAGGTGCAGCGCAGCCCGGAAGGCGTCGTCCATCTGATGGCCAGCCGCATCATCGACCGCAGCGCCGCGCTCGACCAGCTTTCCGACAGCCATGACGGCACGCCGCCACCGCTGCGCGCCGACGAATTCCTCCACCCCGACCAGCCCAGCAGCCACCCCGGCAACCGCGCCCGCCACCCCCGCGATGTGCGGATTCTGCCGCGCTCACGGGATTTTCATTGAGTGTCGGGGGGGGGGCCGGTGGCTGGGGGCCGGCATTGCTGCGGTCAAAAGGTGCGCTCGGTGCCGTGGCTATAAAGGCAGCTTTCGCCCCACTTGCAGGCTTCGCTGACTTAGCTGTCCAAAGACAGTTCTTTCGCATAAACTACCATAGCAGTTCCAGCTTTGACGGTGTGTTCGACAGCAGATCGGAGCACATCGTCGTCAATGATCGATGGATCGGGATCAATTGCCTTTTCCCTTTGAACATCGACATAGATCCAGCCTCTGCTCTCAGCCCCCGCTATGGCAGCTTGCCGGGCGGATGTTATTTCAGGACCTGTGGCGTACAGCATTAGAGCATGCCGCGCGCCTGTCCGATACGTCGAAGCTTCGCTGGCAGTACCATTCGCGAGAAACATGAAGAGTGAATCGCTCATAGGCCAAAGCTACACGATCATTCTCTGCAAACAATGTCCGCCTTCCATCAGTTCCTGCGATTCTTAGAACCATAAAGCCGGGCATCAAGGCAGCTTTTGTCCAATTGCGGGCATCCGCTGCATGGCGGTATTGACTGCCCATGACCTTCGAACAGTTAGAGGTGCTGGAACGAATCGCATCATCGGGTCCGTGGTATGTGCGGAGGCTGGATGATGAGATGTGCATGGGCGCATATGCTGTCGCCACCAGCCCGGACACAGGCAAGAATGAAGGCATGCGGTCAGGCACTTGGCCCGGTTCGGAAGTCGTCGCAGCCTGTCTAATCCAATCGCCGCCTTATGCTGTGCCCGCCGATGATCGATATGAGGAGAACGCCAAACTAATCGCGGCGATGCGCACAGCGCTCCCGGAACTTCTGCGCCTCGCTAGACGAGCAATGGAGCACCAACCCGACGGGAGCTAACCACCTTTTTCTGTAATTCGTAGACCCATAAAGACGGGCATCAAGCGTCAGCCACTTGCCCTCCAGCGCCGGCCTTAGACGCCGATAGTAGGGCAGCCCGCTCGCAACGGACTCCGCCCGCATTGCCGCCAACCCCGCCAGCCGCCATAGTCCCGGCATGGAACAACTTTTTGCCCAGGCGCGTGATCTTGCCGCGCTGCTCATCGCTCGCCGCCACACGCTGGCGGTGGCAGAATCCTCGACCGGTGGCCTGATCTCGGCGGCCCTGCTGTCGGTGCCGGGGGCGTCGGCCTATTATCTCGGCGGGGCGGTCGTCTATACGCCGCGTGCCCGGCATCGCCTGCTCGATCTGAAGCGCGAGGATGTGCGCGGCCTGAAATCGGCGAGCGAGCCCTATGCGGCGTTGCTGGCGGAGCGGGTGCGGCACCGCTTCAGCGTCACCTGGGGCATCGCCGAAACCGGCGCCTCCGGGCCGAACGGCAACCCCTATGGCGACCCCGCCGGGCACAGCTGCCTCGCCGTCGCCGGGCCGCGGCCGGCGGTGCAGACGCTCGCCACCGGCAACAGCGACCGGGCCGGCAACATGCTGGCCTTTGCCAGCGCAGCGCTGGCGCTGCTGCACGCACAGGTGGCGGCGACGGACTGAGGAGACTTGCGAAAAATCGCCAATTGGGTTATATGGCAGTTTCTACCTGCGCCGCAGAATCGACCGCTCTTTCACACCCTCGTCATGCTGAACTTGTTTGGCTTCGCCGGCCTTCGGCTCAGCATCCATCGCGCCACACGAAAGCCTGTCCCGTCGGGAAGGTGGATGCTGAAACAAGTTCAGCATGACGAGGTCGTATAAATCGAATAGCTGCGCATCCACAGCACGCGCTGGAAATTTCGCCGCCACAAGCGTCGCGTTAGTGTCGCGTTAAGAGCCAACCCCTTGGAATTACAACCTAATCTGCCAGCGTCACGCTGCCATCGGCGTTCAGCGGCATGAACGGGTTGTACGCCACCTCCCAGGGATGGCCGTCGGGATCGCAGAAATAGCCGGAATAGCCGCCCCAGAATGCATCATGCGGCGCCTTTTGCAGCGTCGCGCCGTGCGAGACGGCCCGGGCGATCAGCGCGTCGACCTCGGCCTTGCTGCCGACATTATGGGCGATGGTGAAGCCGCCGAAGCCCGGCCCGCGGTCGGTCATCCCGCAATCCTCGGCCAGCTTGTCGAACGGATAGATGGCGAACGCCAGTCCGCCGCACTGGAACAGCGCGATGGCGTCGAACTTGCGCTGCTTCCTTGGCCAGCCCATCGCCTCCCAGAACGCTACCGCTTTGGCGAGGTCGTCGGTTCCGAGCGTGACGATGCTGATGCGTTGGTCCATGGTGTCTCCCCTGTAATGGGGAGATTGGCATGGCGACGGCGGAAATGGAACGCATTGTTCTGGTGCGGCATATCGATGGCGCTCCCAGCCCCGACGACTTCCGTGTCGAGCGGCTGCCGATCCCCGAGCTGGCGGAGGGCCAGTTCCTCGCCCGCAACCATTATGTCTCCTGCGATCCCGGCACCCGCTCGCGCCTGTCGCCCGGCGCCTCCTATGCGCCGCCGCTGGCGCCCGGCGCGCCGGTCGATGGCTTTTGCGTGGGCGAGGTGATCGCCAGCCGCAACGAGCGCTTCGCGGTCGGCGAACGGCTGGCGATGAGCGGCTGGGCCAGCCATGTCGTCTCCAACGGCCGCGGCTATTGCGTGAAGCTACCCGATCTCGGCGTGCCCGAATCGCTGTTCATCGGTGTGCTCGGCATCCCGGGCATGACCAGCTGGTTCGGGCTGAAGCGCGTCGCGGCGCTGCAGGCCGGCGAACGCGTGCTGGTCACCTCCGCCGCCGGGCCGGTCGGCGCCACCGCCGGGCAGCTCGCCCGGTTGTGGGGCGCCTCCGAAGTCATCGGCATCGCCGGCGGCGCCGACAAATGCGCCTGGGTGAAGGATGTCGCCGGCTTCACCGCCTGCCTCGATTACAAGGCCCCCGATTTCGAGGCGCAGTTCGCCGCCCTCGCCGCCCCGGGCTTCGACGTGATGTTCGACAATGTCGGCAACGCCATGATCGACCGGGCGCTGCCGCACATGAAGCTGCGCGGCCGCATCGTCGTCTCCGGCCAGGTCGCCGACTACAACACGCCTGTCGATCAGGTGCCCGGCCTGAAGCACACCCGCGAGTTCATCGCCAAGCGGCTGCGCATGGAAGGGCTGGTGGTGTTCGACGACCTGCCCGGCTTCGCCGCCGCCCAGGCCGAACTGGCGGCGCTGATCCGCGCCGGGCAGCTGGTTTATCGCGAGGAGGTCTTCGAGGGCCTCGCCAGCCTGCCGGAAGCCTTTTGTGGCCTGTTCACCGGGGCGAGCTTCGGCCGGCGGGTGGTGCGGGTCTGAGAAGCGATTTGCCTCCGGCGGCTGGGGCCTGAGGCCCCAGACCCCCATCGTTGGGGCGGTGCATTGCATCGAAATGGGGTCTGGGGCCTGCGGCCCCAGCCGCCGGAGGCCCCTTCCTTCAACCTATAGCGCCGTTGCGTCGGTCGGCAGGCCGAGCAGCACCCGGCCGGTCAGTTCCCAGGTCGGCGGGGCGATCATCATGTGCTGGGTGGCGACATGGGCGTCGCGCAGGCGGCGTTGCAGCGGGTGGCTGGTGTAGACGGCGGTGCCGCCGGCCAGGTCATAGGCGGTGCGGGTGACCTCGGCAGCAGTGCGGGTGAGATGGGTGGCGGCGAGGCGCAGCCGGGCGCGCGTGTCGAGCGACAGGGCGCCGCTTTGCGCCTCGGCCCAGGCGCGGGCGACGCTGACATCGGCGAGGGCGCGGGCGGCGTGGAGATCGGCCTCGGCGCGGGCATAGTCGCTCTGCACGGTGCCGCGTTCGGCGAGGGTGCGCGACGAGCCGGCGGCTTTCTTGGCGGTGGCGAGGGCGCGGAAATCGGCGAGCGCCGCCAGCGCATTGCCGCTGGCCACCGCGGCGATGCCGAGCGCCAGCAGGCCGAAGGGCGGAAAGGCGTAGAGCGGGCCGGGGTCGCGCGGGGCATCGGTCATGAACGACACCGAGCGGTCGGCGGGGATGCGGACGTTGCTGGCCGCCATGTCGCCGGAACCGGTGCCGCGCATGCCGAGCGTGTCCCAGGTGTCGATCAGTTCGACGCTGCTGGCAGGCATGAACATCATGCGGTGATCGGGGCCGCCATTGGGCAGGGTGCGCATGACACCATCATCGAGGATGACCGCGCCGCCGATGAGCCATTGGCAATTGGCGGAGCCGGAGGCCCAGGCCCAGCGCCCCGACACGATGAAGTCATCGCCGTCGACGATCGCCTTTCCCATCGGCGCGAACACGCCGCCGGTGATGGCCGCCGGATCGGCGAAAATGGCTTCGGCATGATGATCGGGCAGCCAGGCGGCGGCGAGCGCGGTGGTACCGGCGATCATCACGCACCAGCCGGTGGCGGCATCGGCCTGGCCCAATATCTCCAGTGCGGTCAGGATATCGGCCGGCGGCGCCTCCGCCCCGCCCAGCCGGCGCGGCACCGCCATGCGGAACAGACCGGCGGCGGCAATCTGCGCCGCGAGATCGGCCGGCAGGCGGCGCTGCGCCTCGGTATCCGCAGCGCGGCCTGCAATGACCGGCGCGAGATCGCGGGCGGCGGTGAGGATCGCGCTCATCTCCCTCCCCCCTGCGGGGAGGGCGACTCGCCGAAGGCGTGCGGGGTGGGGGTAGCCGTGACGCCACAGGAGCGACCCCCACCCCGCTCGGCTGGCGCCGAGTCGCCCTCCCCGCAAGGGGGAGGGAGGGGGGCGTGTATCGCGCTCACAGCTTCAACAGGCTCGCCAGATTGTTCTTCTGCATGTCACTCGACCCGCCGACGATCGGCATGCCAAGCAGGTCGCGGACATGGCGCTCCATGTCAAAGGCGTCGCTGAGGCCATAGGCGCCCATCACCTGCTGGCAGATCAGCGCGATCTCGACGCCAGTATCGGCAACGAACAGCTTGGCCATGCTGGTTTCGACGGAACAGGCCCGGCCTTCATTGGCCAGCCAGGCGGCATGGTAGAGCATGTGGCGGGCGGCCTGCAGCTTGGTCTTTGCCGTCACCAGCTTGTGGCGGATGCTCTGGTGCTGGGCGATGGGCTTGCCGAACTGGCTGCGGCCTTGCGCATAGTCCCAGGCCTCGGCCAGCGCCGCCCGGGCGATGCCGAAGGCGACGGCGGTGATCTCCAGCTTCTCGACATCGAGCGCGCGGCCAGCGAGCAGCTTCCAGCCCTGGTTCCACATCGCCGGCCCGCCGACGATATTGGCAGCCGGCACCCGCACATCGTCGAAATAGACATCCTGGCTGGCCATGTAGCGCAGATTGCTGTGCTGGATGCCCTGCATGGTGATGCCGGGCGTATTGGTAGGGATCAGCACGAAGCTCAGATTGCGGTAGCGGTCGCCCGGCGCGCCGGAACGCACCAGCGTGTAGATGACGTCCGACCAGTCGGCGCCCGAGCACCAGCGCTTGGCGCCGTTGATGACGATGGTGTCGCCCTGCATTTCGGCGCGGGTCGTCACGCTGGCGAGGTCGCCGCCGACATCGGGCTCGCTGAGGCCATAGGCGAAGAACAGCTCGCCGCGCGCCAGCCGCGGCAGATATTCGGCCTTCTGTTCGGGCGAACCATTCTCCGACAGGTTCATGCCGCCGTAGAAGGCCGTGTGGATGAACGGACCGGCAAGGCATGGCCCGGCCTGCGCCAGTTCCTCGATCACCGCGATTGCCGCGACGATATCCTGGCCGGCGCCGCCATATTCTTCCGGCACCGTCAGCGCGGTCAGGCCCAGCGTGTTCAGCTCGGCATAGACATCGCGCGGCCAGGCATGCGCCTTGTCCCAGGCAATGCGCGCCTCACGCGGCGCATGAGCGGCGACGAAGCGCTGGATGGTCTCCCGCAACTGGCCGACATGGGCGGGTTCGTCGGTGAAGCTCTGGAGGGTCATGCGGGATGGTGCTCGGTTGCAAGGAAAGAGGGCCTCCGGCGGCTTGGGCCTTGGGCCCCAGACCCCATTTCGTCAGCGCGGTCAAAGCACCGGGTTCCGATCACAGGGCGACACCAATGACTGGGGTCTGGGGCCAAAGGCCCCAGCCGCCGGAGGCCCCTTGTGTTCTTCACTCCCCGCTCAACTTCGGCGCGCGCTTCTCGCGGAAGGCGTTGACCGCCTCGGCGCGGTCCTTGGCGAGGTTGGAGAGGGTTTCATAGGGGATGGAGGCGTCCATCAGCTGCTGGGCGAGCACGCGCAGCGGCTGGTTCGCGACGACTTTCGACCAGCGCACCGCCCATTTTGGATTGCCCATCAGCTTGGCGACCATTTCGGTGACCTTGGCGTCGAGGTCTTCGGCGGGCACGGCATAGTTGATCAGGCCCATTTCGGCGGCGCGCGGTGCCTTGATCAGGTCACCGGTCATCAGGAATTCCTTGGCGCGGGCATAGCCGATCAGCTGCGGCCAGATGACGGCACCGCCATCGCCGGCGACCAGGCCGACCTTGACGTGCGGATCGCCGATGACGGCGCGATCATCGGCGATGATGATGTCGCAGAGCAGCGCGATGGTGGCGCCGAGGCCGGCGGCCGCGCCGTTCATCCGGCAGATCACCGGCTTTTCGATATCGAGCAGCGAAGTGACGATGCGCTTGGCATCCCAGCCGATATCGCGGAAGCGCTCGGGGTGGGCGATCTGTTCGTCGAACCAGTCGAAATCGCCGCCGGCGCAAAAGGCGCGGCCGGCGCCGGTCAGCACGATGATGTCGCTGCCCTTGTCGTGCTGCAGGTCGGTGAACACCCGCGCCAGTTCGTCGTGCATGGCTTCGTCGACGCCGTTCACCGGATTGAGCCCGGTGATCGTCGCGGTCAGCACCCGCTCATGGCCGAACTGGCCGCGCGTGAAGGTGAAGCGGCTATAGCCGTCGAGGCCCATGCAAATCTCCTAGCCCGACCAGAGTGGCGGAAGCCGCCACGAGGGTCAAACTGGCGGAGATATGAGGGGCGCGCGGGCGATGCGCTGAAGGATCAGGCGCGGGCGGGCGCGTCGGCGTTGGGCTTCAGCGTCAGCAGGGCTGCACGGTGATAGTCATAATTGGCGCCCAGCCGGGCCCGCTGTTCGGGATTGCCCTGATTCTCGGCAATCGCCGATGCCAGGACGGTGAGGGCCTGTTCATGCAGTTCGATCTTGCGGTAGCTGCGCTTTTCCAGCCGCGACGGCAGGATCTTGATGAACGGATAGATCACCACGCCGACCGTGGTCAGCGAGAAAAACACCATCAGGCCGGAAATGATCGGGGAGCTGGACATGGCAGACCTTCTTTCACGAATTGTCGGGAGTGCGCGGGTGCGTTGACGATATGCGATAAGGCCAGTGGCGCGCGGCCGATGCCAGACACAATGTCGCAGCCAGGAACAAGCAAAAGGGGTGGCCGCATCACGATGCAACCACCCCTGTGCTTTGCAGATCAGGCGATCAGAGCGACGTCAGATTGACGGCAGCCTGCTTGCCACGACGATCCTGTTCCAGCTCGAACGAGACGCGCTGGCCTTCGTTGAGGTTGGACATGCCGGCGCGTTCGACGGCCGAAATGTGCACAAAGGCATCGGGACCACCGTCTTCACGCTGGATGAAGCCAAAGCCCTTCTGGCCGTTGAAAAACTTCACCGTGCCTTCGACGCGCTGACCATCGGTCATCGGTGCGGCGTCGCGGTCGCGGCCGAAGCCACCGGCCGCGCGCGGCGGACGATCGCCGAAATCGCGGTCCCGCGGCGGGGCACGATCGGTGACCGGCAGCGGTTCGCCATCGATGACGAGGTCGGTTGCCGAAACGCGGCCGTTGCGCTCCGTCAGGGTGAATTCCAGCGGCTGGCCATCGGCAAGGCCGGTCAGGCCGGCAGCTTCCACGGCCGAAATGTGGACGAACACGTCTTCGCCGCCATCATCACGAACGACGAAACCAAAGCCCTTCTGGCCATTGAAGAACTTCACGACGCCCTTGGCA
>NKIQ01000029.1 GCA_002256005.1 Alphaproteobacteria bacterium PA4 | reverse complement strand
CCTGACCGAGCCCGGCGCCCTCTCCGACATGGTCGCTGCCGCCATCACCACCGTCACCGGCATCATCCCCGAACTGTCGACGAGCGGCGGCACGTCCGACGCGCGCTTCATCCGGCGGCTGTGTCCCGTCGTCGAGTTCGGCCTGCCCGGCCAGTCGATGCACAAGGTCGACGAACAGGTGGCGGTCGCCGATCTTGCGGCGCTGACCGACATCTATGACGGTGTCTTGCAGCGTGTGTTCGCGGGCAGCATGTCGCAGCACAGTACTGCTGGCTGAACTTTACGAACCCCTCCTTGCGTGCGACAAGCGCGCAAGGCTTGCAACGGGGACCAGGTGACGATCATCGGCGAAGCACGGCGGCGGGGGGTCTTCCGCATGGCGGCGACCTATCTGGTCACCGCCTGGCTGGTGCTGGAAGTCGGCTATGTGCTCACCAATGTGCTGAGCCTGCCCAAGCCGATCATGAAGGCGATCTTCGGGCTGCTCGTCGCCGGGTTCCCGCTCGTCACCATCCTCGCCTGGAATTTCCGGCTGACCGATGCCGGCCTGCTGCGCCATCCGGCGACCGAGGAGCCCGAGAGTTTCGGCGATGGCCATGCCGAACATCATGGCGGCCATGGCGGCCATGGCGCCAGCATCGGCGGGGTCGATCCGTTGCCGATCATCTTCGGCGTCATGGTGCTGGGCGCGCTGATCCTGCTCGTTGCCATCAAGGGCTTTGGCTTCGGCGCTGACATGGCGGCCGATATCGGCCATGGCGAGCCGGCGGCCGTGGCGAGCGCGCCGGCCGAACCGGCGGCACTGGCAGCGCGCGCCGTCGCTCCCAACAGCATCGCGGTGATGCCGTTCGACAATCTCTCTGGCGATCCCAAACAGGCGTTCTTTTCGGATGGCTTGTCGGAAGAATTGCGTGGCGCGCTGGCCGGCGTCGCCGGCTTGCAGGTGGCGGCGCGCACGTCCTCCAACGCGTTCCGCGACAGCAAGGACGACGTGACGGCGATCGGCAGCAAATTGGGAGTTGCCTACACGCTGGAAGGCAGTGTGCGCCGCGCCGGCAATGTCGTGCGCGTCAATGCCCAGTTGATCGAGGCGAAGACCGGTTTCGAGCGCTGGTCGCAAAGCTATGATCGCGAAATGCGCGACGTCTTCGCCATCCAGAGCGATATCGCCACGCGGGTGACCGAGGCGCTGAAGGTGCAGTTGCTGCCGCGCGAAACCCAGGCACTGGCCGGGGCGGGACGTTCGGCCTCCCCCGATGCCTATGACGCGTTCCTGCGCGGGCGCCAGCTGTTCGACCTGTCGGGCGATGAATCGACCTATCGCGCCGCGCTGGCGCAGTTCGACGCGGCGATTGCCGCCGATCCCGGCTATGCCGCCGCCCATGCCGCGCGCGCCCGCACGCTGGCGGTGATCGCCGGCCAGTTCGACGGCGCCGCGACCATCGACACCACCAATGCCGCGGCACTGGCCGCCGCGCGCAAGGCGGTGGCGCTGGCGCCGACGCTCGGCGAGGCCCAGCTGGCGCTCGCCTATGTGCTCGCCCGCACCAGCTTCGATCTCGCCGGCGCCAATGCCGCCTATGAAGCAGCAATCAAGACCAGCAGCGGCAACGCCGATGCACTGATCAGCTATGGTACCTTCAACGCCCGTGTCGGCGACGCCGCCAAAGGGCTGGCGGCGCTGGACAAGGCCGTGGCGCTCGATCGCTTCAACCCGCGTGCCTGGAAGGCGCTGGGCTCGGCGACCTATACGGCGCGGCGCTTTGCCGATGCGGTGCCGCTGCAGCGCCAGGCGCTGAAACTCAGCCCCGGCCTTGCTGCCGGCCATTACGACCTCGGCCTGTCACTGCTGATGCAGGGCGATCTGCGCGCGGCCGCAGCGGAGTTTCTCGTCGAAAAGCAGCGCTGGGCGCACCTTACCGGCACCGCGATTGTGGCCTGGAAGCTCGGCGACCGCGCCGGGTCCGACAAGGCGCTGGCGGCGCTGATGGCCGAAAACGGCGATACCGTGCTGTACCAGCAGGCGCAGGTGCGCGCGCAGCGCGGCGATGTCGGCGGTGCCATCATGGCGCTGGAGCGCGGGCTGGCGGCGGGCGATTCCGGCCTGCTGCTGCTGCGCCGCGATCCGCTGCTCGATCCGCTACGCCAGGACCCGCGCTTCGCCCGGCTGGTCACCCGCCTGTCGGTGCCGGGCTGAAAAGCCTCTGGCGAATGGCATACAAGGTGTTAATGTAACGGCGGTTGCCTCGCTGGGGGGCAATGCGGGAGACCTTGAGATGATGCACCGTTCTGCACTGCTGGTTCTGGTGGCCGTTGCCGGCCTGAGCGTTGCCGCCTGCGGGAAAAAGGCAGAGACCGCCGCTGCCCCGACCGCCGAGCAGGACAACAAGAACACCGACACGACGGCGGCGATGCCGGCCGACCAGGACAACAAGAACACCGACACGACCGCTGCCGTGCCGACTGACCAGGACAACAAGAACACCGACACGACCGCTGCGCTGCCGCCGGTCGAGCAGGATAACAAGAACACCGATACGACGTCGGCCACGCGGCGCGAAGTAGACGAAAGATAAGCCGTTCGGCGCGCGGCACGCGCACGACGCGCGATTGCAGGGGGCGATTGCAGCGACACCGCCGGGGGCGACCCCGGCGGTGTTTCCTTATCGCGCCGACCCTCGCGTCGCGGCAGCCTTCATTGCGCTCCGGATCCAGTCGGTGAAGGACGCGATCCGGGCATAGACTCCCGGCTTGCCGGCCGGGCAATTGGTCAGGCTGCGGCTGACGCTGCCGACCAGTACCCAGCGGTCGCGCCCCTCCGCGTCGGTGCCCCTCCATACCAATGGGCCGCCACTGTCCCCGGAACATTGGCTGACGTCGGGGGCACCAGCACACAGATCGGTGTCACTGACCTTGGTGAAGCCCGCGCTGACGCAGGCGCTGTTGTTCAGCACGCGCAACCGGATGAAACGCAGTTCCACCGGCATGCCGCCCGCCACCGGGCTTTCGGTCTTGCCCCAGCCGGACAATTGCACCGGCTGGCCGACGGCGGTCTGGCGATCGGGCAGGGCGATGACCTCGACAAGGCCGGGTTGCAGGGTGACCGGCCGGTCGAGTTGCAGCAGCGCCACGTCGTTCTGGGTCGGTTCGCGCTGATAGTCCGGGTGGCGAACGATGCGCTTCACACCGACGTGTTTCAGATCGCGCGAGTCGAGCCGCAAGGCACCGAAACGCACCTCGAGATTGCCGGGTGTCATGAACGTCGTCTTTTCAACAACGATGCAATGGCCGGCGGTCAGCACCCAATCGGGTGCGATCAGCGCGCCACCGCAGCTGTGGCGCAGCGTCCATTCCGGCAGCGCGGTGCCGCGCTTGACCAGCGTGCCACCATAAGACACCGACACCTGCCAGGGCGTGGGGCCGGCGGTCTTGCCGCCGATCAGCCGGCCCTCGGCCGCGTCGGGGGCGATGACGATGGGGGCATCGCCATCACAGCCCCCCGGCGGGCAGACCGGCGGCGCGTCGGCGTCTGGCAGCGGTTGCGCGACGACGACAACCGGTGCGATCAGCAAGGCAAGGCCGATCCACCAGCTCAGGGGCGCGGGTTGAAGGTGCATGTCGCTCGTGCTCCGGAAGGGCTGGTTGTCGGCAGGACGCGGACGGTGGCGATATGGGCAGCAAAGGTCCCGACCGAGTCAAGGTTGCGGCTGGCCTGGCCGTTCCGCGTGCCGGCCAGCAGGCGTTCCAAGGGATTGGACATCAGGCTGCGCACGCCGCTCTGTTCGAGGACGCTCACGTCGATCTGGCTCGCCGTCAACAGCAGCAGGATCTGGCTGGTGCCGGGGTCCTTGCCAGCGCGTATGCCGCGTCGCAGCAGGGTTGTGCCCTGCGTCACCAGATCGGCCTCTGTTGCCAGCTGCTTGATGGCGAGATTCTGGGACAGATGGAACAGATAGGCATAGCGCGCCGCGCCGCTGCCATTCGTGAAGTTGATGGCCATGCGTTCGCCGCCGACAAATGCCGCCGCGCCATCGATCATGGGCAGCGGCGGGTTCAATGTCCGGTCGTCGCAATCATAGGTGAAGGTCAGCATCGGCTCGGCATCGCCCTTTACCGCTGCCATGCCAGCAGCATTCGGCAGCGACAGCAGGGTGAAATACTGCACCAGCTTGCGGCCGATATCAGGGATGCCGACGCCGAGTTCATCCGACTTGATCAACGTGCCGATGGCGACATCGCTACGGCTGCGCAATTGCCAACCGCCGGTTTCGGCCACCAGCAGATAATCGGGCGCATCGCTGGTCACTTTCAGGGCGGTAAAATCGGCCAGCAGGCGGGTGATTTCGGCACGGGCCGCCGCCTCGCCACCCAGCAATGACAGCCGTACCGGCGCGCCGCCGCTGACATGGGCGATTTCCAGTGCTTGCAAGCCGGTCGTCCGGGTTTTCAATGGCGCCGCCAGGGTCAGGACCGCGCTGCCGATGTCGGCTGCGCTGACGATGCCTTCACCCAGGGCGGCATCCGGATCGCCGCGCACGGCATCGCCAGTGCTGCCATAGACGCGATAGGCCGAACCGATGGTGACACCGATCAGCGTGCCATTGGCCAGCGCCAGCGTTGTCGACGTGGTGCCCGGTGCCGCCGCCACGATTCGCTGCTGTTTCGGTGCTGCGCCAAGGAACAGGGCTTTCAGCGCGCCTTCACCGCCGATGGTCTGTTCGGCGAGGCGGGTATCGGGCTGTTGCGCCAGCTGGCGCGCGGCATAGATGCTGCGCACCTTTTCCAGCACATCGGCATAGGCGGGGCGATCGAGCGCGGTCAGCGCCTCGTTGAGCGCCAGGCTGAACACGCCATGGGGCGCGTTGTCGACAGTCAGTTCGCGCGCCACTTCACCATCGGCAGCGGCGGCAAGATGCACGCGATAGGCGCGATTGGCGTGCGGGCGCGGCGGAGGCGGCCGGATATCGGCGTTGTCACCCGGCTTTGTCTGCGGGGCCGCGCGCGCCGGTTCCCCGACCAGATCGCGGGTGCCGGTGCCGGAATTGCAGGAATCAAAGATGGTGACGACATTGACGCCGCGCGCCACGGCGGCATCGATCAATCGGCCGAGATCGATATCGACGATATCGACGATGCGGCCGTCACGGGCATCGGCGGGCACGATGGTGCTGCTGGTGCCATCGGGCTGGGTGCGGGTGCGATCTTCGACCTGGGCGCCATGGCCGGCGTAGAAGAACAGGATGGTGTCACCCTCGGCCGCTGCCAAGATCTGGCCGGTCAGCGCGCTGACAATGGCAGCGCGGGTGGCGCAGCGGTCGGTCAGCGTCACCGACAGCGCGTCCGGCGCGCTGCTGCACCCTTTGGCCGGGTCGAACGCCGGCAGCGGCAATTGCCAGCGGGTCGCCAGCGTGTTGCGGATCATCACCACGTCGTTGACCGCGCCTTTCAGGTCGCGAAAGCTCGCCTCGGCAGACGGGTTCTTGCCAAAGGAGTTGGCGTAATCGTTGATACCGACGAACAACGTGCGGGTGGCCGCGCCCGCAGCGCCGGCCCACAGCGCCGCGACGAGGGCGGCGGTCAGTCTAGCGTGTCGCATTGCGTTTCCCCGCCGGCAGTTGCACGGCACTGGTGGCACCGGTGAAATCGAACAGTGATGGCCGCTGCACCGGGCGCGGCCGCGCCACCGGCGCGCCTTCGTCGATCAGGTCGCGAGCGCCGCCCTGGCGCATGCGGCGCTCGCCCTTGGCCACTTCCACCGCCAGCTCCGGCACACGCTCGACGCCATATTCCAGCCAGGTGTCGAGGCTGGTGCGGCCGCTGCCGTCGCCGGCCTTGCCGGCCTCCAGCCCGTCGCGGACCAGTGCATAGGTGAGCAGGCCATGGCCGAGCGCGCCATCCTCCAGCGCCACATTCGCCGCCTGGGTGGCAGTCAGGATGCGGATACCCTTGTCAAAGGCCAGCTGGCCCAGCCCGCGGTCGCCCATTGGCCCGGGCTTGAAACCCGGCACATCGACGATGGCGGCGGAATGGCAGGCATCGAGGATGATCGCCATCTCGCCGGCAGCGATCGGCTGCACCCAGCGCGTCAGCTCGCTGGTGGCGATCATCGTCGCCGTCTGCGGCAGCGGCGCGCCCGCCGGCCATAGGCCATCGGCCGGCACCAGATAGAATTCCGATTGCGGAGTCGCCCAGCCATGGCCGGCAAAGCTGATGATGACGGCGTCGTCGGGCGTCGCCGGCTCGATGGCACCGGCGTCGATGCCCGCCGCCGCCAGCGTGGCCCGCGCCGCCGACACGCCGTCGCCGCCGGCAAGGATGGCGAGCGCCGCGGCAATCAGCGCCTTGTTGGCCTGCGCCCGCCCGGTCTCGCCGGTCAGCAGCAGGCGGCGCGTCTCATAGCCCGGCAGCGCCACCAGCCGGGCATCGATCAGCCGGGCATCGGCGACCGAATAGTTGAGGCGGAAGCGCGGCTCCGTATAGGCATCGATGCCGATGGCGATGACATAGGCGCGCGGGTGGCGCGGCGTCACCGGCGGCCGGGCATAGCTGCGGCTGGCCGTCTCGCCCTTGATGCGATCGCTGTTGAAGGCATAGGCGGTGAAAACCGGCATTTCATGGCCGGCACCGGTAGCCAGCGGCACGGTGAAGCTGGCGCGGGCGCGGCCATCGGCGCCGACCGGCAAGCGGTTGGCGGCCTGCCAGTCGGCCAGCGCATCGCTGTCCGCGGCAGCGGCGGGATATTGGCCGACGAGCTGCCCGTCGCGGAACACACGCAGATTGTAGAGGCCGGAGCGGGTCTTGCCATTGGGCGCCGCCGGGTTGACGCCTTCCGCTGCCGCCACGGTGACGATGGCGACATCGGGCGTCGGCCCCGGCGTGATGCTTTCGATGGCGACGCGTGGCAAGACGCGGTTGCGCTGTTCGGCGGGGTAGTTCGGCGGCGGCAGCATGGTGGCGCAATTGTCGGCGAGCTGGCAGTCGTTGAGGCGACCGGCCAAACGTGGTTCATAGCTGTCGCGCATGAAGGTCTGTGAGCCGAGGCTCTGCCAGGGCGCATCGGCCATCAGCCAGCGGAACTGATCGGTGTCTGCGCCCAGATTGGTGTCGTAGCGGCCGTCGGGGGTCACCGTCAGATAGCCGCCTTCGGGAAAATAATAGGTGGTGCGCTGTTCCTGGCCGCTGCTCTTGTCCCAGAAACGCACGCCGCCATCCATCGCCGCCGCCCAGAACAGATTGCGACCCGGCAGCGTGCCGCCGGCGACGATATTGCCCAGCGGCAGCGGGGACAATTTGCGACCAGTCGCCAGCACATAGCGCTCGATTTGTGCGTCAAGCATGCCCGCCACGGCCAGCACTGTTCCGTCGCTGCTCATCACGGCCGGCATCAGGCTGCCGATGGCGAGCTCTTTCAGCGGTTTGCCGTTCGCCGATGCGTCGGAAGGGCGCCAGACGATCTGGCGGCCCGCATAGCTGATGAACAATGTGCTGGCATCGTCGGAAAAGAACATGCTCGATACACCGGCATCGCCCGTGTCGAGGCTGTTCACGACAACACCCTTTTCGATATCGACGACCAGGAGCGAGGTCTTCTCACCCTGCGTCATGGCGAGCGCCACCTGCCCGCCCTTGGGCGCGCCCAGGATCGCATCGATGAAGACGTCCTTTGGCAAGCCCAGGTCGATCTTCGTCCACGCTGTGGCGCCTTTCGCCAGCCAGAGCGCCCGGTCCTTGCCCGCTGCGCCCGCGATGGCGCGACAGTTGGCGAGCCCGGCCCCGATGATCCAGCCTTCCGATCCCGCGATGCTGGTCACGTAACAACGCGGCGGCAGCCTGAACAGATCCTCCCCGTCCCTGAGATCGATGACCAGCGCCGGTGACGGCATGTCTGATGCACCGGCATCGGCGGGATCGCGACTGTCATCGGCTTCATCATGGCTCAACAACACACTGGTGTCGTCCAGCCACTGCACACGGCCATATCTGCCGGCGCGTTCGAAACGCCGCATGTCGGCACCGGTTTGCGGATTGTCGAGCACGACAACCGAACCGTCTTCACCCTGCCCGCGGTTCGAAAGCAGCATCGCCAGCCATTGGCCATCCGACGACATCGCGGCATGCGCCAGTTCCGCCGGCTTGAAGCCCAAACCCAGCACGCGCCCCTTACCGTTCCGGCCGATCACACTGGGACCATCCGCGGTGCGTTCGAGCCGCCACTTGCCGTCATGTGACGCGGGCAAAGCCGGCAGCGCCGCTACCGCCTGCGCCTCCGTCAGGTGCGTCGAGCCCTCGTAAATCTGGGTCAGCGCCTCAAGTCGACCTTGATAGGCGGAAACCAGCGCTTCCATGTTCCCGTCAGGAACCGGCCCGGTCGCGACAGGCAATGGCGTTATGCGGCGCGCCAAAAGATCGATCTGCCAATCCTGCCGGCGCTTGCCGTTTTCGGTATAGACATCGAGGCGAGATCCCCGCAGCAACGCGCGCCGTCCGTCCGGTGCGATTTCGATGCTGTCAAACGTGAGCAGGTCCTGGCCGATATCGGCCGGCATCGGCACGGCCAGCCGGTCGACGATGACGCCGTCCTGCACATTCCAGATCGTGATGTTGCGCGTGACGCCCATGGCGGTGATGAGGAACCGGTCATCAGGTGTCCACGCCGCGATTTCAACAGGATCGCTGAACTGTCGCACGATGCGCGGATAGATGGCGGCGGCCGCCGCAGCCGGCAGCAGCGCCGACCAGACCAGCAGCAAGAACCCGAACCACCGCATCGCACCGTCCCCTCCGCGGCCAGCTTAACGCATTCGGCTCACTGCGAAAGGGTCAGCGCGGGCCATAACCGCAAACCATGGTCGAAATGGTCGTGGAAATCGAAGAGCACTGGCCGTTGCACAGTGCTGTGGCGTGGTGGCGGCATCCCTTCATCGATCAGGCCGGAACCGCCGGAAGGCGGCGGCGCTTTGGCCGGTGCGGCGAGTTCGGTGGCAAGTTCGGGAACGCGCGCGGCGCTCCAGGCCAGCCATTCGTCGACATGCAGCTCCTCATCGCCGCTTCTGTCAGCGGCCAGTCCGTTCAAACCATCGTGAAACAGCGAATAGCTGAGCAGGCCATGACCGATGCTGCCGAATTCCAGCGCCACGGCATCAGCCTGGCTGGCCGCGAGAATGCGTATGCCCTTGTCAAAGGCGAGCTGGCCGAGCCCCGCTTTGCCCAATGGCCCGGGCCTGAACTGGCCGTCGTCGACGCTTGCGGCGCTATGGCAGGCATCGATGATCAGCACCATGTCCCGTGCCGCGATCCGGCCGAGCAGGCTGGTAAGCTCGGTTACCGACAACAGGGTTTCGAGCCGCGGCCGGCCGGCGGCGTCCGCTGCGGCATCGCCGGGCAGCAGGCGGAACTGGCCGGCCACCGTGTCGCCATGGCCGGAATAGGTGATGATCAGCGCGTCTTCCGGCGCGAGCATGTCCAGCGCATCGGGCGCGACACCAATCCGCCGGGCCAAAGCCCGGACTTTCGAGTCTGGCAGTGCGCCGGCCAGCGCCTTGAAGACATCGCGAATGACGGCGCCGGTGGCGATCGGCTGCTGCCCGGTGCTGGTCAGTAGAATTGGATCCACAAATTGATATTCCCGCGTTTCGCCGCCGGCAGAGCAGCCGGGGGTGGCGCAGGCGGTCGGAGGCAGAGGGGATTTTGGCGGGGCCAGGGCAGCCAGCAAAGCCTTTGACATGGCAGCTGCATCGCTGGCGGCATAGGAGAGAGCCCAGGCCGGGTTGGCTGTGGTGTTGATGCCGATCGTCAGCACCACGGCACGGCGCCAGCGGCTGGGCGAACTGGCCAGATCGAAGCTGCGATTCGCCGATTCGCCCTTCACCCGGTCGCTGTTGAACGCATAGGCGGAAAATCTCGCGCTTTTGACATTGGCGAGCTGTAGGACACGCAGGCTGATGATCGTTTCACCCGCTGCCTCGGGATTTGCAATCGCGGTCGCCTGTCGCCACTGCGGCAGCGTTTCGTCACCCGTAAGGTCGCGATCCGGATAACGGGCGACGATCTGGCCGCCCTGGAACAGGCGCAGATCATGGAGGCCAGACAGGTTGCCATCAGAATCCCGCCCCTGCGTCAGGCCCACACGCACAATCAGATAGTCGGCGTCGCGTTTGTCAGGCGTGGCATCGATGATCCGGGCCCGTGGCAGCGCGCGATTGACGCTGCCAAGGTCTGGTGGCGGCAGCAGGCTGTCGGCGCAGCCGTCGGCATGACAGGCCAGCAAATTTTTGACCAGGTCAGGTTCGAACAATTGCGACATGAAGGTTTCGATCGGCAGCGCCTGCGTCGGCGCGTTCGGGAGAACCCAGCGCATTGCCCCGGTGTCGGCACCCAGGTTGCTGGCGTATCGGCCATCGGGCGCGATCGCGAAGTGCTCGTTTCCCGGGAAGCTGTAGTGGCTCAGCACCAGAGCGCCGCTGCGCGCATCCCACCAGTTCAGCGTGCCATCCGCCGTGTAGGTCCAGACCAATGGCCGACCGGCTATCTGGCCGATGCGCTGCACGGCATCGATCGGGACCGCGGCTGTCAGCAGTGCGGGGCCGGTGCGCAGTGCAGCCTTTATGCCGCTCGCTCCGTCGTCGGTGACAAGGACCGCACGACCGCCAATTGCCCTCGTCCGACGACCGAGGGTGCCGGCCTGATCGATCCGATGCAGCCCGGCGGCAGGGGTGTAGCTATAGTCATCATCACCATAGCGGAACCACAGGCTCGCGCCATCTTGGCTGAAGGCCAGATCCGCGATGTCTCCGGCACGAAACTCCAGGGGGGCATCGATATCCGCATAGGCGCGCATTGCTGCTGCGGGCAATGGCGGCAGATCGAATGTGGCCGACGTTCCATCGGGTCCATTCCAGAAGATCAGCAGGCGGGCGCCATGGCCGGTTGGCTCGGTTGGCCGTAGCACGATGGCCAGTCGCTGCCCGATGTCAGCCGTTGCCATCGCGGTGATGACATGCGCGCTGGTTTCCGCCAGCGGTTGCAACACCCAGTTGCCGCTTTTGTAGCGATAGAGCCCGTCGGCTTCGACTTGCGGCATCGGCAGCTTGCAACTGCGTGGCCCGGCGCCGATGAATTCGCCCGACGCGCCCAGCGGCATGACCAGGCAGCGCCCCGGCACGCGCTGCGCGACAACGCCCCGCGGGCCACCATTGCTATCGGCCTTGACAATCAGCAACGGCAGCAACGTCGGCACCTGTATGCCGTCAAATTCCCCCACACTCTGCCAGACCATGTAACGCGCGTTGTCCAGCCAGCGCACATGATCATAATGGTTTGGGCGGATCAGCGTCGGCAAGGGGCTGTTGTTTGCCAGATCCCACACCTGAACCAGCGTTGTTCCGCCGCCGTAATAAGGTTGCAATTCCGCAAATGTGTGACCGTCGGGAGAGAGATCCGCGTCCGGAAACCAGCCACGCTCCTCGCCGCCCAATGTTCGGATCAGCGTGCCATTGCGATCCAGGATCTCCAGACCGTTGCTGAACTCCATGCGTCGCAACTGGCGACCATCAGGGGCGGTCGGCAGGGACAGTCGCCGGATGTTCGCGCCGAGAACCGATATTGCGTCCTTCGTTTTGCTTTGGCCCAGCTTCGGCGGCTGTGGCAAACCTGACGACCGCAATGTGCGTTGCTGCAAATCGAGGGCGTAGAGCTGGACGCGCCACTCGATGCCATTTTCGGTTTGCGATCTACCAAAGATGGTGAGTGTGGCGTGCGTGGCATCGGCGTCGAGTCCGAGACGGAGCAGTATCTGCGGCCGGAAGTTCCGCACCGGCGGCAGCGTCAGCGTATCGAGGATATAGCCGCTGTCGGTGTTCCAGATCGTCACGGCGGGGCTTCCGGCCGTGGCCGTCAACAGGGTGTGACCGTCCGGCAACCAGGCAGCGAATACTGCCGGCGTGTTGGGCAACGCCTGCACCACCGCCCGCGGCACCAGCGGTGTTGCCATGGCAGCCGTGAACGACAGCAAGATGACAGTAACAAAGGCGGCGAAGCGATAAATGTCCCGTGCCCCCCGGCGTTGGTGTTTCAGCCCTCGATGGCGCGATCGCTCCCATAGCGGCTTTCGAGGAACTTGCCCTGCACCAGCAGCGCGTCGCGGTCGGCGGCGGCGAGCTGGTTGGAGGCGCGGTCGAGCTCGGCATCGACGACCTTCAGGCCTTCGACCAGCGTCGATTCCAGCGTGCGGCCGTCGCTGTCGATGGTGCGCTTGCGCTGTTCGGCGGGGACGCGGGTATAGCTTTCGACCAGTTCGGGCAGGTGGCGACCGAGCAGGCGCGACAGGTCCTGTGCGATGGGATCGGCCGGCGGCACCTGCGCCAGCTGCTGCTCCAGCGTCGCCAGCTTGGCCGAAATGGCATCGACCTGGGGCGCGGCGAGCAGCGGCATCTGGCGGCGCTGGCGATCGAGCCAGGCATCGGTGGCGGCGGGCAGCAGCGCCGGGGCGTCGGCGACGGCGCTCGGCTTCGGCAGCGGCTTTTCCCAGCTTGCGGCGCCGACCATGGCGAATAGGCCGAACAGCACCGCCAGCACCAGCACGGTGACGCCGATCGGGCTGACCAGCAGGCCCCAGAGCAGCAGCGCGACAACGATGCCGCCGCCGACCATCATGGCGCGGCCGACGCGGGCCGTGGTGCGCGCCACGCCGCGCTGGCGACGCTTGGCGCGCGACAACTGCATGGCCTCGGCGTGCGCCATGCGGTCCATCCGCGCGTCGTTACGGGCGATGACGGCGTCGATGTCGTTCATCAGCCAATCAGCTCGATGGGCGGCTTGCTGCGGTTTTCCAGCTGCGATTCGGCCTGGCCCTGGGCGCGCGCCACATAGGCCCGGCTCTTGTCGACCTCCACCGACAGCGTGTCGACGGTGGTCTTCATCGAATCGAGCGCCTTCAGCTTGAAAGTGTCGATGGCATCCATGGTGGCATAGACATTCTGGAAGGCGCGCTGCAGCACCTCCACCGGAATCGTGCTGCTGGCGGCGCCTTCATGGATGGCGACCGATTGCGTCTTTAGCAGCTCGCCGGTGCGGTCGATGATGCCGGCGGTGGTGGTGTTCAGCGCCGTCACCTGTTCCAGCACCATCTTCTGGCCGGTCATCGCCTCGGCCACGGTGATGGCGGTGCGCAGCGCGGCAACGGTGGTGGTGGCAGCGCGATCGACGCCCTTCATCAGCTCGACATTGTTCTTCTTGACGAGATCGAGCGCCAGATAGCCCTGCACGCTGACGGCGAGCTGGGTGAGCAGGTCGGTGGTGCGCTGGCGGACATAGAACAGCGCGCCTTCCTTCAGCGCCTTGGCCTTGGCCGGGTCGCTGTATTCCAGCTCCATCGCCTTGGCTTCGATCTTGGCATCGAACATTTTCGAGGCCTGGACCATCTGTTCCAGCTTGCCCATCGATTCCCACAGGCGCTGCCGCTCCTGATCGATGGCGATATTGTCCTTCAGCAGATAATCCTTGCCGTCCTTCAGCCGCTCCAGAATGGCGGCGATATTGGTCTGCGAGGATTTGTAGCCATCGAAATAACCGCGCAGCTTGCTGCCGCCGAACGGAATGATGCCGAACAGCTTCTTCTTCGTCATCAGGTCGGACCGGCCGCTGGGGTCGAGATCCTCGATGGTGCGGCGCAATTCGGTCAGGTCGGTGCCGATGCCGGTTTCCTTGTCGATGGCGCGGGTCGGACGATCGAGGAAGCGGTTGGAATGGCTGGCGGCCTCGGCGATCTGCACCGCGCCCAAATTGGTCAGCTGGTCGACCTTCTTGCCGAATTCCGGGCTGGCGGCATCTTCGGCGACCAGCGCGTCGACAAAGCCTTCGACCTGGGCTTCAAGCTTCGACAGGGTTTCCGGCTTCAGCGGCACCAGCCCGGCGGCCTTGGCCGGGGCAATCGGGTTGACGGCGGGCGGCGCTTCCAGCTTGATTTCGGTCTCGGTCACAGTCGGTTCGGCCATGTCTGTCCTTCCAGTCGAGCCGCCATCCTAGCAGGTCAGCGCGGCTTCCTCCACTGTGTTAGGATTGTGGGACGCTTTATCAAGAGGGGCAGCGCCGATTTCACTGACAGTGACGCGCAATTCGGTCTGTTCCACCAGGCCGGCGGTGGTCAGGAAAGCGATGTCGGCGGCGTCACGGCCATGGGCGATGCGCACCATGCCGGCCACCGGCGCCAGCCGCGTCGGATCGACCAGCCACCAGCCGCCGTCCAGGAACACTTCGAACACGGCATGGAAATCGGGCGGATCGAGCGCCAGCGCATAGGCGGCGACGGCGCGGGCCGGAATGCCGGCGGCGCGGCACAGCGTCATGCCCAGATGGGTGAAGTCGCGGCAGACGCCGGCGCGATCGATGAAGGTGGCGGCGGCATCGGTGTTGCCGTTCGACACGCCGTGGACATAATCGACATGGACGGCCAGCCAGTCGAGAATGGCCAGCGCGCGGGCGCCGCCCGGCGCGATATGGCCGAACTCGCGCGCCGCGAAGCGCAGGAACTGGTCGACCGGACAATAGCGGCTGGGCAGCAGATAGGGCAGCACCGCGACCGGCAGCTGCGACCAGGGCGCCACCTGCAGGGTCGACGGCAGGTCGAGCCGCGGCGCGATGCGGACAACCGCATGGTAATCGAGCGTCACCTCGCCCGACAGGCAACCGCGCAGCAGCCGCGCGCCCGACACCGGATCCTGTGATTCGGCAAGGCGGACACCGTCGGACACGATCAGGCTTTCCGATTCGACGATCTGGCCGGGGGCATGAGCAGCCAGAATTGCGGCAATGGTTTCCGTGGGTTGCGGGAAGTTGAAGGCAAGGCGGGACTGGACGGAAACGCGCAACATGAGGCTCCTGACGGGGTGACACGGCGATAACGCGCCGCGATGCTGTCCGTTTCGCAGCTTGGCAGGAATTTGCGACAGATATTCGTGCGCTGCGGCAAAGCACAGCGTTAACGATTTCTTCAGAAATTGACAAAGTTGACAGATCGGACGCGTGTTGCAGCGCGGTCTTGCTGTCAGCTGATGGCCTGTGCTGAGAAAGAGCGGATCGACGCCCCACCTTTACGCGAAGGACCGCTTGTAGGACAGCGGCGGCCCGCTCAGGCGATCAGCGCCGCCACCGTGTCGTGAAAGCGCTTCACGCCCTGTTCCATGCCGCCGAGCAGGACATGATCGACGGCGCCCGATTCCAGCCCCTGCTGGCCCAGCGCCGCGGCACGGAAATCCTCGCCCGCGAACACGCCCTGGTCGAGCAGCTTCCAGCTTTTCGCCCAATGCGCCTCGGCCTTGGGCGTCGCCGGTGGTTCCGGGATCAGCATGAAATCCTCGACGATGGTGCGGTTCACGGCGCGCGGCATGATCGTCATGATGTTGATGTAATCGGGCGAGGCGACGATCACCGTCGCCGGCACCAGCGTATAGGCAAAGGTCATGGTGCGTCTGAGGTCGGCCATGTCGCCGGTATCGGCGCCGTCGAGCGCCGCCAGCCGCGCCACCAGCGATCGGCTGTGCGGCCCGATGAAATCGCCGGCGGTGACGCCATCCTGGAAATAGGGCGCAATCGTCGCCGCGTGCAGGCGCACGACATGATAGCTTTCGCTGAACGCGTCGATGATCAGCTTCCAGTTCGCCGCCACCGCATGCGTGGCACGGGCATAAAGATGCTGGCCGCCGAAGTTCAGCGCGTCGAAATCCGCCGCCAGCGGCCCCGCCGCCAGGCCGAAATCATAGGCACGATGACGATCCAGCCCGGCCCAGATCAGCCCGCCGGCCTCGACACTCGGCATCTCGACCAGGCCGCGATCGCCCTTGTCCAGCCCCGGAAAGCTCTCGGCGCGCGGCAGGCCCTTCAGCCGGCCATCGAGCGCATAGGACCAGGCATGATAGGGGCAGACCAGCGCCGGGCCATGCGCCACCGCGCAGCCCTCCACCAGCCGCGTGCCGCGATGCCGGCAGACATTCAGGAACACCCGCGCTACACCCTTGCCGTCGCGCGCGATCAGCAGCGGCACGCCATGGCCGTCATGGGTCACGCTGCTGTTCGGGCCCGGCAGCAGCGCCGATGGCCCCAGCACCACCGGCTGGGCGCGAAACAGCCGCTCGACCTCGCGACTGTACTGATCTGGGCAGGTATAGGCACTCGCCGCAATCCGGCTGGTCGTGACCGGCGTCGCCGCTGCCGCCCGGCCGCTGACGATCGTGTCCGCCAGTGCCATCTGGCCCGGCGTCGGCCGCCGAAAGGGCACATGAATGTCCATGGCGAGGATGCTAGGCGGTTGTGAGGCGCCGGTATAGCCCGCCGAAGTTGGGGGGATGAAGGAAAAGGGGCCTCCGGCGGCTGGGGCCGCAGGCCCCAGACCCCTTTCTTTTCGTTTCGGCGCATGTGACCGAGTGAGAGCCCGAGGCACGGAATCGATTGGGGTCTGGGGCCTACGGCCCCAGCCGCCGGAGGCACTTTTCTAGCTACAAGACGCTCCCCCCAGCACGCAGAACCGTGCGCAATGCGGATGGTTGAGCGGCACCGATCGCGCCGCCTCGGCCAGAGTCGCGCCCAATTCGAACTGCGGGTCATAGGCCAGCAGCGTGCAGGCGAGCACGGCGGGGGCGTCGGCGCCGCGGCGGCGCACGACCATGCGGGCGCTGGCACACATCATGGCGCTGGGGGCGACGTCGAGGATGCCCCAGCAGGCGGTGGAGATTTCCGGCACATCGGCGTTGGCGTCCATTTCGGGGAACAGCACCAGCGGCGGGCAGGGCAGGTCGAGCCCGGCAAACAGCGCGGCATAGCCGGCGCGGGCGCTGTCGTCGCTTTCACCGGCGAGGTGACGGCCGGCGATGGCGAGGGCGAAGCCCTGGGCGGCGAGCCAGCGGATGCCGTCGATCGCGATGGCGAAGCTGCCGGCGCCGCGTTCGGCGTCGTGCGCGGCGGCGGTGAAGTGATCGAGGCTGACGCGGAAGGTCAGGCGTTCACGCGGCAGCGCGGCCACGGCGGCTTCGAAGCGGCGCAGCGGCCGCATGGCGTTGGTCAGCACCAGCACGTCGAAGCCGCGCGCCTGGGCCAGTGCGATCATCGCCGGCATGTCGCGGTTCATGAAGGGCTCGCCGCCGGTGAAGCCGATTTCGCGCACGCCGAGGCCATCGCGGGCGATCTCGTCGAGATAGAGCGTCAGATCGGCCAGCGTCAGATAGGCCAGTGCGTCGTTGGTCGGCGAGCTTTCGATGTAGCAGCCGCGGCAGGCGAGGTTGCACAATGTGCCGGTGTTGAACCACAGCGTGCGCAGCCCGGTCAGCGCCACTTGGGCACGCGGCTCGCCCTTGGCGGTGACCAGCGGGTCACGGAACTTGGCCGGGTCGAGCGGCCGGGCGCTGACGGCGAAGGGCGAGACGGCGGAGATGACAGACGCTCCCATATGTGGCGATATGCCGGTGTAACCCGTCGTCGCGCGTCTGCGAAGCCGGGGTAGCAGCGTGTGGAGCAGGATTGGCGCATGAATATCGAGAACAGCCGCAATTATTATGGCCAGGTGCTGCAGGGCTCTGCCGATCTGCGCACCGATGCGTGCAGTGTCGCCGACGCGCCGGGGCCGGAGCTGCGCGCGGCGCTTGCCCGCATCCACCCCGATGTCACCGCGCGCTATTATGGCTGTGGATTCATCGCGCCGGCGGATATCATGGGCGCGCGCATCCTCGATCTCGGCTGCGGGGCGGGGCAGGATGTCTATGCGCTGGCGCAGTTCGTCGGCGTCGACGGCCATGTCACGGGCGTGGATGCGACGCCCGAACAGCTGGCGGTGGCGCGGCGCACACAGGATTGGCATGCCAATGCCTTCGGCTTCGCCAATGTCGATTTCGTCGATGGCGATATCGAACGGCTGGACGCGCTGGGGCTGGCACCCGGCAGTTTCGATATCATCGTCTCGAATTGCGTCATCAACCTGGTCGCCGACAAGGCGGCGGTATTCCGCGCCGCGCATCGGCTGCTGAAACCCGGCGGCGAGCTGTATTTTTCCGATGTCTATGCCGACAGGCGCGTGCCCGAGGCGCTGAAGAGCGATCCGGTGCTGCACGGCGAATGCCTGTCGGGCGCGCTCTACTGGAATGATTTCCTGACCCACGCCAAGGCGGCGGGGTTCGACGATCCGCGGCTTGTGACGGATCGCCCGCTCGGAATCGGCGATGAGGCGGTCAAGGCGATGGTCGATGGCATCGGCTTCTATTCGGCAACCTTCCGGCTGTTCAAGCTGGAAGGACTGGAGCCGGAATGCGAGGATTATGGCCAGGCCGTCGTCTATCGCGGCACCGTGCCGGGTCATCCCAACCGCTTCACGCTCGACAAGCATCATGTCATCGAAACCGGCAAGGTGTTCCCGGTCTGCGGCAACAGCTGGAAGATGCTGCACGACACCCGCTTTGCCCGGCATTTCGAGTTCATCGGCGATTTTTCCCGACATTACGGCATTTTCGCCGGCTGCGGGACCAACCTGCCGTTCGACACGGTCGCGGCCGGCGCGGTGGCCGCCTCTGGCTGCTGCTGAGCCTGTGCGGATCCTGGTGACCGGTGCCGCCGGGCTGATCGGCAGCGAATTGTGCGCGCGGCTGGCGGGCGCCGGCCATGCCGTGACGGCGCTGGTGCACCGGCGGCATGATCTGATCGACAATCAGGGCCGGCCGGTGCCGAGCCGGGCGGCGGGGGCCGACCCCGCGCCCGGTGAAGTGGTGACGCGCAGCGGCGATGTGCGGCTGGCGGGGCTGGGGCTGGCGCAGGTGCCGGCCATCGACCTGCTGATCCATTCGGCAGCGGTGACGGCGTTCGACGCGACGGACGCTGTCTATCGCACCGTCAACATCGATGGCACGCGCCACGCGATTGCTGTGGCGCGGGCGAGCGGCGCCGGGTTGCTGCATGTGTCGACCGCCTATGTCTGCGGCACCAGCGATGGCGCCATCGCGCCGGGGTTCATCGGAGCGATGTTCACCAATGGCTATGAAGCCAGCAAGGCGGCGGGTGAGGCGCTGGTGCGGGCCTCGGGGCTGGCGTTCGCCATTGCGCGGCCGTCCGTGGTGGTCGGTGACTGGGCGAGCGGGCAGATCGCGCGCTTCGAGAATATCTACATGATCTTCAAGCTGATTGCCGAGGGCCGCATCCGCACCTTGCCGGCGGCGGCCGGCGCCACGCTCGACCTGGTGCCGATCGACCATGTCATCACCGGGCTTCTGCTGATGACGGCGCACTTCGCCGATCTGGCCGGCCAGACGCTGCACCTGACAGCCAGCACGCCGACGCCGATCCCCGCCATCGGCACTGCCATGGCTCGCGCTGGGCTCGGCACGCCGGAATGGGTGGCCCCGGCGCAGTTCGACCCGGCGCAACTGCCGGCCGGCGAGCGCCGCTGGCATGCGGCGGCCGCCGCGCTCTACACCGCCTATCTGCTGCGCGATCCGCGGTTCATCGCGGCATCCCAGCTGTTGCCGCCCTGTCCGCCGACCGATGCGGGCTGGATGGACCGGCTGATCGCCCATGCCGTGGCAGCGGGATTCGTGCGGGTGAAGGCGGCGGCGTGAGGTTGTTCCCGCAGCGCGTCTGGTGATGGCAGGTCGTCCCCCTCCCCCAATGAGAGTGCAGCGAACACAGAGTGGGGAGGGGGACGTGGAGTCGCGCCCCTAAAACCCAAGTTCCGCCAGCAAGGCCCGCCGCGCCGCCCAGGCCTGCGCCCAGAGATCCGGGTTGCCGAGATCGTCCGGGCCGATGGCTTCGGGCCAATGCGCGGTGATCAGCGCTTCCAGTCGGTCGGCCCTGGCGGCGTCGAGCAGGAAACGCGGGTCGATGGTCGCCGGGTCGGCGACGACGCGCAGGCGCAGGCAGGCGGGGCCGCCGCCGTTGCGCATCGATTCGCGGACCTGGACATAGTGCACGGCGCGGATGGGGCCGTTGCCGGCGACCAGCGCGTCGAGATACGCCTTCACCGGCGCGCAGTCATGCGCCTCCATCGGCAGGATCAGCGCCATGGTACCATCCGGCACCGTGACGAGCTGGGAGTTGAACAGGTACGAACGGATGGCGTCGGAGAGGCTGACAGCGCTGGCCGGCACTTCGACGACGACCGCCTGCGGCAACAGCCGGGCGAGATCGGCCTTCAGCGCGTCCCGGTCCGCAAACGCCTGTTCGTGCGCGAACAACACGTTTTCATTGGCAACGGCGACGACGTCATTGTGGAAGGCGCCGGCATCGATGGCGGTCTGGCTTTGCGCGACGAACAGCGTGCGGGCGGGATCGAGGCCGTGGCGGCGGGCGACGGCTTCGGAGGCGCGGCGGTTCTGGCGGGCGGGGAATTTGCCGCCCTCTTCGCCATAGACGAACACTTCGACACCGGCTTCGCCATGCTGCGCCGTCAGCCGCATATGGTTGGCGGCGCCTTCATCGCCGAAGGTCGCGGGCACCGCGGCATGCACGGCAAAGGCCGGGTGCGCAAAGGCGAGCCGCAGCTGCGCCTCGGTCTCGCGCTGTTCGAGGCTGCGGTGTGTCATCCGCGACAGGTTGGCGACGCTGATATGGGTGCGGCCATCGCCGGTATCGGCGGCCGGCGAAACGGTGCCGGCGTTGGCCGTCCACATCGACGAGGCCGAACAGGCCTGGGCGAACAGTCGCGGGTCGGCAGCGTGCGCTGCGGCGCAGACGTCTGCGTCACTGCCGGCGAAACCCATCTCCCGCAGCCAGGCGGTGTTGGGGCGGTCGAGCGGCAGCAGGAACCCCTGGGTGAGGCCGAGCGACATGGCGAAGCGCATCTTGGCCAGCCCCTGCAGCGCCGCGTCGCGCGGGCGGCTGGTGACGCCGGCGTTGGACTGGCTGGCAAGATTGCCGAAGCTGAGGGCCGCGTAATTGTGCGTGGGGCCGATGAGGCCGTCGAAGTTGATTTCGACGCTCCCCTCCCGCTTGCGGGAGGGGCGGGGGGTGGGGCTATGGCTCATGAACGCTCTCCCATGGCGACCCCACCCCCGGCCCCTCCCGCAAGCGGGAGGGGAGCAGAAAGTCCTACGGCAATCCCGCCTTCCGGCGCATCGGCCTCCAGGCTCGCCACCGGCCAGGCGGTGTAATCGGCGGCATAATAGGCGCTGGGGCGGTGGTTGCCGCTCAGCCCGATGCCACCGAACGGCGCGTTCGATGCCGCGCCGTTGGTCGGCCGGTTCCAGTTGACGACGCCGGCACGGGCAGCAGTCCAGAAACGGTCGTACAGCGCCGCATCGCCGCCGATCAGCCCGGCCGACAGGCCGAAACGCGTGGCATTGGCGGCGGCGACGGCGGCGTCCCAATCCCCGACACGGGTGAATTGCAGCACCGGCCCGAACAGTTCGGCATCGGGCAGGCCGCTGAGGCCGGTGACATCATAGAGCGCCGGGGCGAGGAAGGGCCGGTCGGCCCGTGCGCGGGTCAGCGGCCGGATGGTCCGCGCGCCCTGCGCCACCAGTGCCTGTGTGCCGGCGACCAGCTGGTCCGCGGCGCGATTGGCGATCACCGGCCCCATGAACGGCTGCGGGTCATCGAACGGCGCGCCTACAATGATGCGATCGATCAGTGTCGTCACGCGGTCGAGCAGCGGCCCCTCAGCGCCATCGCGCACGATCAGCCGCCGCGCACAGGTGCAGCGCTGGCCGGCGGACAGATAGGCCGACTGGACGACCAGCGCCGCCGCGGCATCGAGCGCATCCTCCGCCACATCCCAGACGATCAGCGGATTGTTGCCGCCCATTTCCAGCGCCAGGATCTTGCCCGGCGTGTCGGCGAACTGCCGGGCCAGCGCTGCCCCCACATGCGCCGAGCCGGTGAACAACAGCCCGTCGATATCGGCGGCGGCGAGGTCACGCCCGGTGTCGCCGCCGCCATGGACAACGTTCAGCACGCCATCGGGCAGCCCGGCGGCGGCCCAGCAATCGGCCATCGCGTCCGCCACCGCCGGCGTCAGCTCCGACGGCTTGAAAACGATGGTGTTGCCGGCGAGCAGTGCGGGGACGATATGGCCATTGGGCAGATGCGCCGGGAAATTGTACGGCCCCAGCACCGCCAGCACGCCATGCGGCTTGTGGCGCAGCACCTGGCGCACGCCGCCGACTTCGCCGCTGCGCGATCCGGCGCGCTCGGCTTGCGCGGTGATCGAGATATCGACCTTGGCGGCGACGCTGGCGACCTCGGTGCGGGTTTCCCACAGCGGCTTGCCGGTTTCGGTGGCGATCAGCCGGGCAAAGTCCTCGGCGCGGGCCTGCACTGCCGCCTTAAAGGCCTGCACCACGGCAATGCGATCGGCGAGCGGCGCGCGCGCCCAATCGGGCAAGGCGGCGCGCGCGCGGGCGACGGCGGCGCCGACATCACCGGCGGCGCCCTGCCAGATCACCGCGCCGGTGCACGGATCGATCGATTCAAAACGCGACATGCCGCACCTCGTCACCCAGTCCCACCTGCATCAGCGCGGCCTCCCCGGCCGGCAGCACGCAACCGTCGCCCTCGGTGCCGACATGGCCGATCCAGGCGCGGAATTCCGTCAGTTCGCCGGCGGCGACCAGCGAGCGCACACAGGTATCGTCATCCGCGCACACCCGCGCCACCGCTGCGCGTTGCGAATCGCGCACGCTGCGCAACTCGTCGGTGCGAGCCGTCACCGTCGGGCCGCCGTCGAAGATGTCGACATAATTGTCGTAGTGAAAGCCTTCCGCTTCCAGCATCGCCAGCGCGGCGCGGCCCTTGGGGTGGGGCTGCCCGATCACCGCCTGGGCGGATTCGGGCAGCAGCGCCGTGTAGCTCGGGTGCTTGGGCATCAGATCGGCGATGAACTGGCTGCCGTGCGTCGCGTTGAAGCGATCGGCCTCCGGAAAGGTCATGCCGAAGAATTTCCGCCCCAGCGCATCCCAGAAGGGCGAATTGCCCTCATCGTCGAGCACGCCGCGCAATTCCGCCAGCATCTTCTTGCCGAAGCGGGCGCGGTGCTGGGCAATGAACAGGTAACGCGAACGCGCCAGCAGCCGGCCGAGGCCGCCGGTGCGCAGATCCGGGTGGAGGAACAGCCCGCCGACCTCGCTGGCGCCGTCATGATCGGTGACGAGGTTGAGGAAGGGCAGTGCGAAGGTGCGGCCGAGCTCGCGGCTGGTCTGGCTCAGCGTCGCGATCTTGTAGCTGTAGAACGGCCATTTCGCGCCGATCCGGCTGAACACCATGGCGCAGCCGCCGATGCGGCCGCTGCCGGCCTGTTCGAGGATGAGGATGTACAGTTCATCGTCCGGCGCTTCCGTCACCCGGGCATAGCTGCGGTCCGACCAGTCCAGCCGCCATTCCAGCGACGCGCGATCGGCCGGCAGATTGGTGAAGCCGCCGCCGGTGAGCGTCGCGAGATCGAGCAGCGCATCGATGTCGGACGGCCGGGCAGCGCGGACATGCCAGCTCATGCGCGCTCTCCCCCCGGGTTTCCGATTGTGCGCGCCCAGCCATGCTGCGCCACCCGCATCAGCAACAGCGCCGACAGGCGGGCGCGTTCCTCCAGCGAATCGAGGCAGAGGAATTCGTCGGCGGAATGGATGGCGCCGCCACGGGGCCCCAGCGTGTCGACTACGGCGAGGCCGGTGGCGGCGAGATTGTTGCCGTCGCAGACACCGCCGGTGTCGCGCCAGCCGATTCCGAGCCCGATGGCGGCGCCGCAAGCGCGCACCAGGTCGAACAGCCGCTGCTGGTTGGCGTCGAGCGGCTTGGGCGGACGGGCAAAGCTGCCGTGGAGGTGGATGCCGACCTCATGCAGACGCTCGATCTCGGTTGTCAGCGCGTCGATGGCGGCGCGGGCGCGGGCTTCGGCGGCCGGCGTCGATGGCCGCATGTTCCAGCGCAGCACCGCCTGGTCGGGCACGATATTGTTGGGGCCGCCGCCGTCGATGCGGGCGGGATTGACGCTCAGATCATCGGTGGTCAGCGCCTTCAGGCGCAGCGCCAGATCGGCGGCGGCGAGCAGGGCGTTGCGGCCCTTTTCCGGCTCGCGCCCGGCATGGGCGGCACGGCCGGTGATGGCGGCGGAAAAATTGCCGGAGCCCTTGCGCGCGCCAGCCAGCGTGCCGTCGGGCAACGCCGG
This sequence comes from Alphaproteobacteria bacterium PA4, assembly GCA_002256005.1. Taxonomy (GTDB): domain Bacteria; phylum Pseudomonadota; class Alphaproteobacteria; order Sphingomonadales; family Sphingomonadaceae; genus Sandarakinorhabdus. Next base: position 11,773 of record NKIQ01000029.1, on the reverse strand, counting down.
TTCATAGGTCAGGCCGAGATGGCAGCGCCGGGCGGCATCGGCGAGCAGGGCGGCGGAGCCGGGCGACGAGACTTCCTCGTCGCTGTTGATGACGATTTCCCAGCCGAGCGCTTCGGCAAAGGGCGAAGCCTCGAAGGCGGTCAGCGCCGCCAGCATCACCGCGATGCCGCCCTTCATGTCGGCGGTGCCGGGGCCGTTCAGCGTATCGGCATCCAGCGCGCGGCAGGCCTGGAACGGGTGATCGGCGGCGAACACCGTGTCCATATGGCCGGTGAGCAGCACGCGCAGCGGCGCCTGCGGCCGCTTGATGATATGGAGGTTCTGGCCGTGCGGCTGGGCGATGGTGATGCCATCGGCGGCAATGGCGGTGACGGCAGTGGGTGCGACCAGCGTCGCGGTGCCGCCGAGCGGAGCGAAGGCGGTGACCAGCCGGTCGGCCATGGCGGCCAGGCCGGCGAGATTGCGGCTGCCGCTGTTGATCGCCGCCCAGTCCAGCACCTGCGCCGTCATCGCGGCGCGCTGGCCATCAAGGCAGCCCAGCGCGGCGGCTTCGGCGGCGGACAGGGCCGTGGCGGCAAGAGGCGGGGCAATGGCCATGGCCGCTGCCTTACCGCATGACCGGGTCTCTCGCCAGCGATTTTGTCATGTGGAATAACATGCGTCTGTGAATGTGATAACACAAACTGACACATCTCATCGTGTTGCGACACATCAAAACTTGACCGACGATGAAAGTTCGGCCCCTATGCGCCGCCATGGACCGGCGCTGACAGGGCGGCACGCCCGCATGCGCCCATCAAGGGGATTTTCATTGGCCAATTGGCGTATCAAGTCGCTCGATTCCATCCTGGCGACCGCAGAAAAGAAATCGCTGACCCGCTCGCTGGGTCCGTTCCAGCTGACCATGCTCGGTATCGGCGGCATCATCGGCACCGGCATTTTCGTGCTGACCGCAGAAGCGGCGCAAAAGGCCGGCCCGGCGCTGATGATCTCGTTCGTCATCGCCGCTGTTGTCTGCGGGCTTGCCGCGCTCTGCTATGCCGAGCTGGCAGCCATGGTGCCGGTGTCGGGCTCTGCCTATACCTATACCTATGCGACCTTTGGTGAGCTGATCGCCTGGATCGTCGGCTGGGCACTGGTGCTCGAATATGCCGTGGCGGCGAGCGCGGTGGCGGTCGGCTGGTCCGGCTATATCGTCGGCCTGCTGGCGCAGTTGCACAATCTGCTGCCCTTCCTGCCCAATATCGTCATCCCCGCCGAGATCGCCAACGGCCCCTATGCCGGCGGCATCATCAACCTGCCGGCGGTGTTCATCGGCATGGCGGTGACGGCGCTGCTGGTGGTCGGCACCAAGGAAAGCGCCACGGTCAACGCCGTGCTGGTCGCCATCAAGGTGCTGGCGCTGCTGCTGTTCATCAGCCTGACCGTGCCGGTGATCAATGGTGCGCGTTTCGAACCGTTCATGCCGCTGGGCACCGCCGGTGTCATCGGCGCCGCCTCCTCGATCTTCTTCGCCTTCGTCGGTTTCGACGCCGTGTCGACCGCTGCCGAGGAAACCAAGAACCCGCAGCGCAACGTGCCGATCGGCCTGATGGCCAGCCTGCTCATCTGCACCGTCATCTACATGCTGGTCGGCGCCGGTGCGGTCGGCAGCTATGGCGCCCAGCCGCTGATGGACGCCGCCGGTGTCGGCTATGAACCCGGCTCCAAGGCGCTGACCGATGCCTGCGCCGCCGTGCAGGGCAATCTGCCGCTGGTCTGCTCCAAGGAAGCGCTGGCGCATGTGCTGCGCTCGATCGGCCATCCGGTGGTCGGCTCGCTGCTCGGCATCGCCGCAACCATCGCGCTGCCCTCGGTGGTGCTGATGATGATGTTCGGCCAGACCCGCATCTTCTTCGTCATGTCGCGCGATGGCCTGCTGCCGCCGGTGCTGTCGAAGGTGCATCCGCGTTTCAAGACGCCGCATGTGGTGACGATCATCACCGGCGCGCTGGTGACGGTGGCGGCCGCCTTCTTCCCGGTCGGCAAGCTCGCCGACGTCTCGAACGGCGGCACGCTCTGCGCCTTCTTCCTGGTTGCGCTGGCCATCATGGCGCTGCGCATCTCGCAGCCGGACCGCAAGCGCACCTTCCGCACCCCGGCGGTGTGGGTGGTGGCGCCGCTCGCCGCCGCCGGCTGCCTGCTGCTGTTCTGGTTCCTGGTGCCGGTGGCGAAGATGGTCTTCTTCGGCTGGGGCGCCATCGGCCTGGTGTTCTACGTGCTTTACGGCCGCACGCGCTCCAACGTGGCGCGCGGCATTGATGAAGTCGCCGAACTCGATGCCGATATCCCGCCGCAGGGCGTGGCACCGCTGCCGGGCATCCCGACGCCGGGCGGCAAGCAGGCGTAACGCCTGCCGTCACCAGCGACGCGCAAAGGAAAACGGCCGGAACCTTCAAGGTTCCGGCCGTTTTTCATTTCAGCGCTGCTGGCTTGGCTCAGAAGAAGGCCTGAATCCCCGTCTGGGCACGGCCGAGGATCAGCGCGTGCACGTCGTGCGTGCCCTCATAGGTGTTGACGGCTTCCAGGTTCATCACATGGCGAATGACATGATATTCGTCGGAAATGCCGTTGCCGCCGTGCATGTCGCGGGCTTCGCGGGCGATGGCCAGCGCCTTGCCGCAATTGTTGCGCTTCAGCAGCGAAATGGCTTCCGGCGCCAGCTTGTGGTCGTCCATCAGCCGGCCGGCGGCGAGTGCCAGGGTGAGGCCCAGCGTGATCTCGGTCTGCATGTCGGCCAGCTTCTTCTGCACCAGCTGCGTCGCCGCCAGCGGCCGGCCGAACTGCTTCCTGTCCAGCGTATAAGCCCGCGCCGCGTGCCAGCAGAATTCCGCTGCGCCCATGGCGCCCCAGCCAATACCGTAGCGGGCGTTGTTGAGGCAGCCGAACGGCCCCGACAGGCCCTCGACGCCGGCGAGGATACGGTCGGCGGGCAGATGCACATCGGCGAGCACGATTTCGCCGGTGACGCCGGCGCGCAAGCTGAACTTGCCCTCGATCTTCGGTGTGGTGAACCCGACGTCGCCGCGCTCGACGACAAAGCCGCGGATCTTGCCATCGTCGCACTTGGCCCAGATCACCGCGACATCGGCGAGGGGGCTGTTGGTGATCCACATCTTGGCGCCGTTCAGCACCCAGCCGCCTGCGACGGCGCGCGCGCGGGTCTTCATGCCACCGGGGTCGGAACCGGCATCGGGCTCGGTCAGGCCGAAGCAGCCGATCAGCTCGCCACTGGCGAGGCCGGACAGATATTTGCGGCGCTGCGCCTCTGAGCCGTACGCCCAGATCGGATACATGACGAGGCTCGACTGCACGCTCATCGCCGAGCGATAGGCGCTGTCCACCCGCTCCACCTCGCGCGCGATCAGCCCATAGGCGACATAGGACGCGCCGGCGCAGCCATAGCCCTCGATCGTCGGTCCCAGCAGCCCGGCCGCACCGAACTTCTGCATCAGATCCGGGTCGAAGCTTTCGTGGCGGTTGGCAAGCTTCACCACCGGCATCAACTCGCTGTCGCAGAACGCCCGCGCGCCATCACGAATCATCCGCTCCTCATCGCTCAGCTGGGCATCGAGCAGCAGCGGGTCCTGCCAGTCGAAGCGCGGCCAGGACGGCGCCATGTGCTGGGTGTCGGCCGAATCGGCGGGAATGGACTGGTGGATGTTCATGGGCGGCAACTCCGACGCTGGTGCGGCCAGCGAATACGCCCGCCGCCCGGCGCTGTCACCCCTCAGCGCGCCGCCACCTGCGGTGTGCCGGTGACGCGCCAGACGACGTTGCCGACATCATCGGCGACCAGCAGCCCGCCCCGGGCGTCGAACGCCACACCGACCGGGCGGCCGCGGGCCTCATCCTTGTCGTTGAGAAAGCCGGTCAGCACGTCGCGCGGCAGGCCCTGCGGTTTGCCGGCGGCATCGAAGCCGACAAACACCACCCGATAGCCCGACGGCGGCTTGCGGTTCCACGAGCCGTGCTGGCCGATGAAGGCGCCGCTGGCAAAGCCCGGCCCGAGCGCCTGGTTCGGCGCGGCAAAGGCCAGCCCCAGACTGGCGGTGTGCGGGCCGAGCGCATAATCGGGGGCAATCGCCTTTGCCACCATCGCCGGATTGGCCGGCTGCACCCGCGCATCGACATGCTGGCCATACCAGCTCCACGGCCAGCCATAATGCGCGCCGGGCTTCACGCTGGTCATGTAGTCGGGGACGAGATCGGAGCCGAGTTCGTCGCGTTCGTTGACGCTGGCCCACAAATCCCCCGTCACCGGGTTCCAGGCCATGCCGACGGGGTTGCGCAAGCCGGTGGCGAACAGCGTCGTCGCGCCGGTTGCCGCGTCGATGGCGAGGATGGCCGCGCGATTCCTTTCCACTGCAAGGCCATGTTCGGCGACGTTGGAGTTGGAGCCGACCGCGACATAGAGCGTCTTGCCATCGGAGGACGCAACGACATTCTTGGTCCAGTGGTGGTTGCGCAGGCCACCGGGCAGGTCGGCGAGCTTGCTGCCCTTGGTGGTGATGGCGGTGGCACCTGGCACATAGGCAAAGCGCGTCAGTCGGTCGGCTTCGGCGACGAACAGGTCATTGCCGACCAGCACCATGCCGAAGGGCGAATAGAGGCCGGTGATGAAGGGCGTCTTCAGATCGGCGACGCCATCGCCATTGCTGTCGCGCAGCAGGGTGATGCGGTTGGGCGATTCGACCATCGCCCCCGCGCGAGTCATCACGAATTTGGCGACCTTGCCCATGATGCCGGCTTCATCCTCGGGGCGCGGCGGGCCGTTGGTTTCGGCGACCAGCACATCGCCGTTGGGCAGGGTGTAAAGCCAGCGCGGATGCGCCAGCCCCGCGGCAAAGGGCGCGACGGCCAAGCCGGCCGCTGGCGTCGGCTTCTCACCCGCCGCCCAGCCGACGACCTTGGCGAAATTGACGGTGGGCAACATGGTCTTTTTCGGCGCCGGCAGGGTCGGGGTTGCCCCTTGCCCGGCGGTGATCGGCAGATCGGCCTTTTCCCCGCAAGCGATCAGCAACAGGGGGGCGAGCAGGAGCAGACGGCGCATCGGGACGATCCTCGGGGTTTGGGTGTGTCGGCATAACGCCAACGGCATCATTTTGGCTGCATGGCGGCGGCGACACGGTCGATGGCGGCATGCACCGCTTCGGGGCGTTCCAGCGGCACGAAATGGCTGCTGCCGGGCTGGCGTTCCGCTGTCAGGCAGCGCGGGTGCGCTCCAAAAACGCTGAACTCCATCGCCGGGACTGTCGAACCCTGCTCGCCGGCGACCAGCGCGAACGGGCAGGCCAGCGCCTGCAACGCCGGTTCGATGCCCAGCGAAACGCCGCGAAAGGTCGCTGCCTCGAACAGCGGGCTGCACGCCAGCGTCACGCCATCGCCGCTGTCGCGCAGGCCGGCGGCCAGATAGGCGTCGAGATCGGCATCTGCCCAGCTGCGGAATACGCCGCGGCCCTGATAGGCGGCACGCGCTGTCGCCCGGTCGGGGAAATCGGCGCGGCGGCGTTCGGCCTGGTCGGCCATCGGGTTGGGGAGGATGCTGCCCGTTACCCGCGCCGCGGCTGCCGCTGCAAAGGGGATGAACGGCGGATCGACGGCGACCAGCCCGGCAACACGATCCGGCCGCGCCGCTGCCGCCAGCAGCGACACCGCCCCGCCCATCGAATGGCCGGCGAGCAGCCAGGGGGCATCGCCATCGACGCTCTCGAGCAGGCCGAGCAGATCGCTGGCGAAATCATCCCAGCTGACGCGGTCGCCCGACGCCACTGCTGCTGGCAGCCGCGTGCGGCCATGGCCGCGGGCATCGCTGGCGATGATGCGATAACGGCTGGAAAGCGGCGCCAGCAGCCGGGCGTAAAGCTGGGCATTCATGCCGGTGGCATGGGCGAAGTGCAGCCGCGGTGCATCGGCCGGGGCCGAATCCCAGCGCAGCACCGCCATCGGCCCGGCCGGTGTCTGGATTTCGATCTGTTCGGGCATGTCAGCCGGCGTACAATTTATCCAGCCGTTCGCCATAAACCTGCTTCAGCACATGGCGGCGGATTTTCAGTGACGGCGTCATCTGCTGGTTTTCGGTGGTGAAGGCTTCATCCGCGATGATGACGCGGCGGACCTTTTCGATGACCGAGAGCCGGGCGTTGACGCGATCGACAGCGGCCATCATGGCGCGCTGGAATTCAGGCTCCTTCGCCAGCTTCTTCAGGTCGCCGGGCATGCCCTTGTCCTTGGCCCAGCCCAGTGCCCATTCGGCTTCGGGGACAACGACGCCGACCAGATAGGGCCGCTTGTCGCCATAGACCATGGCCTGGGCGATCTCGTCCTGCAGGGTCAGCATGCCTTCAACGCGCTGCGGCGCGACATTGTCGCCCTTGTCGTTGATCAGGATGTCCTTTTTCCGATCGGTGATGACCAGATGGCCGTCGCGATCGATATGGCCGATGTCGCCGGTGTAGAGCCAGCCATCCTGCAGCACGCGATGGCTTTCGGCGTCGTTCATCCAGTACCCGTCCATCACCAGCTCGCCGCGCACCAGGATCTCGCCATCGGCGGCGATCTTGACCTCGACGCCGGTCAGCGGCGGGCCGACGGTGTGCATCTTCATGCGGGCGCGGGGGCGGTTGCAGGAAATCACCGGCCCGGCCTCGGTCTGGCCATAGCCCTGCAGGATGTTGATGCCGATGGCCGAAAAGAAGATGCCGACTTCCGGGTTCAGCGGCGCGCCGCCGGCAACCATCGCCTTCAGCCGGCCGCCGAACTTGGCGCGGATCGACTTGCGGATGGTGCGTTCCAGCGCGGCATCGAGCAGCCGGTCGGCGAGGTTCCAGGGCTGGTTGCGGGCTTCCTTGCGGGCCAGCCGCAGCGCCTGGTTGAGCAGGGTGACGGCGACGCCGCCCTGCTTCTCGATCTGCTTGGCGATGCGCATGCGCAGCACTTCGAACAATCGCGGCACCACCACCATCAGCGTCGGCCGGGCTTCCTCGATATTGGCGGCGAGCTTCTCCAGCCCTTCGGCGTAATAGATCTGCCCGCCCATCCCCATCGGCATGTACTGGCCGGCGGTGTGTTCATAGGCATGGCTCAAGGGCAGGAAGCTGAGGAACAGCTCGCCCTTGGGCTCGCCGGCTTCGAAATCCTGTTCGATGACGGTGATGGCGCCGGCGATGTTGCGCATGATGGCGCCATGGTGCTGGCGCACGCCGCGCGGCGCACTGCTGGTGCCGCTGGTATAGATCAGACAGGCGAGATCGTGGCGCTGCATGGTGGCGCGGGCGCGCACTGCGGCGCGATCGGCGATGATGTCGGCGGCGCGCGCCTCGACCAGTGCCTGCCATTGGTGGATGATGAGCTCGCCCTGCTGCGCCGATTTCAGCGGGTCCATGCCGATGACGATGCGGCAATGGTCGCTGTCGGCGACCGCCGGCAGCAGGTTGGCGGCGAGCTTTGGCCCCGACACGATGACGGCGCGGGCGCCGCTGTTGCCGATGATATGGGCATGGTCGGTGGTGGTGTTGGTCGTATAGGCCGGCACGGTGATGGCGCCGGCGGCCATGATCGCCATGTCGGCGAGGCACCATTCCGGGCGATTTTCGCTGACCAGCACGACCCGGTCGCCCTTCTTGATGCCCAGGTCGAGCAGCGCCGCCGACAGGCCGGCGACGATGTCACGACATTCCGCCCAGCTGATCGAACGCCATTCGCCGTCGATCTTGCGGGTCAGGAACGGCCGCGCCCCCTCCTCCTCGGCATTGTCGAGGAACATGGTGACAAGGTTCGGCCAGGCATCGATGCGCGCGGCGAGGCGCGCGGGGCGCAGCGGCGGCAATTTCAGGCTCATGACGGTATCCTGCTCCCCAACAGCCCCGTTTCAGGCTTTTTTATACAGGGCCGGGCTTCAATAGCCCAGCGCCACGCCTTCGCTACGCGGATCGGCGCCGCCGCGCCAGCCCGTTGCGGTGCGCTCCAGGCCGTTGGCCTTCAGCGGCAGCGGATAGAGCGCGGTGCGATGACCGAGCTTTTCGAGCGCCGGCACCATGGCGGCGAGCGCTTCGCCCTGCGGTCCCTTCTCGACGACGATGAGGTCGTCATTGGCGTAGATCTGCGGCAGGGCGATGGCATCGGCGACCGACAGTTTCCAGTCGAGCACGCCGATGATGGCCTTGGCGACCTGCGCCGGGATGGTCATGCCGCCAGCAGCACCCACCGCCAGCACCGGCCGGCCCTTGGCATCATAGACGATGCTCGGCGACATCGACGAACGCGGCCGCTTGCCGCCCTGCACGCGGTTGGCAACCGGCGCGCCGCCGACCGTGGGTTCGAAGCTGAAATCGGTCAGTTCATTGTTGAGCACCATGCCGCTCGCCACCAGCGAGCTGCCGAAGGCGCCTTCGACGGTCGAGGTCAGCGAGGCGACATTGCCGGCCTTGTCGACGGCGGCGAAATGGGTGGTCGAGGGGATTTCACCGCCCGGCCCCGGCGTGCGCGGCCTGGCGCCGGCCGGCACGCCGGGCAGGGCGCGCGCCATGGTGGCGCTGGCGCTGATCAGACTGCCGCGTGCCTTCAGATAGTCGGCGGCGATCAGGCCCTTGACCGGCACATCGACGAAATCGCTGTCGCCGCCATAGGTGGCGCGATCGGCAAAGGCGAGGCGCTGGCTTTCGGCGATCAGATGCCAGGACACCGGATTGTCCTTGCCGAGCTTCGTCAGGTCGAAACCTTCCAGCTGCTTCAATATGGCGATGACGGCGATGCCGCCGGCGGACGGCGGGCCCATGCCGCAGATTTTCCAGACGCGGTACGTCGCGCACACCGGCGCACGTTCGCGGGCTTCATAGCCGGCGAGATCGGCGAGGGTCATCGACGACGGATTGGTCGGCGCCGTCGTCACGCGGGTGACGATGCTGGCGGCGATATCGCCCTTGTAAAAGGCCTGGGGGCCGCCGGCGGCGATGGCCTCCAGCGTCTTGGCCAGCGCCTCGTTGACGATGCGGGTGCCGGCGGCCTTGGCGCTGCCATCGGGGTTGAGGAACAGCGCTGCGGCTTCCGGCGTGCGGGCCAGCGTGTCCTTGCTGCCATCGATGGTGCGGGCCAGCCGGGGCGTGATCTCGTAACCGTTGCGGGCCAGCGCGATGGCGGGCTGGAACAGCGCCGCCCAGGGCAGCTTCCCGGCCCTGGCATGCGCCATGGCCAGCATGGCGATATTGCCGGGCACGCCGACGCTCTTGCCGCCCGGCACCGCGTCGCGGCGTGGCTGCGGCTTGCCATCGGCGCCCATGAACAGTTCGGGCGTCGCCCGTGCCGGGGCCTTTTCGCGGCCGTCGAAGGTCAACGGGGCGCCGCCCTTCGCGGGCTGAAAGACCAGCAGGCCGCCGCCGCCGATGCCCGAGGATTGCGGCTCGACCACCGTCAGCGCCAGCATGGTGGCACCGATGGCATCGATGGCGTTGCCACCCTGCTTCAGCATGGCAAGGCCAGCCTCGGTGCCGCGCGGATCGGCGGCGGAGACGGCGGCGGTCCAGCCGGCCGGCGCTGCGGGCGCCTTGGCGAGCGTGGGTGCGGCGGTGGCCAGCAGGAACAAGGGGAGGAGGCGCAGGGCGTTTGTCATGAACCTGACCATGACGAAGCGCGCGCCCGCCGACAAGAGGCAAGCGCACTGCCGAATGAGCGGGGTCTCAGAGGTCCCGCTGCAGCACGACGACATCGGACGTGCGGTAGCCGAGCGCCGCATAGAAACCGAGCACGCCGGCATTGCCGGCCCGCACCATCAGGTTGAGACGCGGCATGCCGGCGGCGGCACACCAGGCCTCTGCCGCCGCCATCAGGGCGCGGGCGATACCCTGGCGCTGGCGATCGGGGGCGACGGCGAGATAATAGACCCAGCCGCGATGGCCATCATGGCCGGTCATCGCGGTGCCGACCAGCGTGTCGCCGACGCGCGCCGCAAGGATGGTGGCGGCGGGACCGGCCAACGCCCGCCGCGCATCGGCGATGGGATCGTTCCACGGTCGCACCAGCCCGGCGGTCGTCCACAGCGCGGCGGCGGCGGCGATCTCGTCGCTGCGCAGCGGACCGATTTCAACCGGCACCGACCGCCGCCCCGACATTGGCGAAACCGTCGCGGCGCAGCAGCGCCGCCAGTTCCGCCTTGATGCGCGTGACCAGCCCCGGCCCGTCATAGACCAAAGCCGAATAGAGCTGCACGGCGCTCGCCCCGGCGCGGATGCGGGCATAGGCATCGGCGCCCGAGGCGATGCCGCCGGCGGCGATCAGCGGCAAGCGCCCGCCGGTGGCGGCGACAAAGCCCCTGAGCGCCGCCTGCGCCAGCGGCTGCAATGGCGCGCCCGACAGGCCGCCGCCTTCCCCGGCGTGGCGGCTGGCCAGCGCCGGCCGACTGATCGTCGTGTTGGAGACGATCAGCCCGTCGATGCCGCCGTCGATGGCGATGCGCGCAATGGTGTCGAAATCCGCCGGTTCGAGGTCGGGCGCCACCTTGACGAAGATCGGCACGGCGATTGCACCGCGCGCCGCCACCACCCGCGCCACCAGATCGGCAAGCGCTGAGCCATCCTGCAGGGCGCGCAGGCCGGGCGTGTTGGGTGACGAGATGTTGACGGTAACATAGGACGCCAGCGCCGCTGTCGCGCGCAGCCCGGTGACATAGTCGGCGGTGCGATCCTCGGCGTCCTTGTTGGCGCCGAGGTTGATGCCGACGACGCCCGGCCGGCCGGCGCGGGCGCGCAGCCGCGTCACCGCCTGCTCCAGCCCCTGGTTGTTGAAGCCCATGCGGTTGATGACGGCGCGATCCTCGACCAGCCGGAACAGCCGCGGCTGCGGATTGCCGGCCTGGGGGCGCGGCGTCACCGACCCGCATTCGACGAAGCCGAAGCCCAGCCGCAGCATGGCATCCGGCACCGCCACATCCTTGTCGAAGCCGGCGGCAAGGCCGATGGGATTGGGCAGCTCCAGCCCGGCCAGGCGCGTTGCCAGGACCGGATCATCGGCGCCGGGGCGCGGCAACAGGCCGAGCGCCTGACCGGCGCCCAGTCCGGCCAGCGTCAGGCCATGGGCGCGTTCGGGATCGAGCGCGAAGATCAACGGGCGGAGCGTCTGGAACATCGCCCCTGCATGCCGCGCCCGGCGCGCGCCGTCAAAGCCCGGCGTTGACGCGGCGCGCGATGGCGGCCTAGATTTCCCGGCCCCGACTGTTTCGGGATGGAGTGTTGATGCGCGAGCTTGCGCCCCGTCGCTGACCCTTCGCGATGATCGCGAACGGGTTGTCATGCCTGCCACCCTGGCCCCGGCCAGCGGTGCCGGGCGGTCTGCGACCGCTAGCGACGAGCTCATCAATGAACATTTCACGGACCGAACAGCGCGTTCTGCACGCGCTGGCGCAGGGCGGCAGCATCCGTCACCAGCGCCGTGGCGATACCATCATCCACGCCGAACTGATCACCCGCGAAGGCTATCTGCTGGCCGATTTCAACCTGGGCGTCTTCGCCCGGTTGCGGCGGCGCGGCTTCATCGCCTCGCAGGGCGGCCAGCCCTATCGCATTTCCCGCGCCGGGCTGGGCGCGGTGCGGGCGCAGCTGGACAATCGTTGATGGCCAGAGGGTCCGGCGCTGGTCGCCGGACCCTAGGGTCCGGACTCATAAATTACAGGGGTCGTCACGCGGTCAGCAAGCCCGGCAGGCGTGAGCGATTGCAGCCAGATAGCATCGCTATCTGGCAAATG